>CALOEW010000034.1:0-30929 GCA_942492445.1 uncultured Gammaproteobacteria bacterium
GGAGCCCACGCGGCTGGAACAGGAACTGGTTCTGGTCGCCCAGAAATCGGATGTGGATGAGGAACTGGATCGACTGGCAGCCCATGTGGCCGAAGTTTCCCGGGTACTCAAGCTCAGTGGCCAGAAAGGCCGGCGGCTGGATTTCCTCATGCAGGAACTGAACCGCGAAGCGAACACCCTGTCATCGAAATCCATCGTGGCGGAAACCACGCGCAGCGCAGTTGAACTGAAGGTGCTGATCGAACAGATGCGGGAACAGATCCAGAATATCGAGTGATGCAATTGCCGAACTCTGCCGCAGTAACAGGGAGAGACCTGCCAATCAATGCGGCGTCAAGGCGACAGGAATCCTGATTATGGCGAAAGGAAGTCTCTTTATCGTGATGGCCCCTTCCGGGGCCGGTAAAACCAGCCTGGTAAATGCTTTGGTGGAAAGCGAAGGCAGTCGGAATCTCTGCGTCTCGGTTTCCCACACCACCAGGGAAATTCGACCTGGTGAAGAGGATGGTGTTGATTACCACTTCGTCGATAACGATACCTTTCTGACTATGTTGAACGCCGGCGAATTTATTGAAAGCGCGGAGGTTTACGGTCGTCGTTACGGCACTTCTCAGGACTGGGTGCAGGACCGTCTTGACGCCGGCATGAATGTGATTCTGGAAATCGACTGGCAGGGAGCCAGCCAGGTCCGCAATGCCATGAAGGACACCTGCACCATCTTTATTCTGCCACCTTCGGTGGAATCCCTTCGGGAGCGGCTGACCAGCCGCGCCCAGGACAACCCGGAAACCATCAACCGGCGGATGCGCCAGGCGGTGGATGAAATCTCCCATGTGGCGGAAGCCGACTACGTGGTTGTCAACAAGGACTTCACTACGGCGCTGGAAGACTTGCGTGCCATAGTCCGGTCCCGGCGCCTGACGCTGGCCTACCAACAGGTCAACCAGGCGGAATTGCTGGGAAAACTGTCCCACAGCGCAGGCTAGGACCCTGATTAAGTCCCACAACGCTCTGCGGGAGTCCGTCGCGTATTGTTGTGAGGCGCCGGGTTTTTCTGGCGGGAAGGAGTGGAATTGCGTAAAATCCCGGTCCCTTTTCCCTAAGGCCCCGACCTGCATGGGATCGCTTATACTGCGCAGGTGGCCATAACGCATCAGCAACCCTGATCCAATAACTACAGACAGGTACAGACATGGCACGAATTACCGTTGAAGACTGCCTCGACAAGGTAGATAACCGCTTCCATCTGGTCATGATCGCCAGTAAGCGGGCACGTCAGTTACAGGCCGAAGGCAAGGACCCTCTGGTTTCTGTCGATAAGGACAAGCCTACGGTGATAGCCCTGCGTGAAATTGCCGAGGGTATGGTAGACGCAGGTATCCTGAACGAAAAACCGACCCTCGAGCTGGACGAGAAAACCCTGGAAGCACAGCACGCTGCGGAAGCAGAGGTGGCGGCAGAGTTGCCGTCGGTACCTGAAGAAGATATGGAGCAGGCGGACGCCAGTCTCGATCAGGAAGAACAAGAAGACACGGAGCAGTAATCGGGGAGCGTCGAGAAGTGGACGTAAGAGCGATTGACACTATCGACTCTCTGGCCGGTAACCTGGCTTCCTACCTGGTTCCCGGCCAGGTCAACTCGGTCAGACGTGCCTATTACTACGCCGAGCAGGCTCATGATGGGCAGTTTCGCCGCAGTGGCGATCCCTACGTCACCCACCCCCTGGCGGTAGCCAACATCCTGTGCGACATGCACATGGATCACCAGAGTCTTATGGCGGCGTTGCTCCACGACGTGATCGAGGACACCGGCATCTCCAAAACCGCCATCAAGCATCAATTTGGCGGCACTGTGGCCGATCTCGTCGATGGGGTCAGCAAGCTTAACAAGATCAACTTCAGTTCCCGGGCCGAAGCCCAGGCCGAAAATTTTCAGAAAATGGCCATGGCCATGGCCAAGGACCTGCGGGTCATTCTGGTCAAGATTGCCGACCGCCTGCACAATATGCGCACCCTGGGAGTCCTGGCACCGGAAAAACGGCGCCGCATCGCCAGGGAAACACTGGATATCTATGCGCCGATCGCCAACCGCCTGGGGATGAACAATGTGCGCGTGGAATTCGAGGAGCTCGGATTTCAGGCGCTCTACCCGATGCGCGCCAAACGCATCGCCACTGCGGTCAAGAAAATTCGCGGCAACCGCAAGGAAATCGTGTCCCAGATACAGACCTCTCTGGAGGCCTGCCTGGAGAGGGAGGGGCTACCGGGTCGCACCATCGGCCGGGAAAAGCACCACTACAGCATTTATCAGAAAATGCGTACCCAGCGAAAATCCTTCTCGGAAATCATGGATGTCTATGCCTTCCGGATCATTGTCGACAAGGTCGATACCTGCTACCGGGTACTGGGCGCGGTTCACAACCTCTACAAGCCTGTGCCGGGCCGTTTCAAGGATTACATCGCCATTCCCAAAGCGAACGGCTACCAGTCACTGCATACCACTTTGTTCGGGATGCACGGCGTGCCTATCGAGATTCAGATCCGCACCGAAGAAATGGAGGCCATGGCCAACAACGGTATCGCCGCTCACTGGCTTTACAAGTCAGGCGAAGAATCGCCTTCCAATGCCCACATGCGGGCCCGGGAATGGGTAAACGGATTGCTGGAACTGCAGAAAAGCGCCGGTAACTCACTGGAATTCATCGAGCACGTGAAGATCGACCTGTTTCCAGACGAAATCTACGTTTTCACACCCAAGGGTTCTATCTTTGAGTTGCCAACCGGCTCCACCGCTGTAGACTTCGCCTACGCCATCCATACTGATGTCGGTAATTCCTGTGTTGCCTGTCGCATCAACAGGCGCCTGGCGCCCCTGAGTGAACCCCTCCAAAGCGGACAGACAGTGGAAATAATTACCGCCGCCGGTGGCCAGCCAAACCCGGCGTGGCTCAGTTTTGTCACGACCGGCAAGGCGCGCAGTAACATCCGTCATTACCTGAAAAACCAGCGTCATTCAGAATCGGTCTCACTGGGACGACGCCTGCTGAACAAAGCTCTGGCCACTTTCAATACCCAGCTGGACAAGATTCCCCTCGAAAGCATCGAACAGGCACTGAAGCAGACAAACCAGGGAAGTCTCGAAAATCTGCTGGCGGAGATCGGCCTTGGTAATCGCATGGCCTATATTGTGGCCCAGCGCCTGGTTCCCAATACCCGTACACAGGAAGAAGTGGAGAAATCCGAGTCCCAGCACTCTCTGGCTATCCGTGGCTCGGAAGGCCTGGTGATGAATTACGCCAGGTGTTGCCACCCTATCCCAGGCGATCCTATTGTCGCCCATGTCAGCTCCGGGCGTGGCATGGTGATCCATACCGAGGATTGCAACAATATCGCTGATATCCGTGACAACCCGGAAAAATGCGTAACTGTAAGCTGGGACCCGGATGTGGAGGGCGAGTTTTCCGTTGAGCTTCGGGTTGAGCTGGAAAACCAGCGCGGCATCATCGCCACCCTTGCCACCGCCGTCACCGGCGCGGAAGCCAACATAGAAAAGATCAGCACACTTGAACGGGATGCCCGACTCAGCATAGTTAACCTGTTGATCAGCGTGCGTAATCGCGTCCACCTGGCTCAGGTCATGAAACGTATACGCCTGATCAGTGCCGTGTCGTCGGTAAGCAGGGTGAAAAGCCGGGCGACTCGAAAAGTCATCAGGAACACCATCGGCAGTCACCCTTTCGAGAGCTTCCATGGCAAAGATTCAGCCGGTTAATACCAGCCACGCCCCACAGGCCATAGGCCCCTACTCCCAGGCAGTCAGATCGGGGAACCTGGCATTTCTGTCCGGACAGATTCCACTGCTGCCGGATTCCATGGAACTGATCGAAGGGGGGGTCGAGGCTCAGGCTGGCCAGGTGTTCAAGAACCTGTCGGCGGTAATCGAAGCCTGCGGCGCGACCCTGGGGGATGTGGTGAAAATTACCGTTTACCTTACCGACCTGTCGCAATTCCCCCAGGTCAACGAGATCATGGCCGGCTTCTTCGACGAGCCCTATCCTGCCCGTGCCACGGTGGAGGTCAGCGCCCTGCCCAGAGGTGCACTGGTGGAAGTGGACGCTGTGGTCGCGCTGGGAGACTGAAGCCGCTCCTGAGAGGCGAAGTGGGTCCTGGCCTGCCCCCCTGCTCCTGCCTGCTCTATCTGCCATCTCCACAACGGTAGACACCGGTTACCCTGGCCCCGTGTTATTCCCCTGAAAACCCCCTATACTCGGTTTATACCGTGACCTGCAAACCTGTCAGAATAGCCGATGCCCGCACCCAGCGCCGGAATCAACAAGCCTGTCCATTCAGGTTCACGCCAAAACCTGGAGCAGGTGCCACTGAGATCCCTGCGGGGCGTCGGCCCCGGCATTGAAAAGAAAATGCAGAATCTGGGTATCAACAATGTCCAGGACCTGCTGTTTCATCTGCCGTTTCGCTACCAGGACCGCACCCGAATCAACGACATCGGGAAAGTGCGGTTCGGAGATCATGCACAACTGCAGGGCGAACTGGTGGCCAGCAGGGTATTGTTCGGCAAGCGGCGCAGTCTGCAGTGCACCCTGAAGGACGACACCGGCTTTATCAATCTGCGCTTTTTCTTTTTTACCCCGTCACAACAGAACGCACTGCGACCGGGAGCGAAGCTGCGTTGCTACGGCGAGGTGCGGCGGGGCAGTTCCGGCTATGAAATCTACCATCCTGAGTACCGCATTCTGAACTCAAACGACAAAGTGGAACTGGAAGACACTCTGACCCCGATCTATCCATCGACCGAGGGACTGCAACAGGCCCGGTTACGGAAACTCATCGACCAGGCGCTGGAGCGGATGGACGCCCTGCACCAGGTAAGTGAATACCTGCCGGAAGAGATTCGCGACAAATTGATGGCATCAAACCACGGCAGGCTACAGTCCATGACTCTGGCTGACGCGATTCGTTATCTTCATCATCCTCCCGAAAATGTGACATTGGAGCTTCTGGAAACCGGCCGGCATCCAGCTCAACAACGCCTGGCCTTCGAGGAACTGCTGAGCCACCGGCTCTGTATGCGGCGCCTGCGGTTGGCTTCCAACACCCGCCCCGCCCCGCCTATGCCGGCGCGTAACACGCTGGTGGAATGCTTCACCGGGACGCTGCCTTTCCTACTGACCGACGCACAGCAGCGCACCTTCGCGGAAATTGCCGATGATATGAAGGAGTCGGCCCCCATGTTGCGCCTGGTGCAGGGGGACGTAGGGTCCGGAAAAACCGTGGTAGCTGCTCTGGCCACCCTGCGGGCAGTGGAAAACCACTACCAGGTGGCGATAATGGCGCCAACGGAAATTCTCGCCGAACAACATTTCATGAACTTCAGCCAATGGCTTGAACCACTGGGCTTCGACGTGGGTTGGTTGAGTGGCAGACTGACGACGGCACAGCGGAAAAAACAGCTGGAGGGCATAACTTCAGGCGCAACGAAGGTCATTGTCGGAACCCATGCGCTGTTTCAGGAATCGGTCACCTACCCGAATCTTGGCCTTGTAATTATCGACGAGCAACATCGCTTCGGGGTGCACCAGCGCATGGCTCTGAAGGAAAAATCTGCCAGCAAGTCCCGCGAACCCCATCAACTGGTTATGACCGCCACCCCCATCCCGCGCACTCTCGCCATGAGCGCCTATGCTGACCTGGATTGTTCGGTGATCGACGAGCTGCCCCCGGGGCGCACCCCGGTTCAGACCCTGGTGGTGGCAGACGAGAGGCGTGAAGAAGTCATCAGGCGGATTCGCGGCGCCTGCCAAGGTGGCAACCAGGTTTACTGGGTCTGCACGCTGATTGAAGAATCGGAAACCCTGCAGTGTCAGGCCGCCGAAGCCACCGCGACGATGATGCGGGAGCTGCTCCCGGAGCTGCGTATCGGCCTGGTTCACGGTCGTATGAAAACCGCGGAAAAAGCTGCGGTTATGACAAGTTCAAAGCCGGCGAGTTGCAGATGCTGGTGGCCACCACGGTAATCGAAGTGGGTGTCGATGTACCCAATGCCAGCCTGATGGTGATCGAAAATTCCGAGCGGCTGGGTCTGGCGCAGTTGCATCAGTTGCGCGGCCGCGTCGGACGCGGCAGCAAACAAAGTTATTGCATCCTCCTCTATCAGGGTCCTCTTTCAGAAACCGGCAAGCAGAGGCTGGCGGTGCTGCGGGAGAGCAACGATGGATTCTACATTGCGGAAAAAGACCTTGAGATCCGCGGCCCGGGGCAGGTACTCGGCACCCGGCAGACCGGGCTGATGAGCTTCCGGGTGGCGGATATATCCCGCGATGCCTACCTGCTGGAGAATGTGCGCAAGTCTGCAGAAATTATCCTCAACAGCTATCCGGAACTGATTGATCCGCTGGTACACCGCTGGCTTGGCAGGCGGGAGCTCTACGGCAGGGTATAAATGCGACTGCGGCAATAGATAATCGTCGGTAAGCAGTTATACTGTGTTATCCCAAAGTCAGTTCAGCTATCGTCAGTCTGCTTTATGTCATCTCAATCCAGGTTTGTAACCGGCCTGCAGAAAAGAATTAGCGGCACATTTCCCTTGTTCGCAGAAAAACTGCCCGGTTATCTGCAGTTGATCCGATTCGACAAACCTATCGGTGTACTGCTTTTACTGTGGCCAACCATCACCGCCCTGTGGATTGCTGCGGCGGGTCTGCCCGACCTGGACCTGTTGGTAATTTTCGTCCTGGGAACATTTGTCATGCGATCAGCCGGGTGTGCTATCAACGATTACGCGGACTTCAATTTCGATGGCGAAGTGTTGCGTACCCGCCAGAGGCCTCTAGTCTCCGGGCTATTAAAGCGCCAGGACGCACTTAAAACGTTTCTGTTTCTGTCGGCCTGGGGCTTTTTTCTGGTGTTGCTGACAAACGTGCAGACCATTCTGCTGTCACTCGGCGCAGTGGTCGTGGTTGCCGTTTATCCGTTCATGAAACGCTACACCAACCTGCCACAGGTGGTTCTGGGCATTGCTTTTTCCTGGGGAATCCTGATGGCTTTCACGGCGCAGACCGAATCCATCCCACCGGCTGCTCTTCTGCTGTTCGTCGCCAACTGCCTGTGGACGGTAGCCTACGACACCGAATACGCAATGGTGGATCGGGAAGACGACCTCAAACTGGGCATCAAATCCACCGCCATCCTGTTCGGCACTGCCGATCGTATGATGATTTTCATCCTGCAGCTGATGTTTGTCATGTCTTTATTGCTGGCTGCCCGTCAGCTGCAACTGGGAGGCTTTTTTTATGCTGGGCTGGTGCTCGCGTTCCTCTTGATGCTGTACCAGCAGCTTCTGATCCGTGAGCGGGCACCTGACGGTTGCTTCAAAGCGTTTCTCAACAACAACCTTGTGGGTGCGGTAATTTTCGCCGGGGTTGTGCTGCACTACCTCTGATTCGCGGGGTTGACTGGGGCATCCATGGCCTCAACTCATTGATTTTCCGATAGTGTCGGTTCAGTTTCGCCACCGTTTCGTGGTAATTTCGTGTTCCTCTTTCTCCGTTCAGGCCATGATGGCTGCTCCTCGGGCACCGCAGGTAAGATCATGATTGTCAGAAAGCTGCGCTTGAAACAAGGCTGGACCCAGGCACAACTCGCCGAGCTGGCGGGCGTTACAACCCGCACTATACAGCGGGTTGAACAGGGCCATCGGGCAAGTCTCGAGACATACACGGCTCTGGCATCAGTGTTCGAGGTCGACCTTTCCCTGTTGCACCCGGAGGACCTTGAAATGAACAACGACACCAACCTCAAACCCGATGAGCAATCCGCACTGCAGTATGCCAAACGTATGAAAGAGTTCTACGAATCCCTGATTACTTATGTGGTCCTGGCCGTGGTATTCCTGTTCGTATTCCGCGGCGAACCCGTCGTGTACATTATCTTTGCCGGTCTGGGCGTCGCGCTCATCGTGCAGGGCCTCATTGCCTTCGGAGTAATCAGCTTCATGAGCCCCGATTGGGAGCGCAGGCTGGCAGAGAAAAAGCTGGGTAGGAAACTGTAACATCGCCCGGGTGCCGCAGTCTGAACCCAGGCCTGAAAGACCAGAGCGTTCTGGGACTTAAACAGAGGGCTGTTGAAAAACGTGATGAGCCCCAGCCAAGCCGCGACGCGAAAAACGCAACGCCGAAAAAACCGCAGAGTAAATGAGCATTTTGAGCCAGTTTTTAACGAAGCACTGGCAAGCGCAATAGTTTTTCAACAGCCTGCTAGTGGGTGAACGCCTGAATACCCGTCTGCTCACGGCCCAGAATAAGCGCATGGATGTCCTGGGTTCCCTCATAGGTGTTGACCACCTCCAGGTTCTGGGCGTGGCGCATTACCGGGTACTCATCGGAAATACCGTTGCCGCCCAGCATGTCGCGGGCCTCGCGGGCCGCATCCAGGGCCTTGAGGCAGGAGTTGCGCTTGAGCAGGGAAACCACTGGCGGTGTCAGCGTTCCCTCATCTTTCATCCGGGTGGCGCGCAGACAGCCCTGCAGAGCCAGGGACAGGTCCGTCTGCATGATAGCCAGTTTTTTCTGGATCAACTGGTTGGCAGCCAGCGGGCGACCGAACTGGTTGCGGTCCAGAGTGTATTGAAGCGCCGTTTTCCAGCAGGTTTCACCGGCTCCGACAGCTCCCCAGGCGATTCCCAGGCGGGCGGAATTCAGGCAGGTGAAGGGTCCTTTCAGGCCACCGACATCCGGAAACCTGTTTTCCTCTGGAACAAACACCTGTTCCATTACGATCTCGCCGGTAATTGACGCGCGCAGCGCCAGCTTACCCTCGATCTTCGGTGTGCTGAGCCCCGCCATGCCTTTTTCCAGCACAAAGCCACGGATGACTCCCTGGTCGTCCTTGGCCCACACCACAAACACGTCGGCAATCGGCGAATTACTGATCCAGTTTTTGACACCAGTGATCAGGTAACCGCCGTCCACCGACCTGGCGCGGGTGATCATGCCGCCAGGGTCGGAGCCGTGATCCGGTTCGGTCAGGCCGAAGCAGCCGATCAGCTCGCCTCTCGCCAGCCTGGGCAGGTATTTCCTTTTCTGCTCGTCAGTCCCGAATTCGTGGATCGGCAACATGACAAGGCTGGACTGAACACTGAACATGGAACGGAATCCGGAATCCACGGCTTCTATCTCCCGCGCCGCCAGACCGTAGCACACATAGTTCATTCCGGCGCAGTCATAGCCCTCGATGAACGGCCCCAGCAGCCCCAGGGACCCCATTTCACGAAATATATCCGGATCGGTTTGTTCATTCCTGTAGGCTTCCCGGATTCGGGGCTGTAATTTCTCCCGTGCAAATTGACGGGCGGTATCACGTACCATGCTCTCTTCTTCGCTGAGCTGATCATCCAGCAGAAACGGATCTTCCCAGTTGAACTGGGGCTTTTCTGCAGCTACCGACATATTGCTCTCCTGACGAATAGTCATGGTACCGGGGCAAGTGATGCCGCCGGCATTCCGTTTACGGCCCTCGAAAGTGCGGAACCGGCGGGTCGATCGCCACTGACCCGCGTCATCGATTCACTTATGCTAGAGGCGAGGCGCCGATTCTAGCAGAACTGGGCGGGTTTCGTTCAGCCAGGGAATGTCGGTCTCTGTCCCTTAATACTGCGGCCTTCAAGCGCCGCTGGGTTGTTGCCGCGCCTGGCAGGGGAAAAGCCTTTCCGCGCGCACGCCGACGCAGGTAATTTTGCTAGAATAGCCGGCATCATGATGGACGACGTTTCCCATATTCTCGACAATCTGAACGCACCCCAGCGCCAGGCTGTCACTACCGATTCGCAGAACCTGCTGGTGTTGGCTGGAGCCGGCAGCGGCAAAACGCGTGTTCTGGTGCATCGCATCGCCTGGCTGCTGCATGCAGAACACGCCTCGCCCTACAGTATCCTGGCGGTCACCTTCACCAACAAGGCGGCAAGGGAGATGCGCGGTCGCATTGAGGAACTGCTGGGGCAACCTATCGGCGGTATGTGGGTGGGCACCTTTCACGGCCTGGCCCACCGCCTGCTGCGGGCACACTGGCAGGAGGCCGGCCTGGCGGAAGATTTCCATATCCTTGACGGCGATGATCAGCTGCGTCTGATCAAGCGACTGTGCCGCAGTCTCGGCGTAGACGAGGACAAGTACCCGGCCCGCCAGATTCAGTGGTACCTGAATGCCCAGAAGGACGAAGGCACCCGGGCAGCGAGTGTGGAAACTTTTGGCGACGATTACGGACGCAACATGGCGGCCATTTACGCTGCCTACGAGGACGCTTGCCAACGGGGCGGGATGGTGGATTTTGCAGAAATCCTGTTGCGGGCGCATGAGCTTTGGCTGCAGAACCCGCAGATCCTGGACCACTACCAACACCGCTTTCAGCATATCCTGGTGGACGAGTTTCAGGATACCAACACGGTCCAGTACGCCTGGCTGCGGGTACTGGCCGGTGGCCGCAACCAGCTGATGGTGGTGGGCGATGATGATCAGTCCATTTACGGCTGGCGGGGCGCAAAGATCGAAAACATCCAGAAGTTCAGCAACGATTTCCCCGGCACCGAAATTGTCCGACTGGAACAGAACTACCGCTCCACCTCCACCATTCTGAACGCAGCAAACCGGCTGATCGCCAATAACCAGGGTCGGCTTGGCAAGGAATTATGGACCGACGGGTCTGATGGCGAACAGATCTCTGTCTACGAGGCGTTCAATGAACAGGACGAAGCACGATTCATAGTGGATCGTCTGCAAGACTGGATCGACAAGGGTAACCGCCGCATCGATGCGGCAGTGCTGTACCGTTCCAATGCCCAGTCACGGGAACTTGAAGACGCCTTGCTGCGCGTGGGCATGCCATACCGGATCTACGGTGGTCACCGATTCTACGAACGTCTGGAAATCAAGAACGCACTGGCTTACCTGCGTCTGCTGGTCAACCGTCATGACGATACCGCCATGGAACGGGTAGTCAATGTGCCTGCCCGGGGAATCGGGGGACGTACCATAGACCAGATCCGGGAGCTGGCACGGGAACACGGTTGCTCCATGTGGTCTGCCTGCCGCATGTGTGTCGAAGAAAGAAGGCTGAGCTCGAGAGCAGCCAACTCGGTGCGGGCATTTCTGGATCTCATCGAAGCCATGGATGAGGCATGTGACACCCTGGAGCTGCATCGGAAAGTGGAATACGTTATCCGGCACAGCGGTCTGATTCAACACCATGAAAAGGAAGGTGGAGAGAAAGCCCGGGCCCGGCTGGAAAACCTGGACGAGCTTATTACCGCCGCCAACAGCTTCGATGAATCGGAACTTGATGTGAATGATGATCTTACCGCCACGGCAATACTCGCCGCGTTTCTGGACCAGGCGGCGCTGGACGCCGGGGATGCCCAGGCAGGGGAGGAGGAGGACGCGGTGCAGCTGATGACCCTGCACTCGGCCAAGGGGCTGGAATTTCCCACTTGTGTTCCTGGCGGGGATGGAGGAAGGCCTGTTCCCCCACAGAATGTCCATGGAAAATCTGTCCGGCCTGGAGGAGGAGCGGCGCCTCTGCTATGTCGGCATCACTCGGGCCAAGTCTAAACTGTATCTGTGCTATGCCGAATCCAGGCGCCTCCATGGAGACGTCAACCTGACCCGGCCTTCGCGTTTTATCCGCGAGATCCCATCTGAACTGGTCGAGGAGATTCGCCTCAAATCCACGATTTCGCGGCCATTGGTGTCGGGTGGCCGAATGTCAATCGGTGCCGCCGCCAGCAGCAATGCCGAGGTGCCTCAAACCGAGCTGTCACTGGGCCAGCGCGTTATCCATGGAAAATTCGGCGAAGGGGTGATTCTAAATTACGAAGGCCAGGGACATAACGCTAGGGTTCAGGTAAATTTTGACGGGTTCGGCAGTAAATGGCTGGTCCTTTCCTACGCCAAGCTGGAAACCCTGTAGCGCCACGTCAAGTGCACGGGGCATGGCGGCGATGCGCCTCTGTAGCGGACTCGTCTGCAGGCCAGAGCAGTGTCATAATTAAACAAAGGTTCCTTACGTCACCAGATTGGCAATGGCCCACGGGCATCATGCCTACCAGAGTTGAATCATACCTATGTATCTGAAGCATGCCTTTTCCTTCCCCATACTCCTGACATTGGTGCTGATTTCCTGCGGCGCAGACAACAACCCGGTGACAAGCCCGGGAGCCGCGGAGACACCCCCCCAGCAGGCTTACAACTGGAAAATGATCACGTCCTGGCCCAAAAACCTGCCGGCGTTGGGCACCGCGCCGGAGCAGTTCGCCCGCAGCGTGGAAAAAATGAGCAACGGCCGGATGCGAATACGGGTGTACGGCGCCAATGAACTGGTGGGGGGACTGGAGGTCTTTGATGCGGTATCTGCCGGCACTGCGGAAATCGGGCACAGCGGTCCCTATTACTGGCAGGGAAAGATCAATTCATCACCGTTTTTTTCCACCATCCCGTTCGGGCTGACCGGCACGGAAATGAACGCCTGGCTCACCTTTGGCGGCGGCAACGAACTGTGGCGGGAAGTCTATGCTCCCTATAACCTGATTCCGGTACGGGGAGGAAACTCCGGCGCCCAGATGTTCGGCTGGTTTAACAAGGAGATAAATTCCCTTGAAGACCTACAGGGGCTGAAAATGCGCATTCCCGGGCTGGGTGGCGAAGTGTTTTCGCGCGCCGGCGGCGTGCCGGTCACCATGCAGGTTAGTGACGTTTTCACAGCCCTGGAGACTGGAGCACTGGATGCTACCGAATGGGTGAGTCCCTACAACGATCTTGCTGCCGGCTACCACACAGTGGCCCGCTACTATTATTATCCAGGCTGGCACGAGCCCGGCTCTGTGCTGGAGACCATATTCAACAAGAACAAGTTTGAAGCATTGCCGGAAGATCTTCAGGAAATCCTGCTGGCCGCCTCCGAGGTAATGAATCAACGGGTTTACGACGAGTTGACAGCGCGTAACAACGAAGCTCTGCAGGCCCTGGTCACGGAACACAACGTTGAGGTTCGACGTCTGCCAGATGACGTGCTCAAGGAGTTCCGACGCCTGTCAGACGAGGTTATCAGGGAATTGGCCGCCGTTGATGAATCCAGCATGCGGGTTTATCAGTCCTGGAAGGCCTTCCTCGACGGCGTCTCGGCCTACCATCGGATTGCCGAAGATGCATTTATCGAAGCACGCAATCTACCCCTTGATTAGTTGACCCCTGACTATCGGTGAAACACCAGGGCCCGCTGGCGCAATCACATCCGGGCTGGCCGGCACCTGGACACCTGCGCCCACTCAATGAGGTATAGGGCGAGTTCTGCCATTGTCGTCAATCGCCACGAATACAAACTGACCTTCAGCGACCTTGCGCAGCCGCTCGTCACCGCCGGCGTTGAATATCCACACCTCGATATTGATGTGGGCAGAGCTGCGCCCGATCTCTTCGATTTCGGCGTAACAACTGACAGTTGAACCCACGTTTACTGGATAGAGAAAGCTGACATTCTTGATAGCTACCGTGACGGAACGACCCCTGGCAACACGTTTCATGGCGATGCCTGCTGCCAGATCCATCTGGGATACCAGCCAGCCCCCGAAAATGTCTCCGTTGGCGTTGGTGTCCCGTGGCATGGCCAGAGTCTGCAGGGTCAATTCACCGGTGGGTGATGGATCCGTGTCCATCTCTTCCTGATCAGTCATCGGTTGTCCTTGGGGGAAATTACCGGTTTAAAAACGTTGCTTCACATCCCAGGGAACCAGTTTTACCTGCTGCGGCAATCAATTCAAGGACGATCGGATGCGCTAAATACCGTCCAGTACATCAGGCAGCCAGGTGGCCAGTTCCGGCCAGAGAGATAATAGCAGCAATACACTGAGCTGGATTAGGACAAAGGGAATCACACCACGATAAATATCGGTCGTGCGAACTGTTGGCGGGGCCACACTCCGCAGGTAGAACAGGGAGAATCCGAACGGCGGTGTCAGGAAAGAAGTCTGCAGATTGATGGCAAGCATGATTCCCAGCCACACCGGATCGAGTCCCATGTTGAGAAGCACGGGCCCAATAATAGGCACAACCATAAAGGTAATCTCGATGAAATCGAGAATGAATCCCAGTAGGAACACCAGCAGCATGACAAGAAACATCGCCGCCAATACGCCTCCCGGGAGACTGGACAGAAAATCCTCGATGAGAATATCGCCACCAAGCCCCCGGAAAACCGCAGAGAAAATTGTTGCACCTATCAGTATCAGGTAGACCATGGCGGTGATCCGCATGGTTTCCAGATTCACATCCTGTAACACTCTCAACCCCAGCTGACGCTTCATCAGGGCCAGCAGGCTGGCACCGATCGCTCCTACGCTGGCCGCTTCGGTGGGTGTCGCCACTCCTGCCAGGATGGAGCCCAGTACCGCAACAATCAGCAAAACTGGAGGAATAAAACCTTTCAGCATCAACAACAGGAGGGTTCCGGCCTTCTCCCGCTCGCCATTGTGCCATTCAGCCGCCGGCGCCTGATCCGGCCTCATCAGGGCGATCGTGAAGACATACAGACCATACAGCAGCACCAGCAGTAATCCTGGAATAATTGCAGCGGCGAACAGATCGCCAATGGTCACCACATCCGGGGCGAATACCCCGCTGCTTAACTGCGATTGCTGGTAGGCGCTGGACAACACTTCACCGAGCAGCACCAGGCAGATGGAAGGAGGGATTATCTGACCGAGTGTGCCGGTAGCGCACAGCGTGCCACAGGCGAAGTCGGCCCGGTACCCTCGCTTCAACATGGTAGGCAGAGACAGTATTCCCATCGTCACGACCGTGGCGCCGACTATGCCGGTGCTCGCTGCCAGCAACGTCCCGACTATTACTACAGAGATGCCCAGCCCGCCGGGAAGGCGCCCAAAAACCCTGGTCATGTTGTCCAACAGTTCTTCGGCCAGCCGGGATTTTTCCAGCATGACTCCCATGTACACAAACAGCGGAACGGCCAGCAGATTCTGATTGGTGATAATGCCGAATATCCGATTGGGAATAATGGCCACGAACGCGGTGTCGAACACGCCTGCCAGATTGCCGACCGCAGCAAACAGCAGGGACACTCCAGCGAGGGTGAAAGCCACCGGATACCCGAGCATCAAGGCAAGGCAGATCAACGCAAACAACAACAGGGAAAGCATGGCGCTCACCCCTTTCCGTGGCCAACCAGTAGCCGGGCAGTTTTCAGCAGCTCTGCCACGCCTTGCCAGGTGAGAAATACAGCCAGCACCAGAATATTGGTTTTCAGCAGGTAGACTATCGGCAATCCACTGGTTTCCGCGGAACTTTCACGAATGCGCCAGGAAAGCGCAACGTAATCCCAGCTGCTCCACAAGATATAACCGCAGACCGGGAATAGCAGGAACAGTGTCCCGGCAGCGTCCACCAGTGCCCGATTCCGGTTTGTCATGCGACTGTAGAAAATATCGACCCGCACATGGCCGTCATGCCTCAGCGCATAACCCGCACCCAGAGTGAACAGCAGCGCATTGATATAGATGAGAGATTCCTGCAGCGCAATGGAGCCGGTCTGAAAAGCGTAGCGCAACAGCACCACAAGGCCGGTAACGACCACCAACACTGTCGCCAGCCAGGCAACTGCCCTGCCGACCCGTTCGGTGACCACCTGTATCCCATGTACAACGTTTTCCAGCCTTGCCAGCATAATCAGTAATCACTGTAACAACCGGGGGGTTGGGCTCACTCTATCATAAACGTCGCGGCGAACGCCCGGATATTATCAAGCTGGAAACCTGGCGTACCAGGCGTCTTTCACTGACCCGCATCTCTGCAGCTCGGTAGATTAGTGGTCCGAAACACTGGACGATCCGATCCTGACAAGTGACTTAAGTACCGGTGCCCCGGTGCCTTGTAAACGAGCTCTCTTCACTGGTAAATTCGAGATTGCGGCCTAATTGACTGTTCGGATTGTTAAGGCAGTTCTGAACCAGGTAATTGGCGTGTCACTTAAGAAACCGTTACAGGCGCACCAGCGTGCCAAAGGAGAGTAACTTGCTACTCCACGGAGAATGCTTTTGTGGAAGCATAAAGTACGAAATTGAAGGGCCCGTCCGGGACGCCAGAAGCTGCCATTGTTCCCGGTGCAGAAAAGCATTCAGCTCTCAGGCGTCGGTCTACGCGGAGGTTGATTCAAGGGATTTTCACTGGGTTCAGGGGATAGACCTGCTTAGCACCTATCGCTCCGGCGGTGGTTTCGGCCTACAGTTCTGTAGCGTCTGTGGATCCACGCTGTGTGGAGTTTTTGCGGGGGAAGTGCACGGTATTGCACTGGGCTGCCTCACAGATGATCCGCAAATTGAAATTGGCAGGCACATTTACGTGGGATCAAAAGCAGCCTGGGAAGTGATTCCTTCAGGCGTCGTCCAATACGAAGAGGGCGTGCCGTCCGGGTCGTAACGAGTCGCTATTTTGTCTGCGCAGCCAAATGGCCCTGCAATGGGCAGTTCAGTGTCCCGGATAAACTGCTTTCATCGCCCTGTGGATGCATTATGGAATACATCGGCTACGACCCCGTTGCTGAGATCTACGACCTTTACGCGGCAACAAAAATGATCACGACTTCTTTCTGGATCGTGTTGCACTGGGGATGCGGGTGCTTGAACTGACATCGGGTACTGGCCGCCTGTCGATCCCATTGCTTAAGGCGGGCGCAGCGTTGATCTGTGTGGATATCTCACCGGGATGCTGAAGGTTCTTGAAAGGAAGTTGGAAAAGGACAAGTTTGACGCCCGGGTGCTCTGCCGGGATGTGCAGTATCTCGAATTCGCCGAAGAATTTGATATGATAATTCTGCCATTCCAGTCGTTTATGGAACTGGTTGGAAGAGATAAGCAGCTGCATTGTCTTCGATCAGCTTACCGGGCTCTTGTTCCCAGGGGACAATTCTATTGCACGATGCACAACCCGGCGCTTCGACGAATGTCTGTTGATGGCGTATTGCGAGGTGTTGGGGCGTTCAAGTGCGAAGGAGGTTCCTTAAATTCCTGACGTGGGGAACTTCCACAATGTATATCGCGGTTCTCATCATTCCAGTGCCAGAGAAAAACCTGAGTTTGTACACCGCCTGAGCAGCAAGAAGTGCAGAGTTTTTCAGGCATTACTGCTGCCTGGAAATTATTGAAGGGTGGGAGGACTTTGTGCCTCGTGAAAAGCTGACAGAATTGCACAGAGCTGTGGCTGCAGAAGAAGGGGAAAAAGTGGTGGTGTCCCTGCAGATCTGGCCCGATAAGGAATGTTTCTCTGCTTCGGAAGCGAAACTGCATGAAGACGAAGTGCTGGAGTTTTCCGGCGACGTGCCTTTTGACCCGGGCAGGCTGATACTTGGTTTTTATAATAGAATTCTCACCCCTTCCCAACAGCAACCTATTGTGGAGTAGTATAGGTGAGTTTCATAACGCTCTGGCATTCAGACAGGTCTGCTGGCGGGGCGTATCGGCGCCGGGAATCAGGGTATACCGTGAAAGCGGTGGAATTGATTGAATTACCTTTCTGGCGGGCCAATGTCATGGTAGTCGATTCTCCCTATTGTGATTTTGAGGCCGAGACTCTGCGGCGGCAGAATCGGCCGGTGAGGAGGGTAACCGGATTGGAGAAACTGTTCAGATTAGCAGGTGCATCCCGGTACGACCCCGAGGTCGACGGATGGCTAAGCAACAGCCCGATCGAGCTATTTGCCCTGGCCCGGCACTGGTTCGACATAGTGCGAAACTGTGGCGATGACGTGAATGAGTTGATTCACGACGGTTGCCCGGTGGGCTGTATCGGCGATGCGGCCTTTGCCTACGTTAATGTTTTCAAGGCACATGTCAGCGTCGGGTTTTTTACCGGGGCGTTCCTTGATGATCCGGAAAAAATGCTGGAAGGCTCGGGCAGGAGGATGCGCCATGTCAAGGTAAGGCCAGGTTCAGCGCTTAACTCCCCTGGGCTGGAGAACCTGATTTCTGCCGCCTACCAGGACGTAAGGCGCAGAAACACCCTTTAGCAGGCCCCAGGCAGTCAGGCGCTGAGGCGACGGAGCAATTCGGATGAGAAATCATCGCCAGACCAGGTCTCTCAGGCGATACAAAGGCAGCTGAAATCCAGCCAACCCCATGGTAGCTTTTGACACTACAACTTTTTTCTTGGTCACTTCAATAGCGTTGGCGCTGTCCCCCGGCCCTGACAATTTGTTTGTCCTGACCCAGTCCGCCCTGTATGGACGGCAGTCCGGCTTCCTGGTTACCCTGGGATTGTGTACCGGTCTGCTCGGTCATACCAGCGCCGTGGCTCTTGGCGTGGCTGCGATTTTTCAGACTTCGGAACTGGCTTTCACTCTGCTGAAAGTGCTGGGTGCCGCGTACCTGCTTTATCTCGCCTGGGACGCATTCCACGCCAGTGCAGTTGCCCTCGAGCAGGCGGGCAACCAGAAGCTGAAAGCCCGAAGTCTCTACTATCGGGGCGTGGTCATGAATATCACCAATCCAAAGGTGGCGATATTCTTCCTGGCATTTCTGCCCCAATTCGCCGATCCTTCCCGAGGAGCCATTCCCTTACAGATTTTATTTTTTGGTACCCTGTTCATTGCCGCCACACTGTTTGTGTTTGGTACCATAGCCGGCTTTGGCGGGTTTCTGGCCAATTGGCTGCGGGGATCAGACAGGGCACAGCTACTGATGCACCGGATAGCAGGTACTGTGTTCGTCGGCCTCGCTTTCCGTCTATTGGCCATCGATTAGAAAACTCCTTTGGCGAGTTGTCAGCCCGCTGGCCCATGGACCGTCCGATCAGGACCCATAATATTGAATCCCGTTTATGAACGAACTTTCTACAATTATATTTTATCCGCTGGGAGCAGGTGCCTGTATAGCTCTCGGTGGTTTCCTTGCTTATAAGGAAAGCATTCGGCCACAATGGCTGGAAAATGAATTGAGACATTCGATAATTGCTTTCGGTGGAGGAATCCTTCTGGCTGCAGTTGCTCTGGTGCTGGTCCCTGAAGGGACTCGCTATGTGGATCATTCAATTCTCAGCGTGATCCTGTTGCTGGGCGGCGGCATTTCGTTTTTTGCCATAGAACGACTGCTGGGTACCAGACGCCGGGCCAGGCCTCAGTTTATTGCCATGCTGCTGGATTTTGTTCCAGAATCGATAGCGTTGGGGGGATCATTTGCCATCGGGGCCCCGGAGGCTCCACTGCTGGCACTATTCATTGGCATGCAGAATCTGCCGGAAGGATTCAATGCGTATCGCGAGCTGCTCGCCAGAGGAGGTAATGACGGCAGGAGAATCCTTGTATTCATGTGTCTGCTGGCGCCAATTGGGCCAGCCTTTGCCGTTGTCGGTTATTTCTTTTTCAGCCAGAATCTGTTCATCCTCGGCGCCAGCATGCTGTTTGCTTCCGGAGGAATCCTCTATCTCATTTTTCAGGACATTGCTCCCCAGTCCCATTTAAGCCGCCACTGGGCGCCTCCTCTCGGTGCTGTACTTGGCTTTTCTTCTGGCATGCTGGGGAACAATCTGCTCGGTTGAAATGCCTTTTCCTCGTAACCTCAGGTTGTCGGTCAACTCGAGAGAAACCGAAATCCTGTGTTATAGTTATGGGCCAACATCCTGTGAAAACAGTGTGGAACACTATAGCTTAAGAAAATTTAAAAGGAGCATGCCATCGAAAACCAGACTTCTTTTTTCGGTACCCTTTGGCAGACTGTCGTTGCCTATTTTCAAAGCTCTGACGATATCGACCTCATAGCTGTTGGCGTTGTGGTGGTGATAATCGTGGTTGCGGCCCTCATATGGTCGGAACGCGCCGACCGCCGCCGGTTCAGAAGAATGAATCCCGAAACCAGGTTGAGGCAACGGAAAAAGTAACCTGATTGCGTATTCTGCTTTGTAGCCTGAGCGCAGATTTAAGCTCAGTACACCGGTGCACGGCGTCTCATTGCAACACCCGACAGACTCCCGCAGAGCATTGTGGGACTTAATCAGCCGTACAAGGGATCACCGGTTTCCATGAACAAACTGGTGCGGGGAGGAACTGACAATAGCTTGTGGTCGTTTAGCTCCTGGCACCTCGCGTTCCCCGCGTGTCTTCCTGCCTGACGGTACGACAAGGTCAATGCCCGCCCCCTTCCTGCGTAATGGCTTTTCTCCCCTGTCACTCCTTCAGATATCGGTTAATTGGACTATCAGGGTCAATTACCAAGTTTTTCCAGTTGTTCCCGTACTCCTGGATCGTTGGGATTGACTGTGCCTGCCCTGGTAAAATACTTCCTGGCCCGGGAACCACCTTGTGCTGCGGCAATCAGTCCAAGTGTGAAAAGCAGTTCGAAATTCTTACTGTTATCCACAAGCAACTTCAGCAGTATATTTTCCGCCTCACTGTTTTTACCCTGGCGGTGCAGAGCCTTACCGAGACTTATACCCAGGTTGATATCCCGGGATCGGATATCCAGTGCCTGCCTCAGGTAGATCTCGGCTCTAACAGACTCATTGTTCTGTAATGACACGCGACCGAGGTTGGCAAGTACCTCAAAATTGTCGGGTTCCTGCTGATAGGCTTTTTCAAGCATCCGCAGGGACAGGTCAAGCCTGCCCAGTGCCCTGGCAATCAGAGCCTGGTTGTTGAGTGACATGACGTGGCAGGGTTTGATGCTCTGGATGCGCTCATACAATTCCGACGCTCGCTGCAGATTTCCATCTCGATGGAAACCAACGGCCGCATTGAATAGAAACTCGACATCGGATTGTGAGACTTGCATCGGCGCATTTTAAAAGCCTGGTACTGCCTGTTCAAGGAAAGGGTCCGTCTCGTATGGGAATTATAGAACCTGGAATAGTAAAATTTTCGGTTGCTTGAACTACGTCACACACTTTATGCTTTATGAGACCCCTGTTTAAATACCGTGCCGTTCACCGGATCTACGAAAATGAGGAACTGGAAAATTGCCAAATCCCGCCAGAATTAAAGCCGCATTTCTAATTCTGTTAGCCTTTTGGCTCGCAAGTTGTGCAGGCCTCCCCATTGGCGAGCGGCCAGTCGTTACACTGACAAACCTGCGGTTGCTGCAGTCCGAAGGTCTTAGTTTACGTTTCGCGATCGATTTGAGAATCACCAACCCGGGCGCGCTCACCTTTCCGGTGAGTGGACTTTCCTGGCAATTGCAACTTGAGGGAAGCCAGATCCTGACCGGAGTGACCAATAATGTACCACGGCTTGAACCCTACACCGAGGTGCCTCTTACCCTCGAAGCGAGCACCAATCTGACAGGGATGGTGGAACTGTTTACCAAGCTAATGAATACAAGTAACGAGGAATTTGACTACGAGTTGCGTACACGCTTGGGATTATCCGGATTGCGCCTGCCGGTAACCTACAGGGACTCTGGCTCGATTAACCTGATTCGCCTGCAAGAATCTCTTTCCCGGTAGATTCAGCGGGCTGAGATAATTACTCAGAATGAGATGAAAATATGGCCGCCTACCTGATTGCCGACATTACCGTTAACGATCCCGACAAATACCAGGAGTATGTTCGCCTGGTTCCCGCGTTCATAGAAAAGCATGGAGGCAGTTACAAGGTAAGAGGAGGCGAAGTCGACTGCCGCGAGGGAACCTGGACGCCACAGAGATTAATCGTACTGGAGTTTCCCTCAAGAAAGGACGCAATTGCATTTCTGGAAGATCCGGATTATCAGCGCGTGGCCTCCATTCGACAGGCGTCAACCACGACTAATCTTATCGTGGTCGATGGTGCTCCGCCCGAGCGGGGAGAGTAACCAACGAGGCATGAAGCTGGAGTTCAACCAACTCCAATGGCAACCAGTCGATAGCTCAGCACAATCAACGCCATTGTGAGCCCCAGGAAACTCAGGGCAACCAGGTTTCGCACAAACCGGTGAATGCGAACCGCCAGTCGCTTGAAGAAGCCCCGGGTCTGCTCCACGTTCGGTGGTGGATTGCTGAACATGTTGACAAGTGTGAAAACCAGCAGGCACCAACAGCAAAGCAGAAGCGCCGGTACCAGGTACCTGTCCCCGGCAATGTCAGAGTTCAGGGCAAAAGTGGCGGTGGTCAGAAAAGAGGCGGTGCCTGCCACAATGACAAACGGTTGAATCCAAGCCAGACTCCGCGCCAGGTTGTGGAGAAATTCCTGCATGAGCTTTCGGGCCAGAAATTACGGCAGTGCTCCCGAGTGTAACCTGTAGATCTGAAGAAGCAATGTAAATCCGGACCAGCCTTCAAGGCAACCAACCACCCACAAATCGCGTATACCCATGGGTTCGTCATGATTACGATCCTTGGGGCCGAGTCTGCTATGATGGCCGCTAAAGCCCCGTCACTGACAGTGGTACAGATTTTTCACTCGAGTTCATTTCGCCAAAGTTTCCTGAAACATGTTAGTCGTATTATCCCCTGCCAAATCCCTGGACCTGGTCACACCTGTCGCAAGGCGGAAATTCACTCAACCGGAGTTTCTCTCCGATGCCCGCAGCCTGGCCAAAGAACTCAAAAAACTGTCCCCGGAGCAACTTTCAGAGTTGATGCACATGAGTTCGAAACTGGGAACGCTGACTTATGAACGCTATGCCAGCTGGCATACGCCATTCGACGAGAAAAGCTCTCGACCGGCTATCTTTACATTTATTGGAGACGTCTATCAGGGGCTGGAGGCAAAGAGCTTTAGCGCCAGGGACATCAACTACGCTTCAAAGCACCTGCGCATTCTCTCAGGACTTTACGGCGTATTGAAACCTCTGGATCTCATACAACCCTATCGGCTGGAGATGGGTACGCCTCTCGCTACCAGCAAAGGTAACGATCTTTACAGCTTCTGGGGTCAGAAACTCACTCAGGCACTCAACCGGGACCTGGCTTTTGAGAAAGGACGGGTACTGGTCAATCTTGCCTCCAACGAGTACTTTAATGCCATTGACCTCAAGGTCCTGGACGGCAAGGTAATTTCCCCGGTCTTCAAGGACTATTCCAACGGTAAATATCGTTTCCTGAGTTTCTATGCCAAGCAGGCACGGGGCATGATGGCGGCATACCTTATCCGGAACCGCGTATCTTCACTGGTCAAGCTCAGAAAGTTCGACGGCGCCGGATACCGTTACAGTGCCGATCAATCCACTGAAACGAAACCGGTATTCCTCCGCAAGCTCACTTCCTGATTATCCAAATGGAATCTCTACCTTTCAGCCAGGCCAGTGAAAATAACAAATCGTATATCCTGAATTCACTCCGCAGGCATCTGTCTCAAGCCGACCAGGTGTTGGAAATTGGCAGCGGTACCGGACAACACGCCGAGTATTTTGCCATGGAACTTCCCCACATTGCCTGGCTTTCCACAGACCTGAGGGAAAACCTTTCCAACCTCAACCGCCGCCTGACTCTTGCTGCGCTGCCCAATCTGCCAGCAGCGATAGAGCTGGATGTAACCTGGAGTGAATGGCCATTGGAGCAGGTCGGAAATATTTTTTCTGCCAATTCCCTGCATATCATGCCGGAGTCCGCTGTCAGGTCGTTCTTCAAGGGAGTGATGCGCCACGTTGCTGATGAAGGGCTGCTCCTGGTTTACGGCCCTTTCAAGTACCAGGGCGAATTTACCACCGAAAGCAATGCCCGATTCGACCAGTGGCTGAAAGCCCGTGATCCTGATAGCGGAATACGAGACTTCGAGACAATCAATAGCTATGCCCTGGCATGTGGACTTGAATTGCTGGAAGATAATCCCATGCCAGCCAACAACCAGCTTCTGGTTTGGCGCCGGTCCGGATGATTCGAACGCTCACGGAATCGAGGCAGGGATGTAAAGCACAGAAACTGCTGCTCTGGATACACAGAAAACGTCTCGGCTGAATTCACGCCTTTTTAAAGGGAAGCAGCTTGCCGGCCTCCCGCCGGTAACGTTGCACGTGATCCTGTTCATGTTCAAGAAAATCTTCGATGGCTTCTGCAAAGGCTGGATGCCTTATCCAGTGATTTGATACAGTCCTGATCGGTTCGAAGCCCCGCTGGATCTTGTGCTCCCCCTGCGCGCCGGCGTCAAACTCCACCAGCCCGTTCCGTATGCAGAATTCGATTCCCTGATAGAAACAGGTTTCGAAATGCAGAAACCGGTATTCTTCCAGAGAACCCCAGTAACGGCCGAAAAGTCGACGGTGATCACGAAAAAACAATGCGCCTGCTATTACCTGATTGTCCAGACAGGCCTCCACCAGCAACAAATTCTCAGGCATGGTGAGTCCAAGTTGTTGAAAAAATTCCAGACTCAGATAGCCCTGCATTCCGCGCACCAGGTAAGTGCTTTGATAGAACACATAGAAGTGCTTCCATTGCTGATCGGAAATATCGTGCCCGCTAACAAAGCTGAATTTTATACCCTCCTTCTGTACTGCCTGTCTTTCCTTGCGGATATTCTTTCGCTTGCGGGAACTCAAAGCATTAAGAAAATCATCGAAACTTGTATAGCCGTGGTTAAACCAGTGAAACTGGCACCCTTCCCTTTGCAGAATACCGTTACCGGCAAGCAGGTCGCTTTCGCTCTCGGTTGGAAACAGTACATGCCAGGATGAAATGTCCTTCTCCTCGGCATGGCGGCAAATTACTTCGACAATAAATTCCATCAGTTGCGGGCGCGGGATGCCCTCCCGGATCAGGAATCGAAGCCCGGAGCTTGGTGTGAACGGGATTGCGGTCAGAAATTTAGGGTAGTAGGGAACACCATTGGACCGGTAAGCATCCGCCCATGACCAGTCGAAAACATATTCTCCGTAGGAATTGGTTTTTCTATACAGGGGGACCGCAGCCAGAAGCTGCCCCTCCACGTCAGAACCAACCAGATGGCAGGGCTGCCAGCCGGTAGCACTGGTCGTACAGCCGGTATCTTCAAGGGCCCGCAGGAATTCGTGCTTGAGAAAGGGACTGTCTTTTCCCGCCAGTTCGTTCCACGCAGCCCTGTCGACCTCGGCAATACTGGACAGAAACCTGAATTGAATCTTATCGAAGTTCACTGTTGTGGAATTCACGTGTCCTTAAACGTACAGGCATATTTTATTTCGGTCCAAATCCCTGATTCTGGATGAGATCAGCGGTTACTCGACCGTTACAGACTTGGCCAGATTGCGAGGCTGATCCACATCGGTCCCTTTCAGGATTGCGACGTGGTAGGCGAGCAGTTGCAACGGTACTACAAAAATAATCGGGTCGAGCACATCCGGCGAAGTCGGAACGTGAATCACCTTACAGTTTTTGTCCCCTTCATACCCGATACTTTCATCGGCGAATACGAACAGCTTGCCACCGCGGGCGCTTACTTCAGCCAGGTTTGCCTTGAGTTTACCCAGTAACTCGTTGTTCGGTGCGACGGCGATGACCGGCATATTACTGTCTACCAGTGCCAGTGGACCGTGCTTCAGCTCACCTGCCGGGTATGCCTCGGCGTGGATGTAGGAAATCTCTTTGAGTTTCAGCGCTCCCTCCTTCGCCACGGGATACTGTATCCCCCGCCCCAGGAACAGGGCATGTTGCTTATCGGCAAATCGCTGGGACAGCTTCTTGATTTCCCGGTCGAGCTTCAAGGTATTTGAGACCAGTTCCGGCAGTTTGTGCATCTTACGGACAATTTTCGCCTCTTCCTTTTCGCTCAGGCCGTGGCGCCGTCCCAGGGTTATTGCCAGCAATAACAGCAGACATAGCTGGGTAGAAAAAGCCTTGGTTGAAGCAACACCTATTTCCTGACCCGCGTGTGTCAGCAGGCAGAAGTCTGATTCCCTGACCAGGCTACTGGTGGCAACGTTGCAGATGGCAAACGTGGCTTCGTACTTCGCCCGGTTAGCAAAGCGCAATGCCGCCAGCGTATCAGCTGTTTCACCGGACTGGGAAATGCTCACGAAAAGCGTGCCTGGTTGCACTATTACATCACGATACCTGTAGTCACTGGCGATATCCACCTGACACGGAATTCTGGCAATACTTTCCAGCCAGTACTTTGCTACCTGACCGGCTAGATAACTGGTTCCACAGGCCACTATCTGTACGTTACTGACGCGGTCAAAAATGACGCGGGCGGATATTCCGAATGCTTCCTCCAGTACTCTGGTGCCGCTGATACGTCCATCCAGCGTATCTTTTATGGCTTCGGGCTGCTCGTAGATTTCCTTGAGCATATAATGACTGAAGCCGCCTTTGTCTGCCGCCCTTTGCTTGCTGCTGATTCGGGTAACCTTTCTATGTACCTTACGATTTTTATTCCAGATTTCGATATCATGCAGGGTAATTCGGGCGATATCACCCTCCTCCAGAAAAATAAATCTATCGGTCACCTGCCCCAGGGCAAGTGCATCCGAAGCAACAAAGTTTTCCCCGATTCCCTTGCCAATTACCAGAGGGCTGCCACTTCTGGTCACGATAATCTGGTCTGGAGACTCCACGTCGATGACACAAATACCGTAGGCACCGTCCAGTTTTTTTACCGATTGCTTCACTGCCTCCAGTAATTCGACTTTACCGCCTTTCCTATTCTGGTGAATCAGGTGGGCAATCACTTCCGTGTCCGTTTCCGTTTCAAAGGTATAGCCCGACTTTTCGAGAGATCCTCGGAGTTCCTCAAAATTTTCAATAATTCCATTGTGAACCAGTGCGATCTGGTTTTGTGACGAATGCGGGTGTGCGTTTTTGACCGATGGTTTACCATGGGTAGCCCAGCGCGTGTGAGCGATCCCCAGGTTGCCTTTTGTCCTGCTTTTTCCTACCTGTTCAACGAGTTTCTCAACCTTGCCCACAGCTTTTATGGAGTTGAGCTTTGGGCGATCCGTATCAATGAGCGCCAGGCCGGCCGAATCATAGCCTCGGTACTCCAGGCGCTTCAGTCCCTCGATGAGAATTTCCGAAACTTCACGTTGCGCAATAGCACCAACAATTCCACACATATTGATTACCTGAACTCAGCAGATTACGATTTTTTGACCGGACGTTTCCAGCCACTGATATTTTTTTGCTTACCCCTGCCGATCGCCAGTTCATTTTCGGGAACATCGGTGTTAATGGTGGAACCTGCGGCTATGAAGGCACCATCGGCGATAGTGACCGGGGCGACCAGGGTGCTGTTGGAGCCGATAAAAACATTCCGGCCGATAGTACAACGGTGCTTGTTGACTCCATCGTAGTTACAAAAGATAGTCCCGGCCCCGATATTTACTTCCTGTCCAAGATCCGCATCGCCGATGTAGGCAAAATGATTTGCTTTGGACCCGGCACCAATTCTGGAATTTTTGATTTCTACGAAGTTGCCAACCTTTACGCCCGTGCTCAAGGAAGTTCCGGGCCTTATTCTGGCAAATGGTCCAACGTTACAGTGATCGGCTATTTCTGCATTCTCTACAACCGTGTTAGCTAAAATGACAGAATTGCGGCCGACAGATGAATCCTTAATTGTGACATTAGGCCCTATATGTACACCATCTGCCAGAACCACTTTTCCTTCGAATATCACATTCACATCGAAGGACACATCCCTACCGCACCTGATCTCGCCACGAACATCGACACGGGAAGGGTCGGCCATGGTAACACCCCGCAGTAATAACTGTTCGGTTTTATGCTGCTGATAATGTCGTTCAAGGCGTGCCAGCTGCAGCTTGTCGTTGACTCCCTGTACTTCAAATTCGTCGTCGATAATCCGCGTATGTATTTCACATCCCGAGTTCACTGCCATCGCGATCACGTCGGTCAGGTAATATTCACCCTGTTTGTTGTCGTTACCCAGCCGTTGCAGCCAACTGGAAAGTCTGGCCGCAGGGAGCACCATAATGCCGCTGTTGATCTCGGTTATCCCGCGTTGCGCCTTGGTCGCGTCCTTTTCCTCGATTATGGCCGAAACCTTGCCGTCGGCATTGCGCAAGATACGGCCAAGTCCGGCAGGATTCGAAGCGTTCAGGGTAAGTATGGACAAGGTATCCGGGCCACCGTTTCGAATCAGCTCATGGAGGCTTTCCCGGCTGATAAGTGGCACATCACCACAAAGAACAAGCACGGAAGACTCTTCCGACAAGTCCATTTGGGGCAACGCCTGGGCCACCGCATGACCGGTTCCCAACTGTTGCTCCTGCTCCACCCAGTTGATCTGCCATCTGGTTTCAAAATGTGACTTAACAGCCCCGGCTCCATGACCAACTACGATATACAATTTCGCATCAGGTATAGAGGAGGCAGTCTCTGCCACATGTTCCAGCAGGGGCTTGCCACCCAGTTCATGCAGCACTTTGGGGCGCTCGGAATTCATTCGTGTGCCTTTGCCGGCAGCAAGGATGACAACATTGACAGTCATGTTTTAACTCTTCGCAATAACTTGTTGATTTGACTTGAAAGCTAAATGGGGAACTGCCAACAGAATAGCAAAAAAAAAGGTAGCGAATGCTACCTTTTTTGTGTCGCAGTTCTGCTTTTTACCGAAGAGTTTTACAGCTTCTTCATCTGCCGCAAAGCACGAAGTTGAGCGGCGGCTTCTGCCAGCTGGGCAGCAGCCCTGCCGTATTCAAGATCGGCACTTTGTTCAGACATGGCCCGTTCCGCTTCCTCCTTGGCCTCGAGAGCGGCAGCTTCGTCCACATCATGTGCCCGCAGTGCAGTGTCCGCCAGCAGGGTCACTACGCCACGCTGCACTTCCAGATAACCGCCGGATACATAGAAGACCTCCTCTTCGCCGCCGGGCAACACCACACGAACCGGCCCGGGTATCAGCCCGGTCAACAAGGGAGCGTGGCCGGGAGCTATACCCAGATCACCCAGACTACCAGCAGCTACAACCATTTCCACCAGGCCGGAAAATATGCTTTTTTCCGCACTTACGATGTCACAATGCATTGTCATAGCCATAATCTGGTTCCTGCTTCGACGCTATCGAATTATTTTTTCAGTTTCCCGGCTTTTTCAACCGCTTCCTCAATGGTACCAACCATGCTGAAGGCCTGCTCCGGCAAGTGATCATAGTCACCTTTCAGAATGCCCTGGAATCCGGCGATCGTGTCTTTCAGCGATACGTACTTGCCTGGCTGGTTGGTGAAAACTTCGGCAACGGTGAAAGGCTGCGAGAGAAACTGGGAGATTCGTCGTGCCCGTGAAACTATCAACTTGTCTTGATCTGACAGTTCGTCCATCCCCAGAATCGCGATAATGTCCTTCAATTCCTTGTAGCGCTGCAACACTGTCTGCACGCCTCGTGCCGTGTCGTAGTGTTCAGAGCCTATAACCAGTGGGTCCAATTGACGCGAGGTGGAATCCAGGGGGTCCACTGCAGGATAGATGCCCAGGGAGGCAATATCACGAGACAATACGACGGTTGCGTCAAGATGAGCGAATGTCGTTGCGGGCGACGGGTCTGTCAAGTCGTCAGCCGGCACGTACACTGCCTGAATAGAGGTAATGGAGCCGGTTTTCGTGGAGGTGATACGTTCCTGGAGTGCCCCCATCTCTTCTGCCAGAGTCGGCTGATATCCAACCGCTGACGGCATTCGACCCAGCAACGCTGATACCTCGGTACCTGCCAGCGTGTAACGGTAGATGTTGTCAATGAAGAGCAATACGTCACGTCCTTCATCACGAAATTTTTCTGCCATTGTCAGGCCGGTCAGTGCCACCCGCAGGCGGTTGCCGGGCGGTTCATTCATCTGCCCGTAGACCATCGATACCTTGGATTCGCCTTCCAGATCTACAACCCCGGACTCCTGCATTTCATAGTAGAAATCGTTGCCCTCCCGGGTACGTTCTCCGACACCGGCGAACACGGAAAGCCCTGAGTGCGCCTTGGCGATGTTGTTGATCAGCTCCATCATGTTTACGGTCTTGCCTACACCGGCGCCGCCGAACAGGCCGACCTTGCCGCCCTTGGCGAACGGACAGACCAGATCGATAACCTTGATTCCGGTTTCCAGCAGCTCATTGGTAGCGGACAGTTCTTCGTAGCTGGGTGCCTTGCGATGAATGGGCATCCGTTCCTTTTCACCCAGAGGCCCCCTTTCGTCAATGGGCCGCCCCAGAACGTCAACAATCCGTCCCAGCGTTTCATGACCTACGGGCACGGAAACGGGAGCACCGGTATTCGCAACATTTAGTCCCCTCTTCAGTCCTTCTGTGGAACCCAGAGCAATGGTGCGGACGATTCCGTCACCCAGCTGTTGCTGGACCTCCAGTGTGATCTCGGTGTCATCCACTGTCAGCGCGTCATACACCCCGGGAATGGCATCCCGTGGAAACTCCACGTCGATCACAGCACCAATGATTTGAACGATTCGACCGCTACTCATGTCCGGTTCCTCTTAACTTGTCGCATTCCTGCTGGTCTTAGACTCTAAAATATTTTACTGGCCCGCTATTAAACGGCCGCCGCGCCACTTACGATTTCCGAGAGCTCCTGAGTAATCGAAGCCTGCCTGGCCTTGTTATAGATCAACTCCATCTCGTCGATGAGATCGCCCGCGTTGTCTGTTGCACTCTTCATGGCGATCATCCGGGCCGCCTGTTCGCAAGCGGCGTTTTCCACGACAGCCTGGTAGACCTGTGACTCGATATAGCGCCGCAGCAGGCCATCTAGCAGCTCCTTGGCATCCGGTTCGTACAGGTAGTCCCAGTGATGCTGCAGGTCAGCATCCTCCGAAGGTAACAGGGGCAACAACTGCAATACTGTCGGCTCCTGAGTCATGGTATTGACGAAGTCGTTATGGACAATCATCACCTTGTCAATTTCGTCTCCGTCAAACTTTTCCAGCATTACTCTAACGGCGCCAATGACGTCGGATACCTCCGGCGCGTCACCGATTCCTCGCTGGGAAGCCACCACGTTGCCGCCGTAATTCTTAAA
>CALOEW010000035.1:0-48038 GCA_942492445.1 uncultured Gammaproteobacteria bacterium
AGAACCAAGCCAATTGCCCTTGTTCAAGTTCATCCGGCCTGACAGGATCACCTCTCAGTAGCTCAATCAAGTGCGTTTGTCGAACAGATTCGTCTGCAATAGGCGATAGATTTTCTGCGAACAATCTCGTAAGCCAGACTGAAATTTGATGATCGACAGTAACAGATAAACACACATGGCGATCCATAATTTGTGTCATCACCGCGTTTTTGCTGGTACCGAAAAACTTTTTGATCTTCAGGTTCTGTTTGATCCACTTAAAGAACAGTTCGACTTCCCAGCGGGACTTGTAGATATCCTGGTAGTAGTCTTCGCGGCCAAAGGAGAAATTGTTGGTCAGGAATACGTAATCGCTTGCCCGTTTCCGGATCACGATAACCAATTCGACGTAGCGGGATCGGGCGCTGTAGCAGTCTGGCTAATGATAAATTCGATCGTTTGATCACTGGTGAGCCCCTTGGAAAACAAAACACCCCTGCGCTCCGCAACACGATACTTAGCGTTCGTTTTCAGACGGGTAACGAAAGAAATGTCTTTGTCAGTCAAGCTCTTATATAAACCGTAATCATTATACGCCTTGTCCATAGCAACTATGCTGCCTGCGGAAGATTCAGTCTTCGGGCGATATTCACGTCATGGGCATTCGCTTCGGTGATCCGGACCAATTCCGGAATCATACCCTGCTGATTCAGACCAACGTGTAGTTTGACGCCGCTCTTGGTGCTTCGAAATTCTGCCCAGGGAAGACTGACAGGCACAGATCAATAGTGCTCAAATCAAGGGCATACAGCGGATTCTTGAAGCGGAATTTATGCGAGCGTTAACGACTGGCTACGCTGAAGTAGCTTACCAAACAAGCTTTCTGCTAGAGCTGGTAGGGTTTGTCGTTATTGATTCGAGACAAGGTGGTTTTAGTCCAGCAATCGACTGCCGAGCGTGGTACGAATGATGAGCCTGATGAAGAGAGTGAACTGATTATATCCCACTAGCTAGCGGCCAACCAAGTTGTCTGAACGTGAGAGCAACAAATTGGTCCCAGCGGGGAAACTTTGCGGAATGAACGCCCGCTATGGTGCTGTTTTGCCAGTGATTCAAATTCATGTCTCGGAATCAGTTTCATGAATTGAGCGATTACCGTATTATTATGTGCCATGGCCTGACTATTTCCTTTATTCACCAAGGGGTTGTGGTAAACCTCATTGTAACAAAATCAAGGGGTTTTCAGGCCTACTTATTCACCCGCTAACGAGTGAGTGGATGGGTGATGACAAAGTGGAAAAGCTCAAGGCCATGACCGCAGGCAACGTGATCAAGCGGCCGGGGAGGCCGGAAGAAGTGGCGCAGGGCATTCTGTTTGCCATGGAGAATGAATTTGTCACCGGGACAACCGTTGATGTCGACGGCGGTCGACTTCTCAGTTGAGAACCAGGGCAATCTGGAGCGAATGATGTCTCAGAAAGTTGTAAAGCGGGAGAGTACGGACCCGCAGATGAGCCTGATAGAAGCAATTCAAAAACGACGTTCAGTGCGGGGCTACCTCGACAGGGAAGTTTCCCCTGCCGTGCTGGAGCGTATTTTCGAAATCGCCCAGCGGTCTCCGTCCAACTGCAACGTACAGCCCTGGAAGGTTTACGTGGCCAGTGGCGCGCTGAAGCAAACGCTGAGCGAAAAAATGGTGGATTTGACCCGCGAAGGCGTGACTCCGAACCCGGATTTTCCTTTTCGCGGGGATTTTGAGAATGACTATCGACGACGGCAGGTTGAGTGTGCGGTCGCTCTCTATTCGGAGATGGGAATCGAGCGCCACGATCTCGAAGGGAGGCAGCGTGCAGTACTGCGAAATTTTGAATTTTTCGATGCACCGCACATGGCATTCGTGGGCATGGATCCGGCTTTCGGCACTACCGTGGCCATTGATGTCGGCATGTGGGCACAGACCCTGATGCTGACTCTGGTGGCGTTCGGGTTGGCCAGTTGCCCGATGGCGACAATGCGCAACTACCCGGACCTGGTGCGCGATGCTTTCGGTATTCAGGACGGCACCAGAATTCTGTTTGGAATCGCCTTTGGCTACGAGGATCCCGGCGTGCCAGCCAATCGTACCGTCACCAGCCGGGACCCGATTGGCACCAACGTCGTGTTCAAGTCATAATACGCCGGAAAAAAGAACAGGCAGGCTTTTCGATGAGTTTTAAACCCGTCATTTTGATTTACGACCTGAACAATGCGCTGGTGGATGAAATCGCGGCTACTGTGGGTGCAACCGGACTGTATACCTGCATCAATACCTACAATGAAGCGAATGCATTCGACGTGGTACGCCAGTACAACCGAGGATTCGGATTTCTTACCAACAGACTGTCCTGCATCATCACCGGCTGGAACAACCACAGAAAACGTCGTGACCAGTTCCTTTTTAAACTGCGTGAGCTGGAACGACGTTACCCGGTTCGAAAACCGACTCCCGTAATCATGGTGACCGAGGATCATTTGCTGGAATTGCGCAAGCTGGCTCTGGACCCGCTCGACGGCAATGCAGCAGCCTACCTGCATGCCGACAATTTCAAAGGCGTCATTACCGACGTACTGCACAAAATTGTCTACGAGGAAAAATCCAGTGAACTGGGAGAAGAGGCTTTCAGGGCGCTAACCGGTGAAGAGTGACCCACTTTGCCCGGGAGGTGACGGGCCGCGCACGGGGAAACCGCCGTGGGCCCGGTTACAGCCGACAGGCGCCGGATACCGCAGCAGGCGTCGTGGTTCGCAGTTGACCCATTATTCTTTCGGGCGTAGCATGCCTGGTCACGGCGATCAGGTCCGCCTCACTGGCGCGCAGGCGCCTGCCGGGATCAGGGCCAGCAGGGACATTTTGTTTCGAATCGTTGAGTTTATCGCACCAGAACCCGGCGTTTGCCTGGTGGAAATATATCGTGGTGGCAACTGCTGGCGGCTTAAGTGCTGCACAGCTTTGCCGGTATTCAAGTCTCAATTCGAGATACTCTCGATAGCCGAAAAAATGAAAAAGTCAGGGAGGTTTATCCAATGAAGCTGTTTATTTCGAAGTGTGCAGCAGCCGTTGCCGCACTTGTGTTGGTTGCCAGTGCCGGTGCGCAGTCGCCGACCTTTGTCCGCTATTCGCAGGACGATGGCGAGATTCACTGGGGCATGGTTCACGACGACGGTATCTATCAACTCGCCGGGGCGCCCTACAATACAATGGACCACACCGGCGTTATCGTTCAGCGCGAGGATATCCGCCTGGAAGCACCGGTTGATCCAAAGCTGGTGTTCATGACCGCATTCAATTTCCGCAGCCATATCAGTGGCGATCCGGCCGAGTATCCCGGTCTTTTCATCATTCCGGCAAATTCCATCGTCGGCCCGGAAGATCCTATTGTGCGGCCGGCCGACTCGACCAACCTGCACTATGAAGCGGAAATGGCAATCGTGGTCGGCAAGCGGGCCGAAAATGTGCCCGTCGAGGAGGCAGGAGACTACATCTTCGGCATAACCGGCGGTAACGACGTCAGCGAAAGAAGCTGGCAATTCAATGACATCCAATGGGTGCGCGCCAAAGGCAGCCGTGGTTTCAATGCGGTCGGTCCGGTCCTGGTGCAGGGCGCCGACTACGCGAACACCCAGATTACCGGCCGCCTCAATGGCGAGGTGGTTCAGGGCGAGAACAGCTCCGACCTGATATTCAGCATGGAGGAAATGCTCAGCTACATTTCCCAGTATTTCACCCTGGAGCCGGGTGACATGATCTGGTCGGGTACCATGGGCAGCACCCGGGCGATGGTGCCGGGCGACGTGTACGAAGTGGAGCTGTCCGGGGTTGGTGTGCTGCGAAACGAGGTTGTCCAGGGCAAGTAGTCGCTGCTGGCAGATTGGTTTAAAAAGCCGGGTTGATGCGAATCGACCCGGTTTTTTTTTGCGGAGCCATTTTTCAGAAACCGCATGGCTCGGCGTTACCTGTAATCGGAAGTTCGCCGTGTCCCTTTATCGAAGTCAACAGGGTTGCGTCTTACTCAGTGGAGGCCTGCTGTTGATGCGTGATTCCCGTCACCTGTTCCGAGCTTGTGCTACTGTAGCCGATTTTGCCGATTCCACCACGGAAACAAACTCATCTGAGAAGATGGTTTGATCCTGCTCTCCTTTCCACCATGCATCAAAAAACGGATCGGTAACGAGTCTGGCAGCCCAGGACACCCGTTTTTCCCATATGCCGGGCTCCAGCAGTCCGTACTTATAGAGAAAGTACTGACCTTCCAGCCGCTGAAAAACGGACCGATAGAGGGCATGAATACGAAATCTTGAATCCAGGGGGATGGACGAGTTGTCCACATCTGGATCAAAAACCCGAATCAGGTCGGTGCGAAACGCATCAGGCAGAGTTGCCACCAGATCGTTGATTTCAGCCCATGAATGCGTGGCCTGAAAATTGGCGCTGGCCCGCTCGGTGCGGGTACTGGAACGAATCTGCATGGACAGGAACAGAAACGAGACTACGACGGCTACTGCCCCGGTTATCTCTCCGATTGCTCCAATTGCATCCCAGTTCACTACGCTTCCCGTTTTGATCGCTCAGCTATCATTGCATTCAGTCATTCTGGATCATGCAGAACGCATTGAGCTTGTTGCCGTCAAGGTCGCGGAAATAACCGGCATAGAAGTTCTCTCCGCGGGGGCCCGCCGGCCCTTCGTCCCGGGCGCCCAGTTCGATGGCTTTGTTGTAGATTCTGTCCACCATTTCCGGACTGCCGGCGGCAAGCGAGACCATGACTCCGTTTCCCACTGTAGCCGGATTGCCATCGTAGGGAATGGTGACGGAAATCGCAGGTGAGTTCGGGTTGATTGTCCAGCCGATGAACTTTTCGCTTTCCATAAACCGCCTGGCGCCGAGTTCCGCAAGCAGCTGGTCGTAAAATCGGGCTGCCTTTTCGATGTCGTTCGTGCCAAGTGTCACGTATCCAATCATTTATCGATCCTCATCTTACAAGTGAGAGTGCAATCGTTTGATTTCGTCATAACGAAAACAGTCTTCCAGGTGGTCGTTTACCATACCCGCCGCCTACATGAACGCGTAGCAGATGGTTGTGCCGCAGAACTTGAAGCCACGCTTTTTCAGATCCTTGCTCATGGTGTCGCTTTCCGGGCTGGTGGCGGGAACATCGCCGCGAGCGCGCCGCCTGCCGTCCAGGGGCTTGCCGCCCACAAACTGCCAGATGTAGCTATCGAACGACCCGAACTCTTCCTGAACCGCCAGAAACGCCCTGGCATTGACCGGGATGGAATAGAGCTTCAGGCGATTACGGATCAGGCCGGTATCCTTGAGCAGGTTTTCAATGGTGCCGTCCCGCATCCGGGAAACCTTGAGCGGGTCGAACTGATGAAAGGCCTTGCGGTAGTTGTCCCGTTTTTTCAACACGGTAATCCAGCTGAGCCCCGCCTGCTGACCGTCCAGGCAGATGAATTCGAACCAGGTCCGGTCGTCGTGGACCGGGACGCCCCATTCCCTGTCGTGGTAATTTATGTAGACCGGGTCGTCACCCGGCCACCAGCAGCGTTGATTCATGCAGCGCAGTGTAGCAGAGGATGGCCGGGGGGAAAGGATAAAATTCCCGTGTCGGCCCGACCGCCGCCTGCGCCCCCGCGCCGACCGCAGTCTGTTCCGCTGCAGCCGACTCAGAGCCGGGTCTGAAACCTATCCCACAATGCCACAGACCGGGCGGAACGGCGCTGGACAGGCTGCCGATGCGGCGCTTCTCAGAAGCTTTCCCGAACCATTGGAATGCCTTTCGAGATTCACAAATGCACGATAGGTGGCGGTAGCAAAAGCCCCACAGGTGATGCCCGGAAAGCAATCAAAATAATAATTAGGAAAGGAAGAAAACTATAGTAAACAAATAGATAATGGCGGTAGTTAATAAAGTTTATCAAGCCTCAGGCGGCCCCGGGCAGGAGTCGGCATGAGCCGGAACAATGCCACATCAGCAAAATTCAACCCGGCTGCAGGGATCAACAGGACAAGCGAGCAGAATGAGACCAGCGGTTGCGATAAAAAGTGAAAGAAATCGGGACCCGGCCGGTCATTGTAATCAGATAACGTGAGTTCGTGCCCCTGAGGCATGCTTTACCTGATACCTACCATGTTGATCAAAGTCAGGGTATACCTTTTCTTCCCCAATAGGTCCTGACTTGCTCTGAGGCACTTCTCTGAAGTGCCTCTTTTTTTCGCGGGCCATTTCGCTGGGAAAAAGCTGAATGCTGCGCACCAATTGCGGCCATTCCAGGAAATTACACAGACCCGGTGACGCTGAACAAAAGGGCGGTTATAATCCGCACTCCACGCGCCCGTAGCTCAGCTGGATAGAGTAACTGGCTTCGAACCAGTTGGTCGGGAGTTCGAATCTCTCCGGGCGTGCCAAAATAAGCGATTTAGAATCAAGCAGTTATCTCGAAAAGGGGTAGCTGCTTTTTTGTTTCGCTGATCCTTGTGTAGTAAGGAATGTAGTAACGGGTTCCAACTCACACAAGGTTTCGGCATACGGTGACAGATGTTCCGGTGCCAGGTGAGCGTAGCGCTGCACCATCCGAATATCTGACCAACCGCCTAGTTCTTGTAACACATGCATCGGGGTGCCGTTCTGAACGTGCCAGCTTGCCCAGGTGTGCCGCAAATCATGCCAGCGGAAGTTTTCAATACCAGACTGCTCTAACGCTCTGCGCCAGACTTTGGTATTGGCCCGCTTGATGGGTTTGCCATTAGAGGTAAACACGTACTTGGGATGCTTACCTAATTCACCTTTGAGTAAAACGACTGCTTCTCTGTTCAACGGTATCCCGATTGGACGTCCTGTGTTTGTTTGTTCACCATGAATCCATGCTGCCCTGTGATCAAGATCAACCTGTGACCACTGCAAACGCGTGACATTGGTTTCCCTTAACCCCGTAGCTCTTAAAAAGCAGGTAATATCGGGCTATACAGCCCTCGCTTGAGCCAATATAAGAAGAGAAATAAATTAGTTCAAAAACCCACTGGCTTTGGTAAGCTGACAGCCGATCCAGCAGAGGTTGTGTGCAGCGCACTGAACGAGTCTAAATCGCAGAAAAAGAATTTTTAACACAACCTCGGCCAAGAGCGGACATCATTGTGGTGCTAGCATTCTCTCGAACAGGATTCTTCAGCGATTGCTAATTCGCGGTAAAGCCTACATACGCCCACAATACGACACATCGACATTTTTGGGGGCTCCCGACTCCACTAACTCGTCGTAAAATAGGTCTACTTCATCTTCCCATGGAGTAGTCCCTGCGCTTAACTCGAACCTCGGGCTCATGGCTCGTCTAGTTTCAAGATCTACTCGATTAAAGCCAGGAAACCTATATCTATTCATTGCCTGCACTCGGGCAAATCTCTCTGGGCTTGCTCCTGTCAGCCCTAAATTAGCTCTGAACCAAGATGTAAAATTTCTATTTGAATATGCAGCGATTAGTTTTTGAAAAATGATACTTTCATCCGGCAACAAATCCTCATCAAGACATCCTTTTCTCCATATATCCGCATGATCCGAGATTAAAGCAAGTACTGAAATCGTTGTATCTGACGCATTGCTAAACCCGTCAGATCCGGCTTGCAATCGTGCAATACGTAGCTCACATAGCCAACAAATATGAGTGACAACACAACTGATATTACGGCAGCAGTTTCTCCGAAAACTCCCAATTTCCCTTTCATAACTCGATTCGATATTTCTCAATTCGGCCAGGAACGGACATTCGAAAAATGTGGTCTGGCCCTGCCTCTTCAAGGATTCGCGGGCTGATCGATCTCAATTAGCCGTGCTTTGAACCGCCAACCCTTCGATGTTTTAACCAACTCGTCCGTATAAATACCGGTGAGAACGACCTCTGCCGGCTGCGTACTGACTTTCCAAAGCATGAGATAAGCAGTACCGGCCGCGCCATCGGCGGTCGGAGTGATCCGGATGCTACTGTTCCAATGCCTAGTATTCGGATTGGAAGCACTAAAGTCGTCGGCAAAAGCTATAAGTGCCTGCCTCCCGACAAAGGTATTGAAGCTGCCATCGTCTATGAACGTATCAGCCCAGGACTGGGAATCTCCCGCGTCGAGCACCAGATTGTATTGCGCGTAAAGATTGTGGATTTCCGCCAGGTCATCCGAGCTGAGTAAACTCTGTGCTTGGACGACTGTTACTGGGACCAGTGTGAGGGACGTGACGAAATAGAAGGCAGGGGTAAAGAGAAAATGTAGAAATGAAGATGGAAATACTTTCATTGTCGTAATTCCTTAGAAAATTGAGACAGGCCACGTTTTTTTGAACCATCCGCTTGCGGCCGAGGCCGTGTCAAAAACTGTTTTTCTTTGATTTTGACCTGTTCAGAGCGCTGCACACAGCCTCTGTTGGTTCGGCTGCCAGCTTATCAAAGCCAGTGAGATTTTGAACCAATTTATTTCTCTTCTTATAGCGGCCCTAGTGTGGTCTGTATAGCTCGATTTTGTCTGCTTTTACAGGGTAAATACAGGCCCTACGCCCCCATCGCCTCCAGTAATGACTTAACACCCATAATATTCATCACCCGTCTCATATTGTAGGCGAGTATATGCAAACTCATTTCCGTTCTTACATGTTTCAGCGTCTTCATCTGGAAGTGGGTGTGGCCCATCCAGGCTTTTAATGTGCCAAATGGATGCTCGACTGTCTGCCTGCGAATACGCATCGCCTTGGGAGATTTGTCTAACCGATCCTGCATCCGCTCCAGAACTTCTTCATGTTCCCAACGCCTCACGCGGCGCTCCTTGCCCGTCGTACACTTTGCCTTGATCGAGCAACTGCCACAAACGGTTGTCCAGTAAATCCGCTGATCCTTACCTTTCTCCGTCGAGGTAAACCGGTATTCCAGATGCTCACCAGCCGGGCAGCGATAAACATCCAGGGCTTCAACATAGATAAAATCTTCCTTGCTATAGCGGCCATCCGCTTTGCTCGGTGACGTCTCCGGCTTCGGGACTAGCGGCTCGATACCTGCCTCCTCGCACTCGAGTATCCCGTTCCCTTCAAAATAACCACGATCTGCCACCACCTGAAGCGTCTCAAAAAAAAAGAACCTCCCATCAATTCCTTGGCTTGCTTGGCCATTGGGGCAAGCTGGTGACGATCAGATCCTTCATTAACTACATCATGACCTATTATCAGGTGGTTCTTACACTCCACCGCTGCTTGAACGTTATAGCCAACAAGCCCGCTGCCACGGGTCTTCATCGAGCGCGAGTCAGGATCGGTGATCGACACCTGACCTTCAGGGGCCTTCTCCAACTCAGCTTGACACTTTTTTAGGCGGCGCATCTCCTTCTTCATACTGTCGATCTTTTCTTGAAGGTGCTCCACACGGGCATCTCCCGAACCAGGCTGATCCCGGTCCGCTCTTTCCAGCTTGGCAAGGTAACCGCTGATACTGCGTTCCACTTCCGCCAATCTGCGTTTCAGCTTAGCTGCTGTGTAGTTCTTGTCACGACTATTCACCGCCTTGAACTTGCTGCCATCAATCGCCACCATTGAGTCGCCGAACAACTCCAACTGTTTGCAGAGCAGCACGAACTCGGCACACACCTGGCAAATCGCCTTGCCATTGTTCTTGCGAAAATCTGCAATGGTCTTGAAATCTGGTGCCAGACGCTTGGTCAACCACATTAGTTCCACATTGCGATTGGCTTCCTGCTCCAACCGGCGGCCGGTTTGAACCTTGTTCAAGTAACCGTAGACGTATAACTTCAGCATGGTAGCAGGGTGGTAGGCCGGGCGGCCCCGGGCTTCGGGTTCGACTTTGAATCCCAATTCACCCAGATCAAGTTCATCGACGAAAACATCGATCACTCGAACTGCGCTGTCCTCGGCAATATAATCATCAAGACTTTCGGGGAACAAAGTGGTCTGGCTGCGGCTTTCGCCTTCAATGAAATCCGTCATAATGGAATTTCCTGAATGAAAGGTGCATTATACCAGTACAGGATTTTTCACACAGCCTCGGCCGGGAGCTGACCTAATTCTTCTCACAAACTAAGTGCGGTGGGGCACTACCATTGCAAGCTTTGTTATGTTTCGACATCTCGTTATTCTTTCTAGTCATTGGGGAACCTCTGAAATACTCGTATTTTTTGGCATAATGTAGCTTCCAACCAGAAGGAGTCAATTATGAGCCAGTTGACCTTTGCCGAAGCTGAGTTTGCCATCAAGAAAAAGAAAACGCGCCGAGAGATCTTTCTGGAAAAAATGGACAAGCTTATCCCCTGGAAGAAACTGGAACAGCAACTGATTAAGAAGTATCACAAGGGGAAAACGGGCCGGCCACCGTATCCGCTTCCTGTTATGCTGCGCGTTCATGCGATGCAACTTTTCTATAACTTGAGCGACCCGGCAATGGAAGATGCCTTGTATGAGATTGAGTCTATGCGCCAGTTCGCGGGTCTTCGGCTCAGCGGTAATTTGCCGGACGAGACAACCATTTTGAACTTCAGGCATTTTCTGGAAGAACACAAATTCGGCAAAATGATCTTTAAAACCATCAATGGTCATTTGGCTGAACAAGGGCTGATCCTGCGTGAAGGCAGTATCGTTGATGCCACGATTCTGAGCGCGCCGTCCTCTACCAAGAACAGCAGCGGTGAGCGTGACCCAGAAATGTATCAAACCAAAAAAGGTAATCAGTGGCACTTTGGAATGAAGATGCACATTGGCACGGATGATGCTTTCGGCCTGATTCACAGCATCGCCACCACGTCTGCGAATGTTCATGATATTGCGGTAGCTGATCAGCTTTTGCATGGCGCGGAACAAAGAGTCTGGGGCGATGCGGGGTACCTTGGGATTGGGCAACGACCCGAACATCAAGGGCGAGAGGTTGACTGGCAAATCGCCATGCGTCCAGGCAAGCGAGCGAAGCTTCCTGAAGGCGATCCGGTTGCAAAACTGGAACGACTGAAAGCAGGTGTGCGAGCCAAAATTGAACACAGCTTCTTCTACATCAAGCGAATCTTTGGGTACAACAAAGTGCGCTACCGAGGACTTGCCAAGAACACCGAGCGGCTTTATATACTTGCCGGGTTCAGTAATATGATGATGGCGAGAAAATATCTGGTTACATAGGGACAGGTGCGCCTGTCTGGCGCCCATTGGGCGCCGGAGGGCGAAAACAAGAGAGTAAATGGTGCCCGTTATGCCTGCTTTTGTCATTTTTTCCAAAAATCTAACCGCAACTTATAAAGACGTCTGTTTTTCAGAGGTTCCTTTAGAATTCATTTCAGCAATTAGGCTACCCACGTACATATCAAATTCCGCAGGGTAGATTCCTCTTGACCCCTCAAATATTCGTCGGCCAAGTGGGGAATCGAGGAGTGCGATAACGGTTCCATCTACTTGATTTGTGGAAAATTCGCCAGCTAATCCCATTTTCCGTTGAGCCCAATCGAAATACTCTAAGCTCCATGCAGCTCTGTAATGTGCAATTAGTCGCCTAATCTCATCATCGGTAAATTCTCCCCCAATCCTCTCTTTATTTAGAATCGACGCTATGAATTCGGAATCGCGGATATCTGTAAAGAATTCTATACGTGCATTTCTATTAGTTTGGAGTGCTTCGAATTGCGATACAGCCGTGTTCTGTTGAATTTCGACCGCAAGGAAGATTATGCCTGCCAGCACACCTAAATTTGCGAGCAATGAAAGCCATTTGTTTAGGCTATCTAGATTCATATCTTTTAATTTGATCCCTTTCAGTAAGCACGGTAGCTGCCTAAGAAACATAACAATTGCATAGGACTCTTTGTCCGTTAATACATTATATCTACCAAAGGGGACTCTACCTGAATCCCTCGATACAAGAACATTCCGATGTCCCTGAAAGGAACCTTCATTGATTGCGGCTGGCGAAATCAAAATCAAATACATTACGGTTGCAGACGGCTTTCATTGAAACTGGGCAAGGCCGAGATTAACCAGCGCTATAAAGAATTCGATGACACCCGTTCCAGCATCGACTATCGTATGGAGGTGAACCTTACTTTTCTATACCGTGACATTGAATGATAAAGGAGAGTTAAATGCGCGAACATGCAAAGATCAGCCGGCGTAATTTCCTCGTTGCTTCGCTGGGTACTGCGGCCTTGTGCCAGTTCTCCAGCTTTACATTTGCTCAGAGCCCGCATTCATTGAAAATCGGCATTATCGGCTCAGGCAACATCGGCGGCGCTGTCGGCCTGCGGTGGGCCGCCGCAGGTCATGAGATACTCTTTTCATCCCGTAACCCGGATCAACTCGGCGACCTTGTCGCGCAAGCCGGCCCAAAAACCAGAGCCGGATATCCTCAGGAAGCCGTCGAATTTGGCGACATCGTCCTCATCGCAGTGCCCTACGCGGCACTGCCCCAGATAGGCCGCGACTTCGCAGCGGCAATGCAGGGTAAGGTTGTAATTGATTGCGGTAATCCCTACGTCCAGCGCGACGGCCCTATGGCCGCAGAAGCGCTGGAGAAAGGCACTGGCGTCGCATCTTCCGAATTTTTGCCCGGAGTACGTCTGGTACGAGCCTTCAATGCCATCGGCTATCAGTCGGTGCATGACAAACACCATCGCGCTGGCGAAAGGGTGGCAATTCCCATCGCCGGTGACGATCAGGAAGCCGTTGCCGTTACCAGCAACCTTGTTATCGATGCCGGTTTCGAACCAGTCGTTGTCGGCCCGCTGTCAAGGGCGCGGGAGTTTGATCAGGGCTCCGCTGTCTATGTGCAGGATCTGACGGCCGCTGAACTTCGCATCGCACTGGGACTATAGAATGCAGCCAAAAGCGGCTGCAATCCTCAATCACAGAATCTCGCTCGCGAACTGGATTATTCTCGTTTGTGCTGAGCAACGATGTTCCGATGCAATTGGACCCGATCTTTCGCATTGTTTCGATGACCCCCGAAGCGAGAGATTGTCCAGATTCAAGAACTGTGAACCCGTTGAATCCCGCGCATCATTTAAATCTCGAGGATGCGGTTGACTTTCGTTCCGCAATGGGTCGCCTACGTTCTTTCGTCGTTCAGATCTGCAGAACTTCTGGAGAGTAACTGGCTTCAAACCAGTTGGTCGGGAGTTCGAATCTCTCCGGGCGTGCCAATAAAATCAATAGGTTACGGAGCTTTGCGCCGTTCCCTATCACGAGTTCCGTAAATGTTTCCGTAAATTAATCGGGTGAAGCATCTACTATCGGAACGCTCAGGTCGTACACTTCCAACATCCTTGGGTCAGAATGGCCACCACCATCTTGCTTAGAGGACTTGCCCCCGGGCGTATCCTTAATACCCCTGCGTTTCATGTCATGAAGCCCGAACCACTCTTCTTTGGTCATAATTCCTTCTTCGATGGCCAAATTCAGAAATCGTCTCCATGCGCTCTGCCATGTTGATTGGCTAATGGGCTGACCTGATACGTCCTGATGATAGACATCGCCCAGACAGAGGTAACTGATGCCAAAAAATTATCAGGGAGTTAGAGTAATAATAAATGCCTCTTTTGTTCGTGAGCGCCCGAACATCAATGAGTAAAATGGCGTGGCAAGGTTCCTGTTGCCATACTTCTCGTTCCAGCCTTCGTAAATTCGGTTTACTGCCTCGGCAGGTGCTGCTTCTGAAATGACTTCGATCCGGGAATATTCTATTTCTGTATTTTCCCGCGTAACTGAAATTTGTGGATCGCCTCGCAGGATGGCTGCATCTTCCGGTTCCGCATCATAAAAAATCACAGTGTCGCCATCGAAATCCAGTACCCACACACGTGTTGTGCTGACGCCCGTTAAAGTTTCCACATGCAGCTCGGCAATTTCTCCTGACTCCCAGATCAGGATTACAGATAAGTAGGTCACTATCCAGGCTGCGGCAATTGCTGTTAAAGCCAAAACGCTGATTTTTGCGTCTGCAATAGAAGGCCGTGCCAATATTTTGATCAGTAAAGCAATACCGGTGACTATTCCTGCCCATGCAAACACACCACCGCGTTCTATCAGAAGCACAGCCCCGGATGCCAGAAGCAATACGGCGATTGTGATGGCCAGATATTTTTTGTTCATAAGCTTGCGCTCATTGTTATGGTAAGGTTTGCAAGTCGGGTTTGTCAGAAGTAGGTCATTCTCTCCGAATCATCTTAAACCTACCAGCTGAGAGCGTAAAAATTTCTGAAATCCAGCATTGAGTATACTATTTGGCTAATTTCAAGAGATTGCTCATGTGTAGTAAGGAATGCGCTAATTCATCCTCAATTACATATACATGAGAGTAAAAATGTGTTTGACAAAGGTCGTAACACATTGATAATAATAATGTTAAAGAATTTCTGATAAATCTTCGAACCAGTTGGTCGGGAGTTCGAAAGCCGCGCAGCGGCGCAGACAGCCGCAGGCTGCCCCGCAGGGGTGAGGGATTTGCGCCCACGCAAATTCCGAATCAGTTTCTCCGGGCGTGCCAAATCCAGCAACGACTGCAAACTGGTGCCATTGGTCACTCTCAATCCGGACCAGTTCCAACAAGCGATTGACCGTTACCGGTCAAAGTCGAGAGGGCATGGGTGCTCAACACAGAGCTGTTGCAGGTGTTGAATCGCACTTTTGCGCCGCTGGGCAAACTACTTTAGAGTAGGGACCTGCCGGAAATCGTATCCTGCCCTCTGCACGTACGGGGCGATGTGCCTCTGATCCGGATGCACGATATCAGCACGTCCGGTTCGGCGAAAGGATGTTGAAACGGGGGACAGATCGTTCTGGAACAGGGCCGTCGCGCTACAACAAGACCTTGCCGATCGCGGTCAATATGGAGGGCGAATTCACCTATGCGAGCGCTCCTGGCTGCCGTTGTAAGGAAAAGTTGGCAGCTTTCCATCTCGAGGGTCGAATAATAGAAAGGAAACAGCGGATGAAGATCGGTCTGACAATAACAGTTCTTCTGTTTCTGAGCAGGTCAGCTCTTGCGGAACCTCCTTATTCCGGCACAGTCTGGGTCGATGCGGATATTCTCACAGTGGAGGATCCCTCAGCTTTCGTCCAGGTTGTGGCAGCAGGCAGTGGCTCGCGACAAATGTATGACCGACGCCTCAACAATGGAGCCGGAGGGTGGACTGTCCTCAATGCACTATTATTCAATGCGTATTACACCGATTCAGATGTTGTAGAAATCCAGGTTAACCCCGAGTTTGATTCCGGCGAGGCTGCAGGCAGGGCGGCATTCTATGGCCATGCGATAGGGCGGTTACCGAGCGCGCTGAGAATGGATGTTCAGACTGTCTGGATTCATAAGGGCGATCAGCCTTTTGGCGGCGGAAATTCCAACATCCTGATCCATACCGGGGCATCGAGCTACCACGGCGAGTGGCTTGAAGAGACGCTATTCCACGAGGCTTGCCATACTTCCTTGGATTGGAGGGTAGCCAACACGGCTGCCTGGGTAAACGCGCAGTCCGCCGATCCCGACTTCATTTCCACTTATGCCAGAGACAACCCCAACCGGGAGGATGTTGCAGAGAGTTGCCTGATGCATTTTGCTATGCGTCATCGCGAGGATCGTATTTCAGCAGCTACTTTAGCTATCATCACCGAGACTATTCCAAACAGGTCATTGGTCCTGGACTCGCACAACATCAATCCGGTTCTCAGCTCCGACCGCTCCTCATTCTTTGACGACAGCAGTAGCCAACTGACACTGACGGGAGTCAGGGTCGCTGATACTTACTACGCGGTAGTATTGGATCTCGCTGACTCTGAGAACTATGTATTTACTTTGAACAAGGTCGATACTACCGACGTACCTAATACCATTACGGAAAATGCCTATGAGGATGGTACGTTAACCGTGTCGTTGCTGCTGGCTGCCGGGCAGCGGTATTCCGCTGTCTTCGAGTTGGTCAGTGAGAATCCAATCCAGTTCAGGCTTCTCTCAGCCGAGCTGTTGCCCTGAGCCAATTCCCCAGCCTTATCTCTTGATCAGGAAATGGCCAGATGTGGAGTAAGGTCAAAACTAAGGAGTCCCTCTCTATTAATGCCAGAGTAGTGCCATAGTCAATCAAAGGTTCCTTGAATAATGCCTCGAAGACGATGGTGAAGCTGCACAACTCTGTTTCATTTGTGATCCAGATTTAATAGAGTCTTCTTCCGGGATCATGGACTCATGAATACCAGCCGGTAATGGCATACCTCCTCTTATCCTGAATCACTTTGGTGACGAGGTGTGGCCTGCTTTTACGATAGATATCGAACAGAACAATCGTGTTGTAGGTTGGCTGGATCGGTACGCTTTTCCCACCGTCCAGAAAGATCGTCAGTAATCCCCCATGACCCGGGTCCCACTCTTTGTTTAAAAAAATTACGAAAGCGTATTTCCCGAAGTTCACGTCGGCGTGGAGCGACAGGAAGTCACCTTTCCCAAAACAGGATATGAATACATCATTCGTCTGCGTAAGCTTGTCTTTGGCCAACAGACTGACCCGCTCCAGGGTCTCTGGGGAATTCAGATAACTTACGATCTTATTTGTCAGAGGAGCATCGTCCGGATACTCCAACTTGGAGTAGGAAAACTTCCCAGTGTTGAGCATTATGGCTGCTTTTTTCCGGCGTTCCTTCAACTTGCGATTATGCTTGATTTTTTCTTTATGGTTATTTGTGGTGTAGATCCATGCGTCGGATGACACAATTTCAGAATGGATTTCATCAATAAACCTGGAATCCAGAAAGTCTGCATGCGTCACGAAAGCATCACGACCAAAATAGTTTCGCGCCGTGTAACAGTGTCTCCGAATAGTGGAGTACCGGGTTCGCGATGTCAGTTTGATTAAGATTTTGCGTAGAATATTTTTTATCCGGCTGATCAGCTGCCTGCATTGCATAGAATCGTTTCACTGAGCCTGGGGTCATCAGTGTCCTGTCGTGCGGATGTGATCAGTAACCTGTTGCTGTAGGTTGTCCGACTGTACCGGAGGTTTGCCCCTGATCCTGGTTCTTATCGCCTCGATTGGTTGATCCACGCACTTGATGATCAGGAGGCTGCCAAGCATTACAAGGCTTCCTGCTGTCAGCCATGCCAGGGGTGCGAACTGGTATTTGAGCGATACCACGTTCCCGTAAACGATAAACGAAGCCAGGGCACCGGTCTGCCAGTGAATCAGGTAAATGGGATAGGAGTAATCGCCAAGGGTTTTGTCGGTTTTTCTGCTGGTCCCGATCAGATTGTCACCCCGGATCATGCTGTAAATCAGCAGTGAACAGATAACGATGTTTCCATAAAAGAAAATCTCCACGACCCCGAGCATTGATTCATTCGTTTGCAGTATCGATCCCACGGCTGCATTGACGATCATGGCTAGCATCAGGTATCGGCTTCGAAACAGGGGCGCTTTTTAACCAGCGGGGTTCCCAGCCATCCCGGTGTAGAAAGTAAAGCAGTGCGCCGATTGAAAACGGCAGCGACCCAGCGGGCAGCGCGAAATACCTGGCGTGCCAGAAAAGTCCCATAAAATAGGTCAGCGCCACGTAGACGACCGAAAGAAAGAGCCAGACCATTGTTCTGTTCCTGTTTCTGGAAATACCCAGACCTATCAGGCAGTAGTAAAACAGTTCCACTGTCAGGGCCCAGGTGGCTGGCGACAGTCGTGGCCCTACTTCATGGGGGAACAGTGAAAAAGACACCATTGTAAGGTTTACGGCGACGATCTCCGAAGTCCTGGGCAACGCCAGCGAACTGGAAATGACCGAGGTGTTGGCCTCGCCCAGCGCAATAATCAGCACCACACTGATGAGGCAGGCTGTCCAGTAAGCGGGGTACAGTCGAAGAAACCTGTTCAATGCAAACCTGCCGAGACCCTGAGCCCTGTAGGAGTAGGATTCCTGCATGATCAGCGTCATCAGATAGCCGCTGAGAATGAAAAACCCGAAAACCGCGTACCTGCCGAAATCACTGATCCAGAAGAGATGGCCTGCCATTACCATCGCTGCCAGTATCAGCCTGAAGAAACCAAACATGTGTAGACCCTGAAATCCCGATATTGGGCGGGATTCTCAATTCAATTGACCTGGTGTTAATATCGTTCAGAAGGAATTAATGGTTAGGGAGCCTCCGGGTAATTCTCAAAACGCTCCGGGATGAGGTGGAGCAATGGGGAAAGACCAATCGGAGGCTCTCTGGTGCCCAGGTCGACGAATCTTGGAGGGCAATAATGATGCAATCGAAACGACAAACGTCTTTACCCCGGGGTTTCCTGGCCGCGTTACTGGTCTTCTACAGCAGCTTGTCCTTCGCCCAGGAAATCCCCTGGGCAGCAACCGCCGAAGAAGTCGGCATGTCCACGGAACGCCTCGACCGGATAAACGATGTCATGCAGCGGCATATCGACGCTGGCAATATCCAGGGTGCCGTGACCGCCGTTGCCAGGCGCGGCAGGATAGTACATTTCCAGTCCCACGGCCTGATGGATGTGCCCGCCGGTCGGCCTATGCAGGACAACAGCGTTTTCATTATGATGAGCTCCACCAAGCCGGTGCTGGGGGTGGCCGCAATGATGCTGATCGAAGAGGGCCTGATACGTCCCACCGATCCCGTCAGCAAGTGGATCCCGGAATTTTCCGGGATGCAGGTGGCGGTATTACGCGAACCATTCGATCAAAATATCAGCCCGATACGCGTGGATCGGGACAACATCCCGCCCTACCGGCTGGTTCCTGCTGCACGGGAGATCACCATCCACGATCTGCTGACCCATACCTCCGGGCTCGCTTCCGGCGGGCTGGGTAGTGCGATAACAGAGGCCGGGGGCATCGGTAACCGCGAAACGCTGGCCGCCACCGTACCGGAATACGGGAATTACCTACTGGATTTTCAGCCGGGCTCCCGCTGGCAGTACAGCGGGGCGACCGGCCTGGATGTAGTCGCTCGAATCATTGAAATCGAAGCCGGCATGCCGTTCGATCAGTTCGTTCGTGAGCGCATTTTCGAGCCGCTGGGAATGAACAATACCTGGTGGAATGTTCCCGAGGAGTATCAGGATAGACGGGTTGTCATTGTCGACCGTGATATGGCGCCTTTTTTTGATGTACCCCCCACCGGCTATTTCTCCGGCTCTTACGGTTTGAACAGCACTGCGGGTGACTACCTGCGGTTTGAACAGATGCTGGTCAACGGCGGCGAACTGTTTGGCAATAGGCTGCTGAGTCCGCGCACTGTGCGCATGATGGGCAGCAATCAGGTAAAGGGCCTGTACCGGGGCGTTTCCGGTCGCACCGAGGGCCAGGGGTTCGGTTACACAGTAGCCGTCACTGAAGATCCCATTGCCGGCAACCAGCGCCGTAGCGAGGGTGCGTTTGGTTGGGGTGGTGCCTTTGGCACGCGCTCCTGGAGTGACCCGGCAGAGGAACTGACGGCGGTCATCATGCTCCAGCAACCCTATGGTCCGGCCCAGCAGGATTTTGAAAACGCCGTGCAACAGGCCATCATCGACTAACAGGCTGTTGAAAAACTATTGCGCTTTTCCGCCAGTTTTTGCTTCGCCTTGGCGGCGCTCTCACCAGTAAGTTCAGAAATTGAAGCAGTAACCAAAGAGGTCAGAATCATGATAAGCAGACTGTTACAGATAACGCTGACAATTCTATTGTTCGCCGCACCGGGCATTACCTTGGCCCAGGACGATGAGTCCCTGATGACCTATGAGCTGGCCACCGCGGCCATGGACGCCGCAGAAGCTTATGCCCGGGGGCAGGGTTGGAATGTGACCATCCTGATAACCGATCAGAATAACAATCCGGTCAGACTGCGCCGGCTTGACGGTGCCGGTGCACGCACCTTCGGTTTTGCCACTGCCAAGGCCCTGGTGGTTAATGAAACAGGTCTCACCTCCGGGGAGTACGGGCGCCGTCTCGAAGCCGGAGACATTCCGGAAATTGAGGGCGGTGTCACTTTCGCCGGGGGCGTCCCGGTATTCCGCAACGGCGTTAGAATTGGCGCTATTGCCACCAGCGGTGTCAGGGCGGCACAGGATGAAGAGGTCTCCACCGCAGGTGCGCAGGCCATCGGCAGTACTTCCAACTAGGGAACCCCTGATTTACCACGGAATTGTTCCGGCCTCCAGGCGAGCTCGCTGAAGGGGCGCGCCGCCGGCAGGGGTCGGGCCCTGTCAGGATAGTGAAAGGAAGCCAGCGGGCCTATCTGAAGGCCCCTGGGCGGTTGGTGCCGCGCAGACTTGATGGTCCGGTAACCAGGCTTCCCGCCCGACGGGACCAGATGACTCCTGTTAACGGGAAACCGACATGAGGTGGGAATCACTGGTAAACGGAATTGAACTCAGGCCATAATCGGGCCACTCGGATGGGTCGATTTTCGATTCCGTCCGCCCGTTCAGATTCGAACCTGTCACAACGAGTATCGCAACCAGAATGAGCGTTCAGAGCCCAGGAGCAAGCAATGAAAAACAATGAGAATGGTTTTAGTCGCAGGCAATTCGTCGGCGCCGGTGCTGCAACGCTGGCTGCAGCCGCAACCTTGAATTCCGGCAGTGGAGCCAGTGCCCAGCAATCCGGCGGTGAACTCGAATCCGAGTTCTTGATGGAATTGTTGTTGGACCTGGGCACCCGCGCTGATGCGGGACACACACAGATCACCTCAGTTGCCGGTGGCACTTTTTCCGGTCCACGATTGAATGGCACGGTGCTGCCGGGTGGAGCAGATTGGGTAACACAGGTGTCAGGTCACAGCAGCCTGGATGTCAGAATCACGTTGCTCACAGACGATGGGGATCACATCTACATGCATTACACTGGCATGATAGTTCGCAACGACGGTGGAATCTATTGGCGGGTCACGCCGAGGTTTACGACCGCGTCAGAAAAATACGATTGGCTGAATCACATAGTCTGCGTAGGGAAGAACAGGCAGGTAGCGGGTAAGGTCGCCTACGACGTATTTCAGATTCTTTGATCCAACGGCCAAGGTCAGGTCACCAGCAGGCGATTTTCAAAGCGGCGATATAGCCACAGGCAGGCCAGCGGTTGAACAACCAGGGAAACCCCGATGGCAAGCCCGAAAAAAACCGGGCCGGTGCCGGGCTCGATTGCCTTGTAATATGCGATGATGGGCCAGTAGGTGGGCAGTACGCCACAGAGCAGGTGCCAGTAGTCCGGGACGAAGAACATTGCCAGCGGGAACAGCACCAGGAACCCCATGCCCTTGCCGATCACCATGCCATCCAGCAGATTGCGGGCGAAGGCCGGCATCAACAAGGCGATCAGTACCGTGTTGAGGCTGGCGGCAACAGCCACCCACAGCAGCTTCCAGGTGGCGACTTCGATTACCCCGATCAAGCGGTGCACCAGTACCAGCATGGGAATGCTGATCAGGGTATATACCGCCAGGCGGGCACTCAGAAAACGGGCCAGCGAAACCGGTGAGACCTGCACAGCCAGCAGTGCGCCTTCGTCTTTTTCCTGCAGAATCTGCAGCGCCAGCACCATGCCGTAATACAGCGGTGGCGTCAGGGTGATCAGGGCCACGATCACCGGGTAATAGCGCTGCAGTTGCAGGCTTGCATAACGCTGGTCGAGCCACGGCAGCAGATAATGCAGGCTCACACCGAGGAACACCGGCGCACTGAGAATGAACCAGAAGAACGGCTCCCGCACCACCTTGTAAAGGTCGGCGACAACGACCGCTCTGTAGACCGAAGCACTCACCTGTCAGCCTCCTGCCCGGGCTGCCACGCAGCGATGAAACAGGCGGATACCCAGATAATGACTCAGGCTGATCCAGGCCAGGCAGACAAGCAGGGTGGCCAGATACCCCACCCCGGTGGCATCGCCGAACGCCTGTTCCAGCAGTAGCACTGTGGGGTAGCTTGGTACCAGCCAGAATAATGGCGAGTCGGCGATCGCAAAGTAGCTCAGCAATGGCAGACTCAGTATCGAGGTGGCCAGCGCCATGGCCAGGAAATAGTTCAGAATATTCTGGAACGGGCATGCTAGGATGAAGCCCGCGCTGGTAAAAAACGCCGCTGTCAGTACAATAGCCGGCACCACCCGCAGCCAGGCAACCGCATCCAGGTTCAACGCCGTCAGTACCAGGCCGCAGGCACTTGTCAGGCACGTCAGGGAAATCAGCTTGCCCGCCAGCCACAGCCCGGTGCCGACCGGCATTACGGCAATCGCGTTCAGGGTGCCTTGCTGACGCTCGAGGATCAGGCTGCCGGCAATGAACAGCAGGCCGATATTGCTGATATCGGCAAACAGTAACACCGGCAGCCAGGTCAGTTTTGCGGCGGAAGACAGGGATGCCAGCAGCAGGTGCCACACCACCGTAACCACGGCAGCCACGACCCAGAAGTAGTAGCGCCACTGCAGGCGGAATTCCCAGTTCAGTATGGCGGGAAAAGTGCGCAGATCCTGATTCATAGCAGGGCCCTGCCGGTGGTCTGAATAAATACATCCTCCAGACTGGCTTCACGGGAATGCAGAGAAACCACATTGCCGTTACGCAGCTGTTCCAGAAATGCGGCGTTATTCCCCAACCCTTCCAGTGCAAACTCCAATGACTCCAGCTGGCCGGAAGCCCCGGCCACCTGCAGGTCCACCCGGGGCACGCCATGTTCGCGTTTCAGCAGGGTCGGCACGCCTATGAGTCTAATCCGGCCGTCCACCAGAAACGCCACCTGGTCACACAGTTCATCGGCATCGTGCATATTATGAGTGGTCAGAAAGACGGTTTTACCCGCCTGGCTCATTCGCTGAATCATGCCTTTGAGGGAACGTGCTGAGACCGGGTCCAGGCCGGCGGTGGGCTCATCCAGAAACAGCAGGGGTGGGTCGTTGATCAGGGCGCGGGCAAAATTCAGCCGCATTTTCATGCCCTTGGAAAATTCGCTCACCCGCTGATCGGCACTGGCTTCAAGCCCCACGTCACTCAGCAGGTTCATCAGGCGCGTACGGCCACCCGTACCGCTGCCATAAAAAGACTGAAACAGGCGCAGATTCTCCAGTGCCGTGAGCCTGGTAAAATGATTGGGCAGTTCAAAGCTGACGCCGATACGCTTATAAAAATCCCGCCCCCAATCACTGCGGTTCCTGCCCATGATGGCAATACGCCCCTGGTAACGGGTCAACAGGCCGATCAACAGTTTCTGGGTGGTGCTCTTTCCCGACCCACTGGGCCCGAGGAAGCCGAAAACCTGGCCTTCCTCGATACAGAAGCTGATGCCGTGCAGTGTATCCGCCGACTGACCCTGGTAACGAAACGTCAGGTCCTTAACTTCGATCATCATTACGCAACCTCGCAAGCTATAGTGTCGGCCGGTATAGCAGATTGATCCACAAATTCTGTTGAGAAGCCTCTGATCTTGTCTGCCCCGGCTGCGGGGCTCGACCCATGGTGGAGAGTGCGGTCTAGCAAAGCGATGGGATACTGCCAGCCAGCCCATCGACAACCGGGGTCTTAAAGCCAGCGAGTGGCCCGCTATTCTGAAGCCAGAGAGTATTCTGGAACGGGATGAAGACATCAGCTGCCTGGTCCGGAACGGCTTGACAACAGCCCGATGGAAAACCAGCAATGAGCTTCTTGAGTGTCATCCTGCCTGCGCCATTTTACTCGGATAACTCAATGAGCTGTCCCTTTTCGACCGGTATCGCCGAGCGGTTGTCATAATATACAAGTGCATCGCGGCGTAGTACTATCCTTACGAGTTGCAATGGCAATGGAAGTCAATAAAAGGAACCTCTGATCTATTACCGCAGAGTATCGCGGAAATTAATCAGAGGTTCCTTAACTGCAAAACCCTGGGCCCTGTGGATAATCCTGCTCAAAGCAGTTCCACAGATAATCACGGGTTCCGCTGGGTTCCCTAACAATAAAAGGCAGAAAAACCATGCAGAAAAGAACCTGTCGACGAGAATTTCTAGCTCAACTCGGGTCCGCGGCGATCATTGTTCCCGGGTATCTCCGAATCAATTCCGCATCGGCAGCCCAACAGGCCCCGGTTACCTATGACATGCTGATCGCGGGCGGTCGCGTCATCGACCCATCGCAAAATCTTTCTGGTGAGTATGACGTGGCAATTCTGCATGGAAGAATCGCTCACATCGCGCCGGCTATTCCGCCCGGCCAGGCTCGCCAGGTGTTTGACGCACGGGGGAAAATCGTTACACCGGGGCTGATCGACATACACTCCCATGTCTACAACTTCGGGAATCCGGTCTCCGTTGACCCGGATGTCGTCGGATTCCAGAACGGTATCACTACAATTGTCGATTGCGGCTCGGTCGGGGCCGCAATGTTTCCCGGCTTCCGCAAGTACGTCATCGAGGGAGCTGCCAATCGAATTCACGTGCTCCTGAACATTTCGCAGGCGGGCTGCTGTACCGATGAAATCTACCTGGACTCGCGACTGATCAATACGCGGGCGGTCCGCACTACAATCGAGGACAATCGTGATCTGATTCTGGGTGTCAAGGTCCGGGTGAGGGGCAGACACAGCGACCTGGCTCACGACCTCGAAGTAATGAAGACGGCGAGGGAGGTCGCGGACGCTACGGGTGTCCCGATCATGATGCACTGGTCAAATGAACCGGAGTTACTCGCCATCTTGAAGGAGGGCGACATACTCACGCATCCTTTTAACCCGCCCTCGTCGTATACCTCCAATCTGTTCGGTGCCGACGGCGCTCAGGCAGACAACGTGCTACCGCAGATCCTCGCGCTCAAAGACCGTGGTGTATGGACCGATGGTCAGGCGGCCACCACCCACCTTCAGTGGGATGTTGCCGAGAGAGCTGCGGCTCAAGGCTGGTTTCCGGATGCAATTTCAACGGACGTTGCCAGGACTCCCGACGGGGCCCCTGCCAGTTTGCTGATTCCTATGGCATCATTCCTGCACCTGGGATTAAGCGTCGAGCAGGTAATTGAACGCGTCACCACGATTCCCGGAAAGATGCTCAATTACCCTGAAAAGATTGGTACTCTTCAACCCGGAGTTGTCGCAGATGTGTCCATCCTTGACCTTGTAGAACAGGACTTTGAGTCTGCTGACGGAACACGCCCCGAGGCTCAAAAGCGGGTGATGCACCAGCAGTTTGTGCCGGTGGCGACCATGAAGTCTGGCATCTTTCTGAAAAAGCCAGCCGTGGTATGAGCCCTGCCTGGTGTCTTCAAGGCAGGGCTTCAACTTATGATTCGAGCCCTCAATCGCAACAATTTCCGCGAATGGCTGGCCCGGCCCTGGCTGGCCTTCGAAACAGATTCTCGAACCGGACACACGTCTCTTGGTGAGTTCATCCGGTTCTCGGCCACTACAGGGGAAACAACATGTCATCAAAACAAAGGCGTACAGTTCCGGCGGAAGCAATTGAAATCTACAACCGGTACATCCATGGCGAAATAAGTCGCCGGTCGTTCCTGAACGCAGTGAGCAAGTTTGCCATCGCCGGTCTCTCCGCCAGCGCCATCGTTGAGTCCTTGATGCCGGATTATGCGATGGGGCAACAGGTCTCCCGTGACGACGAGCGGATTACGGCCAGCTATGTGACTCTGCCATCGCCTCAGGGAAATGGCCATATCCGGGGTTATCTGGTACGGCCCTTCAGTGCCGACAGCCGCAGCGAATCACCCACGCGGCTTCCAGGAATTGTGGTGGTTCACGAGAACCGTGGCTTGAACCCGCACACCGAGGACGTGGCGCGCCGCTTCGCCCTGGCCAATTTTATGGCCTTTGCCCCGGATGTACTCACCTCAGTCGGCGGCTATCCGGGTGATGACTATCAGGGCGGACAATTGTTCAGACAGATCGACAATGACAAAAAATTCGAAGATATCGTGGCCAGTGCGCTGTGGCTGAAGAATCGCGAGGACTGCACGGGCAGAATCGGCGTGACCGGTTTCTGCTATGGCGGTGGCGTTTCAAATCAGCTGGCAGTCAGGTTGGGCGAAGACCTTGCGGCGGCGGTACCATTTTACGGAAGCGCGCCGGATCTGGTGGGCGTGCCTGACATCAAGGCGGCTATACTGGTGCAGCACGGGGCGCTGGACACTCGCCTGGTCGAAGCCTGGCCGGCCTACGAAGCCGCGTTACGTGCCGCGAACATAACCTACGAGGGCAACATTTATCCGGATTCAGTACACGGGTTTTTTAACGACGCGACGCCCGAACGCTACAATGAAGCAACAGCAGCCGAGGCGTGGGATCGCACCATTGACTGGTTTAACCGCTACCTAAGGGGCTGATGCTCCAGGAGGCGGCACCATTCCATTTTCTCCGGTTGCCCATTTTCTGCTCACCATCCCGGAAGCATGCTCCTCCGAGAGTTGTCTACGGCTATTACCGTATGACAGGTTATAGAGCCCCATTCGGTACGGGGGTGTGTTGCACAGCAGCGCGCTTACAGCCTGTCGGGTCTCCCTTGGAAGCGATAATGACTCCCCAATAGGCCGGACTGTCCATCCACTTTGGGAAATCCCATCCAAATACTGCTTTGTAGAAGGCCATGGCACGCTGCGGATCAGTGGCATGGATCTCGAAATGGGTTACACGATTACTCATGGCTAACTGCCTCGTTATCGCGTGACATTGACTCTCCCAGAACGATTGCCGGGAAAACGGGGGCGAATCAATCTCTGGGATCAACCCGCCCCCGGTTCCGAAGCTTGTCTAGCAGGCTGCTGAAAAACTATTGCGCTTGCCAGTGCTTCGTTAAAAACTGGCTCAAAATGCTCATTTACACCCGGTAAACTGCGCTTTTTCGCCAGTTTTTGCCTCGCCTTGGCTGCGCTCATCACGTTTTTCAACAGCCTGCTAGTTTTCAACAGCCTGCTAGAAGGTATTCAACTCGCCGGGCTTGAAGCCGTATTCCCTCTGGGCCACGTGATTGAGGATCATATCCGCCGTCACCGGGGCGCGGTTAAACAGATGACCGTCCAGGGCATCGGCGATGGCACCGGTTATTGCCGCGGCCGCAGAACCCATGGCCGGCTCCCCGACACCCCGCGCGCCCGCCGGGTTGGCAGGGTCGGGAATATCAACGGCGCCATTCCTCATTACCGCAGGCACATCCAGAATAGTGGGTAGTTTTGCCTGATGAATGCCCACACCTGCTGGCAGACCGTTCTGGGGATCGTACACGTGCCGCTCGAGCCCGGCCATGCCAAACCCCCACACAGCCCCGCCGTTAATCTGTTGCGACAGGCCATTCGGGTGCAATACCCGCCCGCAATCGGAAATACCGACAAAGTCGAGGATCTCGTATTTACCGGTGTCCAGGTCTACCTCCACCTCCGCCATGCTGACCGTCAGGCCGGGGACGTGGCCGTCGAGCGGCATGGTATCTCTGGCAACGCCGATCAGTCCGCTTCCTGCCAGCGCCTCGACCGAGTTTTTGGTAATCTGGTTGAGATTCTCGGGGTACTGCCTGCCGCTGTACTGGCCGCCAAGCTCAATCGCCCTGGCGGCAGCTTCGGCGTAACTGAATCCCCTGGACTCATCATCAGTCCGGAATACGCGCTCGTCTTCAATGCTGTAGTCCTCTGCACTGCCGCCAAACTCCGCGGCAGCGATCTCCTTCAGTTTTCTTACTGCATCCTCGGCTGCCACCCAGTTGGCTCTGGTGTGGGTAAAGGTGGTATTGCTGCCACCCTGAACCGAGGCATGGGGCAGATGCAGTGATGAATCTCCGGAGACAACTTCGCAATTCTCCCAGCGACACTTCAACACCTCGGCGGCGACGCGGGTAGTGTCGGAGTAGGAGTACGTTCCCAGATTCCCCACGCCACTGTGCAGATGTATCCGGCCGTCCGGTGTGATCCGGACCAGGCCGTCGTAGTCATTGAAGCCGGCCTGGTGATAACCCATACCGACACCTATACCGACCACCTTGCTGCCGTTGCGCTGGCGAGGACGGGCTTCCCGCTCCCTCCAGTTGAACATTTCAGCGGCCTTTTCGATGGCCTCGGGCAGATGGGAACTGGTAAGGGACCGTCGATCCTCGTAGACCAGCGAGTCGCTATTGGGTGCATTGATACGGCGGAATTCCATGCGATCTATGTTGAGACCCCGTGCCACCTTGTCCATGATCGGCGCGATGGCAACTGCCATTTCATTCTGGCCGGGTCCACGCTGGGCAAGTTTGGGCGTGGTATTGGTAAAAACCGGAATCCCCCGGAAACGCATCGCATCGGGAGTGTAAACCACCGATAGATGCTGGGCACCGGAAGCGCCGAAGTTCAATCCGGTGGGCCCGCCATCGGTTATGACGATCACGTCCACTGCCGTGACCGTTCCATCGGCCTTGGCACCGATTTTCACCCACCCGGTGGTACCGGTGCGGCTGCCGCCAACGTAATGCTCCTGTTCGCGGGTTATCCGTAATTGAACCGGTCGGTTCAGGATGCGGGAAAAGTGGCCGCAGACTCCCATCATGGGGTAGGGGAACGCCTTGGAGCCGAAACCACCACCGGTGGCCTGGTTAATGAGCACCAGGTCCTCGATGTCGATTCCGAGGAAGCCCGCGAGAATCGGGCGGGTAAAGCTCATGTTCTGACTGGAACCGTAAAAATAGCATTTACCGTTCTCCCAGTAGGACATGCCGCTGCGCGGCTCCAGGCTGTGATGGGGGGTGGATGCAGTGACAAAAGGTTCTTCGACTATCAGGTCCGCTTCGGCAAATCCCGCTTCCAGGTCTCCGTAGACCCAGCTTGAAGCAAAATCGACTCCGCGTGGTTCCTGACCATTTCGCAGTCGTTCAACCTCGCTGGCGGGCCACTTGATACTGGCGAACCCGCCACTGATGGCGTCATTTTCGTTGGCCAGTTCTCCGGTCTGATTCAATACGTTGCCCTGCGGGTAGGCATTGGGGCCTCCTTCGGTGAGGCTTTGCAGTGGATCGGTGACGAAATCGCGATACTCGAAATCCACTTGCACCCGCTCCAGGGCGGCTTCCGCGATCTCGTCGGAGATTGCCGCCAGGGCCAGAATTGGCTGGCCGACGTAAGTGACGTCCTCCGACGCCAGCATGGGCTCGGACGGTGCCGTGGAGGGAGGCAGATCCTCTGCGGTAATGATGCCAAGCACACCATCCATGCGCAGTGCCTCACTGGCGTTGATATTCACTACCCGGCCACTGGGTATAGGGCTGGTGTAAAGCCGGGCATGGACCATACCCTCGCGCTTGTAGTCCTCCACGTACTTGATTTCCCCGGTCACCTTGCCGGCGACATCGGGTGGTGTGTAATTCTTTCCGATATACATGAAAGTCATGACAGCATCTCCGCGGCGCGCATGACGCCGTTCAAGTAGTGATCATAGGCTCCGCAGCGACACAGATTGCCGGCCAGCGCCTGACGGGCCTGTTCCCGGGTAGGGCTGGGGTTGGCGCGCAACAGTGCTTCCGCGGACATGACCTGGCCCGGGGTGCAGAAGCCGCACTGGGGCGCCAATTCCTCAATAAAGGCCTGCTGCACCGCGCTCAAAGACCCGTCCGCAGCCCGCAGCCCTTCAACGGTCGTTATGGTGCGTCCTTTCACGACATGGGTCAGGACCGAGCAGGCGTAGTTGGCCACATCGTCCAGCAGTACGGTGCAGGCGCCACACTCCCCGCGATTACAGGCCACCTTGGTACCGGTCAGGCCCAGTTTGTTGCGCAGCGTGAACGCCAGAGTTTCCTGGGGTGCCACATCGACGCGACGTTCGATTCCATTGACAGACAGTGTCAGCAGTCTTTCCGTCACCACTCCGGATGCCGACTGGGCGGACAGGTAAATGCCCGCCCCGGACGCTGCCGCGGCACTGGAGAAGATGACTCCTTTGATAAATCTTCTTCTGGTTAGTTTAGGATTCACAGTGATCCACTCCGTCGGTAGCTAATGAAAGTGATTGTCTACGACTTGACATCAACCGCTTAATTGTAGAGCAGAATGCCTCTCTCTGAAACCGTGGAAAACAATCACCTCGGCCTGTCGACGCCGGGTAAGTCTGCATTCGGGGCCCGGTAATGCCACAGTCTTGAAACTTTCACCTATACCTGCGACGTTTAGCGGGCCCGCGAAACTGCAGACCCTGAGCTTGCAGCCGGCATCATTCCTACAAATTCGGAGAATCAACATGCAAAAATTCATAATCTGCTGCTTTCTGGCCCTGTTGAGTCTTTCTGCCCATGCGCAGTCAGATTACGCCGCAACCTGGACGATGAGTGGAATCGATTTCGGCACCGAACTTGACGATCAACTGCTGCTGGACCTGAATGTAGGCACCAGGTTTGTCGCTGTGAACGGAATAATGCTCGACGACGAAGGGGATGCCTACACGGTCACCGGTTCCTGCTACTTTACGACCGGTGATCTGGTGCTGTGTACCCTGGCACTGGATATCTATACACTGGAAGTTGCAATCGACCTGCTGGATGGAGAAGGCCTGGTGCAGCTTATCGACTATGACGGTTTTCCGCTGGACGAAGGAGTACTCTCTCTAACCGGCGTCGAGTAGTCTGCCGGTGCGGGAATGCAACTGGCGTGGCCCGGCCGAACAGTCCTGAGACGGTCGCGCAGTACTGCGGGGGTCAGCCTGTTTTCATAGCCTGGTTTCCAGTCCCATGCACGTGCTCAAGCAGGTGGTAACAGGAGCGGAGGCCGAACCGGCGACCGGCGCTCAAGCCGAATCCCGTTTATCGGTTCAGGGAAACATGGTGCTGGAGTTCGCTCCGGGCAATCGCTTGAGGTAAAGTAAATATAGTCAATTTAAACAACCTCTTAGGTGGAAGTTTTAAAGTGAAAGATAAAAAGAGGGCGGGGTCCGTCGGAACCGCCAGGGCATACAGGCTGGGCGTCGCTTTGGTGTTCGGTTGCCTCACTGACGGTGCAGTTGCCGGTCCGTGCAGTGACTATAACGCCGTTGCTCCCAAGAAATTTATTAGACTCTGTTGGCGATGGTGCCTGGTCCAACCCGCTTACCTGGGGTGGGTCCGTTCCCGGGAAGCAGGACAATGCAATGATACTTCATCACGTTACGGTGACGGCAGGGTCCGCCAGGGAAGTTCAGATTACCGGCAACCTGGACATCCAGGGGGATCTTCATGCCTACGGATCGGTCATTGTCTGCCGGGCCGGCGAGCTGAGAGGTTCCACCGGGTCGCTGCAGTTTCACGTTGTCGACGACCGCCAGTTCACTGGTAATACGTCCCCCGGCCCGCTGGGGAGCGATTTCCATCCCCAGGATGTGGGCCTGTGGGTATTGGGCCGGGTTGCCTTCGCCGCGTCTGAAGTCACCTCGTGGGTCGACGTAGAGCCCGGCGCCGCCTTTTCTCCCCTTAGCCATGGCATCGAGCGTGCCAAGGCCATCAGCGGCAGCAGCGCTCTGTTGAGCAGAGTGCCGACCGGCTGGCTTCCCGGCGACACGCTGGTGCTGACAACGGAGCAGGGCGCAAGCGCCCTGGCGACCTTCGACGGGTTGGCGGGAAACCGGTTGAATTTTACTGCAGACACTGAAGTGACGGGTTATGTGCTCAGGTTCAACGGGAAGTTGGTCAAGCCCAAGATCGGCAATCTCAGTAGACGGTTTCAGGTGGTATCGGCCGAGGTTACCGAGTCGTCTCCAAATCACCGGGCCCATATTGCCATCATGGGTTCAGCCAATTTCGAAAACGTTGAAATCAGGAATCTGGGACCGAGAGCCAAGCTTGGCAGGTATCCAATTCACTGGCACAGGGTAGCCAATGCCGCGGGTCAGGGGATTTCGGGCTCCAGTATCTGGTCGGATATCACCGACCCGGGTAACCGCTGGCTGACCATTCACTCCACCCAGGGGCTCAAGGTGCAGGACAACGTCATGTACCGCGCCCAGGGCCATGGAGTTTTCATGGAGGCTGGAGACGAATTCAACAATGACCTGACCGGCAATCTGACCATTGCGATCCAGCACCCTGAAGAACTGTCCAACGTGAATGAGCAGATCTTTCGTGGGACCTCCCACGCAACCAATCATTATTGGGTCCGACAGGGCAATACCTTTGTCAACAATGTCGCTGTGGGTCATACGGATGAGATCCCGTTCAACAAGTTTCCGGAGGCCAACGGCCTGGCTATTCTACCTTCGGTTATGGAGACGGATGCACTCGTTGACGGGTTCATTTGCCTCGCCTGCGGCGGTTTTGGGGCTTGGTCCTACGTGGACGATGAACTGGTCCGGGTCGACAACTCACAATTCGTGTATTCCCGAATCGCCGGCTGGTATCCGGTATTGAATAATACCGAAATTGCGAATTCCACCCTGCTGATGAACGGCTGGGACAGCGCCTGGTCTGGTCAGATATTCTTCAATTCGGCAGAGTCCCGGGTGCTGAACAGTGATCTTGCCGGATACTACGGTGTTCATAATCACTATTCCGGAAGAAGTATCTTCTACGGAGGTTCGATCAATGCCACCTATGCCATCGATCCAACCTACTGGGAAACGGTGACACGGGTTTTCGGTACGGAGATAACTGCCAGCAAGGGGTTGTTTTATCGCAATTACCCTAATCTGAAGAGGCAATCTCCCACGCCCATCTGGTTTGAAAACGCAACGTTGAACGGCGCTCCCCTCACCGGCATGTTTGTTCGCCATCAGGAACACTCCCGCTATTTCGACAGCCTGGGGGCGGCCGTCAACAGTGGTATCGAGGTGCAACCGGAGCCAGGGTTCTGGCTGCCCCATCGGGACATCGACGGCGTATACCAGCATCGCTACTTTCGTTCGGTCACCCCACTTGGCGAAGTGGAACGGTTGTCCTCGTTTGCATCGGAGAACGAGCAAGGATACTGGAGCAGTGTGGCCCGGGGCGACCTGGGGTACCCACACGGTTTTCCCGCTGGCCAGTACCTCGTGCGCTACTACGCTACCCGTGGAGCCCCGTTGCTGTATGAGGAAACCGTCACCCTGGGCGGGGTATCACCAGGCCAACAGGCACCCGTCGCAGAAATCGAGTCGTCAACAACCCTGTTACCCGATACCGATGGGCTTGCCGGTGAGACGGTAACTCTCCAGGCTACGGCATTCGACAGGGACGGCACACTGATGTCGATTGAGTGGTCGGTCAACGGGGAGGTGAAGGGCAGTGGCAACTCTGCTTCTCTTTTTCTGGATGACGGCGCTCAATTGATCGTTCTGCGAGTCATCGACGACGATGGCAATGAGAGTGTCGATTCCATGCGGATAACAGTAGAGCCACCGCAGAATAAGCCGCCAGCGGTATTGGTTGTGAAGAGTGATTCGAGCCCAACAGGTGCAACAATCCGGATGGGCGCCACGGCCGACAACAGGCAGTCATACAGGTCCGACTTCACTACCGGAGAATCAGTACAACTGTTCGTGACCATAGAGCCCGAAGAGAAAGATCTTGGGGCAACTTCTTTCCTGTACGTTCTGGTTACTTCGACCGATGGAGAGAATTTCTACATGGTTACGCCCACCGGCCTCGAGCGCTGGGACGGATCGGTAGAACACCTCGCAGCGATTGACGAGATCGTATTGGCGCGGACCAACTGGATCAATGTGCTGGCGCACTTCCGTGACGAACCGGAGTTGCTTCTGAACGAGATCGGGCAGTACAGCTTTCTGGTCGGCTATACCTCTGCCGGTGGTGAAATAACCTATATGAACGACGCCTTTGTTCTCACTGTTTCTGCAGGCAGCTCGACTCTATGACGGGCCGTCCGGCGACTGTCAGTCAGACTTTCTCCGGCGGCGGTAAAAGTCGCCTTAGTCGATCAGCGATTCGCCAGTCTGATAACGTAAAAGTGAGACCAGAGTTTTCCAGTGACATAGGCAACAGCCTGCTCCCGGTCGATAGCGATACCGTTCAGCATTACGTTCTCTTTGTGTTCTGCGGCCGCCGGAACAGCGCTGGCTTCTTTTGCGGCGATCTCGCTCAGGTCGATAATCTGCCGCACACATCCTGATTTCAAGTCTGCCACATAGATATAAGGTTGGCGGTAGACATTGAGGTAGAGTGTGTCCCCGTTGACTGCCAGATCGTTGATCTGACTCAGGGGCAGGCCATTCAACGTAATCCGCTGTGACATGACGAGTTCGAGGTCTGCGCCGCGGTACTCAATGATCGACGAACCGTTGCTGAGGATCAGGTTTGATCTGTCGCTGGTGAGGCCCCATCCTTGACCGTCCAGTGGCAGGGTTCCAACCCGGGATAAGCCGGGGAAGTCGTATACAAGTACTACTTTCGTTCGCCAGGTCAGCTGGTAAAGCCTGTTTGCCAACCTGGCAATCCCTTCGCAGAAAAGGTCCTCCACGGGGATGACCCGCTGCAGTTCACCGCTGCCCTTATCGATTTCGCGCAGACTTGAACGGCCGATAAGGCCAGTGCTTTCATAGAGGGTATCGCCGTAAAGGAAAAGTCCCTGGGTAAAGGCCTCGCTGTCATGGGGGAACATGCGAACCACTGTGGGCTGGATCTTCTCGATTCCGAGGGCCTGGAGTCTCCGGGCCCTGAGCTTCAATGGCCGCAATACCCTCCTCAGTCCTGACATGGTAAACCCCGGGCTGATCAGCCGTTAACCGGATGTGACGCTATCCTGTTCAGACAGCCTGATCAAATGAGACTTCTGAAATTTCATCGCATCATCCGGGAGACAGGCATACAGTGCTGAGGTTCCCGGATAATGGTGAAACTCGATAAACGCAGCGTCCCTGCGAATCAGTTCCAGGTCCTGGGGTTCAGCGAACACCACACTGATCAATTCGCCACCGGCATCGCAGATGAACGGCATTTGTTTCAGTACACTACTGGTTCCAGAGTCCGGCCGCAGAACCTTCAACTGCAGGTAGGTATTGTAGGGGTAAGACACCTGTTGCCCCCACTTGCGCTTGTACTGAAGTACTCCGTCGTTTATCAGCCCTCGGGATCCTCCCACATCCACGGTGGAAAATCCCTTGTTCTGGAGGTGCTGGAGACCATAAAAATAACAGGCAGACAGGGCACCTTTCCTGATCAGTTCCCGATCCCCGTTGCGAACACCCACCGCATGGAGTTCTGGAACGTCACTGCGGTAGGAAATCAGTTCCCCTGCAACTGTTTCACTACCGGATCGTATCAACAATAATTCCAGCTGGTCCCGGCGCTCTACAATGGATTTCCTGTCATTGAGTACTGCGCTGTCACCGTGGGAGTTGCTAATCTGTGGCACGTACATGTGATCATAGAAGTCTTCGAACTGTTCCCCGGTAGTGGCCAGCTCACAGGTAAAGCCCGCCTTCCGGATCTTCCTGACCTGCTCTTTGTAATCTTTCTTTCTGGTAATGTCTCTGGCAAGCGGCAGCCGGATCTCCCCTCTGACCCAGACCGGTATCCTAAAAAAGCCAGAACCGAAAAGCCTCTGCTTTTTGTTTTTCACACCGACTTCCACGAGCAGGAGAGTTGCTTCGGGTACGTTTCTTGTGGCAGTTCTTGTACAGTTCCAGATCACTGTGGTTCCTGCCGAACGTTCCAGGTAGCCGGGTTCGAACAGTTGGTTCAACAGGAAGCGCTGTGTTTTACTCTTCAGGCAGCAGACGATACAGAGCTGCCCGCCGGTCAGGGAACAGGTACCCGAGAATCGTGTCAATTCAATTCTGAAACTTTTGATAAATTCTAGAATTCGGTTGAACATCGTCTTTCTGGGAAACTCCTTCGATTACCACCGCATTCAATGGTCTGGCGATCGAGCCCCTTGCCGTCTCTTTCCATTACTGATACCACAGTGGGGTAAGCGGATACTCTATCATCGCCTTATTGAAGGCGTTCCCTGCCGCCCCGATTCGCTCCAGCTTCCAGGCTGTTTTTTCTGTTGGGTATTGCCTCGTCAACGGATTCGTTCAATGTCAGCAGGCCGTTGACTGTTGGATGACTTTCGAGAAACAGGCTCCTGTATTTCAGTGTCCTGGAATTGGAGTTGAACCGGTAGCTGAAATCCGGATTCTTCCTGCGAATCAGAAACAGGCCAAAATCCACAAGCTTGAAGACAACCCGCCATACCAATATTGGAACGTAGATTACGCGTAAGTGATTTTCACTGGCCGATCGGTACATGCTGATATACTGCCTCACAGTCGGCTGCTCAGGATCTATCAGATGAATCGGGCCGTCAAGGCTGGCGCAGGCGGGAGCCTTTTTGCCGGCTGACTCTGGTAATGTAGTCTGCAAATTATTCGTGACAGCCAGGTGCTGTACGTCGACATCAGCGGGGTCGGCCCCGGTGGACGCCGCTTCAGGGGCAATGCTGTCAAGGGAGGCGAGCATGTTTGCCAGGTTCTTTACGTGTATCAGTCCCAGCGTTCGCCCGCCCAGACCGAAATTTATCAGAGTGCTGCCCAGCAGAACGCCTGCATTTTTGAGGATCGGGTTGTTTTCGCTACCGTACACCAGCCCCGGTCTCACGATCAGAACCGTTATTCCCGGGTTTTGCTTCTTGAACTCCCAGACCATGTCTTCGGCTTCTTTCTTTGCCCGTGTGTAGGATCCACGGCGCCCCGGCTGGCTTTCCACCGGAGACTGCTCATCCAGAACCCCGCCATTGCGCAGGCGCCTGTAATCGATAACCCCGAGGGAGCTGATGTAGACCAGGGTCTTGACCTGACTCTGTTTCAGGGATTCCAGCAGTATTCGCGTGCCCTCTACGGTGGCGGTGTGGAATTCCGCCCAATCGCCACTCATGGCGGCAGCGCAATGGTACACGGTTTGTATGTTCGTCAGTGCCGTTTTCATGAGCTCAGGATCACTGATATTGCCAAGATGGACCGCTACGTCGTCGGGAAGCCGCCTGGTCCTGGTTGCTGAACGTGCAACAACACTCAGGCTTTTTTTACGGCCGTGCAATTCATTGGTGAGTGCTGTGCCGATGAAGCCCGTAGCCCCCGTGATTAATACCGTGGCACTTTCTGCGGATCGCTGCGTCAATTCCTGACGCAGCTGCGCTTCGATCTCGCCGGCCGATTCACCCGGCTTGACCACGGCGTCAATTATCTGCTCGCTGAGCCGGGTTACCGGCTCTGCATGGACAAGCTCCACGGCAGTCGGGTCCCGGTCTTTGATCCTGCGATAAAATTCCGCCATGAGAACGTCCAGGCCGTCGTACGGGTGGCGTTTCCCCAACACCAGGAGGACTACACTGGTGAGAAACCGGAACTGGGTCTGCAGTGTCGCCGACATGGTGTCGATGACCCGGGTAATGATGTTCGGCAAACCCCGGTGGGGAAGGTAGACCTGGTAGAGGTTTCTGAAGTCGATGGTTATTGAACCTTTTCGCAATAAATTCGCAGTTCGTTCCGCAGCGGTCGGGAGTGCATGGAAATCGTGATTACCCCATCGACATCCGGGGACCTTAACAGGACTATCAACTCCTCCACGATTCCCGTGTTGACGCGGCCATGAGCACTGGCCAGACCCAGCTCCGGATCAATTGACAGCATGACCGACAACGGATGTGGAATAAGATCGGTAACAACACCGCCTCGCAGTTTTTGAAACCAGACTGGTGCGCCCTTTGCGTAAGCCACGGGATTTGCCTGGTCCGGTTGTTTTATAATGCTCGGGTCGTCATACACATATTCCATTCGTATGACTTTCCCGTAGCGACCCGCTTCCAGACGTTCGCGTGCTGCTATCAGCATGGGGTTGAAAACCCGGGTGTGGTCGACCGTGAAGAGGCAGTTGTGTGACGCCGCCAGTTGTTCCAGTTCCTGAAGTTCACGAAGAGTTTCACAGCAGGGCTTTTCCACCAGCACATGGCAACCCTTCAGAAGACATTGCTTTGCCAGCCGGAAATGCAGGTGAGGAGGCACCAACAGGTGCACGGTATGAGGTTTGTATTGCTCCAGTAGAGTATCGATCGAGGTGACAACATGCTGGATATCGTACCGGGCAGCAAACTCGCGCGCCCGCAGTTCCGACGCATCACAGACTGCTGAAACTTTCATCCCCAGTTTTTTCAGGTAGCGCATGTGCACATGCGCAATATGGCCACATCCGACAAAGGCTATACCACCATCCTGAGTAGTCGTCTGTACATCGACATTGTCACTGCTTTCCTGTGGCACAGTACTTTCCTTCGAACTTTCCTTCATTATCGTCGATACCCCATCGTTCAAACTCTACCGGACCGCTGATCCAGGTGAATCACGCTACGGCTGGTTAAGTGGTTACTTGACATGACTCAGTTGCCCCGACCGGGTCGTTTGGCAGCGTGGATCCGGTCGTCAGGATGTTCTGCCTGGTCCCGATCTTCAAGAAACTCAGCCACGATTCCCAGGACTCGCTTGACTCGAGATTCCCAGTCTGCATCTCTGACACTGTCGACCCGGGACAATGCCAGCTCCGGACTCCTGTCCTCCAGACAGTGCTCTATGGCGGCTATGAACTCCTGGAAATTGTCGGCGATTGACACCACTTCGCTGTATTTTTCGACCTGAGGAAACCTGACGCTTACCACTGGCAGACCGGCGGCAAGGTATTCGCGCAGTTTGATGGGATTGCTGTTGATCACCTGCCGGTTGACTTTGTACGGCAGAATGCCTACATCGAACACTGCGGCGTAATCCGGCAACTGGTCAAAGTCCCTGCGTCCAATGAAATGGACATTGGTCAGCCCTGCGCAGGGGTTATCGCTGACTGCCAGCCGCCCGATCAACAGAACCTGCCATTCCGGACTATGCTCAGCGATAGCCTTGATCAGGTTCAGGTCGATCCACTCCTCTATCAGGCCGAAAAAGCCGATCACCGGGCGGTCCCTAAGGTGTCTGACATCCGCAGGTATGTGCACTTGACCGCTGTGGACGCGGTTGAAATGTTCAAAATCCACGCCGTGAGGGCTGAGATGGATGTTGTCGTTAAGCAGCTTTTTTTTCTCCAGCAGCGTCTCTGAAGCCAGGAACACAATATCCGCCTTGCGGGTCATGGTTTCATCCATGGCTGCTATGGATGCGGGGTCGATATCCGGTAGGGCGGAATAATCGTCGATGCAGTAATAAACCACTGCCCGGGCGGGTATGGCGCCCGGGAGCGAGGCAAGGTGTGGGACCACGAACCAGAGAATCGGCAAACTCATTTCCTGGCTCGAAATCAGGCGCCTGATGCTGGCCCGGATCAGGAGGCGGTTCAGAGCCCGGACCAATGCAAAGCGGTGAAAAGGAACCTGAAACAGGGTGTAGACTGACAGATTGTCATGTACAGGCCTGGGGCGCTTCAGACATTTCAGCAATTTCGAAAACAGCTTTCTGAAGTCTCTTCCGGTAGCTCTTGGAGACCGAAGCCCCGGACACTCAATGTAGAGCACCCGATTGTTGGTCGACAATTGCCTGGCTACGTGGTGGCTACTGGTCCGGTTTTCGGCATACCAGTCGTTACCGAAGTAAATAATATCGTACATCTGTGTGCTTGCCGGCCTGCAAGGCAGTCCTGGTCTGATACCCTAATTGATTTCGTTAACCCGTCAGCGGCAGCGTTGTGCCCTGAAACAGGCTGGACCGACCAGGGCTGGTTGCCCCGGACCTGTCCGCTTCCGTTTTTCCGAGTCTAGCAAATCGGCGCCTTGGAGGACAGAAAGAACGAGGTCAATTTCTTTAAAAAATAGATAGTTATTGCGGTAAATTGAACCTGGTTCACAAAAGCAGGCAAAGTGGCCCGGTGCTACGGTCCGGGGGTGGCTGCTGTGATCGGGTAAAGCCTGGATGGGGCAGGCTCCTGCAGCATCACTTCGTGTTCCAGCGGGCAACTGTGGCCAGGATTGCGTTGTCGGTTGCGGCGCTGAGTGTTTCGATGGCCTCCGCGGGAGTACAGAAACGCAGCTGCCGGGTTTCGCAAAACTCGAGCAGCGCGTCCACGCAGGGAGCAATCCTGGCCTGACGATTCCTGTCAAGATTGGACCGGATAACGATCGCCAGGTAGGGATGATCCTGAACGGCACAGGCTCTGGCCAACATGGTCGCGTAACTGTTTTTGCCTTCCCATTGTGCCAGCATTGCCAGTGGTGTGCTCTGCAGGCGTCCTTTTACTCCGTTTCTCAGCAGCCTGCCGATCCTGGCGCGGATGTCCCGTGGCCGGTAACTCAACTTGAGGTAGCCGGAGGTAATCGGGATCAGGCAGATTTTCCTGCTTTCGGGATCCATGCTGGGTTTACGGAAATCGTCTCTCGAGGGAATGTAAGGGACTCTTGGTACTTTCGTAAAGCCTGGGGTCGGCGCGCTTTGGAGCCGGCCACCGACACTTTTGTTTGACAACACTCCCGGCTCGATGGAAAGGTCGTATCGGATCCCGCCACGTTCAGCCTGGTCTACCGAGGCTGTGCTCTGCCAGTAATTGCCGAACCTCAACGACGTGGGGGCGGTTCCAAAAGCCTGAGTGAAAGCCTCAATGGAGGTTCCCAGGCAATGGTTCGACCACTCGATACTGGAACTGTCGTCGACCCAGGTGCCCAGCTCCTCCACCCAGCGGTAGTTGTGTACGTGGAGGCCGATGTTGTCATCGCAGGCGCGGCATGCTTCGAAAAATTGTCGATATTTCTCCACCACCCAGGTCGCTGACCCATAGGAAAGCGCAATCTGGGGGTCCATTCTGAGCATCCAGTTAAAATGAACAGGTGATTGAGTCGCTGCTTCGAAATCCTGCCGCAAACTGCGGAAGTAACCTTGGCAGAACTCAAACCCGGCCCAGGGTCGTGGGTTATTTCTGTCGACCAGGAACTCGTCCGGTTCGACATCGATATTGAAAACTACCGGGATCAGGGTCGTTCCCTCAACTCTGCGCTGATCCCCTGTCGGCCTGAAAAGAGCTTCAGCAAATAAACGAGACGGGAAAACTCCTCTTGTTTGAGGACCGCCAGTATCTCCCGGAACCACGACAGATCCTTCTGCCGGACCGCCAGGCGCCCGTTTTCCATGTGTACTCTGTACAGGCACTTTTTAAATGAAGCCGTATCTTCGTATTCATTCTTGTACAACCTGATTATCTCCACGGCCTCGCGCCAGCATCCGGGTTTATCTCCGGACAGATTACCGCCATGTTCATGACGCGTGACCAATACCTCGTCAAGATAGTGAAACGGAAACAACCTTGCGCAGCGCAGGAAACACTCATGATCCTGGCTGTATCGAAATGCCTGATTGAACAACCCGGCCTGATAAAGTGAATTTCTTTTGATAATGGTACTTGAAAGGTAGGAGGGGTTCGGGGAGGTCCAGAGAAAATCTTCCAGATCCAAATCCCGCTTCCGATACACAGCAGATGTGCCGTCTGCCGTTAATCTTCGAACTGCCGTATGCAGAGCCTTGCACTCCGGATGACTTGCCACGTAATTGACCTGGCGATCCAGCTTCTCGGGCTCCCAACTGTCATCCTGGTCGATAAAAGCCAGCCAGTGGCCGCTGGCGCGTTTTATACCGGCATTCCGCGCTGCCGACACTCCAGCGTTCTGCTGCCGCAGAATGATAATGCGGGGATCGTCGAAGCGCTCCAGATACGCAGCTTCCGCAGGGTCCGAACCGTCGTCAATGATGATCAGTTCAAAGGTCCGATAGTTTTGAGCCAGAACTGAGTCGACCGATGTGTTTACCAGCCCGCTTCCATTGTAGTAAGGCAGGATGACACTGACCGTCAAGTCAGAATGTTTGGGGCCAATGCCGTTGTCACCTGTCATCCTTGAAGTCCGATACTTTTCTTCAGTTTCTTGTACAATGCGCCTTTGAAGGATGGCTCCAGAACGCGGTATCCGATGCTGAACCTGTTGGTATTGGAATAGATGCAATGCCACAGGGGGTTCTCATCGGTCACCCGAAAAACCCGGAAATTCCATTGTTTGTCCATCAGGGTCACGATCTGCATTGTAACCGGATCCCTATAGCGGAAAAACGATTTGCCCTCGGTTTCCGCATAGTTGAGGTAGATGCGCCACCCTGTTGCCTTGCTGTTGGTATGCCAGCCCATACAGCACCCCGGCGGATACCAGAACAGTCCACTTGGTGAAGCCATCAGATCCTTCCAGGTGGAAAACATTGAATTTACTTTCTCCTGCATCAACTTATCAATCAGGCGGCGCCTGTTGATCACCTCCGGGTCATTGACTGACCCGGCGATATGTGGTGCTGCAAACGGGATGCCATTGGAGAGATCCCTGTCGGTTGCCAGCCCATGGACACTGACGTTATTGCTCAGCAGAAGATTCAGAGCTTCTGGAGACACTTTTTCCATTGCTGTGTCATCAGGGCGGAATCGTTCACGGGCCTCCTTCGCCGCCTGCTTCTGTGCATTGATGCATTCCAGGCAGGCGGCTTTCAGTGAGTCGCCGATTGCGGCTTCACCCAGGTCCACCACTCCCGGTTGTCCGAATTCAATTGGCAGATTTTGGGGTGCATTCATGGTTACTCTCCTGTATCCGTGATAAGGTTTCGTGGATTACCGTGGCTTTGACTCAGAGTGTCACATCAGGAAGTTCAGATCGAGGCTGGCAAGCCAGTTTTTGACCGCGAGGGTCTCGGATCTGGTTCCCTTGAACACGCCCTGCCAAGACATCAGCTGGTACGCGTAATAGAGATTCTTAAGCTTAAACTCACTGCCCAGGTGTAATTTGAGTGACACAAAATTGTCATGGTGTATGCCGTTACAGATGGATGCGAAATTTTTTCCAAAAAGATCGGACCAGACGTAAAGTTTCAGCAGTTTTCCAAAGCCCTGGTTCCTGGCATCGCTGTAGGTATAGAAATCATAAAGATACGCTTCGTCCTCGTTTAACCGGGTAAGAGTGAGGGAGTTAGCCTGCCCCCAGACCAGTGCACATTCCCGGAAGTTGACCCACTGGTAGGACCTGACTTCTCCCTCGTGGGCCACATAGTAGCAGGCATCGCCTCTGGCAAGCCGGTTGTAGTACATCTCAGCTGGAAATGCTTCTCTGTGACTGGCCAGGTAGTTAATTATTCTGGAATCGGCAATTCCAAGCTCAAACGGAGTGGTGTTGACGAATGTATCCTCCGGGCTCAGGGGCTTGGTGAAGAACAGGAGGTGAGAAATAAACTTTTCCTGCTGCCCCGGCCAGATTGCCTTGAAAAGGCGGCGGGGAAAATTTCGAACCATAAAGTCCAGCATCCGGATCCTTCGCGGAGTCGGCGGGTAGCTGTCAAGAAACCTGTTGATTGCAGACGAGTTGAACTCCTGATGAAGTTTTGGGCCCATGGCGCTCCTCAATTGGGTGGCAAATGCTATTGCGTGATGGATTCCTTATTGTTGTTCTTCCCGCTTCAGTTGTACTTCAACAACCGCGAAATACGCGATTTAACTCTGTTTCTGGTGCGGTCGAGTCTGTGGCCAAGCCGTTCCAGCCAGGACTTGCGCCAGACCTCGGCGTGAAACTCATAGCATTCACCCCGATTCCAACGCAGGTTCGTACCAGGAGTCATGCCCGCGGCATGTTGCCCCGGTTGCTGCCGCGAAAGTCGATTCAATTCTTCGGCAATGGTGGTGAAAGCCAGGCCCTCGGCAAGTTTTCCGCATAATTCCAGAAACTCCTGCGTCTTCCTTTCCTGAGTTCTCAGTTCGGCATAGTCCATGGCCTGATAAAGATGATCGTCCAGTTCGTTAGCGAGGCGTAGCAGAAGCAGACTCCTGGTGGTGTCGTCCAGTTCAGGAAGATTCTCCAGGTAGTTCCTTACAGTATCGACACGGTACCATCCCATCTGCTGGTATTGCCAGAGTAGCGATTCCATCTGGGAGCCCAGCCTTTCGCGTAACTCGGTGCGCCGCTTTTCCAGGTTGCGACTTGCGCTGGAGTCGTCAAAGCGATGCAGAACGTAAACTGCATGTAACAAGGCGGGGATGACAGTCCCTGCCTGATTTTTCTCGCTCAGTACAATACTTGCCGTAGAGACCAGATGATTCAACAGTGGAACTCCCGATGCCCGGTAGAACCCATGTGACATGGCCTGAGCAAGCTGGAAGGCGTCTTTTAGTTCAATCAGCTCGTCTTCACTGAGTCCGGCCTCGTGTGCCTGGTTCATCAACTGGGGGTAGTTTTGGGCAAAACGGTACATAAGAAACCCCAACCTACCCGATTTTCCCCGGGTGGGGATTTTTACTGGACAGATGACGCCTTTTCCAGGCGAAAAACCTGCCATCAAATGCAACTTCATCAGCAAGCTTGAGAATTTCCTTTTTCGTAAAACGGTTAAGAATCTTGCGTAATGCTCTTATTGCCTGTTGATCGCCTACCTTCCTGGCAAGTACCAGGTTGTCCTTCCACTCGATGTACTCTCCCAGGGTTCCGGTATGGGCATTTTCCAGTTCGCGAAGGTCGTTGAGCGGCTCTAGGCCCCCGGCTTCCAGATTCAGCAACCTCAGGGCCATTCTGAAATGCAGGCACTTGTCACAATGCCCGCAGTTGAATCCTTTGTCCTGCCAGCAGACCCGCAACAGAGGCAACAATTCCGGATATTCGGCAATTGACTCCAGTTTTTCGTGGCGGCTGGCTTCGCACCCGGTATGGATGATTTCCGTGTGTTCGCTTGAAAAGAGCGGATCTGTCAGGGGATGGGACCCGTAAGGGTGCAGGGAGCCGTAGGTGTTGCTTGAGCTGATATAAATTCTGCGGAACCCCAGTGCGTGAGCCAGGCTTGCCAGGCCACAGCCAACGGCCTGATTCCAGCCTATCTCAGGTGAACTGATGCTGCGTATAAAGAAGCGGACGTTGGTCTCAACGGGCACCAGAGTTTTGTTGAACTGTGCGGCGATCCTTTGATTACGCTCCAGACACTGCTGCCAGAGACCGGTCTGCTCGAGGCGCATGTCGATTCCCCGTACATAGACCAGATGGGTCAGACTGTGACTGTTTTTCAGAAGCGTGTAGCAGGCATCGATTCCGCCGGAAAAAAAGGCAGCAACTGAATCAGTACCGTTCCTGGAAAACGAATCGGCTGTAGATGCGTCTAATCGGGTCCTGTGCAACCCTGGAAACCAGCATTGAAAGATACCCTGCAGCTGTTGAAGATTGTTCAGAAACTGTCCGGACACCGGCAGGTGGTCTGGTATCCTCAGTGGAGAACCTGCCTGCATTGCTGGCATCAACAATGCCGATAGAAAAGGTTCGGCCCTGAGTGAAAGCGGCTGATCGCCCCAACTTTTGAAATAGAGCTGTTCGCCGTTGACGTTCCCGGAAAGCAACAAAGTGCTCCTGTCGTGACGTAGCTCCAGATTTTCAAGTTTCAGCTTTTCCATCTCAGTCGACTTCCGATACTATCGGGCAATTCGGTCACTTTCGCACAAAGTGTAAGATCTATCCGAGACTATGGCCACATAATAACTGGTGCGCTTAAGGGTATTTGTGATTTTTCGTATTTACAAGAAAGTATTTCCACGCCGGTTGAGGGAGTGGCTTTCACCCTTTGTAAGCAGCCTCTACCTGCCTGTGCATTTCTACTCGCGAGCCGGGGACGCAGGCGATTCCACTGTTGTAGCCTGCCTGGGTGTGAACGAGGACAGAACCAGGCTGTGGGGAAAGAGGATACTGGGGCCTGCCTTCGTGCACACACAAGGTCCCAGGGTCTGGTTGTGGTCTCTTGACAACTTGTTACGGGACCGGATGCCGGATTGTAATGTAGTGGTGGTGGAAACTCATCCTGTTTCGGCATTGTTGCTGCGCTGGCGTGGGGGTTTCAAAGTGCCCATGTGGATTCAGTTCTGCGTAAATACGTCGCTTCCGCTGGAAGATCTCAAGAAGCGCAGTGCCAAGCTGCGTGAACAGATTCCTCGCCTTATTCGCAAGCATGACCTTAGTTGTGAAATCAACAATGATGAGGAAGTGTTGAAAGTGTTTGTCGATACCATGTACCTTCCCTATATAAGTGGACGGCATGGTGACACCGCCTTCCTGTCTTCAATGGAAGAGATTGTCCGGGTATCTGAAAGAGCTGATCTGCTGTTGATCAGGAAAGGCGGCGAAATCATTGCCGGCGGTCTGATTGAACGGGAGGGTGCAATGGCGACCCTCCGCCACATCGGGGTGAAGGACAATAACCCTGAGTATATGAAAGTCGGGGCGGTGGGAGCTCTTTATTATTTTTCCATACTCCATGCGAAGTCCTGCGGGCTATCTGAATTCAATATGGGTGGGACCAATCCCTTCCTGTCTGACGGGGTCGCATTTTTCAAGCTCACTCTGAAACCTGCCGTGGCCCGAATCTCCTATTTAAGTGAATACCCGGTAAAGCTGATGTTCCGCAAAAAGTCTCCTTATCTTTTGGAATTTCTTCAGGGCAACCCGTTCCTGCATCTTTCAGGCGGTGGCAGGTTTGAGGAAATGTTGCTGGTTGACAATACAACCGGGGGCTACGAACAGAATCTAGAACAGTTGTTAAAGAAGACACGTTGTGACGGAGTCGCAGGTACGCAGCTCGCAGCAAAAGATGACTCTTCCGCTGCGAGGGAGCGGTTGCAAAAAGTTATTGACACAGTAGCTGCTCCCGACGCCTTCTCGATTGTAAGTTGGAATTCGGTATTTCCCGGCATCGACAGGGTATGACAGGCTGGCTGGGGCCAGTCCTATTGCCTGCCTTCGACAGTGATAAAGCGCGGTTTAAAGCGTTCTGACGGGCTTTCCGGGTTGCAGGCCAGCAACGACCTGCTTCCGGGAATGAAGTATCTACGGCGTTCTTTCGACGACGATTGCAGCTTTGCCAGTCTATCCTCATCGACAAAGACGAGGCTGTGCAATGTGCCATTCAATTCGCAAATCACAGGCTGTTCGCAAAGAAGCGCCGTGGTCTGACGCGAATGCCTCAATGGCGTCAGCAGCAGGTAATACTCCTGTGGCTCGGTAAGTCGGTGGCCGAACTTTCGTTTGAAATTCATCACCCCGTCGCGAATAAAGCCTTTCGAGCTGCCGGCATTCACCGTGCGGTAACCTGCACCTGCCAGGTACTCAAGCGTGAAGTGATAGCAGGCAAACAGCGCGCCGCGACTCAGATACTCCAGGTTGCCGTCCTTTATGCCCAGAGCATACATCTTCGGTATCTCGTATTCGTGCGAAAGCAGAATTCCGGCAACCGGCGATTGTCCTTCCTTTACCAGCAGTAATTCGGGATCTCCGAATTCACTTAGCAACTTGTCCTTCTCCTTCAGTATGGCACTGCCACCGTGTGAACTGGCGATATAGGGTTTGTACATGTTGTGATAGAAATCGTCCATCTGCACAGGATCTCGTGTCACCTCGTAATGAAACCCGGCTTCGCGAAGCTTGCGAAAATCGGTCTTATAGGTCTCTCGTTTCCTGAGTGTGTCGGGCACCGGGATCGGTATTTCACTCCGGACCCAGATGGGTATCCTGATCCAGCTGTCACCAAAAAAGCGGAGTTTTCTGCCGCCGGATTCGATGAAAAGTAACAGGGCATCGGGCGTGGAACGCCGCGCTTTCCGGGCAGCGTTCCACAACCATGCCGAACCTATCAACTCGGCTTGGTATCCCGGTTCGAACATTAAACCGGCCAGGTAGTGGAACGTCTTGTTGCCGACACCGCAAACGATGGTTACCTGTTCTCCGCCGGTTCTGCTTATGCCGGAAAGCCGGGTCAGTTCCACCTTGAGGCTGGCGATAAAACTCGAAACTCGATGCAATGGATTCATTCACGTAGTACCCAGAGGATCCTCCTTAGCTGGTAGAGCAGAAAGGACGGGTGTGACCAGGCCAGTGACTTGAGAGCCAGTGGCTGACATAACCGCAGCAACAGGTTTGCGCGTGTACGCGGCTCGGCGAATACATACTCCGGCATCTTGGCCCAGGTTATTCCAACAGGGTAATCTGTGTCGGTTGGCAACGACTCGCCCTGAATCTGCCGGTACCAGGCCTTGATCAGGTCGATCCCCAGGGCCGAGGCAAATCCATAAGAACCCCAGACTCTGGGGTTGACTTCCAGGAAATAGTAACGCCCTCCCTTGTCACGGATATAATCAATGCCGGCAATGCCGGTAAAATCCAGAGCCGAAAGTAAAGTT
>CALOEW010000036.1:0-24919 GCA_942492445.1 uncultured Gammaproteobacteria bacterium
GGGTTCAGCCGCGGTCAGCCGCCGGATTCAGGAGATTCAGGATGCCTTTGCCGGGACCGCGTCCATGCCGCGCTCCTTGTCGTCTTTTCCCGAGTCAGTCTGATGCGCTTTCCTGCTTTCAGATGCGCTGTCGCCCGCAACCGACTCCTGGGGTAAGGCGGTTTGAGTAGCAGTCGTTGAAGTCGTTGCGGCACTCCCGGTCTGGCGGGTGTTCTGCGTTGCAGCGGCTTGGTTCTGTTGCCGGGTTTCCGGCTCTTCCGCCGCTGCAGCCGCAACATCAGCCTCCGCCGCCGTGACCGCCGGCTTGGTGGAGGAGGGAGGGGCGGGGTTTTCCGAAGTCTGCTTCGGTGTGTCAGTGGCCTCTTCGATGGCGCTGTCTTCCACGGGGTTCATCGCCTTGTTGACAGCTTCGCGCAGATCGGGGGATGCCACTTCGTGAGAGATCTCCTCCCATTCCGGCAGAAGCCCGGGATTCAGTTGCAGCGCGTCTATCAGTTTCAGTGTAGCCGACTCCACCAGGCCTTCGTCCGCGATCCCTACCGCCCGCTGTCGCTGATTGGCAAGAATGCTCAGGTAGTCGGTGGCAAGCAGGGAAAACCTTTCCTGATCGATATCGTTGAGCCGTCTGTCTTCCCTGCCGTCCTGCCAGATTCTGGCGATATCGGGATTGCCGACCACGATGCGATTGAATGTGGCGATTTCAGCCAGATTTCTGTCGATGATGACGGATCGGGGTTCGGAGTCATCCCGGTCGCGAATGAGCCTGATCAGGTAAATCACCAGAACGATCAGTGCTGCGACCTCTACTACCTCAACGATTGTGGCGAATGCGTTCATGCAACCCTCCAACGGAAGTTAGCTAAGTTTTTATTGAGTTTTTCGCGCTTTCTTTTTTTACTGTGTTTTTCGGGCATCAGTGCGGGGGTTTCTGTAAGCGACGGCCCGATGGCGATCCGTTCTCCCTAAATTCAAGGGGGCCGGCAGTCGGGTCAGGTCGGTTGTCCCAGGAACTCAGAGCCAACGGAAGCACAGTCTGACCCCGATTGTAAACTATCGATGCGGGTCTGTCTTTGCAGGATACAAGGCCGGAGCATTGCGGTAATTATTCAGAGATTCTCTAGAACCGGTAGTTCAGATACAAGCGGAACGATCTGGGCTCGAAGGCATGGTAATGAAAATCTTCTACGGGTGCAGTTTCGCCCGGGAGCTGTGACGCGTAGAAATATTCCACGTCGTGGTCATCTGAATTCAACAGGTTCAGTGCATCCAGCGTGAATTGCAGCCGCGGCGTCACCTGGTAGCCCAGACGAAGGTTGACCATACTGCTTCCGTCGGCGGTTTCACCGCCATCCAGCGGGAAGTCGCCGAAATGACGAAACCGCAGGTAGGCGCTGAACTGATCTGTCGGCTGGAAGTTGATGCCGCCACTGAACACATTTTCCAGCGCCCCGGCAATTGCACGGCTACCGTCCAGCGGTCTGTCGAAACGGGCATTGGTGCGGGAGTATTCGAAGTCCAGCTTCCAGGCATCATCGAAGCGGTAGTAGGCGGACAACTCCACGCCGTGGCGTTTACTGGCCATGCCGGTGTCCTCGGTATTACCGGCGTCCCCGACGAACAGGAGTTCGGAGTCGATATCCAGCCGCCACAGGGCGAGGGTAGCGTTCAACCGCTCAGTGAAAAACGCGCGGTAACCGATTTCTGCACCCAGCGTGTCCACCAGCGGGTCCACCGGCAGCACGGTCTCCCCGGTGACCGGATCCACGGCGATAGTTGTACCCCGGGCGTCGTTGCTGTGAAAACCCTGGCCGACGCCGAAGTATAATTCGTTGCTTCTATTCAGGGTGTAGGCAAGATTCAGGGAAGCGGTAACGATATCGTCGTCGCTGGTGCCTGAATTGGGATTCAGGGATGACGGGTCGGCTGCTGCCAGTGCCGTCACCTCAAAGTTGTAATAGTCGTAGCGCAGGCCGACGACACTTCGCAGCCTGTCGGACAGGTGAAACTGGTTTTCCCAGAACAGGCTGGCGCTGATCTGGTCTACCCTGTCGAGTCGCAGGTCTCCGAGAAACTGGCGGGCCGCAGTGCTGCGCAACCCCACCCTGTCTATGCTATCGCGACGCAACTGGGCGCCCAGGGTATTGGTCATTTCCCTGTCGTACACAGAACCCGCGTGCTGCCACTTGAGTTCTCCTCCGGATACCAGGCGCTTGTCCAGTTGTTGGAACTGATCCCCCTGGGGTTGGGTGAAGTAGCTGAAGTTTGACCACAGTTCCATGTCGTAGTCGATCAGGTAGGCTGCCCCGGACCAGCCTGAAAATTCGCTGCCATTCTGCCAGTCGAGAGACAGACTGTAGCGGGACGATTCACCGCCGACCGAGGTGTCGATAGATCCCAGACTGGTGATCAGCCCGCTTTTTACCGCCCGTTCAGGAATCTGGTCGGCGGAGTTCCAGCTGTTGTCGTAGCCCATGAAGGTGAGAGCAAACTGGTTCTCACCCGCCTGCCAACGTTGCTTCAGCCACAGGTTGGTCTTTTCGATATCCTCGTCAATCGAATCCCAGGGTCCCTGGTAGCCTTGCAATTCCAGGCCGTAAACAAGGTTGCCCCGCGAAAACTCCAGGCCTCCGGTGGCCAGCAGGCGGGCAAACCGGTACTCGCCAACAGCCAGCGAAAGTTGTGATTCCGGGGCATGTGCCAGGGTCGTCATTCGGGCCGAGCCGGCACCGGAAAAATCCCCCACGTCGGCATAGTACGAACCCTTACGGTAGATGATCTCCTCCAGCAGTTCCGGAATGATGAAGTTCAAATCGGTGTAACCCTGTCCGTGGCCGTGACTGCGCATGTTGAGGGGCATACCGTCGATGGAGGTCGCAAAGTCAGTGCCATGATCCAGGTTGAAGCCGCGCAGAAAATACTGATTGGCCTTGCCACTGCCACTATGCTGAGTGGCGACCATGCCCGGGATGGTTTCCAGCACTTCGCCGGTGCGCAGCAGTGGTCGTTCCTGCAACTCGTCGTGACCGACGCGGCCCTCGGAAGCGGAAATCGCCGAGCCGACCAGATTTACTCGACGGCCGATCACCTCAATGGATTCCAGGGGCACGGGTTGGGCGCTCAATGTCCAGGACCATGTCACCAGACCCGCAGTCAGCAGGGCCCTGGAAATGATGGACATCGGGGACGCTATGGACATTCAGTTTTTCTCCTGGTTAAAATTTGCAGTCGCTGAAGTAGTCAGGTTATCTTCGGCATGTCCTGCGGTTACGGCGGCAGAATTCAGGCAGCCCGCATCGGCAGGCACGCACCTCCGGTGCCGGGCCGGTGTGAATCAAGGGCCCGGGGAGTGTCGTCGAGATACGTTGTGTCGACAAGCCGGGGTCCTGCCCTGGAAAAATATAGTGAATAAAAACATAAGGATGCCGTGCTTTTCCGGGCAAAGCGGGTGTCCGGGAAAACCGATTCAGAATAAAACTTCTGGACTCCCACAGGGACTTAATCAGAGGTTCCCCAACGTGTCCGCAGTCAATGTCATAACAAGAATCGAGGTCGACCCGTAAACCGGATTATTAGCCATGGAAAGAAATCGTCACGCCCATAACGCACTCTCCAGTACCCTGGGGGAACTGGAGCTGCTGGTGCTGGAGAAAATATGGTCGACGCCAGGCTCGGATGCCAAAGGCCTGCTGGTGCTGCTTTCTCCCCATCGTCGCCCTTCTCTCAGCACGGTACAGTCGACACTGGAACGATTGGTAAGGAAAGGGCTTCTGGAAAGGGAGAAAGAGGGCCATGCCTTCCGCTATTTTCCCCTGAAAAGCCGTAGTGAGCTGATGGGCTCAATGCTGCGGGAAGTCATTCAGTTGCTGCATGATGGCGAGGCCGACACGATCCTGAGCAGCTTCGTCAATGTTGCCGACAGGATGGATGAGAACGCCCTCGACCAGTTGGAGGCGCTGATACAGCAGAAGCGGCGCCAGAGGAGGGGAGGTGAGTAACCTGCAGATGGTGACGGGTTCGTTCGCCCTGGTCTGGTTAAGTTCCTGGCTGGTGTGCAGCCTGGTTCTGGCGATTACCTATCCGCTGCTGCGCCGCCGGCTGTTGCGATTGCATCCGGCCGATGCCAGTTTCCTGTTGTTGCTGCTGCTGGCATTTCCTGTGCTGCTCAGCCTGGTGTCCACGGTGCTGCTTTTCACCCCCGGGCTGGAGGCCAGCCTGGTCAGTGATCATTGCCATGCAAACTGCCAGGTACACGTGCCGCTGGTGGACTCAACTCTTCTGGCCGGTGCAGGGCTGGGTCTGCTGACAGCCGTTGTCCTGTTGCTGTTGGGCAAACTGCTGTTTCAGATCAATGTGGGGCGACGCCTCATGAACCAGTTGAAAACACTGTCCAGTCCGCATAGGCAGTTCTGGCTAATTGAAGACGACAGGCACCTGGTGTTTACCCTTGGCTGGTGGCAGAACCGGATTTTTCTGACCCGGGGCTTGCTCCATCAGTGCAGCGAGCCTGAAATTTCCATTGTCCTTGCTCATGAGCATGAGCATGCCCGCAGGCGGGACAATGTCAGGCTTCTACTGGCACGATTGTTTCTGCTGGTGCTTCCTTCCGGGCTGGCCGGAAAGTTGTACGCTGATTTACGCACGCTGACGGAGTCAGCCTGCGATCTCGTTGCTGCCGGTCGCTCCGGTCACCTGGAAGTAGCCAGCCTCCTGTTGAAAGTGCAGCGGCTGGTTCCCGCTCAGGTTTACTACCGGGACGCCAACATTACATCGGCCTTCACCGGTGCGGAAGTCGAGACCCGGATCAAGGCCCTGCTTGGCTACCACGCCGAGACCCCGCAGCGACTTCGCGGTGTTCACCTGTGCATTCTGATACTGCTCGTGTGCAGCGTGCTACTGGTAGACCCGCTACATCATGGTGTGGAGACTGTGCTGCAACTGGCCGGCATCTGAATTCCAATTGACGTTCAGAACAACCTGCGAAGAAACCGGAAGTGTAACTGACCTTTGTCGAGGTTGAAGGTCTCCTGGTGCAGAACACGAGTCTGCAGAATCTCCGGAGAGTAACTGGCTTCGAACCAGTTGGTCGGGAGTTCGAAAGCCGCGCAGCGGCGCAGACAGCCGCAGGCTGCCCCGCAGGGGTGAGGGATTTGCGCCCACGCAAATTCCGAATCAATCTCTCCGGGCGTGCCATTTCATGAGGCTTCCAGCCTAATCGACTTTTTCGGGCTCTACCCCATCAACGGGGGATGGGCACTCATGCCTACCCGATTGATTATCCCATCCCACCCACAGTGGGTCAGCACTCCCAATGAATTAGCAATTGGTGGGGTAGATGACTGCGATTTGTTCTTTAGTTACCAAAGTCGGACCACTCGTATTCGGTGATCTTGTTGTAAGTGGAGACGAGTCAGATAAGTCAGATCAAACCTTGCTACCCACTGTTGGTCAGATTACGAACGTTTTTCCAAAGGGTTCTGGTTATTCAATAGTTGGTACGGGGCAAAAAAAAGTCTGTCTACTAGGAGAAAACTTGTTGGTAGCTTGGGCTGACGATTTCATAGGGTCCAAGCATGTCATATCTGAATTCACTGTTGTCCCATAACTTTGAATTATAGAAAACATACGAATTGAATAAGCAACCAGTCTAAATTCTATAAAACATCTCTATGGCATCCCCGAAAAAGATGACCAATCCCGTTCAGCTGCTTTATACCTGACTGATTAGTCATTCATGCCGAGGGTTTCGAATAGAAATAAAAACCTGTCGACCTGCTGACTGATTCTTTCGGACAACGGTGTTCCTGACCCATGACCAGTATTGCCACTGGTTCTTAACAGGACAGGATTATCCGATGTGTTATTGAACTGCAGCGCCGCCGTCATTTTCCGCGAATGCATGGGGTCAACCCGGCCGTCATTTTCCCCGGTCATAAACAAAACGGATGGATAGGCTGTATTGCTCAAGTTGTGATAAGGCGAATAAGCAAATAAGGCTTCGAAATGTTCCCGATTCTGTACCGTGCCAAATTCAGGAATATTAAAGGCACCGTTGGGTGAAAGTTCACTACGCAGGGAATCGTAGATGCCAACACGGGAAACCGTGGCCTGAAAATCCTGTGGATGTTGTGCCAGCATAGCACCCATCAATAGGCCCCCATTACTACCCCCTTCAATAGCCAGTTTATTGACACTGGTGTATTTGTTCTCTATCAGATGCTGCATCACGGCATGAAAATCATCAAATACGTTTTGCTTGTTGGTGAGCATTCCCTGTCGATGCCAATCTTCGCCGTATTCGCCGCCGCCACGTATATTCGCCTCAGCATAAATACCACCGCGCTCCAGCCATACCTTGAGGGTGGGATTGAATCCAGGTGCGCTGGATATACCGTAACCGCCATATCCTGTGAGCAACAGCGGATTCTCACCGTTAAGCTCGGCATTTTTTGCCAGAATAATATTGACTGGCACCTGCGTGCCATCTAACGAAGTAGCGAAATCACGTACCACCTCGTAGTCACTGAAATCCACCTCACTGGTACTACTGAGTGCGTGTCTTGAAACATTCACACCGTCGGTAACGACCCAACTGGTGGGTGAGAGGTAGGAGAATGTCTGAAACAGAACCTGCTCGCCCCAGGGAAGTATCTGCCCGACCCCGACCAGACCGAGATTGGGAGATTCCTGCCGTCGGCCATCCAGTGCAATTATGGATAACATTTCCGGACCGCCGGCTAGCGTCTTGGCATAAATTTTACCGTTGTTAATAATAAACGTAGGACTACCGTAGAAATCAGAAGCAAAGGCATCTGTCTGCTGGGGGACCACAAGTGTCATCCTGGTGGCAGGAAGATCACCAATATCCATTCCCATGAACTTGCCCCGGGGTGCAGAATCTCTGGATAAAACCAACAAGTTTTCCCGGTCAATAAACTCAGCTTGCACCAACTGGTCAGCATAGTCACTCAGCTGATGCCAATTGCCCTGCTCGTCTTTGAGGTGTAATTGAAAGCGGCCGCTATCGCCGTACTGCATTGTCAGTAGCACTCTTCCACTGGACTCATGTTGAACCACCTTGATCTCGGCAATGCGATCAAACTGTTCACCGATTTCGTAGCGATCAGCTGCAAGTGGCGTGCCCAGACTTCGATGCCATAACTGCTGATAGAAACTCAAGTCGGCAGCATCTCTTTCTCCGGGGCGAGGATAGCGGGTGTAGTAAAATCCGCTGCTATCGGCGTCCCAGCTGATATCGCCCCCGGCCGTGGGGGCGTTTACCCTGGGCAATATTTCGTCAACGCGCTCGCCGCTTTGCAAATCAAACAGGTAAAGATCAGCTACTTCTGCCCCGCCCCTGGGTTAAGGCAACTGCCAGTAAATTTCCATCGGGTGAAACCTTGTACCATTGGATTGATGTGCTGCCGGTTTCATCAAAGGACTCCGGATCAAACACCACTCTCTGCTGCAATGAGTTGGCAGATAAATCGATTTCGACCAGAAATCGTTGTTGTTTTGGCGGCGCATATTTGATAAACCAGGCTTTATTTCCCAGTCTCTGACCAGAGGAATAACCGACTGTATCAGTCGAACTGGTGTCTATAACGCGCTGGCTGACAGCTTCCCATCCTGGCAATTCATCGAGGACACTCCGTGCATAGGAGTTCTGCTCGGCACTCCAGGTCTTTACTTCCGGTAAAGACCAATCTTCCAACCATTGATAGGGATCTCGCACCTCAATCCCATGGTAAGTGTTTGATGAACTTTCGCGCCTGCTTTCGGGTGCTTCCATAGCTGACGACGGCATGACATATATTAAGGCAGATAAAAAAAATTAAAGTACGCACGGCAATCACCCCAGGTATTCCAGATGTAACCTTGGTCAACAATGAAAAGGTTATTTTTTACTGTATACCGGAACCATACACCATGGGCGTATGGGAGGGGTAGTAATGAGGTAAAACGAAAGGATCAGTTAATCGTCCAACGCCAGTATCTCAGCATCCACCTCCAGGCGACGCGCCCCGGTAAGGTGGACGAGGCACTGCCGGCCAGACCGGTCCGCCAGTGGGTACCGATCGTCCCAATCCCGCTGCGCTTCCTGTTTGCCGCCTACCTGCAGCTGATGAGCCGGGCACTCGCCATCGTCACCCGGGCAATCTCCACCCACCAGGCACACCAGGCCGGGCTGACCAGGCGCCCGGCCTCTTACTGCTTTTTAATCCATCCCCACAGATCCGATAGCGGGAACTTTCCGTATTAACGATTTCAAGGTGCTAAGGAACCTCTGATTAAGTACCACAACGCCTTGAGAAGCAGGAAATGTATCGACTAACTTGAAACTGACATCATTTGCAAAGGACTAGACATGAAATTTTCAATAAAATCTCAAGTGGTATTCATTATTGCTGGGTTTTGTTCTCTTATTTTTTCTGCAAACGCATTGGCAGACTACCGTGTGACGGCACTGGGTCATTCCTCTGAATTTGGCGCTCTGCTGGGTAAGAATGTCTCTAACGCGAAGGTGATTTTGAGTGACCAGCCTCTGGTAAATCTTGACTTCCTGGAAGCTAACAATTTGTGCGTTACCCATATTCTCGACAAAAATTATACTGCGGCCGAACTCGCCTGCTCTGCCGCCCTGGAGAAACTTGACTCCATATCCATCATGGAAGAAGTCACTATGGGAACTGTCACCAGGCGTAAGGCCAAGTCCGCCATTTACTCAAACCTGGCCGTGGCAAAGGCACTTAATGGCGACGTTACCAATGCAGTAGCGGCATTGGAGGAAGCCCTGTCGGTAAACCCTGGCGACAGAAATGCTATCGCCAATTACGGTCTTGTAAGTGAAAGGCTTCCGGAATCCAGGCTGGCCAGCGTGGACTCTCAGTGGCTTGCGACCATGGCGCATTCGTAACGACCGGACTGTTGCGCTGGATGATTTCCGGGCTCAGTCCGGCGCACATCTCAGAACGAGAAGTGATTCAATGTTGGGCTGCAGTGAATCTTCAAGGTAGTAACAAAGAATCACCAGCAAAGTAAGGGTTTGATCTGCGGGAATCCGGAAACCTTTCACACTGAAATAGAAGTTCCTTAATACACTGTCCGGCAGCGTATGGTCCTGCGGATCCGGTTGAGTTCTTTGGCGAACAGCCATGCCGTAAAAACAAAAAGCCCGACGATAAGGTGGTCAGTTCTGTTTCTGAAGGGAGTCTCGAGATTATAGCGCTCCTGGTCGATGGGCGTGAGTGACAGGCATTACTCCGAGATGGCAGGTCTCGCATTATATCGGTTCAGCGGCTCCACCTTGCCCCGCTGATGGGCACGAACGGTGACACCAGCATACACGCTGAAGCCGCTGAACCTGGCCAACCTGGCCTTATCCGGTGAAAGCGTTGGCTGTGACTCCCCACAGTCCTGAAATTCTGATGTTAGCGACACCTTTGCACAATTTTCTCCGCAAGCTGCTTCTCCGATTGCAGGATATCGAAAAACTCTAAAGATAACGTTCGGCATGTCGCCGATGGTTGTTGTTCAGGCCAGAGCGTTGTGGGACTTAATCAGAGGTTCCCTAAAGATCTTGGCTGAGAGAAAGAAAATACATTACGATCGACAGGAAAAGTTATTAACCCAGATGAGCTGAAGTGTCCTTTGAATCAGAGGGCGAGTTGTCCAACCTGCTTTGACGACGTACAGCCGCAGGCACGGATTGAGCGAAAAGGACGAAGGCAAGATTGTGCGCAAACTTTGCAAATTACCGGACCTGGTTGAGAAGGCCTTGAAGCTTGACAGGCAGATCAAAAAGCAGTCGATCCGTTTCGCGGACAAGCACAGAGAATATTGCTGAAGCATTGTAATGAATGACACGTAAATCATTTAGGTATAGGCTGACAACGGCCGCACAGTCACCTCTCTGGAAGTACCGGCAGCTGACCAGCAGTGGTCGCTCCCTGCCTGACTTTATCGTGATCGGAGCCCACAAAACGGGTACGACGAGTCTGCATGAGTACCTGGGGAAACATCCTCAACTGTTGTCCTCGTACAAGAAAGAAACTCACTTCTTCGACGGTGGCCTGGATCGTGATGTGGATACTTATCTGAAGGGCGAAGCCTGGTACCGTTCGCATTTTCCTCGCACAATGAGCCTGCATACAAATCAACAAGACCTTCGAAACTACACCGCTCTACCTGTTTCATCCGCTGGCCCCGGAGCGAATTGCCAAGCTCTTACCCGAAGTTAAACTGATCGCAATGCTGCGTAATCCGACGGAAAGAGCGATCTCGCACTTTTTCCAGGAACGGCGTAGCGGCAGGGAAAGGCTGCCTGCCCTGGAAGCCTTCAAAGCTGAGGAGGAGAGACTGGAACCGGTACTGGAGGCGCAAGATTATAAAAATCCTGGTTTCAGGTTGTCTTCCTACAAGCGTCGTGGGCACTACCTGGAACAGATTCAAAGGTTCCTAACCTGTTTCGGCAGGGAAAGAATGTTAATCATGAATAGTGATTTGTTGTTTACGAACCCTGACGTTGCTCTTCGGCACGTGTGTGATTTTGTTGGAATCGACAGTGGTTTTTCATTTGAAAACCTTCAGGCCCACAACGTCGGTAGAAATAAAACCGATCTCAAAAAAAACGTCTACAACTATCTGAATGACTACTTTGATTCCTATAATCAGGCCCTGTTCAAGTTTCTTGGGCAATCGTATGACTGGTGACAAATTCAAGCCTGACGATTGAAAGCGGCTTTCGTGAAGGTGAATCCCGCACCCGGTCGACTCTGTTCTCCGAAAGCCTGGATGACTGGGTCGAAAAAGATAATGCTGTACGTGTAGGGCTGCATGAACCGAATTTACTCATCACGATTGTTAAAAAGCTAAGCCCAACGCAATGTGAAATTGATATGGCTTTAGGGGGGGACTCGATCAATGACCTCGCCATCCGACCATACTGCGGAAGTGTCGTTATCTACATGTAACACCAGGTGGAAGTGGTTCGACATAGTTGCATACGCGCAGACCTCGATGGCAATCACTGATGAGAGGAATTTTACTCCTTTCAGGATCCATTGTTTGCGGTGATCGAAGTTTCGGCAGTTGAGTTTGTCTTTGCCGCAAAGTTTAGCTCGGCGGGCGCGGCGGGAGATGTGAAGTGGTCCAATGGATGCGACCAACCCAGTTAAGAGATAATGATGCTCTTAACTGGAGGTAGAAGGGGCTACAAGAAAGAAGTATTCAAGTGCCAGCCTCCGGCTGTAGCGCGTTGTCGGGCCGCTCGTTGGCGAGACTCAAGCGTCCGCCAACCTGGACAACCTCCGGTTTTGGATATACCTTTTGTTCTTCTTATAAGCCGGCTGCAGCCAGGGCAGGGTCCGTTGACGGACCGCCAGCCATGTTCACCTTACAATTTAGCCTCGCTGTGGTAGCCTACATGACAAAGCAACAAGCCTGCGGGAGCAGGCGTAGCCGGATCATAGGTGCTTCCAGTGGGTAACCTCTTTCGAGAGCTGAAACGGCGCAAGGTTTTTAGAGTGGCTGGCGTCTATGCCGTGGTGGCGTGGTTACTTGTTCAAATCGCCGATGTTGTTTTACCCACGTACAATGCCCCTCATGGGTAAACCAGACAGTCATTCTACTTCTCGCCCTGGGGCTTCCAATTACCCTCGTTCTAGCCTGGGCGTACGAATTAAGCCTGGAAGGCGTTCGCCGCGATAGCGGTGAAACTTCTGGTGTAGGCAACCCAGCCACTAGCATACAGAGAGTGAACTCTCTGTTGCTGGGTTTTATGGTACTGGCTGTCTGTTTTCTACTGTTCGACCGTTTTTTTCTGGAACCAGTCCAGACAGTCTCCAGAGGAAATGGATCAGGAACTCTCAATGACCCCCTGGTGGTTCGAAGCTCACTAAATCTGGGCATCATGGATCAACAACTGGGAACGCGGTTGTTTTCTGAAATCGCTATGTCGCCAGACGGCAGCAAATTGGTTTTCACCAGGCTCAATGGGCAGACACGGGAGTTGTTTTACAGAGAGCTCGATCAATTCGATGCGACCGTTGTTGCAGAATATCCCACGGCAAACGGGGCGCTGATGCCGGTTTTTTCCGAAGATGGTGACAAAGTCGCGGTAATCGAGGGTGAAGATCCCATCGCGGGCGAACTCATAGTGTATTCGACCACAGGTCAGCGCATCGATACCGGTGTAGGCCAGGTTCTGGGTACCGGTGTGCAGTGGCTTGATGAAAGAAACATTGTCTACACGTCGTATGTCGATTATAAGCTCTATAGAGTCAACATCGATTCGTTGGGAGATCCGCCAGTTCGTATCGAGTTTGAACATCGAGGTGGGGCAACTCAACCCGAATTTCTGCCCGGCGGAAACGCTGCTCTCTTCGTAGAATCCAGGGAATCTATAGGCCTGGTAAACCAGGGGGATATTTTTGTTGCTGATCTGAGCACAGGAGAATCCAGACTGCCATGTGCCTTATCCCTTCAGCCCTGATATATGTACCCTCTGGCCACTTGGTTTTCGCCGCTAGCACGGCCTCTGGGGTGTCATTGAGCCTGGATACTTTTGCAAGCGATTGGTAGTCGATACCCTGATAAGAAATCTGGATTCGTTTGGTATTGCCGGTCAGGCAAGTTTCAGTTTTTCAGGGAATGGCTTCGGCTGGTGTATCTTCACAATACCGGCCAGCAGACCAGAACCAACGAGGCATCAACGTAAACCTTTTCTGGTTTGATCGCGGAGGAATGCAAACCCCCATTGATCAGCAGGGAATGAAGCTCCACCCTAACAATTTGTCAAAACTGTCTCCGGATGGGCGACAGGTTGCTCTGACAACGTTTGAGACCGACGGTTCCCAGGATGTCTGGGTCTATGATGTGGCCAGATCTGTCTTCAGTCGCCGAACATTCAATAATGGGTCAGGCCCGATCTGGTCACCTGACGGAGAAACTCTATACTATCTGAATGGCTCGAGACTACAGACTCGCGAAGCGGCTCGGACCTAGGTGATACCATCAGCTTCGTTGAGGGTGTGTTAGGTGATCTCTCGATCAGTCCCAACAACCGTTCCCTGTTCTTTATCTGCAACAAACGCGTGGGAAGAGGGAGGCCAGTCGGACATCTTCAGAGCTACACTGGAAGAAGATCGCAGTGGATCCGTAGATCCCGTCCTGGAAACATCCTCGAATCTGAGGTGGCCTTCCTTGTCCCCAGACGGGTCGTGGCTTGTTTACGGCAACGATGAATCAGTTTTTTCGAGGTATTTGTCCGCCCTTATCCGGATATCGATGGGGGGAGATGGCAAATCAGTACAAGGGGCGGCGCGTTTCCAATGTGGTCGAGTAATGGGAACGAGTTGTATTACACAGATAAACAACCATTCGACGTGTCGGGTTCGGAAGGTTCAATTGTCTCGGTTTCAATCACCTACGATTCCGGGTTTGAAGCCGGCCCACCGAGAAACTGTTCTCCTATCCAGATCCGGTGCCACATGCCGGTTTTGACGTCTCCTCGGACGGAAGCGCTTTCCTCATTCCACGGCTGGCCGGTTTCGAATCGGATCGAAAGCCTGTTTCGGTGGTGCTGGTGGAAAACTGGTTTTCCGAACTGGAAAACATGCTACCTTAAAACTAGGGAACCTGGTGGGCAATGAAAAAAGAAGATTTTGCAGAATACGGGAGACGTGGTGACACTCTGGCAGATACCACCATGGCGGTCGTTGTCGAGGATAGATTACAAGGTGACGTAAACCGGTTTTTGACGGAACTGCTGTATGCGACCGATGCCCATGACTTGAAGGACCCTCATCCCAGGATGGAGGACTTTCTTACAGCCACCCGTCAACTTCCGGATTGGGTTGATCAGGAGCGCGTAATTCGTGGACAGGAATTGTTCAACAGACACGGCCCGGTATGTTTGTTGAGCCTTATCCAGGCTTCATTGCCGGAGTGCTACGTCAATTCCCGAATAGCATCGGTTCTGGGGGAAACCCAGAAACTCGAATCCAGAGCCTACAAGCGAATCATCGAGACAGCGCAATTTCTGTTTTACGTCATGGTCCCTGAAGGGCTGAACGGCGAGGGTATTCCAGATATGGGTATTCGAGTTATTCAGCGGGTCAGGCTGGTCCATGCAGCAGTGAGACGCATGGTACGGGAAGGTACAGAGCATCGTGAAGAGATCGACCAGAAACCCTACGTCTCGATTGATTGGGCAGGACAGGACAGTACTCCAATCAGTCAACTTGAACTGGCCTACACACTGCAGACTTTTTCGACCGTAACCTTACGAAGTCTTAGGCGCGTTGGTATCGCTGTCTCTGACGAGGAAGCTGACGATTTCAATCATTGCTGGAACGCAATCGGATATGTCCTGGGTATTGAAGAAGCATTGCTTTTCGACACAGCCAAGGAGTCCGAAGAGTTTTTCGAGTTGATTAAGGAACATTTCGGAGCGAGTACTGATGAAGGCAGGCAAATGACTATTGCAGCTAACCAGGTGCTCAAGCAGATGCTGGTTAATAAATTGTTCATACTCGGCTGGATTTTGAGCGTTACGTTGCCTCGTCCCGTGCAATTTCGGTTGCTGGATAAGCCTACCAGGCAACTTCTTGGAGTTCGAAACGCGAATCCCGTAGAACGATTATTCTGGTTCCCACTGGTTTTTGCCAGCGGCGCGATAGCACGGTTTCTAAATCGTTTTCTAAAGTTGCCACTGACAGGTGTGCTGCTTACCTTCCTGGGTCATGAAGTGATTAAATATTTTTCGGATCCTCCCGCATACCTTGGGAAAGCGACCTTTGAAATTCCAACGAAGCTGAATATAAATAACAAATAATCGTGTCGAGGTGCTGGCCGGATCGCTAATGTTGACCTGGTGAACTTCCAGAAAAATTCTAATAAGAGAAATTGAAGATGCCGCCACTGGAAAATATGATTTTTGAGTTTACTGCGTTGTTGTTAGCATTTACGGCTTTAATGCGATTGTGGCGGGACCCGAATAAATTTTTCTTTATGTCCTTTCTGTTTGCTGTGGTGGTCACAACCCTGATCGAACTGGCAGGAGTTCGATTGGAGCATAGCTACTATTACGCGGATTTCCTTTTCGAAATACCGGCGGTACCTATCTTGGCGGGTCTCGGGGGAAAAGCCGCCGAATCGGCTGGTAGTTTCCCGGTTTTTGTTGCGTTTGAGTGGGCGTTTATTATCTACTGCCTTAACCTGATGATGAAGAAACTGTACATCGCCTGGTATCTTGCGCCGTTAGTTTGTGGATTGGTGGCTGTATCAATCGATATGGCCCTGGATCCGGTGGCGGCTTCATCCAGAATGGTAGCTGCGGTCGGGGAGTCCTGCTTCGATAGCACCGTGCCGGGAAGTGCCGAGGGAATCGGCTACTGGGTATGGTGCATACCTGAAAATACCCCAAACTCCTACTTCTTTGGTGTCCCACTACAGAATTTCTACGCCTGGTTTTTGGTCGTTGCAGTCTGGATGCTGTTCCAGTCGGTGGCATTCAAGATTAGTTATGAAGGACCGTGGTATGCCCAGTTCAATGCACTCATGACAAGTACCGTGCTTTCCCTGGTATTGTTCTTCACAATTCTCGGAGATTTTCTGGCCCTGGGCGCGGGTTTCGCCTGGCTGGTATGGGGTACATTGATGTTTCTGGGAATGGCAGTGCTCGTCAATGCCGGGACCAAGCGTGTAAATTATGTAATGGACTGGTGGGCCTATTCTGTCCTGATCGCATCATCACTGTTCTGTGTTCTCGGGATAATCATAAATCTGTGGTCGACCTCCTCGATATCGCTGAAACTTTCAACGGCGCTATGGGTTGTTTTTGGCATGGCCCTGGGAGCCTGGATATTGCTCGGGAAGCGCCTGCTCGACGGGATTCATAAAAAATATGATGGTAACGAAAATACCGTGGGTCATGATTGAAACTGAACTCAGACTCCCGCAGAGCACTTCCTTAATCAGAGGTTCCTGAATCTGTCGATATTCGATGCGGTCTCCCTGCGCCTGATAGTTGGTGATAACGGTGAATCGTAAACCGGAGTCGAGTAGAGGTATAGAAACCGAGGGTTGAACTCACATGGGGTCAACATCCAGGATAAAGTACAGTGTTGATTTTCCGCGAAAAATGACCCAGTGGGGTGCATTCAACTTTGATCCGTCAACTATGCCGAAAAAATAAAAAATCATTGGCAGAAGCAGCGTCAACTTTTCGATGCAAATACCACCAAAAGTGGGTCAATCGAGCCTGCAATTCAACAGAATACCCAACACGGCCCTATTTCTGGTACCTTTGGCTGGTTCTCATTGCGTATCAACCCTGCACTGGATTGCAGGCTTCCCCAAGAGGTGTAGATAATATGTATAAAAAACAATTAATTACTTTAGGTTTTATGGTGCTCGGAGTATTGGGCTGGGGCGTGTCCGCGGTCTGGGCCCAGGCGGTGGAGCCCGATGAGCACGATTTCATGATCGCCGGCCCCGACGATCTGCATCCACCTGAAGGCGGGCGCACCGTGAATGTGTATGGCGACCCGCGGGAAGAGGGATTGTACGTAATCCAGATTACCTGGCCACCCGGCGTCGGCAGCCGGCCACACTTCCACAACCAGGCCCGGTACATCAACGTGCTGAAGGGTCACTGGTATGTACACACCGGTCCGGAATCCTCCGTCTACAACCCGGATGCCATGACTCGGGTCGGCCCAGGCACGTTTATCTATGAGCCGCCCAACGGCATTCACTACGACATGGCCAAGGAAGAAGAGGTGGTGGTGCAGATATTCGGCATGGGGCCCGTGTCCACCACGTCGGTTCCCCAGAACTGAAACGTGGCAGACTGGGGGCATTGCTGATTTTCGATGTCCCTGATTGGGCAAGCCATGATCAGGGCTCACAGATTTGCACAAAAACTGCTGACGACAGGCTTGTTCGCCCTGCTGGCCGGTACGGCCGGTGGACAGCAACAGGCGGTCGAGCTGAGCATCCAGCATGTGCAGCGCAACGTGTACATGATCCAGCGGCCGGGTGGGGGCAATATCAGCGCGTCCATCGGTCAGGATGGCGTGCTCCTGGCGGATTCACTGTTCGAGCCCATGGCGCCCAGCCCAGTGCCGCAGCGTGCCCCGAGATCATCTTCGACAGCGAGCTGGGTGTTGAATTGCTTTCAAGAATTAACCAGGGTATTCAGTAATTTCTGACCCAGCTAGAACGAGTCAGCGCGAGTATTGTAGTTATCATGTCTGGGTCAATTCACCATACAATTAAGTGCGATTTTTGGTTCAATTTTTAGTGCAAATCAACAGGATGCCCATTACCAGGTCTGGGTGCACGGCTATGGCCTCGTCAATTCTGCCAGAACTTCGAGCCAGCCTGGCAGCACGCTGAACCTGACAGTGCAGACTGACGCCAGCCCCCTGGAAGCTGCGCAGGTTTATCCAGCCGCATACTGGTATTCGATGATGGGCCTGCCAACCGAGGATGAACTCGAGAGCATTGACGGTGGATTGAATGTCTACCTGACCTGGATGAAGAACAAGGGTGAGGAAGATGTTTTGATCAACTTCCATTAGCAGGTTGTTGAAAAACTATTGCGCTTGCCAGTGCTTCGTTAAAAGCTGGCTCAAAATGCTCATTTACACCTGGTAAACTGTGCTTTTTCGCCAGTTTTTGCCTCGCCTTGGCTGCACTCATCACTTTTTTCAACAGCCTGTTAGGCTTGCTGTTGATTTGCCGCGAGTACTTGACCCGGACAACCCCTTGGCATTCCATGGCCATTTCTATACGGGGCTTTGTGGGATAATGAGTATTTTGCCGATATTTTTTCCTTCATAAAGCGCCTTGTAGCCTTGCACAAAATTTTCAAAGCCGGACACTAAATGGTTTTGCACTTTAATGCGACCTTCTTCATAAAGCTCCGCTAGCACCGAAGGCGCTTTTTCGAAATGGTGACTGTGTCTTTGACTGGTATAGAGAAAACCCTCTACCGTGGTATTCCCGATGGCCTTTTTCTGATTGTGCTGGATCAGTTCGAAGTCTTCAAACTTTTTAATGCCATCAAATTTCGAATAAAGAGATACCGTGCCACAACATATAATCGTTGATTTGATAGGTTGGCTGGACATTTTTTCAATAGCCGCTTCCAAGGCAACACTACCGGCATTGTCAAACATGAAATCAATCTTCTCGAATTGATTAAATGCCGCCAGATAATCTTGCATCGTTTTAAGAGCATTACGATTGATGACATGATCACAAAACGCAGACACGGCATCCACTTTCACGGTGCTGGTCACACCGATGACAGTATACCCATACTGTTTTAAAAGCTGCAGTACGTACAAGCCAACACCACCACCGGCTGAAGTGACTAATGCAGTGGGGTTAGTCGTTGCCTTGGCGATTTCTTTAGCCTTTCCTATTTCCACCCCCACAAAGGCAGTCAACCCCGCCGACCCCAACAAAGACAACGTGACTTCGGCGGGGTAAGCGGATTTTCCAAAAATTGAGTCTTCGACACTAACATTAAATATTTCTTTGGCGGGAAATATACCAGACACTATGTCTCCCTCATTAAACAAGGAAGATTGGGATTTAACAACTTCACCTGCGCCCAGGCAGAGTATGGTATCACCCTCCCTAATTGAGGGGAGGTAGGTTAAGGGATTAACTTTCTTCCAGGAATTGGGCATTGATGTATCCGCGGACATTGCTGTCATCCTGATCTGGACATCACCTTTTTTAACGGGCGTCTCAAGGATGGTTTCCCGTACAGCGATATTTTCTTCACTTGGAAGACCTTCCACATACTTTTTTAAATACAATTCTCTGGTCATTATTTCAATTACCCTTTATTTCGGAAGTGACCGCACAGGTATTAGAGGTATAGTGCGCGGTTACTATCACGTTTTTGTCATTAATCTGAGGTGAGATTGGCCAGGAGTCGTCAAAGTTGCTGACCTTCAGGTTCTGTCTGCTCTCAATCAAAGCGGACATTACCTGTCAGGTCAAGTCCAGATCTTAACAGCTGTCGCTTAACAGCTGTCGCTCTATTGCCATGCCGAAGCAGCCGGCAATATCAGTCAGGATGAGCACTACTGCGCTGACGATTTCATAGGATTTGTGGAGTTTACCATACAAATCCGTACGACGATCCCGCAGGGCTTCACGCTCCCATATCGCGAGCCATGGCCAGATCATTCAGATCGAGTTCGGAAATCACCACGGTCTCGCTATTGGATTCCGCCTCAGCCAGAACGCCGCTTGTGGGAAACGCGATGTCACAGGGTGAGCAGACTACCGCTTGCCCGTAATTAACAAGAAAGCTCTGCACCTGGGGCAGATTTCCTATACATCCCGCAGCCACAACATAGATAATATTCTCCACGGCCCGCGCCTGAACAGTGTGCCGAATCCGGTTATAACTCTTACGCTCGTCGGTCGCAAAGGGCACAAACAGAATTTCAATTCCTTGCAGGGTCATCAGACGTGGCAGTTCTGGAAACTCCACGTCATAACAAACCAGGATACCAATACGCCCCAGAGGAGTGTCGAAAACTTTGATCTGGTCTCCAGGTTGAGAATCGTAATAGTGCCGTTCTGCCGGTGTAATGTGAAGCTTGTCCTGGTTGTGGACACCACCACTCGGGGTAAATAGATGAGCAGAATTACGAATCTCATTCTCTACGAACATTGGCGTTGAGCCACCTATGATGTAGATCCCATGTTCCCTCGCAAACCGTGTAAACATATCAACGTACCGATCGTGGAGATTGGCGACTTCGATTACTGCCTGACGGGACTCGGTATCGGCCGGTAACATGCTGAACAATTGGGCAGTAAATAATTCTGGAAATAACAGGAAATGGCAATGATAGGTGTCTGCGACCGTCACGAAAAAATCTACCTGGCGCTCAAATTCCTCCCAGCTCTTGATCGGGCGTAATTGGTACTGCGCAGCGCAGACGCGTACTTTACGTACCAGACCACGAATCGGTGCTGCCGCGATCATACGCTTTGACTTATTGAAAGAGGGGTTATCCATGTGCAGGTAGGTGGCGTAATCCATGTTTTCGCCATCACTTAGATATCCATAGTGCACGCTTAAAACTTTATACCCTGCCTTCAGATGTGCTGAAAGTGCCATATCATTCAGTTCGTCTGCCTTTACTTTTTCGACATAGCGTTCTGGAGTCAGGTTCTCTGGCATGTTTTGCGTAACCTGGAATCCTTCCCCAGCCACCATGCGACGCAAGCGTTATACTTCTTCAGAAGATTCTTGCGTCGCTGATAGAGTTTTCCCGCAATCGCCATACCACGCACGCTTGGATGCACAGCAATATCGGAACCGTAAAGCGTATCGCCGCTTGGATCGTGCGTACCGAAGGTGCCCATACCGGTTATCTCGTTATAAGAGTACCAGGGCGAAGCATCATCCAGCTGCACAATCAGTGAAGTACAGTAACCGACAACTTTTCCATCTATTTCCGCCAGAAACTGTCCGTCCGGAAATGCCTCAAGCTGCATGCGCATTTTGCGTTCGTCATTCAAATGCTCGGGAGCAACCTGTGGGTAGCACTCATTCTGACACTGCACAACGGCGGGGATATCGCCGCGTTTCAAGCGTCGCACCCGGACATCCAGTTTGTCACCTTTACCCTTTACCTTACCAGCTTCTTCCTGCCTGGAACTTTTGGATCTTCCTGAGCTTGTCATGCTGAACTCCACGGTTAAAAATTGACAGCCACAAAGAAACCGCAGTCGATACTCAGAAAAAAATATTCCCTTTACATCTCAGCGGCTATTGTACTCATTGTAATCTAACACCAAATGGGTCAGTGCACCCGTGGCCTGCAGAATTAGAGCTTCTGAGCGGAAAATTGAAGTACCTGAATGAAGACCTTGTTCAGCCTTAACCTCTGCATCGCTGAGGGTCGGCGAAGATGGACTCAATTAGCGGAGGTTTTCATCAGATCGTTGAGATGCCTTGCGCTCTCACCTACTGGAAAAAGATTTATCGAGAGTGCTTTCGGCCAATACCAGAGTGATCCCAGAGCACCGTCATGAACAGACTGCGTATGTCCGTTGTAGAACCATGCAGCTGGCGACGTTGCCGCTTTTGGTGACGGGTTGAGCCTGCCTGGGTGCCGGCAAACCAGTTTCAGTTGCACCGTGGCGCCCGCGAACCTGGAATGCCAAGCGGTAAATTATCAGGTGGTTACCTGGCGTCCTAAGCTTGCGTTACTCATCCTGGTGACCTCTTTAACGAAACTCAATATGCAATGAAGAAGGCATCGTGACAATCTGAAGCGTAAAAGCAGCCGGTATTCTCGGGATTTCAGCCGATGAACCGTCCTCGCTGGGCAATCCGTTCTTCAAACCGAACAACTTACAATACTGGATATTCTTTTCCTTTTCCCTATGTGTCTCTTGCATTCTCGACTCACAGAAAGTCTCCTGACGGTCAGCATGATACTGGTGAATAAGGAAAATCCGTCGTTTAGTATCCACCAGTCTTGCACTTGCAGAGTGTCCTCTCTGTGAATGAGCCACTTGCTGAAATTCCAAGGCGGCAATACACCATGCGAGGGTGTAATTCAGCTAACAGGAAACATAAAGGCTATCTTTGAACCTTGATTGTACCCAGGTTCGTGAGCAGTGATTCGCGCGAAAAACTCTGTCGGTCGGAAAGGCCGGGTAGTGCCGTTGGTCAATGCGGAAGAGTTCAGGCTGGTGCCGTTGGTAGCAGGGCGAAGTTGGGGCTGTAAGGAGTCTGCCGGGAAAAGTAGCTGGCAGTGGCAAGTCGAAGTTCTTTTCGACAAGATGTCACTGCCAGTATAGTCCAGCTATTCGAAAGGGCGTTGTGGCGCAGGAGTTCGGGTCTCACAGATTGCGGGTCAGATTCTGAATGCAACTACCGGGTCAAGTTTGCGTGGAAGCCAACACCTTGTTTGTAGCTCAGATCTATCAATGTTCTCTCTCATCAGTACGACATTTAATACAAACCAAGGTATCTTCAAAAAAGCGATTCAGGAAACAGATCGAGAACCAGTTTTAAAAAGAGTACAATCGGCATTATGGATGAGACTGAATCAACAAAATTCCTGGCCGACCCTGTGGCCTGGGCTACAGACCTGCTAACGCGCTCTTACGTTACATTTCTGGCTTTCCTGCCGGATTTAGTACTGGCTTCGATTCAACTTCTGCTGGGTGTGGCTGTAGCCTGGTTTGCAAGGTGGATGATCCTGCGATTTGAACGCGGATTGGACAGGGTGTTGTCCACCTTTCAATTAGGGGCTACCTTTTCTGATTCCCGCCATAACTGGCCAATTTCAACAATAATTGGCAGCATTGTCTTCTGGATCATAATTGCCTTCGGTCTTGTCACTGCTTCCGAAACAGTTGGACTAGTTTTTCTGGCAAACTGGTTGCAGGAGTTACTGAACTATCTACCCCGATTGTTGATCAGCGTAGCAATTCTCTTTATCGCCAATCTAGTCAGTCAAGGACTGCGGGAACTTATCCAGGGCTACGCACATGCCCACGATTTGCAACACGGTCCATTAGTCGCCCAACTCGTTGCAGGACTGGTGATTGCTCTAGCATTGATCCTGGCACTCGACCAGATGGGTCTGGCTGTCGATTTGCTTGAATACATCATCATTCTGGCTTTCGCTGCGTTTTTTAGCGGTGCAGCAATAGCTTTTGGTATTGGAGCATCGGATTCCATTCGCAATATCATGGCCTCACATTATGTTCGTCGCCAATATCAGCCGGGACTAAATATCAGAGTGGACAGTCTGGAGGGTGAAATCTTAGAACTTACCCCCGTAGCCGTCTTACTCGATACCGAGTCCGGCCAGATACTAATCCCAGCTCGAATTTTTATGGAAAAAGCTTCACTTATTCTTGAACCCGAGGAAATCGATGGAACTTGATCCGCTGGTCTCATATTACCTTGAAAGCCATCCTGTAGCTGCAGCCAGCATATTGCATCAATTAAGCATTGATGATCTGGGTGAGCTCTTAGCCAAGATCAATTCTTCGGTTGCGGCCAAAGTCCTGCCACACTTGATGCCAGTCGTCTGTGCAGAAGCGTTGAACCGTCTTGAGGTAAAAGATGCGGCAGCGATACTTGTGAAAATGCCCAATGAGGCAGCTGTGCTGGTCATGCGTTCTATGAACCGGGATTTGCATTATTCCTATTACCAGGAAATGCCAAGAGCTGCAGCACTGCGGCTACGCCTTCAAATGCGATATCCTCAAGCACTTGTTGGCTCGCTTGTCGATTCTGAAGTGCTTACACTGCAACCTGATCAGCGGGTTTCCGATGCCCTGCGGCTGACTCGAACTCGAAAGAAACGGGTTTCCCAGCAAATATATGTTGTTGATAGTAAAAGGCACCTTGTCGGCTACGTTGATCTTACAACCCTTATTTCAAATCGCGACCGAACGCCTATATCAAGGATACGCCAAAAAGTCCCTTTAGTAATCAATACCCGCTCGCCACTGCATGTGGCCGAGGAATTGGATGCATGGATTAAATTTGACAGTTTACCCGTCGTCGACCGAGCGGGAAGTTTTCAGGGCGTTCTGCGACGAGAGGCGGTCGCTCGCAAGGATCATCTGTTGCTTCAAGGTATTTCCTCCGAGCGCGAATTTGACCGTACGCGTGGAGCCTTAGCGGATATATTCTGGCTGATCACAGGCTCTTTGCTGGTTACAAAAAGCACATCGACATCACTAGGCAAAAAGGACAGATAACATGACGGCAATTTCTTCAACTATGGAAATGCTGAGAACGGATTTCATCAGTGGGTTTCCTAAAGAAGCCGCAGAGATGCTTGAGCGTATGGACGCAGATGAAGCCCAGGAATTGCTGTCAACATTGAATGATCAGGAGACCATTGACCTTTGGGAACAGCTATCCCCAGACGTTGCCATGCGTGCCTTACTGCAGCTCCCGGAGGATCGAGCTGCTGGCATACTTGGCACCATGGATCCTGACTATGCCCTGTTGATACTCGCCCTCATAGACTCTGAAAAGCGCGCTGGTTATCTCGACCTGATCGGTGGAGAAAATGCAAAGGATCTGGCTCTCATGCTGAGCTATCCACAAGATAGCGCCGGCGGAATGATGGACCCGAAAGTTTTGCTTTTAAGGCCAGCCAATACCGTTACTGAGGCACTTGACCGTGTCAGACAACTGAAACGGCGCGGGATTCGCATGTTGTTCGTCGTTAATGACGAGAAGCAGTTGGAGGGGCTGGTCGATGTTCAGGATCTGGCCACCTCCTCAGCACAAACGAAGCTGGATGAAATCATGCGCCCGGTTAAGGCGACAGTCAGTGATATAGCTACTCGTGATGAAGTTGTTGAGCTAATGGATGAGTACAGATTGACAGATTTGCCCGTGCTGGATGTCGAAGGGCGCCTGGTTGGTGCTGTTCGACATCAGCAACATGTCGCTGCGGCCGAAAACGAGGCGACTGCCGCAATTCAAACCATGGTGGGTGTCAGTCGTGATGAAAGAGCTCTTTCGACTGTCGGATTTGCAGTGCGAAAGCGCCTTCCCTGGCTACATATCAACCTGGCAACGGCTTTTCTAGCTGCTACTGTTGTTGGTTTTTTTGAAAGTACTATCGCGGCTAACACTGCTTTAGCTGTTCTACTGCCTGTTGTCGCTGGTCAGTCTGGAAATACTGGTGCTCAGGCTTTGGCTGTGACTATGCGCGGTTTGGCCCTGCGCGAAGTTCGCATGCGCCATTGGTACAGGGTGATAATCAAGGAGATGTTTGCAGGGTTCTGGAACGGTGTTGCAATTGCGATTACAACCTCACTGGGCGTGTGGTTATGGAGTCAGTCTACGATGCTTGCCATTGTAATTGCAATTTCCATGGTTCTTTCA
>CALOEW010000037.1:0-6329 GCA_942492445.1 uncultured Gammaproteobacteria bacterium
GTGGATGGCGATATACGCCGAATAAATGTGCCGGAGATGGACCATAAGGAAGTCTACAACCTTATTTACGAAATCATGAATGACAAGCAGCGCAAGGATTTCGAAGAGTTCATGGAAACCGACTTTTCCTTCGAAATACCCGGCCTGGCGCGCTTCCGGGTAAATGCATTCAACCAGAATCGCGGTGCGGCGGCGGTGTTTCGGACTATTCCCTCAAAAGTGCTGACCATGGAGCAGCTGGGCATGGGTGAGGTGTTCCGCAAGATCGCCAGAGTGCCCCGTGGACTGGTGGTAGTCACCGGACCAACCGGTTCCGGTAAAAGTACTTCCCTGGCAGCCATGATCGACTATATCAATTCGGAAAAATACGAACACATTCTCACCATCGAGGATCCGATCGAATTTGTGCACACCAGCAAGAAGGCTCTAATCAATCAACGTGAGGTGCATCGGGATACCCTTGGATTCAACGAGGCATTACGATCGGCACTGCGCGAGGACCCGGATATCATCCTGGTCGGTGAATTGCGGGACCTTGAAACTATCCGCCTGGCGCTTACAGCCGCCGAGACCGGACACCTGGTATTCGGCACCCTGCACACCACGTCAGCGGCCAAGACCATCGACCGTATCATCGACGTATTCCCTGCCGCAGAAAAAGACATGGTTCGCTCCATGTTGTCGGAGTCTCTGCAGGCGGTGGTTTCCCAGACTCTCCTCAAACGTCCGGGGGGCGGCCGTGTGGCAGCTCATGAAATCATGATCGGAACATCTGCCATTCGAAACCTGATTCGCGAAGACAAGGTGGCACAGATGTATTCCGCGATTCAGACCGGTGCATCGACGGGTATGCAGACCCTGGACCAGTGCCTGAAAGAGCTGCTCGCCAAGGGCCTGGTTACCCGCGAAGATGCCCGTGCCAAGGCGAAGATGCCGGATAACTTCTGAAAAATGGCGCAGAACCTGGTTTCAGGGCGCAAGGGCCAGCCCGGCGACAGCTTTCTCCATGGGGCCTTAATGCCGCACAGAAGCTTTTCACCAGCTGGCCCCGGGCATTTTTCAAGGGACGCCAATCGCCGAGTTACCGGGCTTCGGCAATATTTTTCATAGTCTGAAGGGCGTTTTCAAACGTGGCACGGCGCCGGGAGACATCTGCGTCCCTGGCTGCCTGATCAGGATGATTGGAGACGTCCAGCATCAGGGTATAGATAAGTCGGGTACGGTCGTTGCCGAGCGGACGGGCCTCCATGAAGCCGTGGTAGAGGTTGTAGAACTGGCCTTCCTGAACCGGTTGCGTGTAGCCGTAGGAGAGCTCGGTCTGAGCCACCAGAATTTCCAGGATACGCCCGCCAGCCAGCGCCCTGACAGAGCCTATGCCACCGTCACCGGAGGTGATCTCGCAATCCAGGTTCAACCACTCGCTGATATCACAGTAGCCTCCGATTGCGGCCCAGACTTCCCCGGCCGGCCGGTCGATCTCAATATCCATTTCAATCCGGGTGTATTCCGGTTCTGCCAGGGCCAGGTTGCAGAAGGCCAGTAAGGCAGTGCAGGCGATAATCAGTCTGTTCATAAATTTCTCCACAGTAAGGGCAGAATACTTGCCGATTTTTAAGTTATTTTGTGCCCCAGTGAGAGTAATCGGTTGTTGCCCCGGGGTCAAAGCCTCGAGAAGCCCTTTTTTGACGGCCTCGACAAACAGAACTTACCGGGGGCCGGATCAGTATTCTCAGATCGACGTCCCCCGCTTGGAAACCTTCAGCTCTGCTACACCAGACTTCGCAGTTCCGCAAACCAGCTCTCCAGAATCAACCTTGCCGCTATACTGTCCACCAATTCATCGCCGCGCCTGGCCAGGTCCCGGGCAGCCAGCGAAGACAGCCGTTCGTCAATGCCGTAACAGGGCAGGTGAAAGCGGCCATGCAGGCGGTTGGCAAATTTGACCGCCCGCTTCAGCAACTCGCTGTCACTGCCATCCAGGTTGTAGGGCATCCCGACCACCAGCAGATCCGGTCGCCAGGTGTCGATCAGCCGGGCTACCTGTTGCCAGTCAGGGATTCCATCCCTGGCCTTGAGGATGGGCAGAGGTGCGGCTGTGCCGGAGACTGACTGCCCGTAGGCAACACCGATGCGACGGGTGCCGTAGTCGAACCCCAGAGCGGTGACTTCCGAAGCGGCAGTGGCGGGAAACTTTTCCAGGGGCATGGTTACGCTCGGGCGGCACTTTATACGGGTGGAGTGGGCTAGGAATGCCCGGCATCGGGCGACAGCTGGTTCATGTCGATTCCCAGCTGCGCGGCTGCGCGCGCTGCCTTGTTCTCGTAGTCTTCCGAGAATATCAGTTCGGCAGTGGCCGGTGCGGTGAGCCAGGCATTGTTGCCCAGCTCTCTTTCCAGTTGACCACCGTCCCAGCCGGCACAGCCCAGCGCTATCAGGTAATTTTCGGGCCCCTTGCCATCGGCAATGTCCTGTAACAGTTGTTTGGACGTGGAAAGGCTGAACCGTTCCCGGACCCGCAGTGACGAACTCCAGTCACCTTGAGAATCATGGATGATGAAACCCTTGTCCCGTTCAACGGGACCTCCAGCCAGTACCTTCTGATTTTTGAACTGCGTGTCGTTAACAGAGCTTACGATTTCCAGTTCATTGAAAATATCCGCCACACTGATGGACATGGGCTTGTTGATTACGAGGCCCAGAGCTCCTTCCTCGTTGTGTTTCCAGATGTAGGTGACGGTGTGGGAAAAATACGGATCTGCCAATTGCGGCATGGCGATCAGGAGCTGATCTTCCAGAGAAGTTTGGTATTCGGAATCAGTCATGTTGATTGAAACAGGGTTCGACGGTTGGTTAACGGCAGAGACAGGCGACCAGACTATCTCGCACTATGCCAGAATGCTACTCGGTGGTAAACGCAGCCCCTTCCTGGAATCGCCATGTGCGAATGATTTCCAGGATATCGTATTGGCCACGCAGCTCCGGCGGAAACGGTTCGAACGGTGCAGCCAGGTTCACGATATCCACCGCTGCCTGATCGAGAACGGCGCTGTTGGATGATTGCAGGATCAATACCTCGCGGACCGAACCATCCGGATGAAGGGCCACAAGCATGCGCAGGTCCCCGAAAATCTGATTTCGCCTGGCTGCCTCCGGGTAGTTCAGGTTGCCCACCGATTCGATCCGTTTGCGCCAGCTGTCCAGGTAAAGGGCGTCATGGCTCTTTTTGGTTGATGCGGAGGAGATAGTATATTTACGCGGCTTCCTGGCATAGGCCTCCCGCTGCAGGTCCAGCTGTGCCTGCAGGCTGGCGATGGCCAGGCTGAGCTCTTCCTGGGTAAAATCGTCCCCCTCTGGATTTTCAGCCTCCGTGGATTCCTCTTCGGGGCTCTGATTCACCCGCTCCTCAGACAGGGCAGCGGTCAACACGGAAATGTCTGTGCTGGCGCTGTTCTGGCGGGCGGCCATGGCCTGCCTGACCGGCGATATTTCCTGAATCACATCGGCGTTGAACTCTGAGGTAAACGGAGTGCTGGGAGCGGCACGTTCTTCTAGTGTCCCGCTGCCGGTCTGATTCTCCTGAGCCAGAAAATCCGCCTGGTCCGGTTCGACTTCGCTGCGGTACTGCGCCAGGGTAATCTCCATGGTGGGCTGGCTGGTTATCTCGTCCATATAGGTAAACCCCACGCCAAGAATGATCATGGCGTGAATACAGGCTGACAGGAACACCGTAAACCCGAAGCGTTCGTTCTGATTTTCACTGACGGATGTTGCCATTGTCGTCAACAGTTACCGGTTCAGTTTGGAGACGATACAGTCCATTAAATCACCTGCGATATCAAGGTCACAGGCATCATCCAACTCGCGGACACAGGTCGGGCTGGTGACGTTGATTTCGGTCAGATAATCGCCGATGACGTCGAGTCCGACAAAGACTAACCCTTTTTCCTTGACTACTGGGCCAACCTGTTCACAAATCCAGCGATCTCTTGCGGTCAATTCACGGGCTATTCCACTGCCTCCGGCGGCCAGATTGCCCCGGGTCTCCCCGACTGCGGGCACCCGTGCCAGCGCGTAGGGAATCGGTTCACCATCAATCAGCAGTATGCGCTTGTCTCCATTCACAATTTCCGGAATGAATTTCTGAGCCATTATCTGGTTGCTGCCACCCTGGGTGATGACCTCGATGATGACACTGACGTTTGGATCTCCAGGGCGCAGGCGGAAAATTGCCGTTCCGCCCATACCGTCCAAAGGTTTGAAGATGACATCCTGATTCTCACGGTGGAACTGTCGCAGTTTGTCGCCATTACAGGTAACCAGAAAGGGCGGGCAGCACTGGGGGAACTGCGCGGCAAACAGCTTCTCGTTGCAGTCCCGCAGACTCTGCGGGTTGTTTACCACCAGGAGCCCCTCCTTCTGAGCTTCCTCCAGCAGGTAGGTGGAATAGATGTAGTGGTTATCGAAGGGCGGGTCCTTGCGCATGAGAATGACGTCCAGATCCCCCAGAGGCAATTCCTCTGTGTTGCCGAAGGCATACCAGTCCAGGGGATCTGCCCTGACCGTCAGCTCGCGCATGATTCCCTTGCTGATGCCGCTTTCCATGAACAGGTCGGTCTGCCGCATGTAGAAAATCTTCCAGCCCCGTTTCTGGGCCGCCAGCAACATGGCCAGGCTCGTATCCTTCTTGTAATTGATGGACTCGATAGGGTCCATCACGATGCCGAGTTTGATACTCATATCGGGTTTCAATCCTTGGGGGTTTGGAGAACCTGTAATCCCGGCCACCGCCAGCGGGCGGCTCCGGGCCAGGGGCATAATAGCAATCTTTCCATCGCTCCGCGACGCAACGGAAGCCGGCCTGCCCGAGCGAAGGGAGTTTTCAGTCTGCCCGACGAAGCAGCTATAATAGCCGACCAGTTTCCAGAGGGTGCGCGGTTGTGGGGGTTATAGGGTTTGGTTGGGGGATCGGTGGCGTATTGACGATTCTGCTGTTCGCGGTTTATCGCCTGTCACCCATGGCCTTCGCTCTGCTGGAACAGTCTTTGACATCACTGCAGTGGGCTGCCCTGGTCTTCAGCATTGTGTATATGGCCTATGCCGAGGGTTACCGCGGTTTCCACAAGAGCTTCGCCCCGCGGCTGGTGGCCCGGGCAAGTTATCTGCGCAGTCATGCCAGTCTCGGCAGGATTTTCCTGGCACCGTTATTCTGCATGGGATACATCTATGCCACACGAAAGCGTATGATTCTTTCCATTTCCCTCACCTCGATGATCGTCTGTTTCGTGATCCTGGTTCGATTGCTCCCCCAGCCCTGGCGAGGAATTGTCGACGCCGGTGTAGTAACCGGGCTGATTCTTGGTGTAGCCTCCATTCTCTATTACCTCGTTCAGTCGTTTGTCAGGCCAGAACTGATTACAGTTTCCCCGGATGTCCCAGGTGCTGCACCGGACCGGTGAGCATGGCTGAGGACCAGCGGATGCCAGCAGCCACGAGTCAGAATCCCAGAACCACCTGTTGTGCGATTGTAGTGACTCACTATCCGGAAATGGCCGCCTTGTTGAAGCTTCTGAGCCAGCTGAACAAGGAAACCGACTTCCTGGTAATCGACAACGGGTCCCCTCGGGCCAGCCAGTTTCGCGAGTCGGTTGTCGCATACGACCGCTGCATCCACTACTGGCAGCTCAAGGACAACCTCGGTCTGGCGGAAGCACTGAACAGAGGGCTGCAGGAGGTGCGCAGGTGCAAATACGAATTCGCTTTACTTTTTGATCAGGACAGCAGTCTTTGTGATCTTTATGTAGAGAGCATGGTGAACGCCTACGGGCGCGCATGCACTGTCGCCGAACGAAAGGTGGCCGCGCTCGGTCCCAGGATTATCAATCCAAGGACCCATCGTCAGACTCCGTTCAAGTTGTTCAACCGGTTGATGCTCCGCTCCGACCGCCCATTTCATGGTGACAGCCGGCTTTTCAAAGCTGACTTTCTGATCATACCTCGGGAACTCTGTTACCCCTGGCTTTTCTCGACGACATCGGTCCGATGAAGGCCAGTTATTTCATCGACAATGTCGACCTGGAGTGGTGTTTCCGGGCCCGGGCCCGTGGCTATGAACTGGCCGGGACCAGCCAGGCGGTGCTGTATCATGCGATCGGCGAATACAGCAGTGGCCTTATGGCGCGCAAGGGACTGATAGTCTGGCACAAGCCGGAACGCACCTATTACTCCAGTCGAAATCGTGTACACCTCTACAGTCAGGACTACTCGCCCTGGGGCTGGAAGTTGCGGGATATACCGCGCTTCTTCCTGAAGTCACTGTGGCTGCTGATTTT
>CALOEW010000038.1:0-33393 GCA_942492445.1 uncultured Gammaproteobacteria bacterium
TCGAGATCAGGAATTCAGTCTTCAACAGGCGCTCAAGCACAAACCTGACAGAGTTTTTGAGGTAGATTCGCAACCGGTAGGAGAGTGGTATGGTTGCACCGGGCAGGTTGTTGATGTTGTAGGTAAATACGTGTAATGGCCTTGGATAGGGGTAGACCAGGCCGTTATCTATGGCGACAAAAAGCAGGTCATCACCCAGCAGTTCGAAGCCGTTGGCGAGTAGTGCCATACTGAAAGAGGTTTTGCCGGTCCCGCCGTGTGCCGGGAACAGATAGCCCCGGGAATTCCTGGAGACACCGGCTGCATGCATGAACAGGACATTCCTCTCAAGCAGTTTGAAGTACATGACGGGTTCAAGAACCTGAGCCTGCAGAAATACGGCAATCGCGTTCATGTATACACGGTCAAGCCAGTGTCGCTGGAAATGAATTTCCACACGTTCGCCATGCAGGTTGCGGATCAGATAGTTGAATTCAAAAAGCCTTTTGACATTGACTGTGCGGCGTAGATCCCCGGGCTGTGTCCGAGGCAGTTCAGAGACACTATGGACGTGGATCGACACCGGATTGCTTTCAGCAGTTGCAGCAGTGTTGATTCTTGCGTACTCGTTGCGGAAATAACGCTCATAGCCTGAATGACGGTTGCTGTGGAGTTTGAGAGTCAAATAGCCGAAAAAATTAAATTCCATGATCGAGACATTTCTGGAACAGCTGGTAATGTTGTTTGCTGATGCCTTGCCAGTCATATTCAGCGGCCAGTATTTGGGCGTTTCGCTGTAGTCTTGTTCTGGTATCAGGGTCAAGGTCCAGAACGTGCTCAATCAGGCTGGCAAGTTCAGCCGGTGATTTTTCGGGAAACACAAACCCTGCCTCATTCGTGACGATTACGTCCTCCGCACCCGTCACGTTGCTGCTGAGAATGATCTTGCCGGCTGCCAGACACTCCATGATGGACACCGGGAAGCCTTCCGCATCGCCCGCGCTATCAATGATCGACGGAAAACAGGCCAGATCAGCCACCTTTATGAGCGCTCGCTTCTCTATACCTGTAACGTAACCTGTGAAGGTTACATTAGTCAGGCCGAGTCGCCGGCTTTGTGATTCCAGCCGCTTTCGCAACTGACCATCTCCCGCTATCACCAGATGCACCCGGCATCTGGCTGCATTGTGGAGCCCGGCAATGGCCTCCAGCAGGTCGCCCGCACCTTTTTTCTCTGCCAGGCGCCCCAGAAACAAGAGTCGAATTTTATCCCGGGGTATTCTGAACCGGTCGAAAACTTTCGCACTGTCTGTTTCATTAACATCCGGCATCCCGGTGGAGATTCCCATGGGAATGATAAAGAGCTTCTGTTCAAGGTTCTGCCGGTCGTGCGCACGTGCAAAAAACCGGGTCAGCCTGTCTGCAGTCCTTTGGGAAACAGCGGTATAGAATTTTGCCTGACGACAGATCCGGCATACCAGTTTTTCGCATCCCGGCAGGCGGCTCAGTACCGATACGTCGGGAAGCATGGGTAGTGAAAATAAACGGCACTCCGGTAAATCGCGAGACCCATGCTGTTGTAATCGCCTGTGGCGTGAACCAGTGGGCATAGAGGAGGTCCGGTTTTTCTCTGCGCACCAAAGACAACAGGGACAGGAACTGAAACAGGAACAGAAATGGGATCTGAAAATACAGGAATGGATTGCTTTTCAGCGCCGGCATGATTCCTCTGCCTGTCAGTCGTTCCCAGAGGAAAGGCCAGAAGTAATGATACCGGTACACGTCAAAACCTGGGTTGTGCTCTCCTGTATTGGCGGTAGAACTATAGGCATTGTGTGGTGCGTGCAGCAGTATCTTCAGTGTCGGATCAAGCTGTTTCAGCGCCACGGCCTGATCCCGCACGAAAGCAGGTACTTTGTCATTCTCCGATACCGGGAGCGTCGATGTGGTGATCAGGAGTTTCATGCAGACGATTCTGTGGTTGAAGTGCGAAACGGAGTATTCCCTGACCATTGATCGGCCAGTTCGCAGCCAGGGTGAATCGGGGGTCTGAATCTCCAGATTGCCGCAGCTGCTGGCACAGCTGCGAGTCAAGCCTTAGAATTGTCAGTCTGTCAGTTCCCTGATCAGGTGGGGTTCGGGCATGCCCTGAGCGACGATCTCCGGCGCGTCGCCGGCTGTGTAGATCTCCACCGTGCCGACACCGAACATCCGGTTCAGCAGCGATTGTTTCACCTTGACTGAGCGGATGCTGGACTTGTTGATCTCTGAGTGTTCCTTATTGAGAATGCCGGTCTCGTAGCGGATTTCGTTGTCATCGACGGTGAACACGGTGTTGCGGGCAGAAAGGTACCACCAGAGCAGGATTACAAGACCTAGGCCGAAAACGGGAATCAGCAGTATACAACCGATGAACCCCAGAGGATTGCCTTTGAACATGGTTGGGTGTCTGGAATAAGGATCCATAATTACCTTCCTGATTTTCCCTTCTGATAATGAATCAGAGGTTCCCTAAGTTAGCGTCATGGACCACGATTGTCCAATCGGCATTGCCAGTGAAACCGCGCTCCGGAATTGAGCAACCGAATGATTCTCAAAACTCTGAAATACCCAGTATAGCCTGAGCGGTTCCCTCCGCGAAGGTGCCGACCCAGATCATATAGTTTCCGCTCGAAGGGTTGTCGATCGACACCCCGGGGTTGAAATCCCCATGGCTGTCGTCATCGCACTCCCAACCCTGAGGCGTCAGCACTACCAGAGTTGTATCGGAATCAGACTCCGCATAGAGATAGAGTCCGTAGTCTGAACCGGATGTATAGTTCAGCGTAATGTCCGGTACCGGGGAGTTCACGCTGCCGGCACAGTTGGCACCAAGAACGTCCATGGCCAGGCGTTGACCGCTGGCAAGCAGTTCGATGGTGTGTGGGTCGGGAGCAAACCCGGTAACCAGGCTGACGCGTTCGAAACGAGGGTCAGTCAGGAACTCGGGCTGCATTACCACCGGGCCCAAAGCACTCGGCGTTCCGGGCTGTGGGATGGCAACCCGGGGCATGAGGTCATCCACGGTGGTAAGGACCGATCCATTCACTGCCACAACTCCATCGGCGACCTGTAACGAGGCAGTAATGCCATCGCCGGTAACGGTGGCCAGGTTGGCATCCTGCAGGGAAGTGAGCAGCTGCCGGTAGTTGGCGTCCACTGCATTGTCCAGAGCAATGCCCTGCAAGGAGGGATCCGCCATGCCAAGTCCAATTTCGATGAGTCGTCTTGCCGCAGGGGCGGCCAGATAGATATTGCCCTGAACTTCCAGGCCGTTTAGCAGCGCCTGGGGTTGCAGGAGATTGTCTATAGCCGGGCCTGAGTAGGTCAGAGACGAAGACAGGTTGATGTCGTCTGCATCGCTGATTGACATGGCAAGTCTATCCAGGCTCACAACCGGCTGGTCTGCCAGGAGCTCGTTCACGGCTTCAAGGACAGCCTCGAGCACGTCATCCTGATTCGCAGGGCCCGGGTCCGTACCGGAGGCAATCGATATCAACCGGCTGTAGGCGTCCACGTTAAGGCCTCGAACAGAGGCATTGAGAACAACATTGTTGACCACGTCGGTGCCCAGGTTGATTCTCGACACCAGTGATTCACTGCTGGCCTGGTAGCGCCCTGCGCCGTCAATGCTGGCAAGGCTGGTACCCTGAAAATCGAGTAATTCCGCGGAGAATCCATTCCCTGCCAGGGCGATGCGGTCCAGATTGAGCGTGCCATCCCCGACCCAGACTGACGGGCGCAGCTGGGTAGTATCCCAGTGCCCGACAAGATTCTCCAATTCAAACCGGGATGAGGTCTGTGCGGCGAGCCCCTGTAAGCGACCCAGATCCACGTCCACCTGCAGGTCGGGGGCCTCTCCATCGATTCGGACTTCCACCTGCAGGTTCTCCAGCACCACCGCGATGGGTTCCGGACCAAGACGCAGTGTACCCAATGCGAAAATCACTCGTGTCGAATCAAGCCGGCCGTCTATTTCAACAGAACCGGTGAGCCCTGAAAGACCGAAATCTGCAGTTTCGTCTGCCACCATCAGTGTGCCTTCGTAGTCGACTGCAGTCAGGCTGTTCAACAGGGTACCGTCAAACCCAAGCACGCTGTTGACAGTTAGAATCGGCCTGTCACCCGGATATTGGGGCAGTCTGTCCCGCAGGTCATCCGGAAGCTCGAACGGCAGTTCCAGACGGGCCAGGGCGAAGGGTTCAGCTCCGCCGACAAAGGGACCGTGGCGGACATCGGTAATGCCGGTGGTACGCAGGCTGATACCGGTTAATTGCTGCATCGCCACGGCAACAGCAGCCAGTTCGCTGTCGCCGGCAGGTTGAATCTCCAGGTCATAATGCAGTTTTCCGTAAAGCAATCCGGGTTCATAGTCCAGTTGATGGATCAGCAGGTCACCCGAGCGTGAGATCAGATTTTCGTATTCGCCAAGGGAAGTTTCAATCTGACGACCAATATAGAACGAGCTGCCGGCCCACACGACGCTCAGCAGGGCAACGGACACCAGCAGGCCGGCGATGACTTTCCTCATGACTGCTTTCCGGGATGCAACTTATTGACGGCAGCAGTTTGGCACACACCGGATTGACCGTCCAGTTGGGGAAACAAACTGTGGAGGCGCCTATTGCACGTGAATGGTTGTTCCGCCGGCAGGGCACTCTGTCACCTGACCCACGATTCTGGCGTCCGGACAGCCCTGTCGTTCGCAGTTCATCCAGGCACCGGCCGGCCTCGGAATGGGGGACTGCCGCGAGCAGCCCACCGGCAGTCTGAGGGTCGAACAGCAGTTCCAGCAGTGGGCTCCTGGTCGCCCCGTTGCTGATCTCCATGATACTTCGTACCTGACTGTTATCGGAATGCAGTGAGCTGAAAATCCTTCGTTGCAGGCACTCGGCGGCACCTTCCAGTGCGGGTATGGCTGCCAGTTCAAGGCGTGCACCGACATCGCCGCTGATCAGCATCTCAGCAAGGTGTCCAGCCAGCCCAAAACCGGTGATGTCTGTGCAGGCACGGGCGCCGTGATTGACGAAGCAGTCTGCAGCGCCGCGGTTGGAAACCAGCATCTGTTCCAGAGCGATCTCCACCCAGCGTCCCTTGGCTTTCAGGCGCATATCCGCAGCCAGCAGGGTGCCGGTCCCCAGAGGCTTACTGAGAATCAGAGCATCGCCGACACGGGCCCCGGTCTTGGCCAGCAACCGGTCCGGATGACCGAAGCCGTTCACCGCGAGGCCGAAGGCCATCTCATGTGCTTCGTTTGAATGACCACCGGCAAGTGCCGTGTCATGCTCGTTAAGGGTTCTGACGCAGCCCGCCATCAACTCATCCAGGGTTTCCCGCATGATAGTTCCGGTTGCAAATGGCACACTGGCTATCGCCAGGGCAGTGTGAGGCCGTGCTCCCATCGCGTAAATATCGCCTACGCAGTGGTTGGCGGCAACCCTTGCAAAAAGCCAGGGGTCGTTGATAAAGGCGCGAAAATAGTCAACCGACTGTACCAGTGTGCGGTCGCTGCTGAGCCGGATCAGGGAGGCGTCTTCGGCTGACGTCAGGCTGCCTTGCAAATCTGGCTGTGAATGTGGCTGCAACTTGTCCAGCACCGCCTTCAGGGTGTTGCTGCCAACCTTGGCGGCACAGCCTGCGCACCGGATAACGTGCTCCTGCAGGGCTTTTTCCGTCTCGCTGTCCGCCAGGCCGCGCTTCAATCGCAGCTCAGGTTCCGGGGCAGGCAGCCTGGTATACCTGCGCATAAAATCCATGTCGATTTTATGCTTCAGGGCCCACACCCATCGACCATGGAAAAACAGTTTGCGTCGGGAGGCAATGGCCCTGCTGTCACCGGTATACATCAAGGCCAGAGCATTTCGCTGCGGAATAAAATGGCGCAGCTTCCTCCCGGTTGCAAAGCGTATCAGATTGCGGGCCAGCGGCATTCCCTGCCTGACAGCAAAGACACCTGACTTGGGACGCGGGTGTCCCACAACCGAAGCGGCATCGCCACAGGCGAATACAAACGGGTGGCTGATACTCTGCAGACTGGTGTCGACAGCGATAAACCCATTCTCATCCACGGCCAGCCCACATTCAGCCGGCCATCGAGGGATACTTGCCCCGGTTGCAAAAAACAGACTGTCCGCAATTACCGGATCCTTGCCATCGCATATCACGGTATTAGCCTCAAACTCGGTCACCCGGTGATCGAAATACAGTCTCACGCCACGGCGCTCTAGTTCCGCTCGAGTGAAGTCCTTTACCCGGTTATTGTGAAATTTGAGAAGCTGGGTATCTGCGGTAATCAATTTAATGGTGAGCGAGGACGGTTCACCTTTTTTGATGCCCACAGCTTTGTGAATTGCGTACTGGGAGGAAAACGCCAGTTCTATGCTGGCCGGGCCACCTCCCACTATGGCAATCGCATAAGGCCTGGACTGTTGCAGATGCTCAATGGCTTCCTGCCTGACATGTTGCCAGGAGCTGAGAAACCGGTCGATAGGTTTCACACCGATAGCGTGCTGGGTGGCGCCTGGAATTTCCTCAACGTCCGCACGGGAGCCTATGTTCAGGGATAGCAGATCAAACCTGATAGGAGGTCGCTCCTTACAGAGCACCCGCCTGCCTTCCAGGTCCAGCCTGTCAACTTCCTCGTGGATCAGTTTAATCCCGGCAAACTGGCACAAGGGGCGCAGATCGATGTGGATGTCGTCAAACTGGTAGACTCCGGTAATAAAACCCGGTAATGCGCCTGAGTAGGGCGTGTGGATGTCGCGTGTGATCAGTACGACCTCGAGTCCGGGGACCGGTTTCATGCCCAGGTGCATCAATACGCTGAGATGGCTGTGTCCGCCGCCGATCAGGACCAGGCGTTTGACTGCCGGAGAGTTTGCTGCGAGATTATTCATTGCGGTACTGCCTGGTGCATGGCCGCAGTGTAACCTATTTCATCCTGGGGCTGAATCGGCCGGTTCATTGACCGGTATCAATCCTGACAAGATGCACTGGAGCTATAAAAGAACACCGTGGCTAAGGAGAAAAATCATGAAGGACAGTACTGGTAGAACTGAAAAGCAGGCTCATAAGCGGGGAGCCGATCGGCACGATAAGGCGATCAAACCGGAAAAAGAGCACGCGGGTCACAAGACATCGAAGGATATCCGCGAAGATCGTGGCATCCGGCAGAGCAAGCTCGGCAGGCACAAGAAGTGATTGACGGAACAGGGAGGCGGAGAATTTGCTACAGCCAGTTATCGTTTATACGCAGCCAGTAACCGATAATCCGCCCCAGCGTGGAAACCACCAGGCCGCCGGCCAGAGCGGCTGCGATAAAACCCGGTGACATGGGTAACAGGAAAAAGCTTCCGCCGAGACAGCCTATTACCCAGTCAATTTTATCCCATGGCAGCCAGGGCTTACCCGGGGCAATCCCCAACTGACGCTTGACCAGGCTTTTCACGGCGTCCCCGAGCAGAGCCGTAAACCCCAGCCAGGCACCCAGCCACCAGTACTGGTAAAACTGCGGGGCGAGAGCCAGCTCGTCCAGCCCGTTGAAGTGCCGGGCCAGCGTTATCTGTAGTTGGTGAGCCAGTGCGCCCATACCGGTGCCGGTTATCAATCCGCGCAGTGTCTTGTGCGCGCCCAGTAATTGTTTCCCGCGCCACTGCAGGCCGAAGTCCATAGGCGACTTCCATTTTGGCAATACCCGGGCAGCAATCGGTGGAACCAGGTTGGCGACCCCGGCGGGGATCAGAAACCAGACAACCTGCAGGATCAGGTTCACGAACATGGCACCATTCCCGGCTGCTCAGCTTTCATCGAGGGCAAGCCGAATCAGGCAGATATACTGGGCAGTAGCGACCAGTCCGGTGATGGCCGTAAGCAATGCAAGAGGCATAATGTAGCGACCGTTGTCTGTCAGGACTGCCAGAAACACAAGGTATTGGAACGCTGTGGTCATCTTGCTGGGGAGCCTTGCCTTGACCGACCTGACGGTGCGTAATCGCCCCGTCAGCAGCAGCGCCAGGAAAATAAACAGGACGCCAAAGTCCCGCAGGGCAAACAACAGCCACTGAAAGGGTGTGATTTCCCCCAGTGCGATCCAGGTCAGGCTTATGGAGAATACAAACAGTTTGTCAGCGATAGGATCCAGTACCTGGCCCAGGTAGGTAGTCCAGTTGCAGAGCCTGGCGATAAACCCGTCAAGAAATTCGCTGGCCAGGCCAATCAGTATCAGTGGCAGGTGTAAGGATTCCGGACTGAACGGGAATACCACCGCAATGATTATCCGCATGGCAGTGATACCGTTGGGTAGGTGTCGAAACAGACTGTCCGCGTCACTGGCCATGGGCTGACTCATGAAAATATAACCTGTCTGTTCACCTGGTTCGCAGTCGTTAATGCAACCTCGACAGGGCGGCGCACGCGGGAAGGATCATCGACGCTGAACTTCCTTTAGAGCCGGAGTATTGCAACGTCTGTTCACCGGCGTTTAATGCAATCTTAAGTATCCTCAACTGTAGAGCGCTGCGTTGGTCGATCAAAGCCAATTTGGCAGAGGTTCTGCAAGCAGTTTGATGTAAAGCTATCATAATATTCTCCTGCCATGGCAGCCCCAGGGGGCCCAGGTAGGGGCAGGTTGAATGTGTGGGAATTTCCGGAGGGCAGTGTAATGAGTTTTTTAAGAAACCGTGGTGATGCCGTGATGGCAACTCGGCCGGGATCGTCATCTCGATATGGGTCGGTTGCAGTTCTATTACACTGGCTTACTTTGTTACTTATAGTGGTCATCTATGCCACGATTGAGGTCCATGAGATGATACCAAGGGGCAATCCCTTGCGCGGCGCGGCCGAAGACTGGCATATTTATCTTGGCTTCGTTCTCCTGCCGATAGCTTTGTTCCGCCTGGCCAATATTCGACGCAGGCCATCGCCACCTATTACTCCGTCGCCACCGGCATGGCAGCTGAAGTTGACTTATTGGATGAAAGTCTATCTGTACGGGTTGATGATCGGCATGCCGCTTCTGGGCTGGATCTATCTAAGCGCTGACGGTGCGGTGATCAATGTCTGGGCATTTCCGCTTCCCGCCATTGTGCCAGAGTCGGAAGGCCTGGCCGAAATCGCTGAAGAGGCACATGCTCTGTTGGGCACATCGGGTTACCTGTTTATCACCCTGCACGCTCTGGCTGCACTTTTCCACCACTATCTGGTTCGGGATGATACCCTGGCCAGGATGTTACCTCGGTTCATGTTGAGGAAATGACTGGATGTATTGTCGGCGACGTCATGGACTTGACGTAGTGAATTACAGGGCTGGAATCCCGAAGCGCAAAATAAGACCGGGGGCCATTGGCCCCCGTTCTTTTTGTGCATAGTATTTGATCAATGGAACACAGTGGCAAAGCGGCCGTTTATGAGCATGTGCACGAAAATGCTGGCCACGTAACCGATGGCGATTACCGGTGTCCATTTCAGGTGGCCGAAAAATGTGTACTTTCCGTGGGCCTGGCCCATAAGCGCTACGCCCGCTGCTGACCCGATGGAGAGCATGCTTCCCCCTACGCCCGCAGTCAAAGTCACAAGCAGCCATTGCTGTTCGTTCATCAAAGGGTTCATTTGCAGCACTGCCACCATGACTGGAATGTTGTCAACGATGGCTGATAGAACCCCGACAAGCGAGTTGGCAATAGTGGGGCCCAGGTCTGTATACATCCATTCGCTGATCAACGCCAGGTAGCCGATGAAGCCCAGCCCCCCTACGCACATGATCACACCGAAGAAAAACAGCAGGGTGTCCCACTCGGCCCGGGCCACAGCACGGAAGCTGTCGAAGGCGCTGACATCGCCCACTTGGCCGTATTCTGCATCGTCATTGGGGTGAGGTTTGTGGGTCTTGGCCAGATAGAAACCGAAGATTTTCAGGTAACCGAGACCGGTCATCATGCCAAGGAAAGGTGGCAGGTGAAGAAAATTGTGGAAGCTAACTGCCGTGGCAATCGTACAACCGAAAAGGAAGATGATGATGTATGCACCACGTTTGATACGAACCGATTCGTCTTCCACCTGGGGAATCTCGTCCGGAATGGCAAAATACATGATCGCTGCCGGGAGCACATAGTTGACAGCCGACGGGACGAAAAGAGCAAAGAAGGTCAGGAAATCCACCTGGCCGGACTGCCACACCATCAGGGTGGTAATGTCGCCGAACGGGGAAAACGCGCCGCCCGCATTGGCCGCGACTACTATGTTGATACACGCCAGCCCTATAAACCTGTCGTTACCCTTGCCCACCGCCATGACCACGGCACACATCACCAGGGCAGTGGTAAGGTTGTCTATGATTGGCGACAGGAAAAAGGCGATGACGCCGGTGATAATGAAGAGCTTGCGAAATCCGAAACCGCGACCCACCAACCAGGAACGCAGGCCCTCGAATACCCGCCGCTCGGACATGGCGTTTACGTAGGTCATTGCCGCGAGCAGGAACAGGAACAGTTCACCGAATTCCACCATAAATTCGCGCACTGCTTCCTCGGCAGCGTGATCGATGCCTTGCTGGGCGTAGGTCAGGCCGATCAGTCCCCAGATAAATCCTGCCGCCAACATGACCGGCTTGGATTTCCGCAGCTCGGTGAACTCTTCCAGGACCACCAGGCTGTAGGCGGCCACGAAGAGTAAAATTGAGGTAATGCCTACCCAGCTGCTGGTCAGGTCGATCCGCTCACCGGAATCACCACCGCCAGAGGCCGCGAACGCAGCCAGTGGCAGAAGCAGCACGGGTAAAAGAAGTAGGTGTCTGGGGGTGGCTCTCATGATTGATTCCGCTTTTAATTCTTGGATGATTTCTTGCGTTTGAAGACTTACTAATTGCGGCAATGGTGTGTTGCCATTGGCCAGCAATGCAGCAAAATAGACGTTTTTAACACTACAGGCAAGTAAAACGGCTGAAAGCTGACATTCTGAAACATTTTCCCAGCGGTCATAAGGGCAATCGATCGCAGGTCACGGAGGCTGTTTCAAAGAGGCCGGCACTGTGGCTCTTCATGCCGGCCCGGAAGCCATACAGCTGCCGCTGGCTGATGGCCTGCAATCTGAACATCACAAGGCACCGTCCCTGGAATTTTCTGCCAGGCTCACTCATGGAAAAAGTCCCTGCCGACGGGAATACAGAAGCATGGATGCTGATTCCACGGACAGATACTGGCAAACTGTGTTCTCCAAATAGTGAATAAATGAAAATCAACATAATCTGGAGCCTTATGAAGTTTAGCCCAAAAGACTACGATATCTCACCGGAGTACCGACATTGGCACGGCGATCGGGCAGAGGATTTTCTTGGTCCGTTTTTCTTCAAGGTTGATGGCGACACCATCCGGACAGCGTTTCGCGTCGACGAGAGACACTGCAATGCCCACGATTCGTTGCATGGTGGTGTGATGATGACTTTCGCGGACTACACGCTTTGCCTGGCCGTAAACGGAGGAACGCAGCAAAGCGTTGCTACAGTCACCTGCAATAACGAGTTTGTGGCGCCTGCCCATAAGGGGGACCTGGTGCTGGGTTATGGCGAGGTGATCAGACGTGGCAGATCACTGGTGTTTGTCCGCGGGGAACTGACAGTGTCCGGGAATGTTATTCTGACTTGCAGCGGCGTAATCAAATTGTTGAGAACCTCAGCGGATCAAACCTCCAATCGCTAATACCCAGGTCCGCCCGGGTCTGAAAAGAGTTTTGGAGCAGGTCCGGGCTATCCTGACAGCCAGTTCAGTATCTCGGCGATCAGCAGGCCGGTTGAGGCCAGGAACCCCGCCACCGGAACCCAGTGTGGCACCTTGAATACCGTTTCGGGAATGGGCCCGGTTCGGCTCTTCACACGCATCAGGGAAAGGTTGATCAGGGAAAAGATCAGCAATAAAAACGCACTGGTGGCGCGGGCCAGATTCTCCAGGGGCAGCCACAATGCCATCACAATTACCGCCAATGTCGCCAATGCCGTTGCCAGCACGGGCGTGCGGGTCGAAGGGGATACCCGGGAAAGAAAAGCTGGTAGCCAGTTTTGCCTGGACATGCCATAACACACCCGGGAAGACATGATGATCTGGATCAGTGCACCATTGACCACGGCGACCATGGCTATCAGCGTAATGAGAACAGGCGATCTCCCCGTGACTGCGACATAAACATCTGCCAGCGGGGCATCTGATTCCGACAGGAGGTCTGGCGGCAGGACCAGCAGGACTGCGAAGGCTATGCCCATGTATAGCACCGTCGCGAGTCCCAGGCAAAGCAGGATACTGCGGGGCAGGTTGTGTTCAGGGTTCCGGACCTCTTCGGCCACGTTCACCATGTCTTCGAATCCGACAAAGGCGTAAAAGGCCAGAAACGCTCCGGACAGGATTCCGGGCCAGATGCCCGGATCCAGGGTGGGCCTGAAGCGCTCTATCTGTCCAGGCAGTTCTGCGAAATAGGGTAACGTGATCCACAACACCATCAGCAATCCGAACACTTCTAGCAGGGTAAACACGGCGGCGGTACGCACGGACTCCAGGATTCCCCACGCCGCCAGCATCCCAAGCAATGAAATCAACAGGATGATGGCAAGCCAGCCGGGCACTGAGAGGAATACGTTGAGGTAGCCGACAAAACCGCGGGCGATGGTCGCAGCAGAGACGATCCCGGTCATGATCGTCAGGATTCCCACCAGGATCGACAACCCGGAAACTCCAAACCCTTCGAAAACATAAACCGGGCCGCCGGCGCTGACCGGATAACGCGAGGCCATCTCGGCATAGGTAAATGCGGTGAGTGCGGCAATGACGGAAGCCAGCAGAAACGAGAGGGGTGCCAGATTGCCTCCTTCCCCTACCACTTTGCCTACAAGTACATATATGCCGGCACCCAGAATATTGCCAAGGCCGTAGAAAGTAACCAGCCCGAATGAGAGTGTGCGCAGCAGTGGCTGTTCAGTTTCCGCCATGTTAGATTCCAACAGATTTCTGAATAACTCCCGCAAGGCTTACGCAGACTAGGAACCTCTGCTTAAGTCCCTTATTCAGAGGTTCCTTGGGCACCGGAAACCCGGGTCCTTGCCGGTGTTCGTCATGCGGCGACTTCGCGTTAGCCGTCACCGGGTGGCCCACACCTTAAAAGGGCCAGGTATCTTATAAACTTGATCTGCCGGGCTGTTGAACGCGTGCCAGGCTGCGCTCACTCCCAGGATCAGGATTGAAAATTCCTCCCCGGAGTCCAGGGTCTGCCACGGGATAGTGGTGCAGGCCCGGGCGCTTGTGCATTGCCCACCAGCCCGCGCAGGATAGCAATGAGTTCCCGGCAAGCCGGCGGATTTTCTTTGACCCAGGCCGACCCCACATACTTGATCCGGGCCGGCCCCACAAAGTACTCGGCTTGCTCGAGAGTGAATCTCTGCTACCATTGTACTCTTGTCCTACCGGGACAGGTTACAACAACAGGGATTTCAAGTCAGTTCGACAGCTGGCAAGTTATGTGGCACGGGTTAACGGGAATATCAGACTATTCAGGGGAACTCCCCGGCCGGCGCCACATTGCCGGGCGTCGGACCGTTACCAGGAAGCAGTCGGGTAGAATGCTGGTTACCTTGCTCGTATTGCTTTTTGCGATTGTTGACCTGAGCAGTAGTGTCGCTCTTGAGGCAGTGGAAGGCGTTGGCGATACGTCCCTGCCTGAAGACCTGAGCCGCGTTCATTTCTACCTTATTACCGTTGATGTCGGCAATAGTGTATGGGACAACTTCGGTCACACTGCGCTTCGGGTCGTCGACGACAACAATGACACGGATCTGATTTACAACTGGGGGCTGTTCGATACCAGTGCGGGGTTGGTTCGTTTCTCCATCGATTTTTTTCGGGGAATCATGAACTATCAGTTGGGTACCGGCAGCCCCGGTGCCGAATTCGGCATGTACCGGCAGCAGCAACGCACGGTATGGCAGGACACCATCAACCTGAACAACCGACAGAAAGCGATTCTCTACAAGCGCCTGGTTTGGAATGTAAGGCCTGAGAATGTCGTTTATCCCTACCACTATTTCTTCGACAATTGCACCACTCGAGTGAGGGATTACCTGGACGAGGCGTTGATGGGGAAAATCCACGAAGCAACTGACAATGTCCCTACGGACAACACCTTTCGCGACCTGGTCAAGTTGCACTACCGCTCGACGTCGCTGATCGAGTTCTCCCTGGACCTGCTGATGAACGCCAACATAGACCGGCAGGTAACCCAATGGGAGGAGATGTTTCTGCCGCTCAGCCTGAGGGCACGACTGATGAAGTTGACTTCGGATGTGGCCATAGCCGGGGCGCGCCAGCCGCTGTTGACAGATTCCACAGTAGTTGCAGAGTTTCCGCGCCCCCGGTCAGGTTTCAACCCGTATTACTGCGCTGGCACCTTCCTGCTGGTGCCGGTCTTACTCCTGTTTTTCATGCTTCGCAAGGTCTCCATGTCGTATTTTGCCACTCACTCACGAATGACCTTGAAGTCACCCGGGTTCAGTTTCAGGCTTCTCGGTCTTGTGGGGCTTGCGGTTTCCCTTCTAAGCGGAGTTTATGGCTGCCTGATGCTGGGTGGCTGGTTTTTTTCCGAACACGTGGACCTTTATACCAATGTGAATTTACTGCTCTGCTGGCCCACGGACCTGTTGGGTGTCCTTGTCGCCGGCCGCTGGTTTATTCTGGCCAGACCCTGGCCACTGACTCACAACAGTGCGCCGTTCATCAATTATTACATGCTGTTGCGACTCGTTTCCGTCGTCGTTTACGCAGCGATCGCGGGTTTCAATGTAACTGCCCAATCGGTATTGCCCCTGGTGATGACCGTGGCACCGGGAATGTTCTTGCTGATGATGCTGGTCTGGACCGTGGGCTTCGAACCAGCCAGATCCAAGAATCTGCTCGTCTGATCAACAAAGCTTGACTACGACGGTGAGCCGGGCTGACTGGCAGCCAATAAAAAAGCCCCGACCCTTCTAGGGGCCGGGGCTTGGCTTACAGGGCTCAAGACTCTCAGCGAGAAACTATTTCCACGCGGCGGTTACGCTGGTAAGCCGACTCGCTGGTGCCGGTGTCGGCAGGGCGTTCTTCTCCGTAGCTTACAACTTCAATCTGGGAACGGGACGCGCCATTGACAATAAGAAAATTCATGATGCTCTGGGCGCGACGTTCGCCCAGGGCCAGGTTGTATTCCCGGGTCCCCCGTTCATCGGCATGGCCTTCCAGACGGATTCGGCTGTTGGAGTTGGCGGCCAGATTGCGGGCATGGTAGGTAAGAACATCGCGGTCCGCAGGGCGAAACTCTGCAACATCAAAATCAAAATAGAAAACAGTGGTCTGCAGTGCCGCTCGTTCGATACTGGCCTGTTGTTCAGCAGCCCGGCGTTCCGCCTCATTCTGCAGTTGTTGGGTCCGCTGAGTGGTCGCATCGATGTCAGACAGGCCGGAATCGGACTCTCCACCTGCCTGCTCTTCCATATCACCGCTCGAGCTACAAGCAACCATGCCAATCAGGGCAATCAGAACCAGAAGGTTCCGGGCATACTTTGAAATTTTCATTTTGTCTCCTACGTTGGATATTCCCACTATGTTTTCCGACTCGGCCCGGCGAACAGGTCGTCAGGTGCGCGCAACATACAGTAAAAGGCGATTCAGTTCTATTGATCGGCGCATAAATCATTTTTTTGACATTTTTCGATTTCACCAAGAGCCAGCAGACCAGCATCACGTTTCAAGCACCAGCCTGTGAAACACCATGCCTGCCAGCATTGCCGCGACAAAAAGCCAGATCGATTCGTTCAGCGTCACCAGCGCCGCCAGAGCCGGGCCCGGGCAGAGACCGGCCAATCCCCACCCCAGGCCGAACAATAATGCACCTCCCAGCAGTTGTCGGTCCACATCCGTCCTGGTTGGCAGGTAAAACCGGGACTCGAGAAGCGGACGGTCCCGTTTCAGTATCAGCTGGAACGATGGCAGGGTAATGGCCAGGGCGCCCGCCATTACCAGCGCCAGACTCGGGTCCCAGTTTCCGGCCAGGTCGAGAAACCCGATGACCTTGGCAGGGTTTACCATGGCAGATACTGACAGGCCCAGGCCAAACAGCAGCCCGGAACCAAAGACGGCAGCCAGGGCAAGGGGTTGATTGGGTCTGGTTGTCATGACATTGCTCCTATTATATGCCTGGTCAGAAAAACCGTGACGATCGCCGTCAACATGAAAACCAGCGTGGCTGCAAAGGAGCGTTTGGATACCCGGGCAATTCCGCAGATGCCATGGCCGCTGGTACATCCGCTTCCCAGTCGTGTGCCGAAACCTACCAGAAAACCTGCCAGGATACTCAGTAGAGGTGTTGCCTGGGGGATGGACTCGATTGGCGCGCCGCGTATCAGCATAAACAGCAGAGCACCGCACAGCAGGCCCAGAATGAAAAGCACTCGCCAGACTGCATCAGTCTTCACCGGGAAGAGTACACCACCAAGTATGCCGCTTATTCCGGTGATGCGACCGTTGATCCATAGCATCAGCGTTGCGGCCGTGCCAATAAGTGCGCCTCCGAGCAAGGCGCTCAAGGGGGTGAAGTTTTCCATATTTGCCAGTACCTGCTATGTTGAAATTGCCTTGCTGATATTAGCAGGTTGTACACGCCTGATGGGAGCCATCGGTGCGTCGTTCCGGTAGTTGCTGCAACCACCGACTGGACGTTGATTGTGGTTATGACCCGAATCCAGAGTCCGGTTACATCTCGTTACAATCCAAGGTGCCGGGGAAAGTGGAGATTTGTGGTATAAGGCCATCTACAATTTGACCCTCGTCTACGAAACTGGAGGAAGTGACTAAAATGAATTATGTGAAACGGATAAAAGCAGCGCTAATGATAGTGATGCTGGTGTTCACAGGCTGTGCCCAGACGGGATTACGAATCGGCAACACAGTGACCCTTTGCTGTCCGGGTAATTACGCGGATTACGAAGCTTATCGCCTGCAGACCGAAAATATGCCGATCTTCCTGCGCGACTGGGTAGTGGAGATGTTCGACACCGCATTCCAGGAACGGGGTCTGGAACGAAATGACCAGATCAACGATCTGATCGTCACGCTTTCCTACCAGCATGTGAATCTGAACCCCGAAACGGAGGATATCAACCCGTTTATCAGGCAGGAATCCATAGACGTGGAATTGCGCTACATTGCAGTAGTCGGAATCTCCATGCGTGAGACCCGCAGCGGTGAAGAAGTCTGGGCTGGGCAGATCAGTCGTATTCACACCGTGTCCCCGGGGGAGTACATGCACGAAGGTCCCGCCAGGGTTGCTTTTCTGGAAACCTATCGGGATCTCCTGAGTAATTATCCCGGAAGGGATTGAAACCTATCGATTTTACCCGTAGGGCAAGTATTCGGTCATGGGTTCTTCCCTTTATGCAATGATGTTAAAGTGCTCCAGCTTCAGGGCCGGTGGGCAATGTCCGCCCGGCCTGCTGGCGGCTTACCCATAGTAGGGCTCCGAACAGTGCCGCAGGGCCGGCTCACAGACCTTTGCCCGGTATTGATAAAGGCTGGAATCCCTGAGAAACCAGGAGTTTGTAGTGATCGCTGATTTCACGAAGGAAGAACTCGCCTTTCAACAGGAGGTGAGAAGTTTCCTGGAACGCGAATTCCCGGTTGCTATTCGGGAAAAAGTCAATAACAACATTAAACTGAACAAAGACGATTTCGTCCGCTGGCAGAAAATACTCAACAAGAAAGGCTGGATGGCTCCCAATTGGCCCGTAGAGTATGGAGGCACCGGTTGGAGTCCCGCCCAGAGGTATATTTTCAATCAGGAAATGGGTCGCATCGGTGCGCCCGAGCCAGTTGCATTTGGCGTCAATATGGTGGCACCGGTACTTATAGCCTATGGCAATGAGGAGCAGAAGAAGCGTTTCCTGCCGGACATATTGGAAAGCAGGACATGGTGGTGTCAGGGCTATTCCGAGCCCAATGCCGGTTCCGACCTGGCTTCCCTGAAGACTGCGGCAGTGCGGAATGGTGACCACTATACAGTGAATGGCACGAAGACCTGGAACACGCTGGGTCAGCACGCTGACTGGATCTTCTGCCTGGTGCGTACGGCCGACTCTGGCAGGCAGCAGGATGGAATAAGTTTTCTGCTGATCGACATGAAGTCGCCAGGCATCACTGTGAATCCCATAGTGCTGCTCGACGGCAGTCCCGAGGTCAATGAGGTTGTCTTCGACAACGTCAAGGTGCCTGTTGAAAACCTGGTCGGCGAGGAGAACAGCGGCTGGACCTATGCCAAAGTCCTGCTCACTCATGAACGTACCAGCATTGCCAGGGTCGCCTATACCAGGCGCCGCATCAATGAGTTGAAAGTTGCCAGTTGCGACCGTAAAGACGGCTTTGGATGCAGTCTGGCTGAGGATTCGGTTTTTGCCAGAAAAGTGGCGGAACTGGAAATTGACCTGTTGGCTCTCGAATACACAGAGCTGCGAACGCTGGCTGCGGTCGCTGTGGGCAAGGCGCCCGGACCGGAATCCTCTATTCTCAAGATCGTCGGCACCGAGATTGCTCAGCAAGCTGATGAATTGTTCCTGGAAGTGGCGGATTATGACGCATTGCCTTTTGTGCCGGAACAGTTCGAAGAAGGATTTCAGGGTGAGCCTTTGGGTCAGGGATACCTGGCGTCAACGGCACTTGATTATTTCAACCACCGCAAATTCTCCATCTATGGCGGATCCAACGAAATCCAGAAAAACATCATCTGCAAGGCGGTGCTGGGCCTGTAACAATGGGTTGAATGTCGCAGGCAATCGTGGCTTGAAGCAACGAAACCGAGGTTGGAAAAGTGGATTTTTCGTTTACTGACGAACAACGGATGCTGCGCGACAGTGTACGCAAGTTCGTACGCGAGAACTACGATTTCGGGACTCGAAGAGAAATTCTGTCCAGCGTTAATGGATTCAGTCAGGAGTATTGGAAACTGTTTGCTGAGTTGGGCTGGCTCATGGTTCCGTTCTGCGAAGAAGACGGTGGGCTCGGTGGCTCTGTGGTGGACTTGATGGTGATAATGGAGGAACTGGGAAAGGGGTTGGTGGTGGAGCCCTATGTGCCCACTGCGGTTATGGCCGGGGGGTTGGTGAGTGCGCTGGGTAGCGCCGATCAGAAACAGGAGCTGCTGCCAGCGCTGATGGGAGGGATTTGCAACTGGCCTGTGCCATCAGCGAACCGGAGAGTCGTTACAATCTCGCCAATGTGGCTGCTAGTGCTGTTACCAACGGTGGCAGAGTCATTATCAACGGGCAAAAACTGGCGGTATTAAATGGTGCCAGGGCTGACCGTTTGCTGGTTGTCGCCCGCAGCTCAGGTTCTCAATTCGACCGGGAGGGCATATCTGTTTTCCTGGTTGATGCCAATATCGAAAGGCATCCTGCGTCGAGGCTATACTTGCGTTGACGGTCACCCCGCAGCGGCAATTGAATTCAACGATGTCGACATCGATGCAGGTGACTGCCTGGGTGCTCAGGGGGAGGCCCTGGCAGCGATTGAAAATGTAGTGGATTTGGCGACAGTCGCTGTGGCATCAGAGGCAGTTGGTGCCCTGGATCAATTGCTGGAAAAAACAGTGGATTACTGCAAAACCCGCAAGCAGTTTGGAGTACCGATAGGAACCTTTCAGGCACTGCAGCATCGCATGGCTGATATGTTTATAGAATGTCAGCTGGCCCGCTCCATCGTCATGATGGCGGCAATGAAGCTGGACAGCAGTATTAGCAATCGTGCAAAGGCAAAAGCCGTATCGGCAGCAAAGAGTCGAATTGGTAGAGCGATTCGGAATGTGGGACAGGATGCTTTGCAATTGCATGGTGGGATCGGCATGACTGATGAGCTCGATGTAGCGCACCTGTTTAAACGGGTAACGTCTATCGAAACCCTGTTTGGAAACACAGACTTCCATACCCGCCGATTTGCCGCGCTTTAGACCGACTTATGAGTGAACTGATTTTCGTCCGCCATGGTCAGGCTTCATTCGGGGCCGAAACCTACGACAAGCTCAGCCAGGCAGGTATCGAGCAGGTCCGGCAACTGTCCCGGCACTGGCAGGAACTCGGTGAATCTTTTCATCATCTTTATGCCGGAGAATTGCGTCGACAGCAGGAAACCGCGTCCGCGTTGCTTCTCCATATTGAAGAACCGCATCGTAAAATCAAGGTCAACCCCTCTTTCAATGAATACTCTGGTGATCCCCTTATTACCATCTACCTGCGTGACCATGCTCGCGAAGGTGGATTCAGTGACGACCTGTGTCTGCCCATAGCCGATGAACGGTTGTTTCAGAAAGTCTTTGAAGCGGCAACAGCAAGGTGGATAAGAGGCGAATTGATTCCGACTGCAGCCGATCAAGAATTCGAGCCGTGGCGGGATTTCCAGGTACGTGTTCACAACGCCATAGACGAATTGATGGAGACACACCGGAATGGCAGCAGAGTGCTCATTTCCACGTCCGGGGGTGTGATAGCATTGGCGTTGCAACGTGCGCTGGGTATGCCGGATGAGCAGGTTATCGCCACCAACTGGATGGTGCATAACAGTTCGGTGTCCCGAATTCGATATGGCAACGGCAGAATTTCCCTAACCATGTTCAATAATCTTGCGCACCTGGAAAAGCCACAATTGCGGCACATGGTGACTTATCGATAGGCAATCTACCGAAGTAAGGAAAGAAATGGGATGCCTCAGATCAGAAGCTCCCTAACAATGTACGATGCGGAAAAGGCAGCAGTGGTGGCAGACACGACCCTGATGGATAGAGCAGGTGAGATTCGTCATGGCGAAGAGCTTGATTCGGGGAGACTGAAGGAATATCTGCGCCCGACCCTCGGTGGCCAGGTGGACAGACTGGAAATCAGGCAGTTTCCAGGTGGATTTTCCAATCTTACCTATCTGATCAGCTGTGGTGACAACAAGTGGGTTTTGAGGCGGCCTCCATTTGGCAGCAAGGTTAAGTCAGCCCATGACATGTCCCGGGAATACCGTATCCTCGATGCATTGAAGGACGTATTTCCCTATGGCCCGAGGCCTGTGCTTTTTTGTGATGATCAATCTGTACTCGGCTGTGATTTTTACCTGATGAACTATATTCAGGGGCTGGTGATTCGCCAGGATTATCCAGCGGGTCTGAACCTGTCGCCACAGTTCGTGCGTCAGCAATTGCTCAATTTTTTCGACGTGTTGAGTGAATTGCATGCAGTCGACCTGCGGGAGGCGGGTCTTGAAGATTTCGGTCGGCCTGAAGGTTACGTTCAGCGGCAGGTTGAAGGTTGGAGCCGGCGCTGGGAAGCAGCAGTGACTCCGGATACCGTCAACATGGATGCGGTAATCCGCTGGTTACAGGATAATATGCCCGGGGAAAGTGGTATGGCCAGTGTGATCCACAATGATTACAAGCTGGATAATGTGATTTTTTCCCTTGAGGATCCTCTTAAGGTGATCGGCGTACTGGACTGGGAAATGTCGACGGTGGGCGACCCGCTTATGGACCTGGGTTGCACGCTGGCCTACTGGGTCCAGAAAAGCGATCCCGAGTGGTTACGTGAATACCGCACAATGCCCAGTGATGCGGTGGGGGCACCGACCCGTAAAGAGATCGTTATGCGCTTCCGTGAGCGTACCGGCTTGTCAGTGGACTACTTTCCTTTCTACTTCTGCTTCGGTCAGTTTCGGCTGGCTGTCATTGGCCAGCAGATCTATTACCGCTTTTATCACGGGGTGACCCGGGACCAGCGCTTTCGTATGATGGTCGATAAGACTCATATACTCAAACAGATGTGCGATCTGATTATCAGCGGGAAGGTCACCAGCTAGGGTCATCCGATCCTTTAGGGAACCTCTGATTAAGTCCCACAATGCTCAGCGGGACTTAACCGGAGGTTCCTTACCCTCCACGGGTTTCTTCCATCACATCCTGATGTCCAACACCTGCAGGAGATACAACCTTGTTCCGGGTTCGGGCAAGGCGCTGGAATTCACGACTCATCAAGTAGGCGCTCAGAGCGGAGATCAGCGCAAACCCGGAAAGAATAAGAAACACCTGCGACCAGCCAAGAAAATCCGACAGGTAACCAGCGCTGAAGGCGGCGATTGCGCCGCCGATATAGCCCAGTCCATCGATGATGCCGGTGCAGGAGCCGGCACCCTTGGGGCCGGCGATATCCAGAGTGAGGCAGCCGCTGCTCATCGAATAAGGGCCAAGCAGAAAAAAGCCGCTGGCGCCCAGGTAAATCATCAACAGGTTGAAATCCGGCGAGTCGGAGCTGCTATGCAGGGCGATTAACGCCAGAAAGACAACCAGGCACAACAGCATGATCCACATGGTCCTGGCACGATCTCCATTATTGGCATAATGGTCTGTGTACCAGCCGATAAAAACCGTTCCGATCACGCCAAGAAACGGGAAAATGGCAGATTGAAGAATTGCCGCACTGGCACCGAGTCCGATATCGAAAAGAAACTTGGGGGTCCAGAAGAAAAACACCGAACGCAGCAGGGTAGTAAGAAAACTGAATAGCAGCAGTTGACGGTAAATCGGCATCCTCAGCAGCGTTTTAAGTATAGTCTGAATCTCAAGCTTGCTTTCATCGCCATAATCCGCCAGTTGCTTTTTCCCGGCTGCACTGCGCCCGAAAGAGACGCCGGGCACCACCACCTGTGGGTCGCTTCTTGAAGCCATGATTGACCATACAAAAATGCCGCTTAGGACCAGAGCCGGGTAGACGAAAAGACCTTGCCAGGCGACTCCCAGAGTAACGAGTAAACCCGCAAAAAGCGTGGCAGCTACGCCTCCGAACTGAAAGTTGATGCTGATCAGTCCCATAACCGTTCCGTTGCGCTCCGGCGGATACCAGTTGCCGATGGTTTTGGTAAGGCCACCCCAACCCATGGACAGGAAATAGCGACAGAAGCACCACACCACGATAAAAGCCGTCAGACTTGCAGACAGCGAGAAAATCAGGTTCCAGAAAATGGCACCTCCCATGCCGATGAGGAAAATACGCCGGCCCCCCACCTTGTCAGCCAGAGGACCATTGATGAATTTACCGATGGCATAGGCGATTTCAGACAACGAAGCAATCAAGCCAAGTTGAGTGTTTGAATAACCGAATTCCTGCTCCAGCAGTGGAAAGGCGGCCGACAGATTTCCTCGGCACAGGTAGTAGCCCACATACCCCAACAACATCACCCAGAAAGTGGAAACTCGCCAGCGCAGCAGTCGGCGATGCTGCTCTCTGGTTACCGGTTGGTACTGGCCATTTTCTTCGCTGTAGAAGATCAACAGAACCTCTGATTGAGTCTCAAACCACTCTCGCATGTCTGCCGGGAGTTACTGCGAGGCGCCGTGTGCAGGAAGGGCTGCTTCCCTGCCGTTCAGGGCGCCGACACAGCGGTGCCCGACAGGCCCCGCCCGGAGGGGCCCACAGACATGCTCGCTGGCTTCGTTGGAAGCGCCTTGACAGGCCGACGCGATCCGGCGGCAATGCACCTCGCCAGCAGACTTGTCTGAAAACCGGAGCACTACGGGGAATGCTCTCAGGTTCCCGTGGTGACTTTGCGTCCTCTGTGCCTGCGGTTCCTTGTTGGCAGCCGTCTCGGGCGGGTAAGCGGTCCGTGCTGATACACCTGGCAAGCATAGAGTCGAGTGTCGAAAAAGTCCACAGAAACAGGAGTAGCGGTGGCTTGACAGGGCGACAGTCAACTCCGCCTGCTGCTGCCGGCATGAAGTGCTGCAACCCGCCCCATTCAACCGGTTGCGGGTTGCTGTGCTTGCGGTGAAGCCCTACCATCCGACGCCAAACGGTTACCCTCCTTCGGAGGCGGTTGCTACACTGGAGTTTTACGCTACCGGTGATGTTGCGGCAGCGCAGGAGGGTAGTATCAGGCCAGGCAGCACAAAAGCACTTTGTTTCATCAATTTCAAATGTTAAGTTACTTCCCCGGTGCGGTCCGTCTGCAATCAACCCAGAGTTGCCCCAAGAGCAGCAAGTACAGAGTTTTCAGTTAATGACACCTTCTCATCACGCGCTTTTTCGTACGACAATTCTTTGTGTCGCCTTTGTCAGTGGTTTCTGCATAATGACCATCGAGTTGCTGGGCGGTCGCATACTTTCACCCTATTTCGGAAGCAGTGTTTATGTTTGGGGAAGTATCATCACGGTGTTCATGTTGTCTCTGTCATTCGGATATCTGATCGGTGGCAGGCTTTCGATGCGCAACCCCAATCCGGTTACCTATGCCATTTTTTTCGTCTCAGCGGCGATACTGATCCTGCCTCTGGTGTTATTTGCCGAACCCATTATGGAAGAGGTGTTTCTGGTCATTGAGGATCCTCGATACGGGTCGCTTCTGGCGTCCATGCTGCTGTTTTTCGTCCCCACCGCCATTCTTGGCATGATCTCACCCTATTCCATCCGCCTGCTGGTGCGAAATGAGGAACACAGCGGACATATAGCCGGGCAACTGTACTTTGTGTCGACAATCGGCAGCGCGCTCGGCACCCTGGGCACGTCGTTCTACTTTGTCCTCTGGTTTGAAGTAAATTCCATCCTCTGGGGGGTTATCCTGGGTCTTATAACGGCCGGCGCCACGGTATTGGGGATCTATCACCTGCCACATCGAGCCTCAACAGGAGTACAACATTATGAGACCTAGTCAGGAATACGACCGGGCGCTTCGACGGGCTATTATACTGTTGTCGGCACTGGCGGTGCTGCTGCTGATTCCACTGCTGTTTTCAGTTTCCGTCAATGCCGAAGTAATCCACGAAGAACGCTCCCTGTATCGGGATATCACAGTTGTGCAGAACGGCCCCCGTCGCTGTCTGATTTTCAATATACGGATTGGAGACAGAAATCAGACCTGCGTCGATGTGGACGATCCGGACAAACTCGTGTTTTCCTATACGCGAATGAGCTTCGCCGGCCTGCTGGTGCAGCCCCGGCCGCAGCGTATTCTGGTGGCGGGGCTGGGCGGAGGCAGTATCCCGATGACGCTTGCAGACCTGTTTCCAGAGGCCAGGATAGACGTCGTGGAGATAGACCAGGCAGTCTACAATGTGGCGAAAGAGTTTTTTTTCTTTCAAGAGAACGACAATATGTCGGTCGCTGTCATGGATGCCAGGGTATTTGTCAAACGGGCTGAACTTGAGGGAATGAAATACGACTACATCGTGCTTGACGCTTTCACCGGTGACTATATTCCCGAACATCTTCTGACTCGTGAGTTTCTGCAGGAAGTGCAGGGTATACTCACGCCGGATGGAGTGCTGGTGGCAAATACCTTCTCCACCAGCCGGTTCTACGACCATGAGTCAGTGACATATCAGACCGTGTTTGGGGAATTTTTCAATTTCAAGCTTCCTTCCTCCGGCAACCGAATCATTATCACAGCGCTGCAGCCATTGCCCGCGCGCGGTGAACTGATGATCCGCGCCCAGGATTTTTCCGAGCGGCTGAAGAAATACGACATACCGATATTGGAATACCCTCCGCGCCTGTCGACGGCAGTTGACTGGGATATGAGCAGGCAAGTGCTCACCGACCAGTTTTTCGCCGGCGAATCTGCTGAGAGACAACCGACGTTAACCCTGCCCGGTTCCAGGCAGATTTCAGGTGAAGCTATTATTTTCGCGTGTAGCGCGCCAGCAGGCTGGAGGTGTCCCAACGGCCACCGCCCATTTTCTGCACTTCTTCATAGAATCCGTCAACGAGGTTTGCCACTGGAAGCTCCACGCCATTGCGCTCCGCTTCCGCGAACGCGATACCCAGGTCCTTGCGCATCCAGTCTACTGCAAAACCAAAGTCGTAATTGTCATCGAGCATGGTCCTGAAGCGATTCTCCATCTGCCAGGAACCGGCAGCGCCTTTTGAAATCGTATCAATAACGGCTGCTGCGTCCAGGCCGGCTCTGACGGCAAAGTTGAGTCCTTCCGCCAGTCCTTCCACCACTCCGGCGATACAGATCTGATTAACCATTTTGGCAAGTTGTCCACTTCCGGCGGGCCCCAGCAGCCTGCTGAACCTGGCGTAGTGATCAAACACCGGTTTTACCCGATCATAAGTGGACTCCCTGCCGCCGACCATGATTGTCAGTACACCGTTTTCCGCGCCTGCCTGACCACCTGATACCGGGGCATCCAGAAACTCCCTGCCCTGGGAGGCGGCGGCGGCACCAAGTTCAGGTGCTTTGCTGGCGGATGCTCATGTGCGGTCTACCAGGATCGCACCTTCCGAGATGCCGTTGAGAACTCCGTTATCGCCCAGAACTACTGACCGGACGTCGTCATCATTGCCCACGCAGACAAATGCGATCTCTGCACCAGCAGCTGCTTGTGCAGGCGTGTCCGCGCCGTTGCCCCAGAACGCATTGCACCATTTTTCTGCCTCGTCGGTTGCTGCGGTTGTGGACCCAAATATCCAGCCTGCAATTCTGTAGATGGCCCGCCATGGGGTATCCCATGATTCCCAGTCCTATAAATGCAACTTTCATGATTTCCTGCCTCGATCAGTTGATGTGATGATTGAATTGCTCGCGGAATGGGAATCATTGTCCCTGATCTACTGTTTTAACGCCAGGTTGAGACTCCGTCGGCCAGCGCAGCAGTGACAGTGAGGAAAGGAGGGAAGAGCACGAGATAGGTAGCTGAAAATTCCAGTAGCTCTTAAACGCCTGTTAGCCCGAAAACTATCGCTTTCCAGTTTATCGAAATCAACAATTTCGATTTCCTTGCTCTTGACTGAGATGATGCCTTTTTTCTGCAGCCCGGTGAAAATCCGACTTACTGTCTCGAGAGTGAGACCAAGGTACTCGCCAATATCGCCCCGTGTCATGTGCAGCAGTGAAATCGCGTCCGGGATGAGATGTTACCCGTGTAGTGGCGACTGGAAAGGCTGAGCAGGGGAAGGGAGTGCGACGCGATCTTCGGCGGAACAGCTGCTCAACAGCGCTCGGATCTGCCGGTCCTTGGCTGTTTCACCGCCCATGATGGCTAAAAAGTGGTGCATCGGTGGCTTGGGGGTTGATGGCTCAGCTTTTCCAGCTGCGTAAAGGGAATTTCGCAGACCGAGGCATGCTCGAGTGCGACTGTGGAGTTAGTATAGGATTTGCTGGCGATGCCATCCATTCCGACGATCTCTCCAGGCATGAAGAAACCGGTTACCCGTCCCTGACCGTCGGGTCCGAGTATATAGGACTTGAAGCTGCCTGAACGCACCGCGAACACCGATTTGAAAGGATCGTTCTGCCGGTAGAGGTGGTCGCCCTTCTTCAGCGGGCGGTTGCGCTGGATGATTTCATCGAGCTGATGAATCTCCGATTTATTCAGCGAAATTGGTACAGCTCACTGAGTCTGCAGCTGGCACAGGAAATCGACGGATTGTGAGGGCAGGGCCTGGTGCTGCCGGCGGAAGCTGAGTTCTCTCTGCCGGCTGATTCCTGTCTGACAACCCTTATACCAGCGTTTTCGCCAGGCATAATCATCCATACTCCTCGACTTGTCGCAGAACGGCAATATTGCCACCAAAACGCCAACGAAACAATCTCTTAGAATAACTGTCCGATCTGCATTAACATTACCACTAGGAGCCAGTAGCTCCAATTTCCGGCGATCATCCGGATTCCTGCATTAATATGGCTTCTGCGGGCAGAAACAAGAATCAAAAACAGATCAGCCAGGGAGTCTTCCATGCTAGAACTGAACAAAATTCTGGTCATTATCGAACCCGGGGCAGATAAACAGCCGGCGCTGGACCGAGCCAGGCAGTTAGCCAGGTTTGCCGATGCCGAGTTGGAACTGTTTATCAGCATCTACAGTACCTACCTGGAAGACGGCTATTATTTTGATCCTGTCAGGGCCAGAGAGCTGCGTCGGGAACATGGCGAGAAAAATCTGGAGGTACTGGAAAAGCTGGCCGATCCATTGCAGAAAAACGGCCTGGAAGTGTCTTGTGCAACGGCATGTAAATCTCCCATGAGGAGACGCTATTCGTCGCGTAGATGAATTGTGCCCGATCCATACGCGCCACCTGACAGCACGAGCGCCTGGCCCGGTTGCCGCTGCCAAATGATGACCGGGGAGCTGATCCGTTATTGTCCGGCACCATTGCTGCTGGTAAAAGATCGGGAGTGGAGCGGGCAGCCGGGGTTTATCGCCGCTGTTGATCCGGAACATTCCCATGACAAGCCGGCGGCTCTTGATCACAAGCTGGTTCGAACTGCGGCGACCCTGGCAAGGGTGTCTGGAGGCTCGGTTCATCTGTATCACAGTACTCACCTCCCGCCCCTTTCGGGTATGTACCCCGTTGAGAGCGACTATCAGGTAGACACTGCTAAAGTCAAAGATCTGGGAGCGCAGCACAACGTTCCCGAGGACCATTGTTATGTCAGCTGTTGAGATTACCCGCTCATTGCCGGAGCTGACTACCCTTATCCAGGCCAGTGTCGTGGTTATGGGGGCGGTTTCAAGGTCAAGGCTGGACCGAATGTTGATAGGTAATACAGCCGAGAAAGTGCTGGACAAGCTGGAGTGTGACGTCCTGATCGTCAAGCCGGAAGACGTCAAGGCGCACGAAAAAGTCTTGCTGTAGCCTTATCACCGTCGGGGCACGGACCGTATGTGTCCCTGGCGGGGTGGCTGTCAGTCGGCTTTTTGCCTACAAGTACGGTCAATACGTCGCAGGAGGCGCCATGTAATACTTTATTTGCGGTGGAGCCAAGAAGAATTTTCCAGCCGGAATGGCCGTGGCTTCCGATCACAATTGCGTCTGCATCCAATTCCGCGGCCAGATTCCTGATCTCGATCGCAGGGGACCCCAGCAGGGTATGCTGATTTTCTTTGCGGATGCCGCATTTTTCACCAATGTCGCCAAGATTGTCGGCAGCAATTGACAAGGCTTCCTGCTGCAACTCATTGATGTTGATCGCATAGGCGTCCGTGCTGTAGGCAGCGGCTATGGGTTCAACTACATGTACCCAGCCAGATTTTGCCGGCGTCATCACACACTCTCGATGCGCGTGTCGATGACATTCATGAGTCACCGGGAGAGGTTCATAGCCACTACGATACTGTTGCATATGCTCATAGCATTTCCCTAGTGTTAGTATGACCTGATTTAAAACCGGGCGTGTATCCGGCGGCTGCGTCAGAATATTGAACGGCATATAGTCGAACAGGCCATTGACCCATGTCAAGTACCGCCTCAATCTGTCAGGATTCGCGATAGTGAAAGAAGCAGCACAAAGCAAGAACCCAGCTGGCAATCAGTAGTTCCCTAGAGCCTTTCCGAGAGTCTGCGTGAGAATTCCCAGCGATCCGTGCGATGGTGCGGCGAGCCGTTCAGCCGAGAGATGTGTCGAAAATTTCTGCCCCCAGTTCAAAATTCAACCGTAAACTGCGGGCATCGAGATTTGCTGAGCCAACCAATGCGTAATTGCCGTCAATCACTAATGCTTTGGTGTGAGCGAACGGAGGTGGTTGGAAATAAATTTCTGCGTCCTTTCCTAAAAGTAGTGGGTAGCGTGTGCTGGCGTTTCCAATGCATTTATGAAAATATTATTACGGGATGGCAATATGACCTTGACATCCACGCCCCGCAGCCTGGCTCCGACTATTGCTGCACAATGTCTGGTCCCGGCAGAAAATAAGGGTCGTTGATCCACACGCGGGTTTGCGCCGTGGAAATGATTCCAGTAACCAGCAGGCCATTGAGATTGTCCAGGTATTCGCTGGGGCCGTCGAGCACCAGCGATTCAGACACGCGAACTGTCGGGTTTTCGTTGATCAGCGAAACGGCTGGATATCCCCGCTGCCGTAAGCGTGATACCAGTCTCGCAGAATGCCCGTTCCAGCCTCAGTTCACCCTGCTTTGCAAAACCTGAAGTGCAGGTCAGTGACGCGATTGTTGTTGGAAGTGCGATCCGTCAGTTGCCGGTTACCTATGTTCTGGCCCTCCCGTGAACGCCATGTCGTCGGAATGACAAGGATCTTCCTGTGGTTACGGCGTTGATGTGCAGAGCCGGCGGAATCAGGGTAAGCGGATTGAAGCGCGCAAACTTGAGATTGTGTCCAATCAGCTTGCGGCCGATTCTCGACCTGGAACACATATGATCGCCCATAGTGCATCGATAATAACTGCGTTACCTGTACCTCTATCCCTGGCGTCACAGAGGGCCGCAATGAATTGTTCACCGGTCTCACGTTAAGCCGAACATGTAGCCGGAAAGGTACGTACTGTTCAGCGGAATTCGATCGCCCCCACATTTCAGGAAACAGTTGTTCACCATTTTTTAGGAGTGTTACCGAGGAGGCGGCACGCAGGCCCATTCCCGTCACCCTTTCGCCAACTGTTGACAGGGGGCGCAGGTTGACGTCCCTGTGATTGCAGCTACCTGGCGATTGATCCACTTCCAGGCGCGCCAGATAGCTCCGGTGGGCTCTGGTTTACCCGGTTGATCCCAAACAGCAGATAAATCAGGGGGCCGGCGATGGGCAACACCAGGCAGAAGCCTATCCAGCCAAACGCGGACTTCGAATCCCGTTTGGTCAGCAGAGCATGCAGTGCGGCCGAGAACCCGGATAGCACGACAAGCGTTGAAATCAGTAATGCCGTATTCACCGTATCCTCACGAGAGCTCCGATTTTGCGAATAACATCATGATGCAGGCTGAGGCGGGCGCCTGTAGGGCAATGATCGAAATTCTCCGCCATTCCGCATTACTCATTATTTCACAGGATTTCACTTGAAAGCCGCGGAGGTAGATCTCGTCCCATATTGCATAGACAATGAGGGTTGCCTTTTGCGATGCGGCACTAGATCTGCAGTCCTGCAGTCGAAGTTCTCTGATCAGCATACTGTGAATGCTCTGTGCCAGTCATTGAAGCCTTGTCACAATCAGTGGGCACTGGTGGAATATTTCTGTCAACGTAATCTACTAGCTTGGTTTGTTAATCGTCTTCGTCAAATGGTGTGCCATGTACGGCGGTGAGATGGATGTCGTCTGCGGTGACACCGTGAAGAATGCCCTGCCGTGGAGAAATTCTCATCAGGTTACACTGGCAGATTGTGCCATAGACTGTTCAAGGTCATGCTTTGAGTATGGCATTGCCAAGGATGGCCATGCTGGTAGATGCGTTTTACCATAAGCCTGATGGGTCCAGACAGAGCTGGCCAGAAACTCCAGTTGATTACCCTCCTGCGGCCAGCCTGGAACTTTCCGGTGCGAATCGCTGATGCTCACCGATCACTTCAAAAACACTACGCCTGCCTTGCTGTCTGGAAGACAACTGGCAAGTGTTTTCAAGGGTGAAACTCGCCTCTGCCCGGTAGAAATCCCTTTGTGGATGTTCAGAGTAAGTACGCTAAAATCAGTCAGGTCATACACAGTAGAATCGCGCGAAAAGTGCTTGGGTTGAGCTGAGTCAACGCCTATAATAGGTGTTTAAATTGAATTAGAAAATATGTGCTGACTCGTCTGGGAGAATTAGGAGCATGAATCTGGTTGCCAGCGAACTCATGGAGAAAAGTCAGAACGGGAAGCTTCTGGCTGGAGCAAGACACAGGCACATCTTTCAGAAAGAGAACTCACAGCGCCACCTAAATGAAATGTGATCAAGCAAAATAGAAACACAACTGAGCCCAAGCCCCAAGTCAGAGGGGAATGCTAGAACTTCATGATCAATACAATGCCCTGCAGAGGCCGAGAACGAGGAAATACACGATCTGTTCCAGTTGCGCGGGAAATCGTAAGTCAACGTCAAGCGGCTGCGTCTTGCAGCACGGATCTGTGTGCACGAGTGTGCCAGTGCCGTGATTCCTTAGAGGTAATACCGGGCCCGAATACAACTGCTTCGAGGCTAAAGCTGAGTCCGGCCCGGCAGTGAGAATCACGCATGCAGTCTTACAGGATACTGCTGTGCTCGACAGCTATGAAGAGCCGATGGATTGGAAACGAGGGGCTCCTGATTGAAGTGGCGAAGGCGCTGCGGTTTGTCATCGATGCTGCGGAATCGGAAATCTACCTGCTCGTCTGTGGTTAGAGGTGAGAAATTCTCCATGGAGCAGCTATTGAAGCCGGGAGACGAGAAATTCGAGAGCTCCCGTGAGGGAACATTGTACGCGTCTGGAGGAAAATCAAGGGTCGCATCAGGTGAAAGAGAAGGGCAGAGTCCATGCTGAAACTTGGTTCAAGAAGATCTCGCCTGAACAGATAGTCCGAAAATCTCTCGAATACCAGCCGACCTGCACTCCGGCATACTCGGCCCATTCGAAATCAAAGAACGTTTCTAAATCAACGACAGCTGGCAACTGGTGCGATTCCGCCCCCAAACCGTTACAAGGCACAAACATCGAGGCCGCCAAAAAAGCCGGTGATAATGGCTACAGTAGATCCGGTTCACAGTCATAAACCGCTGCACCGATCACAAGATCCTCAGTAACGCCGTGGGGTTTAGGGCGCACCGTGCGGTACGGTTCATGTACTTCACGCCCATGCTGAGTTTGGAGGCTGTTCGTACTCACGACAAGCGTACTAAAAGCCCACAGTGATGCGTTCGAGGACTTGCTGTCCGAATTCAGTCTACAGACCGAAAACTGCCATCTGTTGGATGAGTCCCCGGTTTTCGCACTGCAAAACTACGAACAGAAGCTCAACAGCGATGTCATCGTTATGGGAGCGCTTTCACGGTCCCGCCTGGCGGACGCACTGATTGGCAATACCGCCGAAAAAGTGCTTGATTACCTTGATTCTGACGTGCTGACGTCAAACCCTAATCAATCTCCTGACCCGTTCACGGAGTCCCTGGGCGGTCTGCTGGAGGGACGCAGTGATGCCAATGATCGATTGAGCCTGGAAGTGCTGAGGAGGCCAGACTTCGGCGACAATAAGTGCGAAACAAAGCGAGCATGAAGTCGTTGACGGTTAATTCAATCTGCCTCATTACAGTCAGGTCCGTGCCGCAACGTTTACAGTATCTGCATCCCACGCCGGTGTTGCCGTAATTGTTACAGACCTGTTCGAGGTCTACCCGCACGGCTCCCTGCCGCTGAATCTCATTCATGAGTTCCACCCTGACTATGCCTGTAGGAACCGCGATTATCGCGCAGCTACAGATCATGGCCAGTCCGGCCACCAGCTGGCCCAGCGCCGTATGTGGCGAGATGTCGCCATAGCCGACTGTCGCACCGTGACGATTGCTCAGTACATGCTCTTGAATGCCGGTGAATCCACCTCGCCGGCCCTTCGATTATGCAAACATTAATGTGCTGCTAAAGATCACTATCAGTGTACAGAACAGTAGCGGAAAAATGAAAAA
>CALOEW010000039.1:0-59973 GCA_942492445.1 uncultured Gammaproteobacteria bacterium
CGTTAACTTTCAGAACCAAGCCAATTGCTTTTGTTCAAATTCATCCGGACTGACAGGATCACCTCTCAGTAGCTCAATCAAATTGCGTTTGTCGAACAGATTCGTCTGCAAAAGGCGATAGATTTTCTGCAGACTCAATCGTGCCAGACTGAAATTTGATGATCGACAGTAACAGATAAACACACATGGCGATCCATATTTGTGTCATCACCGCGTTTTTGCTGGTACCGAAAAACTTTTTGATCTTCAGGTTCTGTTTGATCCACTTAAAGAACAGTTCGACTTCCCAGCGGGACTTGTAGATATCCGCAATAGTCTTCGCGGCCAAGGAGAAATTGTTGGTCAGGAATACGTAATGCTTGCCCGTTTCCGGATCACGATAACCAATTCGACGTAGCGGGATCGGGCACTTCTTAGCAGTCAGCTGGCCAGTAAATTCGATCGTTTGATCACTGGTGAGCCCCTTGGAAAACAAAACACCCCTGCGCTCTACAACACGATACTTAGCGTTCGTTTTCAGACGGGTAACGAAAGAAATGTCTTTGTCAGTCAAGCTCTTATATAAACCGTAATCATTATACGCCTTGTCCATAGCAACTATGCTGCCTGCAGGAAGATTCAGTCTTCGGGCGATATTCACGTCATGGACATTCGCTTCGGTGATCCGGACAAATTCTGGAATCATACCCTGCTGATTCAGACCAACGTGTAGTTTGACGCCGCTCTTGGTGCTTCGAAATTCTGCCCAGGGAAAGACTGACAGGCACAGATCAATAGTGCTCGAATCGAGGGCATACAGCGGATTTGAAGCGGAATTTATGCGAAGGCGTTAACGACTGGCTACGCTGAAGTAGCTTACCAAACAAGCTTTCATAGAGCTGGTAGGGTTTGTCGTTATTGATTCGAGACAAGGTGGTTTTAGTCAGCAATCGACTGCCGACGTGGTACAGACGATGAGCCTGAGTAGAGAGTGAACTGATTATATCCCGCAAGCTATGGCGGCCAGCAAGTTGTGCGAACGTGAGAGCAACAAATTGGTCCCAGCGGGAAACTTTGCGGAATGAACGCCCGCTATGGTGCTGTTTTGCCAGTGATTCAAATTCATGTCTCGGAATCAGTTTCATGAATTGAGCGATTACCGTATTATTATGTGCCATGGCCTGACTATTCCTTTTTTGTTCAATGAGTTGTGGTAAACCTATTGTAACAAAATCAAGGGGTTTTCAGGCCTACTTATTCACCCGCTAACGGGACAGTAGTGATGTTGGAACCAAAAATGCGCAAGGAGCTGGATGATCCGATTGTCATTGCCAAAAAGGAAGTGGCGATCAAATGGTGTGTAAATGCATCGGACCATGCGAGCACCTATGGCGGTAAGCCATGGAGCTACCTGCTGATCCCTCCAAATGGAACGCACCTGGTCCCTGGATAGATGCGGGAGATTAGGCTTTGGAATCGAACATGATCGATCGCGCCCATGGGGGCGAAGCCAAACGTGCGTGGATCGAGTGAGGCGAAGTTAAGGATTGTAGACTTGGTTGCATGAGCCGGCCCACGGCGGAACTCAAATTGCTGAGCAATTACGCCAGATTTACGCCTACGCCAATCCTACGCCACGCATAGTTAACTGGCTGTTTATAAAAGGCATTCGATTCCGGTCCCTGGCACCAATAAAATCAGGCTCTACCCCATTAACGGGGGATGGGCATTCATGTTTACTCGATTGATTATCCCATCCCACCCGCAGTGGGTCAGCACTCTCAATCGATAATTCTCAAAGTTTCTAAAACCGTAAGCCCGTCTCGAGATCATTTCCAACTTGTTGTGGAAGCCCTCGGTGATGCTATTGGTTTTACTGAATCACCACATAGCGACAATAGGTTCCATCCAACTGGTCAGCGTCTTCGCCAGTGCCCGCAACGGACTGTCCCGCAATTGGTCCAGCAGCTCGAAGTACCGTGGCAGTTGCGCTTTCATACGACGTGTCGTGAGGGTCTTGAGAAGCATAAAGCCGATCAGCTTTTTTAGCTTCATAGAGTGCCTTCAACACCGGATAATCAGCCAGGTACGTCATGAGATTTGCATTCTGCTCATCATTCAAGTGCCATTGATGTCGGCCCATAAGACTGAGCAGACCCCGGTTCTTTCGAGCCTCCGGATGGACTTGTTGCCAGACCTTCAAAAAGTGCTGGTTGATCAACCTAACCACGTGGAAACGGTCTGCCACGATCGTCGCATTAGGGAAGTAACATTGAGCAATTGAACGGTAGGTTTCAGACAGGTCCATGACCACCACCTGGACATTGCTGCACTCTCAAGTGTAGAAGTATCCTTGCTTTTAAGCTTTTCCATGACCTTATTTATTTCTCTCTTGGGGATCGTTGAAAAATTCCGGCTCCTAAGAGTAGTACTGGCGAATGAGTCAGCTGGTGTTCTCATTCAATTCCCTTTCCCAATGATGGTGTCGAGTTCCCAGCGGGTAAAGCGCTCTGGAAAGGCGAGGATGGTTTTTTGTCTTTTGTCTTTTGTCTGTCTTTTGTCGTCGGTGGTCAGTTACAACCTGTCGCGATTGGTCAGATTGAATAGCGGGTAGCGGAAAAGCCAGATCGACCAGAGCAGCAAAACCGTGTCAGAATTGCCGTGGCAGGTAAACTGCCGCGCTAAAATACCCAAATCGACCAGAAGGTAGACCATTTTGTTGCGCAAGCTGCTGTCCAGGGGAATTACGCACCGTTGTGTTGGCAACGATTTTTCGCGGATAGAAAATATTTAAAAAAACGACCGTTTATGGATGGGCACTAATTAAACAACATTAATTCCAATAAGTGGATAACTCTACTGGCAAATATTGGAGTCGTTTCTGGGATAGTGTTTTGAGCATTGGAACCCCCAACAACTATCCCATTAAATGGTGGATTAAGTGGTTGCCCGGTAATAAGATATGAAAAAGGCTCATTTAAGGCAATAGGCATCGCATTCCATAGCCCGGCTATATAACAAATCCAATTCATTGGAATTTGCTAAAGGAGAGGAGCCTAGATGCGTTACACAAACAGGAGTCCTATTGCGATAAAATGAGACTCCTGTTCGAAATGAAAGCTCAATGCAAGGCGACTGTTTTAGTGAGGTTAGGAAAAAGCCGAGTCACTTTCGAAAGGATGTTGCACGCCGAATGCTGAAAATATGGAAAAGGCTGGCCTCGGAGCTCAGGGCGCACCGCAGAGTTTTCTTTGTTTTAGTAACAGACTCAAGCAAAGGTTCTCCAGGTAAGGCGGGTTGTACGCTGTTGTTGACGGAAACCGGCGAGCAAGTTGGGACAATTGGCTGGTGGCTGTATGGGAGAAAGAGCTACTATGAATCGGTCGTGATGCGCTAGCGAGTGGATCTTTTAAGACCGAGGTACAAACACTGCTTCATCATAAAACAGATTATTCAAAACACCTCCGGTTTGATTTGCGGTGGCAGCCAATCAAACCTTTTAACATTAGTAAGCCCCACGCAGTTGCCTGCTGTGCAATCATTTACCGACAACTTGGTCGCTGGCAGTCCTGGCGTACTCAGCATCACTGCGGGCTCGTGGTGCTACGAACCCGATATCGAATCCGGTCACAGCATTCGTTATGAAAAGTCGGCGGACACCTGGCGCGTTAAACTTTCAACGCTGAATCAACGCAGAGTTGCGATCTTTGGCGGCGGACATTGTGGGGTGCGGCGCTGGCAAGGCAAATGAATCTACTTGACTATGTTGTAACTGTCATTGAACTACACGCGAAGAATTATTTACTCTCGCGTCTTTTCAAACGCAGACTTGTAGGCCTCGAATACTACATTCCGAAAGTTTTGCCTCAGGCGTTAGCCTAGTCGATCATCCAGAGAAAATCTTTCAGCCGTGATTTTATCGCCGTCATACCACGAAGATATCAATGCGTTGAGCGGAATTCTGGGTTATCCGTTTCCCTATATTGGGATAATGGGTAGTCCCGCAAAGATAGCAAAAATACAGGAAGGCCTTTGCTCGCTGAATTTTGATCTTCAGGATTGGCGGCGAGTTACAGCACCAGCGGGACTGTCCATTGACAGCGATTCTCCTGAGGAAATCGCAGTAAGCATAGCTGCGCAAATTCTGAAAGAGGCTAAAAGGCTGGACTTAAAGTAGCGCAGGTCTTGGGTCAAAATGAGCAATAGATTTCCCATTCAATTCATACTTAATACAGATCTTGTCACAGTCGAGCTGCCGCCGGGAACCCTCGCCCTGGATTTTATTCGAGATCAAAGACACCTTTCGGGCACCAAAGAAGGTTGCAGAGAAGGCGACTGTGGTGCCTGCATTGTGCTTGTTGGCGAACTAGTGACAGCTTCTGTTGATAATTCCAGGGAGCGCAATCTTAGAAGGAACACTGTGAAAAGCGGTATGCACTATCAGCCGATGACATCCTGCCTGCTACCCGTCGGTGAATTGCGGGGAAAACATCTGGTTACCATTGAAGGCTTACGGAGTTCACGGGATGTTGCAAGCTTTGGTGCTGTCGGTTCAGAGGGTGTGGGTGCAGAAGGCGAACAGCTAAGTACGGTTCAAGCTGCCATGATTGAATGTGGTGGGACACAATGCGGTTATTGTATTCCCGGATTTATAATGTCACTAACCGGATGGGTTGCCGATCCAAGTCGCCCGCTGGACCGCAATGGGCTAAACCAGGCAATATCTGGAAACCTGTGCCGCTGTACCGGCTACAATTCAATTCGAAAAGCGGTTCAACGCATCGCCGATGGCCTAAGTGATTTAGTTAAGCAAGTGGATCGAATCAAAGCGCTCTGTGAGCGCGGCGATCTACCTGCGTATTTTCTTGACATTGAAAGGCGATTGCTCGAGCTCTCGCAACGCAGTTCCCTTGTCGATTCGCGCGAAGAGATTGCCGTCCCCATTACTGGTGGGGCTGCCATCCCTGTTGCCGGAGGGACTGACTTCTTTCTTCAACAAGGTGCTCAAGCGCAAGCGATGGCTCTTAATCTAATCCAGTGTACTGCGCCGGCTGCGGCCGTAGTGGTCGAAAACAATTGGCTAATAGTGGATGCTCGAATGAGCTTTGAAAATTTTGGCCGCGATCCGCTGGTGCAAGAAGCCATACCAGACATCCAAAATTACAATAAACTTATCGCCAGCTGGCCCATAAGAATTCGTGCTACCTTAGCGGGCAACCTCTGCAATGCGTCGCCTATCGGTGATCTTACCTGCCTGATGCTGGCGCTTGGTGCGGAATTAGACCTGGTAGAGGATGGCAGAGAGCGGTCCTTGCCTTTAAGTGAATTTTATTTAGGTTATCGGAAAATCAACAAGACTGACACTGAAATTCTGCGCTCGATTCGATTTCCCAGGCCCTCAATGAATTGCATTGTCGGTTGGGAGAAAATCTCAAAGCGCCCCCATCTCGACATTGCTACAGTTAATTCAGCTGTTGTCTTTGAATTGGAAGGTAAACGACGAATCAAGTCCGCGCGCCTTGCGATAGGCGGGGTTGCTGAGATCCCGCTGCTACTTGAAAAGACAGGCCAGTTTCTGATGGACAAAGAATTGGATGTTGATGTGATGTTCGAAGCACTTGCATGGGCTCAGAAGGAGATTGCACCGATCAGCGATATACGTGGCAGTGCCGATTACAAACGACTTCTCGTCCGCCAACAGCTGCTTGCCCACTTTATCAAGGGGTTTCAAGAGCATATTCCAGAGGATATCGTCTTTGCAGCATTACGATAGCAAGCTCCACGTCAGCGGCAGTGCAGAATTTGTCGATGACAGCCCTGCTCCACAGGGTATGCTACACGCCGCTGTGTTTGGTTCACCCATCGCCCATGGGACTATCTCCGCACTTAACATTAACCCGGCTCTGGCGGTACCGGGGGTCAAGGCAGTGTTTACCTTCGATGACATCCCCGGGGACGGGTACCTTGGCGCCCTGATACAAGATGAACCGCTGTTCGCACATAGGCAGCTTTTGTATCACGGCCAACCCATCGCGCTTGTTGTCGCTATCAGTCCAATTGTGGCTCGAGCAGCCGCTGCATTGATACAGCTGGAGACCGAGCCCCTGGCCGTGGTTAGCTGTCCCCGAGTGGCGTTCGCACAGGGCTTGATGTTGCAGGCTTCACGGATATACAGCAAGGGGGATGTTGAAACCGCTTGGCCGACCTGCTCGACTGTTGTTGAGGGAAGCGTAGAACTGGGTGGCCAGGAGCATTTGTATCTGGAAACCAATCGCGCCCGGGCGATTCCCCAGGAGGATGGCCGACTCAAAGTGTACTCGTCCACGCAAAGCCCCTCTGCCGAGCAGAAAAGCATAGCGCAGGTTTTGGGCATAGCCATGCACCTTGTGGAAATTGATGTCAGACGCATTGGTGGTGGTTTTGGTGGTAAAGAGAGTCAGGCTACTCCCTGGTGCTGCATGGCAGCCCTCGCTGCATATCGCCTGCAACAATCCGTGCAACTGGTGTTGAATCGCGCAGAAGACATGCGAATGACGGGAAAACGCCATCCCTATAAACAGGACTATAAAATCGGCCTAGACGACAACGGCACAATACTGGCCTATCAAGTCACTCACTATCAAAATGCCGGTGCCTATATGGACTTGTCGGCAGCGGTTCTAGAGCGATCGATTTTGCATTCAACAAACGCCTACGCCATTGCCAACGTGCATATTGTTGGAACGCCCTGTCGTACCAATCTGCCTCCGAGTACGGCTTTTAGAGGATTTGGCGGCCCGCAGGGCATGTTCGTGATGGAGGCTGCCATATCTAGGGCGGCTGAAAAAATGGGTGTCGATCCTGACTTTATTCAAGAACAAAATCTTATCAGTGACGGGTATCAATTCCACTACGGCCAAACCATAAAAGAATGCCGTATGAAGAAAGTGTGGCGCGAGGCGAAGGAACGCTTTGATTTACCGGGGGCGAAGGAAAGTGTGGCTGCGTTTAATGCCGCTCACAAAGGCCAGAAAAAGGCCTGGCATTAATGCCTGTTTGTTTTGGTATTAGTTTCACGAGAACCTTTCTAAATCAAGGCAGTTGTTTGGTTCATGTCTATACAGATGGATCCGTTGCGTTAGCCTCCGGTGGTGTTGAGATGGGGCAGGGTGTTAGCTCGAATCTGATTGCCATCGCGGCGCGAACCTTGGGCATCTCAGCAAAACGGATTCGCTACAACAGTACCAATACGTCTCGAATCGCTAACATGTCGCCGAGCGCGGCAAGCTCAACCACTGACTTGAACGGTGGTGCTGCGATAGTGGCCTGTGAAAAAATTCTCGCTGGCTTAAAGGGCGTTGCCGCCAAGCATTTAGCATCGAACCCCGAATCGGTTAGCATCGTTAATGAAAGGGTGCAGGTCAATGGCAGCGACACCGAACTTGGTTGGCAAGAGCTGGTGTCGATGAGCTATTGCTCGAGTGTTGAACTGATGGCCCATGGTTTTTATACTTCACCAGGTATTCATTTTAATAACCTGGCGGGTAAGGGCAGTCCCTTCCAATACTATGCATTCGGCACAAGTCTGATTGAAGTGACGGTGGATTGTTTACGCGGGAGTTATGTATTGGATTCCGCTAAGGTCGTGCATGATTTGGGGCGGCCCATAATTCCCAGCGTCGACCTTGGGCAGGTGGAAGGGGGGCTTGCGCAGGGTATAGGCTGGGTTACTTTGGAGGAACTGAGCTACGATACTGAAGCGAAACTCGCCTCCAACAGTCTGTCAACCTACAAAGTGCCTGACAATCACTTCGTTCCAGATGTTATCGACATCAAGTTTCTCGAAACGGACAGCAGACAAAGCGGTCCATTGGGTAGCAAAGCCGTCGGCGAACCGCCGTTAATGTACGGGATTGGGGCTTATTTTGCCCTAAGGCAAGCCATTAACGCATTCAAGTTGCAGCAATATGGTGAAAAACCTACAAACAGTGAAATCATCCAGTCACCGATGACGCCCGAGCGGGTGCTGCTTTCTTTGTACTCGAATTCTTTACGGTCAGGTGGACTTGATGGGAACCTACAAAATGAATAATGTTCTTCGGCTAGCTCGGTCTGCGCCAACCGCTGTTGTCCGTAAAACAATACGCCGACTCAAAGACCACCGCCTGCGGCCTATTATCACTGTATCTTGGAAAGCGATGCGGCAGAAAAAGCGTTTGGCGCCGGGCGAGTTTGTCGCGCTGAACCGTGCGGAGCGGTCCGACCAACAGTTTTTGCTGAAGCAGTCCCAGCGTGTTGGTCCATTGTTTAAGGCTATCTGGGGAAGAAAATACTGTACTTGTATGGTGGGTTTGCCTCTGTGCCGACGCTTTCTGGAACAACACTCCAATGACTTGACGTCTCAATCGTTGGAATTGGAGTCTTTCTTTGCCAAGGGCTTTCTTCGCAGAATGCAGGGGGAGGATCACAAGAAGTACCGCCGATTGATACTGAAAGTATTGATTCACAGCTCATCACCAGGGACTCCACACTGCTTGAAAATATCATCGCCGATGAGTTGGCGGCCTTTAAAACCCAGCAAACAGGTGAAAATAGTCCGCCAGCGCGATATGTCAAAACGCTAGAAAATATCGCCAATCGATTGTTGATTTACAGTTTTTTTGGTGCTCAATCGGGATCGGATTACTTTGAAAAACTTGAAACAATGTATAAACAATTGGGCCCCCATGGCTTGGAGTGGTTCCCAGAGGAAAAACAAAAACAGGCCTTTAATGCCATTCGCGATTATCTTCTCAATCAGCTTGATGAACAGCGTGATAATGAAGAGTCAGGGCTGCAGGGTAGCATCATTGGCAGAATGTCACGCGCTGGGGGGGTTGATGAAACAAGCCTTGGCAACCTGATATATATAGTGGAAATGGGGCGCTACGATATGCGCTTACTGTTTCGGTGGTTGAGTAAATACGCGGCAGAGAATCCTGCCTTTCTCGAGCGCATCGCAGAGGGTAAGACCTTAGATCAAGAGGGGCGTGTATCGTTACAAGAAGCCTTTGTGTTGGAGACATTACGCTTGAATCAGAGTGAGAGACTGATGAGAGTTGTCAATCGTGATATCAGCTTTGAAGGTTACTTTATTCCGAAACAGTAAGCGCATATCGTAGCGCCCCATTTCCTACTTATATATCAGGTTGCCAAGGCTTGTTTCATCCAACCCCCCAGCGCGTGACATTCTAGCCAATGATGCTACCCTGCAGCCCTGACTCTTCATTATCACGCTGTTCATCAAGCTGATTAGGAAGATAATCGCCAATGGCAGCCCAAAGGCCTATTTTTGTTTTTCCTCGGGATTTTCTCCAAGCCATTAGGGTTCTATTGTTTGCCATCCCTTGTTTCAAGTTTTTCAAAGTAGTCCGTTTCCGATTGAATACTTAAAAAACACCGTCTATCAACATTAGTTTGCTCCTCTTGACATAGCAGTACATTTGACTTATCGCCGCCAGCAGACTATTTTGGCCTGTTTGCTGGGTTTTAAAGGCCGCCAGCTCATCGGCGATGATATTTTCAAGCAGTGTGGAGTCCCTGGTGATGAGCTGTGAATCAATACTTTCGAGTATCAATCGGCGATACTTCTTGTGATCCTCTCCTTGCATTCTGCGAAGAAAGCCCTTGGCAAAGAAAGACTCCAATTCCAACGATTGAGACGTCAAGTCATTGGAGTGTTGTTCCAGAAAGCGTCGGCACAGAGGCAAACCCACCATGCAAGTACAGTATTTTCTACCCCATATAGCCTTAAACAATGGACCAACACGCTGGGACTGCTTCAGCAAAAACTGTTGGTCGGACCGCTCCGCAGGGAACAGCGCGACAAACTCGCCCGGCGCCAAACGCTTTTTCTGCCGCATCGCTTTCCAGGATACAGTGATAATAGGCCGCAGGAGGTGGTCTTTGAGTCGGCGTATTGTTTTACGGACAACAGCGGTTGGCGCAGACCGAGCTAGCCGAAGAACATTATTCATTTTGTAGGTTCCCATCAAGTCCACCTGACCGTAAAGAATTCGAGTACAAAGAAAGCAGCACCCGCTCGGGCGTCATCGGTGACTGGATGATTTCACTGTTTGTAGGTTTTTCACCATATTGCTGCAACTTGAATGCGTTAATGGCTTGCCTTAGGGCAAAATAAGCCCCAATCCCATACATTAACGGCGGTTCGCCGGCGGCTTTGCTACCCAATGGACCGCTTTGTCTGCTGTCCGTTTCCAGAAACTTGATGTCGATAACATTTGGAATGAAGTGATTGTCAGGCACCTTGTACTTTGACAGACTGTTGGAGGCGAGTTTCGCTTCAGTATCGTAGCTCAGTTCCTCCAAAGTAACCCAGCCTATACCCTGCGCGAGCCCCCCTTCCACCTGCCCAAGGTCGACGCTGGGACTTATGGGCCGCCCCAAATCATGCACGACCTTAGCGGTGTACAATACATAACTCCCGCGTAAACAATCCACCGTCTCTTCAATCAGACTTGTGCCGAATGCATAGTATTGGAAGGGACTGCCCTTACCCGCCAGGTTATTAAAATGAATACCTGGTGAAGTATAAAAACCATGGGCCATCAGTTCAACACTCGAGCAATAGCTCATCGACACCAGCTCTTGCCAACCAAGTTCGGTGTCGCTGCCATTGACCTGCACCCTTTCATTAACGATGCTAACCGATTCGGGGTTCGATGCTAAATGCTTGGCGGCAACGCCCTTTAAGCTAGCGAGAATTTTCTCACAGGCCACTATCGCAGCACCACCGTTCAAGTCAGTGGTTGAGCTTGCCGCGCTCGGCGACATGTTAGCGATTCGAGACGTATTGGTACTGTTGTGGCGAATCCGTTGCTGAGATGCCCAGGTTCGCGCCGCGATGGCAATCAGATTCGAGCTAACACCCTGCCCCATCTCAACACCACCGGAGGCTAACGCAACGGATCCATCTGTATAGACATGAACCAAACAACTGCCTTGATTGAGAAAGGTTCTCGTGAAACTGATACCAAAACAAACAGGCATTAATGCCAGGCCTTTTTTCTGGCCTTTGTGAGCGGCATTAAACGCAGCCACACTTTCCTTCGCCCCCGGTAAATCAAAGCGTTCCTTCGCCTCGCGCCACACTTTCTTCATACGGCATTCGTTTATGGTTTAGCCGTAGTGGAATTGATACCCGTCACTGATAAGATTTTGTTCTTGAATGAAGTCAGGCTCGACACCCATCTTTTCGGCCGCCTTAAATATGGCCGCCTCCATCGCGAACATGCCCTGCGGCCCGCCAAAACCTCTAAAAGCCGTACTCGGTGGCAGATTGGTACGACAGGGCGTTCCTACAATATGCACGTTGGCAATGGCGTAGGCGTTTGTTGAATGCAAAATCGATCGCTCTAGAACCGCTGCCGACAAGTCCATATAGGCACCGGCATTTTGATAGTGAGTGACTTGATAGGCCAGTATTGTGCCGTTGTCGTCTAGGCCGATTTTATAGTCCTGTTTATAGGGATGGCGTTTTCCCGACATTCGCATGTCTTCTGCGCGATTCAACACCAGTTGCACGGATTGTTGCAGGCGATATGCAGCGAGGGCTGCCATTGCAGCACCAGGGAGTAGCCTGACTTTCTTTACCACCAAAACCACCACCAATACGTCTGACGTCAATTTCTACAAGGTGCATGGCTATGCCCAAACTTGCGCTATGCTTTTCTGCTCGGCAGAGGGGCTTTGCGTGGACGAGTACACTTTGAGTCATCCATCCTCCTGGGGAATCGCCCGGGCGCGATTGGTTTCCAGATACAAATGCTCCTGGCCACCCAGTTCTACGCTTCCCTCAACAACAGTCGAGCAGGTCGGCCAAGCGGTTTCAACATCCCCCTTGCTGTATATCCGTGAAGCCTGCAACATCAAGCCCTGTGCGAACGCCACTCGAGGGCAGCTAACTGCGGCCAGGGGCTCGGTCTCCAGCTGTATCAATGCAGCGGCTGCTCGAGCCACAATGGTGGACTGATAGCGACAACAAGCGCGATGGGTTGGCCGTGATACAAAAGCTGCCTATGTGCGAATAGCGGTTCATCTTGTATCAGGGCGCCAAGGTACCCGTCCCCAGGAATGTCATCGAAGGTAAACACTGCCTTGACCCCCGGTACCGCCAGTGCCGGGTTAATGTTAAGTGCGGAGATAGTCCCGTGGGCGATGGGTGAACCAAACACAGCGGCGTGTGGCATACCCTGTGGAGCAGGGCTGTCATCGACAAATTCTGCACTGCCGCTGACGTGGAGCTTGCTATCGTAATGCTTCAAAGGCAGTATCCTCTGGAATATGCTCTTGAAACCCCCTGAAAAAGTGGGCAAGCAGCTGTTGGCGGACGAGAAGTCGTTTGTAATCGGCACTGCCACGTATATCGCTGATCGGTGCAATCTCCTTCTGAGCCCATGCAAGTGCTTCGAACATCACATCAACATCCAATTCTTTGTCCATCAGAAACTGGCCTGTCTTTTCAAGTAGCAGCGGGATCTCAGCAACCCCGCCTATCGCAAGGCGCGCGGACTTGATTCGTCGTTTACCTTCCAATTCAAAGACAACAGCTGAATTAACTGTAGCAATGTCGAGATGGGGGCGCTTTGAGATTTTCTCCCAACCGACAATGGAATTCATTGAGGGCTTGGGAAATCGAATCGTGTGCAGAATTTCAGTGTCAGTCTTGTTGATTTTTCGATAACCTAAATAAAATTTACTTAATGGCAAGGACCGCTCTCTGCCATCCTCTACCAGGTCTAATTCCGCACCAAGCGCCAGCATTAGGCAGGTAAGATCACCGATAGGCGACGCATTGCAGAGGTTGCCCGCTAAGGTAGCACGAATTCTTATGGGCCAGCTGGCGATAAGTTTATTGTAATTTTGGATGTCTGGTATGGCTTCTTGCACCAGCGGATCGCGGCCAAAAATTTCAAAGCTCATTCGAGCATCCACTATTAATGACCCAATTGTTTTCGACCACAACGGCCGCAGCCGGCGCAGTCCACTGGATTAGATTAAGAGCCATCGTTTGAGCATGAGCACCTTGTTGAAGAAAGAAGTCAGTCCCTCCGGCAACAGGGATGGCAGCCCCACCAGTAATGGGGACGGCAATCTCTTCGCGCGAATCGACAAGGGAACTGCGTTGCGAGAGCTCGAGCAATCGCCTTTCAATGTCAAGAAAATACGCAGGTAAATCGCCGCGCTCACAGAGCGCCTTGATTCGATCCACTGCCTTAACCAAATCACTTAGGCCATCGGCGATGCGTTGACCCGCTTTTCGAATTGAATTGTAGCCGGTACAGCGGCACAGGTTTCCAGATATTGCCTGGTTTAGCCCATTGCGGTCCAGCGGGCGACTTGGATCGGCAACCCATCCGGTTAGTGACATTATAAATCCGGGAATACAATAACCGCATTGTGTCCCACCACATTCAATCATGGCAGCTTGAACCGTACTTAGCTGTTCGCCTTCTGCACCCACCCTCTGAACCGACAGCACCAAAGCTTGCAACATCCCGTGAACTCCGTAGCCTTCAATGGTAACCAGATGTTTTCCCCGCAATTCACCGACGGGTAGCAGGCAGGATGTCATCGGCTGATAGTGCATACCGCTTTTCACAGTGTTCCTTCTAAGATTGCGCTCCCTGGAATTATCAACAGAAGCTGTCACTAGTTCGCCAACAAGCACAATGCAGGCACCACAGTCGCCTTCTCTGCAACCTTCTTTGGTGCCCGAAAGGTGTCTTTGATCTCGAATAAAATCCAGGGCAAGGGTTCCCGGCGGCAGCTCGACTGTGACAAGATCCGTGTTAAGTATGAATTGGATGGGAAATCTATTGCTCATTTTGACCCAAGTCCTGCGCTACTTTAAGTCTAGCCTAGTAGCCTCTTTCAGAATTTGCGCAGCTATGCTTACTGCGATTTCTTCAGGAGAATCGCTGTCAATGGACAGTCCCGTCGGGTGCTGTAACTCGCCGCCAATCCTGAAGATCAAAATTCAGCGAGAAAAGGCCTTCCTGTATTTTTGCTATCTTTGCGGGACTACCCATTATTCCAATATAGGGAAACGGACAACCCAGAATTCCGCTCAACGCATTGATATCTTCGTGGTATGACGGCGATAAAATCACGGCGAAGGTTTTTTCCGGATGATCGACTAGGCTAACGCCTGAGGCAAAACTTTCTGAATGTAATATTCGAGGCCCACAAGTCTGCGTTTGAAAAGGCGCGAGAGTAAATAATTCTTCGCGTGGTTCAATGACAGTTACGACATAGCCAAGTAGCTTCATTTGCGTTGCCAACGCGGCACCGAGAAATGTCCGCCGCCAAAGATCGCAACTCTGCGTTGATTCAGCGTTGAAAGTTTAACACGATAGGTGCCCGCCGACTTTTCATAACGAATGCTGTGACTGGATTCGAGATCGGGTTCGTAGCACCACGAGTCCGCTGTGATGCTGAGCACGCCAGGATTGCCAGCGACCAAGTTGTCGGTAAATGATTGCACTGTAGGCAACTGCGTGGGACTTACTAATGTTAAAAGGTTTGATTGGCTGCCACCGCAAATCAAACCGGAGGATTTTGAATAATCTGTTTTATGATGAAGCAGTGTTTGTACCTCGGTCTTAAAAGATCCACTCGCTAGCGCATCACGACCGATCCTTAGTAGCTCTTTCTCATACAGCCACCTGGTGTCCCAACTTGCTCGCCGGTTTCCGTCAACAATAGCGTACAACCCGCCTTACCCGGCGAACCTTTGCTTGAGTCTGTTACTAAAACAAAGAAAACTCTGCGGTTCGCCCTGAGCTCCGAGGCCAGCCTTTTCCATATTTTCAGCATTCGGCGTGCAACATCCTTTCGAAAGTGACTCGGCTTTTTTCTAACCTCACTAAAACGGTCGCCTTGCATTGAGATAGAATGAACGCCTGCAAAGGCTCTTCATTTTGAAAAGGAGTCTCATTTTATCGCAATTGGGCTCCTGTTTGTGTAACGCATTTAGGCTCCTCCCCTTTAGCAGAATCCAATGAATTGGTCTTGTTTTATAGCCGGGCTATGGAACGCGATGCCTATTGCCTTAAATGGACCTTCTTCATATCTTATTACCAGGCAACCACTTAATCCACCATTTATTGGGATAGTTTTTGGGGATTTCCAATACTAAAAACACTATCCCAGCAACGACTCCAATATTTGCCAGAAGTGCTATCTACTTATTGAGAATATCGGGATTAATCTTGTTTAATTAATTCCGGTCGCAGCCATTTGCGGACATTTTGATTTGACTACTATGTACTGGTTTCAGACAAGCCTTACCATCTATAAATCGATACGCGGCCGTACCGGAACGAGGGGTTGCTGTGCTGTATAATACCGGCTATAACACGCCAAACGAAGAGAATGATGAGGTAATCTTATCCGCCCAGTTTAATGATGATCACCTAAAAATGGTAACTATGTAATGGAAACGTTAGCTTTAGATGTGTACGGAACGCTCATAAACCCCCATGCAATTGTGACGCGGTTGCGTGATTATTTGGGGGAGCAAGCTGACCCATTCTCGCAACTGTGGCGCACCAAACAATTGGAATTCAGTTTTCGGCGTGGTTTGATGGGCTCCTATGAAGATTTTTCCGTGGTCACCCGTGAAGCTTTTGAGTACGCCAATACAGCCTTACATACGCAGTTACCGAATTCAGCCAAAGAACTGATTCTTAGTAACTACACACACCTCGATGCGTATGAAGATGTGCCGGATGCGCTTGCGATGTTGCGTGCTGAGGGTCGGGCTCTATACGCGTTCTCAAATGGGCATCCAAAAGACCTAAAAAGTCTGTTGCAGCATGCGGATATTGTCGAATTACTTGACGGCATTGTGAGCGTACACGACGTTAGGTCATTCAAGCCAGATCCTAAGGTCTACGCGCACTTCTCCCGCGTCACAAACACGCAACCTGAGCAAACCCGACTGGTTTCGAGCAATTCCTTTGATATAGTCGGAGCACGTGCATGCGGCTGGCAAACGGCATGGGTAAAGCGTGACGCCCAGATTGTTTTTGACGGTTGGGGGGCATTGCCAAGTACGATAATTCCGTCGCTTTCATCCCTTAGTACGAATGACCATTAAGGGTCGACTCCTGAAGCCGATGGCTAAATGAAAAACTTCTCAAATCGGCTAGAATCGGTGTTTGTCAACGTAGTTGTAGCGCGAGTACATCACTGCTTCTTTTCGATGTTTAGGGTTAAATTCTACTCTTTGCCCATGCTGCCAGTTTCTAGTTATGTGTGACCAGCGCGTGGGATTGCGCTCCATCATCCTTTGTTTTGGCTTGTGATTTTCCTTGATGAAGCTGTTGATTCTCCTTTCGCAAGCTGCAATGGAAACTGGACCCTGAATCAAGACAAGGCACTATCTGACTCGGTGGCAGGTGTGAGGAGTCAAATTTAAATGCAATCACTGGGTCATTTTTTCCTGCAAATTAACCGAGGACTGAGGCAGTAACCAGGTCAGAGTCGGTCGGTTCTTCGAGTTGGGATAAAAATGTGATCTTTTCGTGATTGGCGTGTGAACACTCCTCATTAGGATTGGAATTGGAAGTTCCTGGTTTCCCATTAGGAATTTGACCAGTCACTAATTTGGAGAGGATGAATATGCCTAATAAATCACTAGTTCTAGTCGGATGTCTTCTGACCGGTACTCTGCTGTTCACACACAGCGGTTGGGCCGATCAGGGCGTCATGTATGAAGTAACCATTACCAATCTCACTCGTGGTCAACCTTTGGCTCCAGTGCTGGTAGCCACTCACGAGCCCGGTGTCGCTTTTTTTGAAGAAGGCGAAGCACCCAGCGATGAACTGGCCTGGTTGGCTGAAGCCGGTAACGGCCAGCCCATGGCTGACTATCTCTGGACTATGGAGGATGTTCAGGATGTACAGATCAGCACGGGCGGCCTGACATTCCCGGGCGATTCGACAACGGTTCAAATCTGGGCTCATACCCCCAATGACCACTTTAGCGTTGGCGCAATGTTGGGTGCGACAAATGACGCATTCTTAGCCATCAAGGATGCACTGTTACCCACCAAGGGCACGAAAACGGTGGCTTACATGGCAAGTTCCTATGATGCGGGCAGTGAAACGAATGACGAGTTGGCCACGACGGTAGCCGGGCTCGGCGGAGAAGGTTTCTCTCCTGGCGACAGCGGCGAAGGATATGTGCACATTCACAGTGGCATCCACGGTATTGGCGATGCCGACCCAGCAGTGCTGGATTGGCGGAACCCGGTTGCCAGGATCATCATCGAATGGGTGAAGTAATGCCGGTTTGTCGGAAGTATTTGTTATATATGCAGCGCTTCGACTTCCGTCAGCAGTTCGATATCAGGACATGCTGGTCCTGTGGTAACAGGGCCGGCATTTTTCGCGGAATGCTGAGTACAGAACATGCGAGGCTGGCATAGTGCAAGTTGTTGATTTGCATCCTCGATTGACCCACTTCTCGTAGTTTTTACATTGAATAGTTGACACTCCTCACTCTCATAGGTTGAGAAGCGCCGGTATATTTGTGTCGTCAGTTTTAAAGGCAACTGTAATCCCCCCTTAAATCCGCAGAGGCTATAAGTAGAAAATTCCACTAAAATGAACGGAAGGAGTTTTCTATGCGACAGTCACGATTTAGCGATAGCCAGATACTGGCGATCTTGAAGCAGAACGAAGAAGGCATATCAGTCGCTGATTTGTGCCGGGAGCACGGCATGAGCCAGGGCTTATTCTACAAATGGCGAGCCAAATACGGCGGTATGGACGCGTCAATGATGAAGCGTCTTAAAGAGCTTGAGGAAGAAAACAAGCGGCTAAAGAAGATGTACGCCGAGGAGAGGCCGAAGGCGGAGATCCGCCAGGAGGCCCTTGAGGGGAAAGCAAAGCCATCTCAGCGCAAAGAGATGGCGAAGTCTGCAATTGCGCGTCATGGCATCAGTGTCCGCTTTGCTTGCCAGTGTATGAGTGTGAGCGAATCCTGTTACTACTATGACCCTATATTCTCCTGTGAGAACTCAGAGATCGCCGATTGGTTGCTCAGGCTGACAACGACTCATAAGCGCTGGGGCTTCGGCCTGTGTTTTCTGTATTTGCGTAATGTGAAGTGCTTCGGCTGGAATCATAAGCGCGTTTTTACCGGATATATCGGGAGCTGAATGAATTTGCGGATCAAGCCGAAACGCCGAATCAAGCGTGACAAACCTGACGCACTGAGTGTGCCGACGGCTGTAAACCAGGTTTGGTCGATTGATTTTATGAGTGATTCGCTGACTGATGGACGCTTGCTACGGACGTTCAATGTACTTGATGACTACAACCGCGAAGGGCTCGGCATTGACGTCGACTTGTCGCTACCAAGCCTTGGGTATCCGTAGTTTAGACAGATTATTGAATGGCGCGGCAAGCCAAGTGCAATACGCCTCGACAACGGCCCGGAATAATAGCGCAGTCGCTCGTTGATGGGCTATAGAACTTTACCTCATATTCAACCAGGTAAGTAACAGAATGCGTATTGAGCGAAAAGAAGTACGCACGAGTGGCTGGATATCATCTTTTGAATCGGTAGATAAGCACAGCATTTGGCGACAGAATGGCTCTGGCTTTACAATAACGAACGTTCAATACAGCGATGGTGGTGTGCCACCAAGACGACTGCTGGAGGCAGCATGATTTTCTACGAATAGCCGCTGGGGAAAATGGGGGGATTACACAACCACTGGGTCATTTTTCGGTACTGACAAGTTAGAACCTTCTGATTAAGTCCCACAACGCTCTGGCCTTCGGGAGGGGCCTGTCGGGCGTCGCTGCTTCGTTGCCGTGCTTGGCAGGGGAGTGACCATTCCCGGCGCACGGCGCCTTACAGCAACACCCGACAGACTCCCGCAGAGCGTTTTGGGACTTAATCAGAGGTTCCTTAGAATCTCATGCGGCCGTATACAATATATTTAATTTTGGCAGACACCTAATCTCAGCAGAAAACTATCGATCGTTTCGGCTAAGTGCCTTTGCGTCTTGGGAAAAGGCAGTAGCAATATGGAAATGGTTTTACAGAGACTTTCTTGAATTTAGATAGTTAACTTGTCGATACCAGGAGTATCTAGGAAGTAGAAGCTGCGTAAGCAAAACCGACGGTTCTAGAAAACCAAATGATTAGACAAGGGTAAAATACGTCCTTGTACTTTACACCAGATAGTAGTTGATTGGCTTATTGTCCTACTGGTATCAGGCCGTAGCTCAGTTCCTCATCAATTCGGTCCCAATAGATTTCAACCGAATCGGTTAATTCGTTAATCCGTTGGTTGAGGTCTGCAGCGCCTTCTGGGCCCAGGCCTGAGAAAGGCCCACCGCCGCCGCCATTGCCGCTTGGGAGTGCTGGCACCGATGTGGCTGTCCAGAACTCATTCAGATTACCACCCTGCACCGTACGATAGACTTGAGTGCCTTGCACACCACTAGCATCAAGTGCCGGTATGACTTCTTCCATCCATAACTCCATAAAGTCAGCAAGCCTATCACCCTTTACCAGCAGACGGTAAATAATAGTGTATCCAGCAAATCCGATATTCGGCAAACTCATCTCAGGTTGAATCTGCATGACGTACTGGGTTCGGGAAGCTACTGATGAAATCACCATGCTCTGCAAGTAGTTCTGTTCCATCTCAGACAGCTGTAGGTTTCGATTAACGCCTGCCAAATTAGGGATGGGAGAGATCATCGAAAACACATTGGTATTGCCCAGTACCCTGCGGCCCACATAGCGAAAGGGGTCACCCAACTCTCTAGTCTTAGGCGTAATCACTTCCCGATGACCAGCTCTGAAGTTTCCCACCATGTTGTTATGCACCTCGACCTGTACCACCCTGAACAGGTTCGGTCCTTGCTGTGCAGCAGCGGGAATGGCCCAAAGCATTGCCAAAAGAAGTGACGTGGCAAGTGTTATTACATTCTTTCTAAATCCAGTAAACCTCATACGAGTATCCTTTTATTGTTAATTCTTTGTGAACTCTGTGGCGCAACCACACAACACGAAGTGGCACCACAAACCCGGATACCCGTTCGATGAAGTGACGGGGCTCGGGAATTGTAGGGTACAACGTTCAGGCAGCAGTTGATAGCAAGCATCACCTGATTGTCCACCAGAAGTGACCAACCAGGGCACCGAGACACTGGAGGTGGTGGCCGATCGATTGCAGCCGGAAGGCAATTGAATTCAATCCTCCGGCTGCGTCCAGATTGCTAATGACTAGGCCTCTGTCGTTTCGGTAGTGTCAAAAGTGCTTCGCACTTTTTCCTCAGGGGCGGTCCCGGTGCTTGGTTAAGCCACTGAATAAATGACCTCCTGGTCCATTTCTTTCAACAGCTTCATGTTCATGTACTTGCGGCTTCCCCATGTGGTGGAAGAAACATGCCTCAGCCCGGCAGCCACCAGCATCAAGGCGGAGTGACCACCCGGGAACGCACCGACCACAACCACTTGTGCCACAGCAATTGTTGTAGGAGATCAGGTAGTCCTGTCCGTCGGCCGGATTTTGACAGGTACCGATCCAGGCGACGGTAGCCGTTTGCGAACCCGGAGGACACTGGGTTACCGTGCCGCCACAGCAACTGCAAAGTGTGCCGCTGAACGCACAAAAACGCCAATAGTCACAGGTTTCGGGGTTACCCATGTCAAGGATCAGGTGCAGTCTTTTTGAAACGCGACCAACGCAGTTTGTCCTGATCCAGGCTGAACACCGGGTCCTCTATGGGCTTCCCTGTGCGGGCTGCTTTGGCCTCTTTCAGAGTGCGTGGCTCATCAAGGCGCTTGACAAACAACAGGTAGGTCAGTTGCTCGATGACAGATAGAGGGTTGGAGATGCCGTCGGACCACATGGTGTCCCAGATGCGGTCGACTTTGGACTTTAGCTCGCCGGTGATCATGTATTAGTTCTTGTTGTTGGTTAACGTGTAGGCCTACTTATGGCCTGGAGTTAGTAGTCTACAACACTACAAAATGCGTGGGTGGCTGAAGTAAAAATTTCTAAAATATCTTTAGTCTGTGCCTGAGCAGATTAGTAATAAACGAGCAAGGAGTCCCGCCACCACAGCGCGGGGAACCCCGGGGGTGGGGTCGGTAGATTAGCATTTAGTGTTTTCGCCGAACTTGGCAAATTTTTTCAATTAAGAAAAAGCAAGAAACAGTTGGTTGGCAAATTGGGGGGTAGCGCGGCGAAATGGTCGAGAAAAGCCCGTAATACGTGCCTATCTGGCGGAGAGAGAGGGATTCGAACCCTCGATAGGATTTTGTCCTATACGCCCTTAGCAGGGGCGCGCCTTCAGCCACTCGGCCATCTCTCCGGAAGGCGAAATAATAGCATAGCCAACGGACGTTGTGTGAAGCTTAGTGGTCCGGAGTTCTCCTGCCCGCAGTGGTGAAGCAATCAGTTGATGAGGTTGCTGATCTCCGCGCTGAAGTGGCTCTGTTCACCGGACTGGCGACACGCATGCCGGCTGTTCACCGGCAACTCGGGCCCGGACACTGGCCTTCGAATCAGGTAATCCCTGCACGCCGCCAAATGTTGTGTGCCAGCAGGAAACCAGGAATGGAGATGGGTGTTTACTTTCAGGATTCGTTTTCCGATTCGTCGGGGTCGTCACCGGTTTTTTCTTTCTGTATGCGTTGGTAAATCTCCTCGCGATGCACGGCCACGTCCTTTGGAGCATTGACTCCTATGCGCACCTGGTTGCCCTTGACACCCAGTACTGTGATGGTGACATCGTCCCCTACCATCAAGGTCTCCCCGATTCGGCGGGTTAGAATCAGCATTTGCTACCTCCATTTACCATTCCATTGCCAGGCCCATTATTCACGTATTTTGGTTACTTGGAAATACCCAATTCGGATCTTCGTATCCCGGGTGTGCATACTCCAACCCGGTTCCGACTGCCACCCGCGGACTGTACCTGCGAAACCTCAATTTCCAAGGCCTGGAATCCACGCCCGAATCCAGATCCCCTTTCCCGTGCGGACTAGCCTTCTCCGTCGGTTTCCGGCTCGTACTCCGGATCCCCCAACTCGAAAGCAGCATGCAGTGCTCTGACCGCCAGCTCCAGGTATTTTTCTTCGATGACAATGGATATTTTTATTTCCGAGGTAGTGATGACCTGGATATTGATATTTTCAGCGGCCAGGGTCTTGAACATTCTGCTGGCGACACCCGCATGGGACCGCATCCCCACGCCTACGATGGACACCTTGGCGATCCGGTCGTCGACGGCGACTTTTTTTGCACCTATCTCGGTTGCCACCTGCTCCAGGATTTCCCTTGTCTGTCGGCTGTCGCCTCGTTTTACGGTGAATGTAATATCCGTGGTGCCGTCAGCGGAGACATTCTGCACAATGACATCCACCTCGATACCGGCATCACTCACCGGGCCAATCACCTTGTAGGCAACCCCGGGAACATCCGGCACGCCGGACACGGTAATCTTGGCCTCATCGCGCGCAAAGGCGATACCCGTAATAGTCGGATCTTCCATATCGCTTTCTTCCTCCATACTGATCAGGGTTCCAGGCCCCTCTTCGAAACTGGAAAGCACCCGCAGGGGTACCTTGTACTTGCCGGCAAACTCCACTGATCGAATCTGCAGGACCTTGGCGCCCAGGCTCGCCAGCTCCAGCATCTCCTCAAAGGTGATGGATTTGAGCAGGCTGGCGTCCTTGACCACCCGTGGATCGGTCGTGTAAACACCCTTCACGTCAGTATAGATCTGGCATTCATCCGCCCCCAGGGCGGCAGCCAGTGCGACCGCAGTGGTATCCGATCCACCCCGCCCCAGCGTGGTGATGTTGCCACTGTCATCGACACCCTGAAAACCGGCCACCACGACCACTCTGCCTTCAGCCAGATCCGCACGTATTTTCTCGCCGTCTATTTCCCGTATCCGGGCCCGCGTGTGTGCCTCGTCGGTGAGGATACGCACCTGGCCACCGGTGAACGACCGGGCCGGATAACCCCGTTTCTGCAATGCCATGCACAACAGGGCAATGGTCACCTGTTCGCCCGTGGAAAGCAGCACGTCCATTTCCCGGAGAGGAGGATTGTCGTTTATCGCCTGAGCGAGGCTGACCAGCCTGTTGGTCTCGCCGCTCATTGCGGATACGACAACAACGATATCCTCGCCCCGATTGCGAAAGCCGGCGATCTTGTCGGCTACCGCCGCAATGCGCTCAACCGACCCGACCGATGTGCCCCCGTATTTTTGAACGATCAATGCCATTTTAATGCTTACCGCTCTCTAAAAAGCTGCAAATTAAACAGCATTGCCTGCCCGGTTGCAACTGTGACAGCACCGGGCAAACGCTCAGAGTCGCTCACTCAACCAGGGCTCTACACTTTGAAGCGCCGCCGGGACAGCTGCAGGATTACTGCCACCGGCCATAGCCATGTCTGGCCGCCCACCACCCTTGCCGCCCACCTGGCTCGCTACCATATTCACCAGGTCGCCGGCCTTGATTCGATCGGTCAGATCCCGGGTTACACCCGCCACCAGGTTCACCTTTTCACCTTCTTCACTTGCCAGGACGATAATGCTGCCTTCCCCCAGCTTGTTTTTGAGTTGGTCTACGGTATCCCGCAGGGACTTGGCATTCAGACCCTCCAGTCGTGCTGCCAGTACTTTGACTCCACTAACGACTATCGCCTGGCTGGCGATATCGCTGCCGGCAGTGCTGGCCATCCTGGCCTTCAGTTGTTCGAGTTGCTTTTCCAGAGCCCGGGTCTGGGCCGTGAGCAACCGGACCTTTTCCACCAGGCCGTCTTCATTGGCCTTGACGATCTCCTCCAGCTGGGAAAGTGTCTGTTCCCGGCGATAGACAAGCGCCAGAGCGCCTTGACCGGTTACTGCTTCAATGCGGCGCACGCCGGCAGCGATGCCGGTTTCACTCACAATCTTGAAAACGCCTATGTCACCGGTGCGCTGTACATGGCAACCACCACACAATTCAGTAGAAAACTGTCTGCCCATGCTGACCACTCGCACTTCGTCGCCGTATTTCTCTCCGAACAGTGCCAGCGCACCTTTGCGCCGGGCTTCGTCCATGCTCATGGTCTCCTTGCTCACTTCACTGTTGGACAGAATTTCCCGGTTTACCAACGACTCCACTTGCCGTAGCTCCTCCGCTGTCAGCGGTGAGGGGTGGGAAAAGTCGAACCGCAGGCGTTCCGCAGTGACCAGCGACCCTTTCTGGGCAACGTGGACCCCCAGAACCTGACGCAATGCCGCATGCATCAGGTGCGTGGCCGAATGGTTCAGTGTAATCGCCGCCCGGTTTTCCGTCTCCACCTGCGCCGCGACCGAGTCTCCCACTCTGAGTTCACCCTGGCGAAGAATACCGCGGTGAATAAGGTAGTCACCCTGCTTCTGGGTGTCGGTCACTTCGAAGTGCTTACCGTCAGCCTCCAGGTTGCCGCGGTCGCCGACCTGCCCGCCCGACTCTCCGTAGAAGGGACTGTGGTCGAGGATCAGGTCCGCCTCGGCTCCGGTTTCGATGCACTCAACCGGATGACCGCCCTGATAAATCGCCTGTACGGTCCCCTGCCCCTGCAGACTGTCGTAGCCAATAAAATCAGTGGCCCCCTCCAGTTCGATCACCAGTTTCTCAACTGCGCCGAAACTGCTTGCTGACCGGGCCCGGGTTTTCTGTTCGTTCATGGCGGTCTCAAACCCCTCATGATCCAGGGTCAACCCGTGCTCCCTGGCCACGTCGGCGGTTAGGTCAACGGGAAAACCGTAGGTATCGTAAAGCCGGAACACGGTTTCGCCCGGAATCACTTTCCCGTCCAGTTTCCCGATCGCCTGCTCAAGAATTCCCATGCCATGTTCAAGTGTTCTGGCAAACTGCTGCTCTTCCTCCTGCAACACTTTTTCCACGAAACCCTGCCGCTCCACCAGCTCCGGATAGGCAGCGCCCATGGCCTCCACCAGCGCACTGACCAGCCGGTAAAAAAAGACCTCCTTGATCCCCAACTGGTAACCGTGTCGGACCGCACGCCTGATAATACGACGCAGCACATAGCCCCTACCCTCGTTGGAGGGAATTACTCCATCTACGATGAGAAATGAACAGGAACGTATATGGTCGGCGATAACCTGCAGCGAGGGGCGGGCAAGATCGCTTTCTCCGGTAATCTGTGCGGCGGACCTCAGCAGAGTCTGGAACAGATCGATCTCGTAATTGCTGTGCACCCCCTGCATGACCGCGGCGACCCGCTCCAGGCCCATTCCGGTATCCACCGATGGCTTGGGCAACGGCCTCAGCTCGCCGTCCGGTTGCCTGTCGAATTGCATGAACACCAGATTCCAGATTTCAATGTAACGGTCACCGTCCTCCTCCGGGCTGCCCGGAGGACCACCCTCGACATCCGGCCCGTGGTCATAAAAGATTTCCGAGCAGGGCCCACAGGGTCCCGTGTCACCCATTGCCCAGAAGTTGTCTTTTTCGTCCAGGCGGGAAAAGCGCTGCGGGTCCGCCTTGATTTCGTCAAGCCAGATTGAGGCCGCCTCGCCATCCTCCCGGAATACCGTCACCCAGAGCTTTTCTTTCGGCAGGCCCAGTTCAATGGTGAGAAACTCCCAGGCAAACTGAATCGCCTCACGCTTGAAATAGTCGCCAAAACTGAAATTGCCCAGCATCTCGAAAAAGGTATGGTGTCGGGAGGTATAGCCCACGTTTTCCAGGTCGTTGTGTTTACCCCCGGCACGAACACAGCGCTGGGAACTGGTGGCGCGCAAACACTCTCGTGTCTCCTCTCCCAGAAACGCCTCCTTGAACTGCACCATGCCGGCGTTGGTAAACAGCAGCGTGGGGTCGTTACCCGGCACCAGGGAACTGCTGTTCACAACCTGGTGCCCGTTGCGGGCAAAATAGTCTAGGAACTTATTTCTGATATCGGCGCTTTTCATCTGGCAATTCCAGCTGGAGGATGTAAGTCATTGAGTCCCAGGTTCCGCCTGGCTGGCCAGCCGGCGGAACCGTCACTCAAAACACGGGGATTATAGCTGCTAACTGCAGAGGGTTGCAGAGCTATCCGAGATTATCACAATTCCGGGCGCTCCCCGGATACCGCGCCGGGAAGCTGTGGACAGGTACCGTACCGCACTGGCGGAGATCGCAGGGTACTAGGGAACCTCTGATTAAGTCCCACAACGCTCTGCGGGAGTCTGTCGGGTGTTGCTGTAAGGCGCCGTGCGCCGGGAATGGTCACTCCCTTGCCAAGCACGGCAACGAAGCAGCGACGCCCGACAGGCCCCGCCCCGAAGGGCCTTCGAGGCAACCCCGCTGGCTTCGTTGCACTGCCTAGACAGGTGGACGCATGCCGGCGGCAATGCGCCTCGCCAGCAGACTTGCCTGAAGGCCAGAGCATTGTGGGACTTAATCAGAGGTTCCCTAGTCCTCATCGATAAAGCCGACGTTACCGTCAGCCGACAGCATCACCGCAATCGGGCGGGTCTGTGGAAAATGAGCCAGTACAATAAAGACGATAATAAGAAACGGCACACACAGAAACATGCCAACCAGACCCCAGATGTAACCCCACAGGCCCAGGTTGAGCAGTATCAGCAACGGGCTCAGATTGAACGATGTCCCCATCATTCTCGGCTCGAGGAAATTTCCGATCACCATCTGGAACGAGGCAATGACCGCCAGAACCAGCACGAACTGGGTGTACCCTTCGAACTGGGCCAGCGCGATCACTGCGGGAAATATGGTGGCAATGATAGACCCGACAGTTGGAATAAAATTCAGCAGAAAGATCAGCAGCCCCCACACTGCCGCAAAATCCACGTCGAGAATCAGCAGGAAAACATAGCTGACAACGCCGGTAAGTGTGCTGGTGAACATCTTGATGCTGATGTACTTGCGGATATCCAGCTGAATTTTCTTGATGATGTTCCGCACCCTGCGTTCCCGTTCTGGATTATCCACCAGGCTGGAGATCTTCTTGTCAATGCTGCCCTGCTCCAGCAACAGAAAAATGATGTAGATAAAGATAATTCCGCCACTGGTGACTACCGACGTGAATGTACTTGCCAGGGAAGCGAAAATCGAAGGGAGATCCAGCCACCCCGGGTCCAGCAGGAAACCCGAAAACTCGCCGGTCTGCTCATCGATCAGGTATTCGGAAAATGGCAGGTTGCGGATACGCGCCTCGATATTGGCCTGGTAAGTGGGGATTACCTGTCGCACATCGCTGATGCTCGACCCGATAAAATTGACCACCGCCCAGCCGAGGGCGACAAAAGACAGTATTGATGCGACCAGACACACCGGCCAGGGAATTCGGAACCTCCCCAGTTTGATTTCCTGAAAGCCGCTGGCCAGCAGGTTGATCAGGTACCAGAGAGCGACCGCAACCACCAGCGGCAGAAGCAAAGCCTCGCCCACGATCAGGACGTAGAAAATGGCAATGACCAGCACCGCCACTGCGGTAATGTTGAGAGTCTTCATCAACGGTTTTCACCTTGTTACTCAAGTTGCGCGGGGAGTCACAGTGTTCCACGCTGTAACTACGTGATTTTGCGAAGAATATCACATTTTTCAGGCAGCTCACTCATTACCCTATGTAACTTGCACATTCCTCTGTTTTATAAGGCAAAAAGAACTCCATGGAAGAGCAGGTCAAACTGGATGGCTACTCAAATCTTGTCAAGATCGGCGAAGGCGGCATGGCATTCGTTTATCGCGGTATTCAGGACTCCTTAAAGCGCCCGGTCGCGATAAAAATTCTTACCCACGAACTGGAAGACCACGGCGAAGCCCGCAACCGTTTCGAGCGGGAATCGCTCATCATTGCCCGCCTCAACCACCCCAACATCATCCACGTCATCGATCGCGGTATCAACGAGGACGACCTGCCCTTTTTTGTCATGGAATACATCGAGGGCATCGAACTCAACAACGCCGTGCAGGCCATGCAGCTGGACCACTACAACAAGATGGGTATCATCATCCAGCTGCTCAAGGCGCTGGCTTACGCCCACAAGAACAATGTCATTCATCGGGACATCAAGCCGGACAACATTCTGGTGGACGAAAACTGCAACATCAAAGTGCTGGATTTCGGCATCGCCCAGTTTTACGAAGACCAGGGGCTGCCCAGTGAAAAAACCGTTGAAGGGACGGTCATGGGGACCTATAACTACATGTCCCCGGAGCAGCGGGAATCCGCTGACAACGTGACCACCAAAAGCGACATCTACTCCGTTGGCGTGGTGATGTACCGGTTGTTCACAGGTGAAATTCCCGCCGGACATTTTCCCCCGCCATCGAAGTTGAATCCGGAAGTCACCCCGGAACTGGACCGTATCATTCTCCAGTGCCTGGAACCTGTTCCAGAAGACCGCCCTGAGTCGGCGGAGACCCTGAAAATCGACGTGTTGAGCGTAATGAAAGGTGCCCACATTCAGGGGGACCAGAAACTGCGTGCAGAGCAGGGAATTACCCAGATCAAGGCCAAGTTTCAGCTCCTTGATGTACTGCGGGAAGACCGTTACGGATCGGTGTATCTATATCAGCAGAAACACACCGGCAATCTGCTGATCATCAAGAAGAAGACCAACAACTCGCCGGGTTTCGAAACCAGCAACAAGCTGGCCCGTATACAACATCAGAATATTCTCCAGACTCTCGGCACGGCCAGGAACGATCGGCTGTTCATCCTGGTCCAGAGCTACCTCAGTGGTGGCACACTGCAGGATAAACTCGCCTTCGAGCTCAGCTGGAATGAAATCCTGCGTATCGGCAAAGAAATCTGCCAGGGAATGGAGTTTGCCCACAAACACAACATCGTGCACGGTCACCTGCGCCCCACCAACATTCTGTTTACCGACGAAGGCCTGGTCAAGATCACGGATTTTGGTCTGAAGGACGATCTGAGCGATATCAAGAATGCTCACTTCTACAGCCTCCAGGACGAGACTGAGAGTATCTCGGCCGACATTTACGCAGTCGGCGTGATTCTTTACCAACTGTTCACTGGCAGCCTCCCCAGGCAGGAATCCGACAATCGGCAGGCGCCAAGGAAAACCTTTCTCGACCTGCCCGGAGACATTCAGGAGCTGATCACAACAATGCTGTCGACAATCCCGGAGCGCCGCCACCGGGACAGCCTGCAGCGCTGCATAAGGATGTTCAACGAACATCTTGAAGTGACCGGAACCCGTCTACCCGGAAGTCATGAACCGGATCCGGCATCGGATTCCTCTGGAGTGCCCAGGCCAAAGGAACGCTCCAAGGACGATATCACGGCAATTACAGTTCCCAAACTTGAAGACGACGCTCAGGAACCGGTTTTTGAACTGGTCGCCCAGCACAGAAAAGTGCCCATATATAAAACCCGGACTTTCAGAATGTTCGGGCTGTTGTTACTCCTGTTTTCACAGTACCTGCTGTTCTTCGACGGTAATCGTCAGATCAGTGAGGTGGTTCCGCTGGTCTATGACCAGGTTGCGGACAGCTTCAGGGAAATTCTGGGAGAACAGTGATGTCGAGGACAACAACCGTGGAGATCGCCGGATTCACCGATACCGGGCTGACACGGGACCATAACGAGGACTGCATCGGATATGACATAAGTTCCGGAATTGCTGTCCTTGCAGATGGCATGGGGGGGCACCAGGCAGGTGAAATTGCCAGCCGCATGGCCGTAGAACAGGTGTTGCGGCAGATGAAAACCCGCCTGATCAGGGAAACTGACAGACCGATAACCAGTTCTCAGATGCTTAATATGGTTTCCAATACAATTTTAGTCAGCAACCGGAAAATTTTCGAGGCATCGGAAGAGATCAAGACCCGGAATGGCATGGGGACTACAGTGGTGGCAGCCATAGTCGACGGGCCCCACCTGTATGCCGGGCACGTGGGCGATTCAAGATTGTATCAGTTTCGAGACGGTGGCCTGAAAAGAATCACCAGGGATCATAGCCTGGTACAGGATTTGATCGATAAGGGATTTTATACCGAAGACGAAGCAAAACTGGCCTCAATCAACCATGTTGTGACCCGGGCTTTGGGTACAGCAGAAGAAGTAGAAGTCGATATACTTCAACAGGAGGCCGAAAGAGATGACCTTTTTCTGCTTTGTTCGGACGGTCTGTCCGACATGTTGAGTGACTCTATGATTGAACAGATACTGGGCGAAACTGGCACGACACTGGATGATAAAGCACAGAGTCTGGTCGCCAGGGCAAACCAGAACGGCGGTAAGGACAATGTCTCAGTCATCCTGATCAGGATACAGGCTCAAGAATAGACTGGAATTCCGCGTACCGGACAGCACACTACTAAATTTGAATCGATCAGGTAGGACCCGATGACTGGAAAATTAGAGTTCAGCTTTAACGCAAATAAAATCGGCGAGTACGCTCTCGACAAAGAAGTGATGACAATCGGGCGGAAAGACGACAATGATATCCGGATCGACAATCTTGCGGTAAGTGGCCATCATGCAAAATTGCTGACGATTTTCGGCGACTCGTTCCTGGAAGACCTGAACAGTACCAACGGCACCTTTGTCAACGGCCGCAGCATTGACAAGCATGCGCTCCGGAATGGTGACGTGATCACCATCGGCAAGCATGAACTTCGCTATATCAACTACAATAACAAACCCAGCGCTTCCACGGCCGGCGACTTCGAAAAAACCGTTTTCATCGGGGCAAAATCGCCCAAGGATCCGCCGGCGGCTTCATCCGGTCCCAGGCCCAGCCTGGAAGAACGGTTGCGCAGCGCCAAGTTGCAGCTGTTGAATGGCAAAAGTTCGGGCAGGGAACTGTTTCTGGAAAAGGAATCGGTCAAGCTGGGCAAGCCCGGCCTGCAGGTGGTGCTCATCAATCGTCGTCCTGACGGCCACTTTATCGTGACCCTTGAACAGACAGAGGAAAGCCACCCGCTGCGGGTTAATGGCGTGGAAATCGGGTCCCGGTCAGTCAAACTGCAGAATCATGACATCATCGAGATCAATCAGCTGAAGATCGAATACTACCTCGGCTCCTGAGGACCGTTCGGTTACCAGACCGCTGATCATTCACAACTGGCAGTTGTACCTGCCCCCAGAGCAATAAGCTCCTGATATCTCAATTCCGGACCAGGGACCCGTGCTCGCGACTGACAAGCCGGAGAATTTCCTCTTCAACCAGTTCATAGAGCCGCCCCAGGTGGCTGCGACGTCCCGCTCCGGGAGTGCTGTCAGAGGTTGCCACCACCACCAGGTCGAATTCCCGGACTACGAAAATCAACTGTCCACCATAACCCCAGGCTACCGGCACCAGCATGTCAGCCAGATCGCGCAGCCACCAGCCATAGCCATAGAATCGTCCCTGGCCACGGGGTGAGGTGGCGTGGGGCGTAAAAGACTCGTCCACCCAACCGGCCGGAAGGACTTGTTCAGACTGTACCCGACCCTCCTGCAGATACAGCAGCCCGAACGCAAGCATCGCCCGGGGAGTCATCTCCAGGTCGTTGCCCCCGAAGTAGATTCCCTGTGGATCCTGGCTCCAGTACGCCAGCGAGAAGCCCAGAGGTTCCGCCAGATAACGCTGTGCGAATTGGCGGGTGGAAAGGCCGCTGGCCCGGCTGAGGATAGCCGACAGCAGGTGGGTACTCCCGGTGCTATAGATCATTTGTTCGCCAGGTAATGCCACCAGCGGCTGCTGCAGGACAAATTCCACCCAGTCGTCACTGAGGACCCAGCGACCATAGTTACGGTTGCTTGTGGTTTCCAGCCCCGACTGCATGGTCAGCAGGTCTTTGACAGAGATTGCCTGTTTCGCTTTATCATCCAGTGAAGCGAAATATTCCGGAAAGAAATCGGCGATGGGCTGGTCAATGTCCTGAATCAACCGCTGATCGATGGCGATACCCACCAGGGCTGAAATCAGGCTCTTGGAGGCCGACTTCAGATTGGCGGGCTGATAACGGTCCCAGCCGTGAAAATAGTGCTCCAGCACCAGGTCACCCCGATGGGATATCAGCAGGCTGTGCAGACGCGGCAGATTCCTGGCCTGCTCCAGCGCAGGCGTAAAATCCAGCGGCTGTGCACGCACCGACAGTGCCGCCAGGAAAAGGATCGGCAGAATAAGAGCGGTGTAACGCCCCCTGCGCATCCTAAAGCCGGTTACCACGGCGTCGACAATCACAACAGCGACTGAAAACCCAAAGCCGCCCCGTCGCCCCGCGAACTGGTGGCTTGACCACGCTACAGATCCTTTATGGCTTTCACTACGATGTCGGGAGTGAGTATCTGCGGCAGGATTCTGGGGTCCCTGCCCGGTTCACCGGAATACAACACGTACAGCGGCACCGACGGCCGGTTGAACTGATTGAGAATCTGGGTGATCTGAGGATTCTGGTTGGTCCAGTCGCCTTTCAGGTAGGTGACATCGTGCTCTGACATGGCCTGCCGTACCGTTTCTGTTCCCAGTGTGGACAGCTCATTGGCCAGGCAGGTGATACACCAGTCCGCCGTCATATTGACAAGTACCGGCCTGCCGGCCGCCTGCAACTCATCGAGGCGCTGGGTACTGAAAGGCTCAAATCCCTGTTGGCTGATTTCATCGTCAGACATGGCCGCCTGCGACGATTGTGGCGAAACACGAACAAACGGAGATTGCAGAACCAGCAGGGCAATCAGCACGCACACCGTCCCAAGCCCCCGATAACCGAAGCGCCAGAATACCGTGGCACGTCGAGTTTTCCTGAACAGCCACAACGCGAACGCCAGCAGAACACAGGAACCCAGCACCAGTACCATGCCGGTAACGCCCACCTGATTGCCCAATACCCACAGAAAATACAGCGCAGTGGCGTAAAGGGGAAACGCCATGAACTCCTTGAAGGTCTCCATCCAGCTTCCCGGCCTGGGCAGATAGCTGGCCAACCCCGGCAGGTACGACAACACCAGGATGGGCAGCGCCATCCCCAGGCCGAGAGACGTGAACACCAGCATTGCCACCAGCCATGTCTGAGTCAGGGCAAAACCCAGCGCCGGTCCCATGAACGGCGCCGTACAGGGCGTGGCTACCACCACCGCCAGGACGCCGGTAAAGAACGAACGGCGGTAACCGTGACTGTGCTCGGCAAGCCCGCTGCCGGCGCTCATCAGCCGGGTTCCAAACTCGAACACGCCGGACAGGCTCAGCCCCATGATGAAAAACAGGTAAATGATCAGCGCGTTGAACCAGGGACGCTGCAGTTGAAACCCCCAGCCTACCAGTTCACCGGCAGCCCGCATGGCGATGAGCACCGAAGCCAGCAGCAGGAAACAGACCAGTACCCCGCCGGTGTAGACCAGCCCGTCGAGCCGCTGCCGGCGCACCGGCGCCCCCACGTTGCCGGCCAGTGCCAGGGCTTTCAGCGACAGCACCGGGAACACACAGGGCATCAGGTTGAGAATCAGACCACCCAGAAGGGCCGCCAGCATGAAGCCGAGTAAAGTCAATGGCCCCTGGTTCGCCGGACCGGAATCAGAACCGGCCCCGGATGACGGAGCTGCCAGGGGTGACACGGTGGACCGACCGACATCGGCCGCCGGGTCGATGAAATCATAAGCACGACGGCTGCCGGCTGAATCCAGGACAACCAGAGTGCCATAAACTGCCGACAGATCGTCCAGCATGCGACGCGGCTGTTCATGAGTAATCTGCAACAGCGTGGGCTGTACGCTGACCTCACGCAACGGTCCGTTGGCAATAATCCGAGTACGGTCGGGGAAAAACCAGGCATCGGCTACGTCTGTAAACAACGGCTGGGGGGAACGGAATCCAAGGCTGACACGCTCACCGGCGGCAGCGATCAGGAACTCGATGTCATGGTCCTGCTCCGGCAACCGGGTCAGTGCGTCGTGGATCAGACTGCTCTGAGCGGTATCCAGTTCCGCCACCTCCCCGACCGGCAGGGTCAGATCAAGGCGCTGCGCGCCGCGAAGACAGATAAGCTCGCAGACGTTCCAGCGCACGGTGGTGGACAGGGTTGCCTGTTCTTCGTCCAGTGTTTCCGGCAGTTGCACCTGCAATGGCAGAATCACCTCCCCCTCGTAACCGTAGTTGACCAGATCGGAACCCGGAAACGGCAGCCAGAAGGGGGCCGGCCACTGGAGAGCCCCGATCAGGGTGCCCTCGGGGGCGGACCAGTCGTCAGTTTCGGTCGCCTCGCCGCTGTCACCTGCTGCTTTCCAATAAGTATGCCAGCCTTCCTGGGCCTTCAGCCTGACCGCGAGCCACTGCTCCTGGCCCGGCACCAGCGCAGAGTATTCGGACAACAACTCCACCTCTACGCGGTCCTGCCAGGCAGCCCGGGACCGGGTAGGTGTGATTTCAAAGGAACGGGTATCGCCCTCAGCGTCTATCACGGCCAGCAGACCGCTGAATTCAGACAGGTCCTGCGGCATGCGGCGGTGCTGTTCAAAACTGATCTGGAGCCGGCTCGCTTCGATCATGTTTTCCCGGAAAGGGGCGTACTTCATAATGCGCCCCTGTTCGGTAAAGAAGTAAATCTCCTCGGCGTCTTCGAAGCGCACATCCGGCGCCGCCACCATGATATTGACCTTGCCGTCGTGGGTGTTGAAACGGGCCACCAGGTCCGGGGCGTCGAGGGGCAGGCTGTCCCGGGCCTGGGCGAACGCGGTCACCCAGCGGGGATCGGTTTCAGGCGCGTCCCCCACTGGCAGACTCAGAGAAAACGTCGCATTGCCCGGTATGCAGATCACATCACAGACCTGCCAGTCGATGCGCGTGCTTAACTGGAATTCATCGACATCGAGTTGCGCCGGTACCTGAACCGGCAGGGGCAGAAACACCTCCCGCTCGTACGTGAAAGTGACCAGCGGACTTCCTTCGAAGGGTGTCCACTCCGGCGTGGGCCACAGGATATCTCCAGCGCTGGCTCCGGGAGGCAGCTGCCAGTCACTGGCTGCAGTCGCCTCACCACTGTCGCCGCCAAATTTCCAGTAAGTGTGCCAGTGCTCGATGGGATCAAGTCGAATTGCCAGCCACAGAGTCTGACCGGGCACCACATTGGTGGTTTCGGCAACCAGCTCCACGTCGATCTCGTCGGTTGTGTGCACCTGGGCTCCAGCGGAAAGCGCCGCCGTCAACAGAGCGAGGAAAGCAGCAATTTCCAGGAAAACTTTTTTCATCGATATTCCGCCGTTATTGAACCTAAAACCTGAGTTGCGGTAACCCGTGGGATTACGACTCCAACTCCGTGGCCGCCGAGAACCCGGGGCGACCGCACCTGTCAACTCTACCGCTGTCCTGCAAATTAGCAAATTCAAATTCAGATGTCATTGAAATGGCGCCCTTTTTCGGCTGCTCACCAGCATGCACGACAGACGACAGGGAAGCCGGCAGATACCGTGCCTACCCGTGGGTTTCCGGGGCTAAGTCTGGTCGGCTGCGTGCCACTCTCAGGCTTTCTCGAACGCCTCCACAACCAGTTGCAGCTGACGCAGATCACGGAACTCATTGACACCAAGGCGATACACCAGCCGTACCGTATCCCCCACCTCCAGAGGCTCTTCGAAACTGACGTTAAATGCAATCGCCTCGACCGTCTGGTCTGCGCCATCGGGGACCAATGCCATCTTCAGGTGTTTGTCTGCCAGTACGCGTACGTCCCGCACGGAAAATTGTCCGTCGAAAACCGGCTCGGGAAATCCCTGCCCCCACGGTCCGGCCGCTATCAGAGCCTCGGCAGTTTCAAGGGCAAACGCGTCGGCGTCCAACTCGCCATCGGTCACAACCCTTGCCAGTAATAATTCCGGGTCAAGCTTGCGACGGGCATAATCGGAAAACGCGGCGCTGAACTCCTCCAGCCGTCTTTTTTCGAGGCTCAGGCCTGCCGCCATGGCGTGGCCGCCGAAGCGGCTGATCAGCCCGGGGTGGCGGGTGGCAATAGCATCCAGCGCATCCCGAATGTGAAAGCCCTGAATGGAACGCGCGGAACCCTTCAATTCTTCCGGCAGGGCTTCATTGCCGGCATCGGCAAAGGCAATAACCGGCCGGTGATACTTGTCCTTGATGCGCGACGCCAGAATGCCTATTACCCCCTGGTGCCATTGGGGATCATAGACACACAACCCGGGAGGCATTGCCTCGGTGGCAATGTCCAGGGCATCGAGATCGCGGAAAGCCTGCTCCCGCATCTCACCTTCTATCAAGCGCCGGTCAGAGTTCAAACTGTCAAGCTGAACGGCCATCCGGTAAGCCTCTTCGGGCGAGTCCGTGAGAAGACACTCGATGCCCAGTGACATGTCATCCAGGCGACCTGCGGCATTGAGCCGTGGACCGATAGCAAATCCCAGGTCTGCGGCCACCAGGCTTTCCGCCTTGCGCCGGCTAATACCCAATAATGCCAGGATACCGGGACAGGCGCGTCCCGCCCGTATCCGCTTCAATCCCTCGCTGACAAGAATGCGGTTGTTGTGGTCCAGCGGCACCACATCGGCCACCGTCCCCAGAGCTACCAGATCCAGCAGTTCCGCCAGATTCGGCTGCGGAAACTCCGCAGTATCGAATCGGCCTGCTCCTCGCAGCCTGGTGCGCAGCGCCAGCAGCAGGTAAAAAATCACCCCCACGCCGGCAAGTGACTTACTGGCAAATCCACAGCCCGGCTGGTTTGGATTGACGATCGCATCGGCATCCGGCAGCCGCTCACCCGGCAGATGATGATCGGTAATCAACACCTGGATTCCTGCCTGCCGGGCAGCTTCGACTCCGTCGAGACTGGAGATGCCGTTGTCCACGGTTATAATCAGATCCGGTTTCCTGGCCGCCGCCAGTTCGACGATTTCCGGGGTAAGTCCGTATCCGTACTCGAAGCGATTGGGAACGATGTAATCCAGATTGCGGAATCCCAGCGCACTTAAACCACGCAATGCCAGGGCACAACTTGTTGCTCCATCGGCATCGAAATCGGAAACTACCAGCAGCCGCCCCTGCTTATCCAGGTGTTCGAGCAGCAGCGTGACTGCCCCCCAACCCCCAGTAGCGAGTCAGGCGCGAGCAGATTCTTTAGTGACAGGTCAAGCTCATCACCGGAGCGCAGTTTGCGCTGCAGCAGAATTCGCTGTACCAGGGGGTGCAGGTCGGCCGGCAGCTGCAGCTCCTGATTCGGCTGGCGATGTTGAATAACGAGAACCATAGCTGCGCTGGTAAGGTTGTCAATGGTCCGCTCCGGCCCGCAACGGGAAGCGGCGGGGTTTCAGGCACTCAGGTGGCGGATCAGGTACTCTGTCACTGCCGACACGGAATTGTCCAACACAGTAAACTTTTCCGGCCTTTGCTTCAGATCACTGAGATGAGCAGGCAGCAGCGGAGTCTCGAGGCCGGCAGCCTCGATGGCGTCTGCGAACTTCACCGGGTGTGCGGTGGCAAGAGTCACCATGGGAATTTTTCGATCCTTGTTGCACTGTCGAGCTGCCTTCACACCCACCGCAGTGTGCGGATCCAGCAGGGTGCCGGATTCATGGAACACCTGACGAATGATGGCGCAGGTCTGTTCATCACTGACGGCGAAACTGGCAAAGCACTTCTTCATCAGTTCCCATCTGTGGTCATCCACCCGTAGCGACTCTGAACCGGAACGCAACATGAAATCCTTCAGCTTAACCGGATCGCGATCGAACAGGTCATAAAGATAACGCTCAAAATTGCTGGACACCATAATATCCATACTGGGCGAATAAGTCGGCGACAGATCGGCCACCTGGTAACTGTTGGTGCTGATGAATCGGTACAGAATGTCATTGCGATTGGTGGCAACTACCAGCTGACTGACTGGCAATCCCATCTGCCGGGCCAGATAGCCAGCATAAATATCACCGAAATTGCCCGTCGGCACGGAGAACGATACCTGTCGGTGCGGGGCTCCAAGGTTGATCGCTGCATGGAAGTAATACACGATCTGCACCATGATACGGGCCCAGTTGATGGAATTGACCGCTACCAGCTGCCGATCGGGTGGTAGAAAATCCTGGTTGGAAAACGCCGTTTTGACGATTTTCTGGCAATCGTCGAAATTACCCCGGATCGCCAGATTGTGGACGTTTCCGCCCTGTACAGTGGTCATCTGGCGTCGCTGGACCTCGGAAATACGCTGATGCGGGTGCAGAATGAAGATATCGACTCGATCCGAATGGCGGCACCCCTCGATGGCCGCCGAGCCGGTGTCGCCGGAGGTTGCCCCCAGAATCGCCACCCGTTGCCTGTTCCGGGTAAGCACGTGGTCCAGCAGACGGCCCAGCACCTGCAAAGCAAAATCCTTAAAGGCCAGCGTCGGCCCGTGAAACAGTTCCAGAATCCATTCGTTGGAATCAAGCATGGTTAATGGGGCAACGGCCCGGTGGGAAAATTCCCCATAGCTCTCGTCGATGCACCGTTTGAGGTCGGCTCCCGACAGAGTGTCGGCGACAAAGGGGCTGATTACGCGCAAGGCCAGTTCGTTGTATGGCATGCCGGACCAGCCGGCCATGTCCTGCTGGCGGAACACAGGCAATTGATCAGGCACATATAGCCCACCGTCGGGAGCCAGTCCGGTCAGCAGAACCTGTTCAAAAGTCTGTGGCTCGCCACCACCCCGGGTGCTGATATACTTCACTTGGATTCCTCGCTATCCAGTTCCTCGACCCGAATCCGGACGATTTTCCCGGTGACTTCCTCCAGACTTTCCAAGGTTCTGATCGCCTGATTGATCTGTTTTTCACGAACCGTGTCTGTAAGTATGACAACCGGCACTTTACCGGCGCCATGGGTCTGGGGTTCCTTTTGTATGACCGCTTCGATATTGATCTGGAAAGTCTGCAGTACACTGGATATCTTCGCCATCACTCCCACTTTGTCCAGGGCCTCGATTCTGAGGTAGTAGGCTGTATCGATTTCTTCTACGGACAGAATCGGCAGATCTCCGTTCAGATAATTGAATGCCAGCGACGGCAAACCGCTGTTGGGTTTTTCACCAGTTGCATAGAAGGAATTGCGAGCGATATCCATGATATCCGCCACCACTGACGAGGCTGTTGCCTCGGCTCCTGCCCCGGCCCCGTAGTAGAGGGTTGCACCAACAGAATTCCCCTTCACCAGCACGGCGTTCATCACGCCGTTCACGTGCGCCAGCAGGCGCTTTTCAGAGATCAGGGTTGGATGAACCCGCATTTCCACCCCCCTTTCGCTCCGCCTGGCGATGCCCAGATGCTTGATGACATAACCCAGCTCCCGGGCGTACCTGACGTCCTCGATAGTGATGGCGCTTATCCCTTCGGTATAGGTCCTGTCGAACTGCAGGGGAATGCCAAAGGCGATGGAGGCCAGGATTGTCAATTTGTGAGCGGCGTCTATGCCCTCCACATCAAAAGTGGGATCTGCTTCCGCGTAGCCCAGTGCCTGGGCTTCCTTCAGCACTTCGGCAAAATTCCGTTGTTTCTGATCCATTTCGGTCAGTATGAAATTGCCGGTACCGTTGATGATACCGGCCAGCCACTGGATAGCGTTTGCTGCCAGCCCCTCCCGCAGGGCCTTGATGATCGGGATACCACCGGCGACCGCGCTTTCGAAGGCTATGATCACACCTTTATTCTTGGCCAGTTCAAACAATTCGTTGCCGTGCAGGGCGATCAGAGCCTTGTTGGCCGTGACGATGTGCTTGCCGTTTGCCACTGCCCGTTGCATCAGTTCCCGCGCCGGATCAAAACCACCGATGGTTTCCACCACGATATCCACTCGAGGATCGTCTACCACGGCGAATACATCGCTGCTGAACGGGATACCGGCAGTGTTGAATTCTGCTTTGCGTGTGCGCGAGGCAAGGTGGCAGACTTCCAGTTCGCGACCCAGGCGCCGGGCAATCTCTTGCCGGTTTTCACTTAACAGTCGGAAGGTACCGCCACCTACCGTCCCCAGCCCACAGATTCCGATTCGGATCGGCCGTACCTTGTCTGAATTCAAGATCGCTCCTTGACAGCTTGCTCGGAAAAGCGCGAATTATACTGCAATACGCCAGATAGCTCAGCACCGCGACAGGAGAATTTGAAACCTGTCGCGGGAGTTGGATGAATTGACGTGAAGGGATCCCGGCTTCCGGGAACAAACCGGGCAGTCGCGAAGGTTACTGGTCCAGCAACAGTGCCGCCAGACGATCGGAATCCATGTAGCCCGGTATTACCCGGCCATCCGCCAACACCAGTGCCGGGGTGCCGCTGATGCCGATTTCATTACCCAGTGCGTAGTGCCTGAGTACCGGGTTTTCGCACTCACGCTCGGGCAGATTCTGGCCGTTCTTGGCCTGGGTGAGGGTCTTGTTGCGGTCTTCAGAGCACCACACCGAAATCATCTTGCTGTACGAGGAGGCCTGTCGGCCGCCCCGGGGGTAGGCCAGGTAGCGAACCTCGATGCCATGTTCGAGGAGCTTTTCCATGTCCCGGTGCAGGGCCCGACAGTATTGACAGTCTACATCGGTAAACACGGTGATTGCCGCCCTTGTCCTGTCGGGCTTGAAGACGATCATTTCCTGTTCGGGGATGGCTGCGATCTTTTCCGCGGTTCGCAGTTGACGGGTCTCGGAGGACAGGTTTATCAGTCCGTCCGGACCGGATTTGAACATGTCGCCAGCAAACAGAAACTCGCCCTTAATATCGGTATAGAGAATCTCACCGGTATTCAATTCCACCTGGATCATGTCGTCCATGACGGTCGGTTGCAGGGAAAGAACCTGAATCTGATTCTGCGAAGCCGCTTCCAGGGAATTTGCCAGGCGCGTACGCAATGCCTGCAGAGCGGCACTTTCCCCTCCCACATTCTGCGCCACCGTGGTCTGTGACAGGAACAGGATCAGTACCGGAAAAAAGACTACGTTTTTGATGGATCGCTTCATGACTCGTTACCAGCCGCTGTTGATTGCAGGATTAAATGCGCGGGGTTTCGCAGCCGACGTGACAATGAGCCGCGGTGGCCAACTGCCTGGCAAATACGGAGACACCCCACCTTCCATGGAATCATATCGTATAGAGACCGTAATACTACCGTATTCTTCGTCAGAAACCCTGTATGCCGCGGTTACCGACACTGGCGCCAGGGTCAATACGGGCATCCGGGAGAGATTCCGGGGTGAATAATAGGGCTGCGATTGCCCCGGAATCCACCCCGCGGCCGGGTTATTCCTGGCTGGACCGTTTGTCGAGTTTCTCAGTGATGCGTGCCGCACGACCGGTGAGCTCGCGCAGGTAGTAAAGTTTAGCCTGGCGAACGTCACCGCGGCGCTTGACCGTGACACTGTCCACCTGAGGACTGTAGGACTGGAAAGTGCGTTCGACGCCCACACCGTGTGAGATTTTACGCACGGTGAAGGAGGAATTGAGGCCACGGTTTCGTTTCCCGATCACCACGCCTTCGAATGCCTGCAACCGCTCCCGGTCTCCCTCCTTGATCTTGACCTGTACGACCACCGTGTCTCCGGGTCCGAATTCCGGGATTTCCTTGCCCATCTGGCTGTTTTCAATCTGCTCGATTATCTTGTTCTTGCTCATCTTTTCCGCTCCTGAACAATGACCCGATCTACTTGCCCCGGGCCGTTTCGAATTCGTCTATGTATTCCCGCAACAGTGCCTGTTGCTGGCTATCCAGTTCCATCCCGTCCAGCAGATCGGGCCGTTTGCGCCAGGTGGCACCAAGACTGTGCTTGAGCCGCCACTGGCGAATCCTTTCATGGTCGCCGCTCAACAATTCGGCGGGAACCGACTGCCCCGCCACGGTCTGCGGCCGGGTATATTGCGGACAATGCAGAAGCCCCGCCGCAAAGGTATCCAGCTCGACGCATTCCTCACTGCCCAGCGCCCCCGGCTGCAACCGGGTGACGGCATCGATTATCACCATCGCCGCCAGTTCTCCACCGCTGATGATAAAATCACCAAGCGACCATTCTTCATCGATCTGGTTTTCCAGAACCCGCTCATCGATGCCCTGGTAGCGACCACAAACCATGACCAGCTCTTCCACTGCTGCCAGTTCGCGGACGCCCTCCTGATCCAGCCGTCGCCCCTGGGGCGAGAGATATATCACCCGCCGGGAAACTGCCGAGCTGCCGTCGCGACCTGCTTCGAGCGCCGTTTCTGCTGCACTGATGGCAGCCCGCAATGGCGCGGTTTTCATCAGCACGCCCGGGCCGCCGCCATAGGGCCTGTCGTCCACTGTACGATGCCTGTCGGCCGTAAAATCCCTGGGATTCCAGCAGGACAGTTCCATCAGCCCGCTGTTGAAAGCACGGGCGGTTATACCGAATTCGCTGACCGCCGCAAACATTTCCGGGAACAGGGTCACGACTGCTAACCGCATGGCTTTTCCCCCGATACCGAAATTCCGTTCCGGCCTCGTCGCCCGCTCTGGGTCAGAGCAGAAAATCGGCGGACCAGTCCACGCCTATAGTCCCCTTCTCCAGATCGACCCCGAAGACCACCGAGCCACGCAGGTAGGGGATCAACCGTTCGTGTCCGTCGATGCTGTCCTTGCAGGGCTGCACCACCAGCACATCGTTGGCGCCGGTTTCCAACATGCGCGAAACCCTGCCCAGAAGCTGCCCCTGGCGATTGATAACCGTCAGACCCAGCAGTTGATGCCAGTAGAACTCATCCGGGCCCAGTGCTGGCAATACGTCTGAGGAAACCGTTAGTTCGGCACCGACCAGGCTTTGTGACGCCCCCGGGGTGTCATAGCCGACAAAGTGGGCCACCAGATGATCGCCCCGGGTCAGCACTTCGTCGATTTCCCCCTGCTCTTCGCGACTACCCTTGCAGATCAGCACATGACGGTAATCCGCCAGGTTGGACGCTGGATCGGTGAATGAATAAAGCCGCACCCAGCCATTGACCCCGTGCGTCCTGCCGACTCTGCCAAGGGTTATCCGATTTTCGTCAGCCTTCATGGGAACCGGTGGTAAGCGAGCGGCTGCCCTATCAAGCCTCGGTAGTCGCCGACCGTGCCGCTTCCCGGGCCAACGTGGTTACCCGGGGGCTGGACTTGGCGCCCTGATCGAGCCAGTACCCCATGCGCTCCATATCGAGCCTGAGGCGCTCCTCCTTGCCTCGAGCAATCGGGTTAAAAAAACCGATGCGCTCTATGAACCTGCCGTCGCGGGCATTTCGGCTGTCACTGACCGTTATGTGGTAGAAAGGTCGCTTCTTGGCACCACTGCGGGCTAATCGAATTGTGACCATAGTGTTTTTTCCGTTCTAAGAACCAGTAAATTCTGAAAAACCGGGTAACTGTGCCTGCCTTGCAGCCACTTTCCAGCTTTGCCCCGGATAAAAAGGCGCGTATTTTATGCCAATTGCCTGAAGATGGGAAGAGAGTGTTGCCACCACCGGTGGCGCCGTGGGCAACTTATCTGAAGCGCGGGAAATTCCCTCCCCCACCGGCCCCGGGAAAGCCTCCCGGGCCTTTCATGCCACCAATGCCCCGCATCAGGTTGGCCATGCCGCCGCCCTTCATCTTTTTCATAACTTTCTGCATCTGCTTGTGTTGCTTCAGCAGGCGGTTCAGATCCTGAATCTGGGTTCCGGAGCCCTGGATGATGCGCCGCTTTCTCGACCCGTTGAGAAGGTCCGGGTTGGTGCGCTCCCTGGGAGTCATCGAGTTGATGATCGCCTCCATGCGGCTGAACTGGGAGTCGTTAACCATCTGACCGGCACCCGGCGGCAGGGCACCCATGCCGGGCAGTTTGTCCATGATGCTGCCTACGCCACCCATGTTCTTCATCTGTTGCAGCTGCTCGCGGAAATCCTCCAGGTCGAATCCCTTGCCTTTCTTGATCTTGCGGGCAAGTTTTTCGGCTTTCTGCTTGTCGACCTTGCGTTCCGCCTCCTCGATCAGCGACAACACATCACCCATGCCGAGGATACGTGAAGCTATCCGGTCGGGATAAAACGGTTCCAGAGCCTCGGGCTTTTCACCGGTGCCGATGAACTTGATCGGTTTACCGGTGATCTGACGCACCGACAGGGCGGCCCCGCCACGGGCATCGCCGTCGGCCTTGGTGAGAATGACACCGGTCAGCGGCAGCGCGTCATTGAAAACGCGTGCGGTATTGGCTGCATCCTGGCCGGTCATGGCATCAACCACGAACAGGGTTTCAACCGGATTCAACACCCGGTGGAGACGCTGGATCTCGTCCATCATTGCTTCATCGATGGCCAGCCGCCCCGCAGTGTCCACGATCAGCACATCGACGAAGCGGCGCCGGGCTTCCGCCAGAGCATCCCTGGCGATCTGCTCCGGCGCCTGACCGGTGTCGCTGGGGAAGAAGTCTATTCCGAGGTCCCGCGCCAGGGTTTCCAGCTGTTTGATGGCCGCCGGCCGGTAGACATCGGTACTGGCCAGCAGGGCTGATTTCTTTGGATTGTTTTTCAGCCACAGAGCCAGTTTGGCGGCGGTGGTGGTTTTACCGGCACCTTGCAGGCCCGCCAGCAACACTACCGCAGGCGGCACTGCCTTAAGGTCCAGGGCTTCGTTGGTCCTGCCCATGAGCTGTTCCAGCTCGGCCTGGACAATCTTGATGAATGCCTGCCCCGGAGTCAGGCTCTGGGAGACCTCCTGGCCTACGGCTCGCAACGTAACGCGGTCGATAAACTCCTTCACAACTGGAAGTGCCACATCCGCTTCCAGCAATGCCCGCCTGACCTCGCGCAAGGCCTCCTGAATATTGTTTTCAGTCAGCGTGGCCTTGCCGCCAAGCTTGCGCAGCGTTGAGGAAAGTCGATCGGTAAGGCTGTCAAACATAAGATCAGTTCCCTTGGAAAACCACACAGTATAGCGGAATCAGAGTCGACTCAAAACAATCCCGCAGCCAGTTGCAAACCGGCCCGGGATTATTCGCTGGATCGTGATGGATGCCGCAGCCGGTTCGAGGCTGCCGGAAAAAAAGAACTTCAACGGCTTCGGGACTTGTGCGACACTTCGAGTGGTTTTCGCAGGTCCAACACCATGCCCATGACCCTGATTTCAGGACTGCTAGCTTCACTGCTCTACCTGCTGGGAACAGTTTTCCAGGGGCAGAGTATTTTTGCCAACAAGCGTACCCGTAACCAGGTGTTCAGCCTCGGTTTCATGGCAGTGATCGCCCACGCCATCAGCGCCATGGGAGTAATCAGGACTACCACGGGTTATCATTTTGGCATCGCCGAAATCAGCACTCTGATCACCCTGTCGATTTCTCTCCTGGTGCTGATCAGCAGCCTGCGCAAACCACTGGAAAATCTGTTCCTCGGCCTGTTTCCGCTGGCAATCGTGACTATTATCGCCTCGCTGACCATCTCCAGCAGTTACCCTCCCACGGAGATGGGCTTCGGTCTGGCCAGCCATGTGCTGCTTTCCATCGTGGCCTACAGCATCCTGACCATCGCGGCAATGCAGGCGGCTTTTCTCGCCTTTCAGAACCACCAGCTGAAGCATCACCATGCCTCGGGCCTGATCAGTCGTTTCCCTCCGCTGCAGGATATGGAAGCTTTTCTGTTCGAACTGCTTTGGGTCGGTGAACTGCTGCTCAGCCTTGGAATCCTGGCCGGATTTCTGTTCAACGAAGACATATTCGCCCATGCCGGCATCATCCATAAGACCTTCTTCTCCATTCTGGCCTGGGTTGTCTTCGCAACCCTGCTTTGGGGACGTCACTGGCTTGGCTGGCGTGGACAGACTGCGATTCGCGGTACGCTTGTTGGCTTCACCCTGCTGCTGGTTGGTTTTTACGGCTCCAAGTTTGTCATCGAGTACGTGTTAAACTAGGGAACCAGACCATGAGAGCTCCGTCTATCAGAAGTTTTCTTTTCAGTCTTCGGGACTCAACCCGTTTAACAACCTCTGATTAATTACCGCGATGTTCTGCGGGAGTCTGCCGGGTGCTACTGCCAGGCGTCGTGCGCAGGGAATGTTCACTCCCCTGCCAGCGGGTTCGTCTGAAGACCAGAGCATTGCAGTAATTAATCAGGGGTTCCATAAATGGAAAACGACGAAAATCAAATAGGCCTGCTGCTGTTGCTGCTGGTTTTTCTGATCTGCGCCTCCGCTTATTTTTCCAGTTCCGAAACGGCGATGATGAGTCTTAACCGTTATCGTATGAAGCATCTGCAACGCACCGGACATGCGGGCGCCCGCAGGGCCAGCAAACTGCTGGAAGCGCCGGACCGGCTTATCGGCGTGATTCTGATCGGCAACAACTTCGTCAACATTCTCGCTGCCTCCATTGCCACCTCGATTGCCATCAGCCTGTTCGGCACACCGGAACCGCTGATTACCACCGGGGTCCTGACATTGGTTATCCTGATCTTTGCCGAAGTCACACCGAAAACCATCGCCGCCCTGTATCCGGAGAAAATCGCCTATCCGTCGAGCTACCTGCTGACCATCCTGCTCAGACTACTGCACCCTATCGTGTTTGCAGTCAATGTCATATCCAATCGGCTGGTATCGCTGCTGGGCTTTCAGCCGGGACAGGGGGACAGTCACGTGCTGAGCAAGGAGGAACTGCGCACCGTTGTGTATGAGTCAGCGGAGCGCATGCCACAGCGCCGTCATGGCATGTTGTTGAATATTCTCGACCTGGAAAAAGTGACAGTGAACGACATCCTCGTGCCCCGCAATGAAGTGGTCGGCATCGACCTGGATGATGATGTCGATACCATACTGGACCAGATCGGCTCCACCCAGCATACACGCCTTCCGGTGTACAAGGGAGACATCGACAACATCGTTGGCCTGCTGCATATGCGTAGCATCAGCAAGCTGCTGAAGCTGGAAAACATCAACAAGGCGGCAATCATTCAGGAAACCAATGAACCGTATTTCGTGCCCGAAAGCACACCCCTGCACACCCAGCTGTTCAATTTCCAGAAACACAAGAAGCGCCTGGCAGTGGTGGTCGATGAATACGGTGCGGTCAAGGGCATCGTGACACTGGAAGACATCCTGGAGGAGATAGTCGGTGAATTTACCACCGACCTTGCCACCAGCAGTCGCGATATACATCCGCAGAGTGATGACAGCTACCTGATCGATGGCGGTGCCACTATACGCGACATCAATAAAGTATTGAACTGGGAACTGCACAGCGACGAAGCCAAGACATTGAATGGCCTGCTGATGGAACTGCTCGAGTCGATACCGGACTCGCTGGTTGGCATAAAAATCGGCCGCTATTTTGCCGAGATTTTACAAGTCAAGGACAACAAGATACGCACGGTTAAAATGTGGGAGCAACCCGCAAAAAGCAGCGATGCCGATGATGCCGGAGGCCCTTCTGGCGATACTCAGGGCAGTTCCCTGCCCTGACCCCCGAGCCGATCGCTGCAACGTTCCAGAACCATCGCACTGTCCCGCACCTGGCCCGGATCCAGCGGGCTGTCGATTTCCCGTATCACGCAGCTGACTTTGCTGGCATCGGCTTCACAGTGCAGCGCCAGCGCAAGTCGGTGGGATGAATCGGTAAACAGCCAGAACAGCCAGTCCGCAGCTGCTCCGCCACCGTCGGCGGCAACCTTCGCAGTGATCGCATCGGGGCCCGGCAGTGTGAATTCTATTTCCCCAAGGGCGGGAACCAGTGCACCACCGCGAGCCTTGGAAAATGCTTCTTTGAGAGTCCAGAGTTCAAAAAAACCGCTCCCCCTCCGTTCCGGCGCCAGGTCACATAAAAACCCGTACTCCTGCTGATGAAAGTAGCGCTTCGCCACCGCCAGTGTGTTTCTACGTGAAGTGATTCTTTCCACGTCAACGCCAACGTCCGGCCAGCAGGACACGGCCATGGCCAGCCAGCCTTCACAATGGGACACGTTAAAGTACAGGGGAGTCGAAAGCAGCGGGCCGGCAATGTAGGGTTTACCGTATTCATTACTGGAGAAATGCCAGTCGACCGGTGCAACATCGGGACAGTAACCGGACAGCACGCTGCGCACCAGCGTCCTGGTCAGCTGGTAGCGCAGTCGACCTGATGCAGTGGCAAAGCGGCTGCTCCGTTGCCATTCGCCGGCACTCAGCCTCATGGACTGTGGCGTCAAATCACCCAGGCGGAATTGCTCCAGGTTCAAAAGCCACAGGTGTATATTCCCACTGTCGGGCATTGTCGCCCCGACTTCTTTACTGCACTGTTCATTCACAGGGCTGTGCTCCGGGGAAATACACATTGCAGTTTCTTGGCGGAAATTCTGGTTTCGGACGGATAGCCGAAGGCGTTGTTGACGTAGTGGATGCCGGCAATGGTTTTCGACTGATTCACATGGCTGTGCCCGTAAACATGAATATCGGGATTCAGCTGCGTAACCTGATCGCCCAGTCCCCTGCTGCCGAGCACCGGATAAAGGAATCGTTTGCGGGCGGGAATGCTATCGGGCATCAGACCGATGTCGGGAACGAAGTGTGAATAACTGATTACCGTCCGGTTGGACTCGCCCAGACTGGCGGTATTCTGCGCCAGGAAATGGCGATTTACCTTGGCGCTGCTATCCAGTTCCCCGGGCCAGGTGCAGGCCCGGTAGTCCCGCCATGCCTCTGCGCAAATGCCTGTCCGGCAGGGCGAAGGAGTAGTCATACCAGCCGAGCAGGGGCACCAGTGACAGGCCCCTTTCCCGATACAGATCGACAACCACATCCATTGAGCGGCACAATGACCGGACCGCCGCGAACTTTTCCAGGGAACAGTCGAGGGGGGAATTCCTGATCCAGAACTCATGGTTACCGGGAATAAAACAGAGGCGCCGGAACTTCCGCAGCAGCACTTCAAAGGTTTCCGCCAGCCGGGCAAGGTCGTCACTGACATCACCGGCCAGGATCAGAATATCATTCTGGTAATCCGCGCCGGAAAGTGCACGCAACCAGGCCAGGTTTTCCGGGTAGTCCACGTGGATGTCTGAAATCGCATGAACACGCATACTGATATACTGTGAACTTCTGAAGAAAACTCCGGAGCAATGTTATGCCTGGCGGTCAGACCGCAACGCTGGACACCTTACTGGATCAGGTCAGGCGCTGCAATCTCTGCGCGGGTAAGTTACCACACCAGCCGAGGCCCGTATTACGAGCGAAGGCAAGTGCCCGGATCCTGGTCGTCGGACAGGCCCCCGGAACCCGGGTTCACGCTAGCGGAATTCCCTGGAACGATGCCAGTGGCGTCCGTCTCAGGCAGTGGATGGGAGTCGACGAGGCGACGTTCTACGATGGGTCGGTAATCGCCATAGTACCCATGGGATTCTGCTATCCTGGCAAGGGCCGATCCGGCGATCTGCCACCGCGCCCGGAATGCGCCCGGACCTGGCACCGGCCTATTATGGAACTGTTACCGGAGATCAGGACAACGTTGCTGGTGGGTCAATATTCCCAGCGCCACTACCAGAAGGGCGCCTACACCAGTCTGACCGAACGGGTCCAGGACTGGCGCCACTTCGCACCGCGTCAATTTGTACTGCCCCACCCCTCCCCTCGCAATCAGTTGTGGCTGCGTCGTAATCCCTGGTTTGAAGAGGAAGTGGTACCGGAGCTGAAGACAACTATTCAACGGCTGCTGAAACCCCAAGGGTCTTACCGACCCAGGTGCGAATGAACCGGGCCAAGGCCTGATAATCCTTGTCGCGGGGATCAGTACGTCGCCACGCCAGCCCGATTTTTCGCGCCACCCGACCGTCCTTGAATTTTTTTAACGAAAGTCCGGACTTGCCCAGAATGTCGGCCTTCACGGCGATTTCCGGCAACAGGGTGACACCAAGACCATTGGCCACCATCTCCACCAGTGTATGCAGGCTCGTTCCCTGGTAGACCAGGTCCAGTTGCGGCGATTCCAGTTTGCAGGCTTCCAGCGCATGATCCCGCAGACAGTGTCCTTCTTCCAGCAGAAGCAGTTTCTCGCCCTGCAACTGCTTCTGCAGAACCCATTCCGCTTTCTGTAACGGATGATCCGGTGGCAACAGCAGCTCGAATTCGTCGCTGAACAGATTTTCAATGTGCATGTCGGGTAAAGGATACGGCAAGGCCAGCAGAATCAGGTCCAGTTCTCCCTGCTGCAGGCGGGTCAGCAGTTCCGCGCTGAGATCTTCCTTGAGAAACAGTTTCAGCTTCGGATACTGTCGGCGTAAATCTGTCAGCATCCTGGGTAACAGAAAGGGCCCGATGGTAGGGATGACGCCCAACCGCACATCGCTGGTCAGAGGATCCTGACTGGCGTGAGCGATTGCTACCAGGTCTTCCGCATTGCCGAGCAACAGGCGCGCCTGTCGAAGAATTTTCTCTCCCAGGGGGGTGATCAACACGTTCTTCTTATTGCGCTCAAAAATGGTGACACCCAACTGCGACTCCAGTTCCTGAATCCCGGCGCTGAGCGTGGATTGGGTGACGTGACAGGCTTCCGCGGCCTTGCTGAAGTGGCGATGTTCCGCCACCGCGCACAGGTATTTAAGTTGCTTGAATGTTGGAAAAGAGGACATATAAGCTTATCGATAAAATCGATTCGTCACTGTGAAAAAATCAATTAGATTCTATAACTGAATTGTCGTAAGGTACACAGCTCAAAGACCACGTCCGACCGTACTTTGTGGTCTCGAACAACTTTTCTGCCCGCCGCGAATGCAACCGGGTCCCATGAAAATGTAACCTGACGGTTTCGGACTACTTGTGAACAGACCTATAGGAGAACTGCTATGTCATTGAAAGGATCAAAAACCGAAGAAAATCTGAAGGCCGCCTTCGCCGGTGAATCTCAGGCAAACCGACGTTATCTTTACTTCGCCCAGAAAGCGGATGTCGAGGGCTATAACGATGTCTCTGCGCTGTTTCGTTCCACCGCCGAAGGTGAAACAGGGCACGCTCACGGCCACCTGGAATACCTGGAAGAAGCAGGTGATCCGGCAACCGGCCTGGCCGATCGGCGGCACCGCCGACAACCTGAAAGCTGCCATTGCCGGTGAAACCCACGAGTACACCGACATGTACCCGGGTATGGCGAAAGATGCCCGCGACGAAGGTTTCGATGAAATCGCTGACTGGATGGAAACCCTGGCAAAGGCGGAACGTTCCCATGCCAATCGCTTCCAGAAAGCGCTCGACAGCCTGGACAGTTAGACCGGAGTGTTCGGTTCCCGGGAGGTCGCCAGTGGTGGCTCCCGGGGCAACTTCCCTGAATTGCATACCGCACCAGACAGATGAATTGAATGACGAGGTGATTCATGGCCAGTGAAGCAGGCAGAGAAGGCGGGCTGGAGTCCCCTACCCGGCACCCGCTGAATCAGAATGATCCTGATTTCTGGGATGAAGCGGCACTGAACAAGGAACTGGAACGGGTATCGACATCTGTCATGGCTGTCGCCGTTGCGTCAGCCTGTGCAACGCCTTTCCAACCTTGTTCGACCTGGTGGACGAAAGCGAGACCATGGAAGTCGACGGCGTCGCTGTCGCCGATTACACCAAAGTGGTTGACCAGTGTTACCTCTGTGACCTGTGTTACCTCACCAAATGCCCCTATGTGCCACCCCACGAATGGAACGTGGATTTCCCGCATCTGATGCTGCGCGCAAAGGCGGTCAAGTTCAAAAAAGGCGACACCAGGTTCCGCGACAATCTGATCACCAGCACCGACCTGATCGGCAAGGTGGCTCGCACCAATGATCAATGCCACTGGTCAATGCCGCCAATCAGCAAAACCATTCGCGGGCTGCTGGACAAACCCTGGGCATTCACAAAGATGCCAAGCTTCCCGAATACGCCAGGCCCACCCTGCGCAAGAAACATGCCGCACTGGCGGAGAAGCGGCGAAGACCAAACCCACGCGATGCAGGGTCGCGACAAAGTCACCCTGTTCACCACCTGTTACTGCAACTACAACCCGCCGGATATCGGGGATGACCTGATCACCGTGTTCGAACACAACGGGATCCCGGTCAGGATGACCGAGAAGGAATCCTGCTGCGGCATGCCCAAGCTGGAACTGGGTGATCTGAAAACCGTAGAAAAACTCATGGAACGGAACATTCCGGAATTGTACGAAAAGGCCCAGGCCGGTTATTCCATCATAGCAGCCGTACCCTCCTGCGTGCTGATGTTCAAACAGGAACTGCCGTTGATGTTTCCGGACGACGACCGGGTCGCCGCGGTGGCCGCGGCGTTCCACGATCCTTTTGAATACCTGTTCAAACTTAACAGGGCAGGTAAGTTGAACACCGAATTCAAGGTAGAACTCGGTGACATAAGCTATCACGTTGCCTGCCATCAACGGGTGCAGAATATTGGTCCGAAAACGAGACAGGTTCTGGAGCTGATTCCAGGAACAACAGTTAACAATATCGAGCGCTGCTCAGGCCACGATGGCACTTATGGTGTCAAGAAAGGAAACTTCGAATTTGCCAACAAGATTGCCACGCCAATCGTGAAACAGATCAAGCAGAAGCAGGCTGACCACTTTGGCAGTGACTGCCCGGTAGCTGGAAGACATATTGAAAACAACCTGGACAACGGCAAGCACCATGAACACCCGATCGAACTGCTCTGCAAGGCATATGGCCTCGACTGACCGATCGGAAGCTCACTCAATCAATTACCGAGGTTTACGCAAATATCATGAAGAAAATTGCTATTGACGATCTGCAAAGCAACGAATCCTACGAGGCACAGCGGCCAGCATTTCGAAAGGCCATGATGGAACACAAGAACAACCGTCGGGTTCAACTGGGTCCCAATGCCACTTTGCATTTTGAAGACTATATGACGATGCGCTACCAGGTGCAGGAACTGATGCGAGCGGAACAAATCACCGGTATGGAAGAGATTCGCGAAGAACTGGAAGCCTACAATCCTCTGATCCCGGATGGTCAGAACCTCAAAGTGACATTCATGCTCGAATACCCGGATGAAACTGAACGGCGCCAGCAACTGGGCAAATCTAATCATCGAAAATACAGTATCCGAATACATCGGCGAGCCCAGGATCCCGTTTACCCGATTGCCAATGAAGACCTGGTAAGGAGCACCGACGACAAAACCTCTTCTGTGCATTTTTTACGCTTCGAGTTCCCCAGACAGACCATTGATGCAGCCAAGGACAGTGCCTCCTGGACCGTCACCTGCGAACATGAAAACCACAGTTACGACATCCGGTCCTTGTCCCGGTCAATGTCAGTCACTGGTGTGACTTTGACTGACAGGCCCCGCCACTCTTTCAAACCTGCCCACTTTCCTGAGTGCGTATTCCTGGCGGGCCGACCCATGCCGGCGTTCATGGAGCTCGCCAGTAATCCCGGCGGCAGGCCAGCGGATTCGGCGGTTGATCAAAGGGTTTTAGCCCAGCAAATCGTATTTGCGCAAATATCCTCGCAGCTGATGATAGCTGAGGCTCAGCTTCTCAGCGACTCTTTTCTGGTTGAACTGAGCTCTTTTTCATCGCCTCGTTGATCAGCTCGATTTCAAAGTTTTTCACCGTCTCCTTGAAATCGATCGACTGTCGACTTGGAATCACAATGCCATCGGCCTGCAGACCTACTAATCTGTTCGGCTCATCCCCGGCGCGCTCCCTGACCTTGATAGCAGCAGCCTTGCCCGGCTCTATAACACGGTAGGGCGAATCAAATGGATCTGAATATCAGTTCGTGACCTCTTCCTCTCCGTGCTGGTAGACGGCACGTTCGATGACATTTTTAAGCTCGCGGATATTACCGGGCCAGGAGTAGTTGAGCAACCGTTTTGCACCTTGCTCGAGAAACCTGCAAAATATTCACCACCAATCTCTTTCACCATGCCAACTGCAAAGTGTTCAGCAAGCACAAGTATGTCTTCTGCTCTTTCTCTGAGTGGCGGCAGAGTCACCACATCGAAGGCCAGACGGTCGAGCAGGTCTTCACGAAACTTGTTCTGGCGCGCGAGGTCAGGCAGGTCTTCGTTTGTTGCAGCGAGAATTCTTATGTTCACTGAAATAGTGTCATTGCCGCCGAGGCGCTCAAATTCACCATATTCAATCACTCGGAGAATCTTCTCTTGCACTGGCATAGCCGCGTTGGCCAACTCATCCAGAAACAGCGTTCCTCCATCGGCTCGCTCGAATAAACCCTTACGCAGTTTTGTGGCACCGGTGAAAGCGCCGGCTTCATGTCCGAATAGCTGCGATTCCAGCAAAGATTCATTCATTGCCGCGCAATTGATCTTGAGGAAATTTTGCTGCCAGCGCTTGGACAGAAAATGCAGACGCGCGGCCACCAGCTCTTTGCCGGTTCCCCTTTCGCCCACAATGAGCAATGGCTAATCAAGCGGCGCGACCAGCGAAATATGTTCCTGCATTTCCAGGAAACTGGCTGATTCACCAATCATGCGTGGGGCTGATCTGTTATCTGACATATTAATCCATTAAAAACAGTTAGTTACAAAGAACCCTTGATTCGAATATCGATTCCTGACCAATCGACTGGCGACGGGACCTAAATCGATAGCGAAAATTACCATTTGTTAAGCTATTTGGCTATTCTCACCATGCCATGGAGTCACGCTATTGAAATTTAATCGTTAGTTATCAATAAGTTATTATTTTCGGAAAAGTTGGCACGCTCCCTGCTCTGTAGTTTGTAAACCGGTATAACTGAGTTTTGATTGCTAACCGTTTTGCACGACTACCGATCCTTTAGAGGTATCTACAATGAGTATTTTTACCAGACTATCCGACATCGTAAATTCCAATATCAGCGCGCTGCTGGACAAGGCGGAGAATCCTGAAAAGATGATTCGCATGGTTATCCAGGAGATGGAAGAAACCCTGGTGGAGGTGCGCAGCGGCACTGCCAAGGTTATCGCTGAAAAGAAAACCCTGACCCGCCGCGCCGATCAGTTGCGCAAACAAGCGGCTGACTGGGAGCAGAAAGCCGAACTCGCCCTTTCCAAAGGACGCGAGGATCTAGCCAAAGCGGCCCTCGTTGAGAAAGCCAATATCACTGCCAGTGTCGACATTACCGAGGGTGACATGGTCAAGCTTGATGCAACTCTGGACAAGCTCAGTGTTGAGATCGAACAGCTGCAAGCCAAGCTTAATGATGCTCGCGCACGACAAAAGACAATAGTTATGCGTACACAAGCGACAACCTCACGACTGCATGTGAATCGACAGCTGCATAACTACTCTATTGACAATGCCATGGACAAATTTGAGTATTACGAGAAGAAGATTGACCAGATGGAAGGTCAAATGGATAGCATCCATATCGAAAGCCGCGGCTTGCAGAGTGAATTTGAAGAACTGGCTCGCCAGGAAGCAATTGAGAAAGAGCTTGAAGGTTTGAAAAACAAACTTAAGGGCGGCGAGTAAGTAATCAGGCAGACTGTAGACGCAGCCTAACACTCGATTAGTCAGTGTACTTAAAAAGTACTATTTGGAATAACCGCAACACAACTGGATTCATATCATGGGAATACTGGAGTTCATCACATCAATTGTCGCTATGGCGTTGGGCGCGATAACTCTCTGGATAATTATCCTGCGTAAAGATCGACGCACTAAACGAATTGAACCAGAGGGTCAGTACAATATAAGTGAATTGTCAGGCATGGCTGAGTCGATGAAACAGCGCATCGATATTCTTGCCGGAATCGCCGATTATCTCGACATGCCGGTCGCGCTGGTACGGGTAATATTCATTATCAGCATACTGACCTGGCCCACTCTGATAATCGCCTACTTTGTCCTGTATTTCTGGCTCGACAGGAACCTCAGCACGGAGAAAGTGTATGACTGGCTGAGCGGCAGCGCACCGACAAGGCACCTGAAAAACCTCGATTATCGCCGCCCCCTCTACCGGAACACCCGCAATCGGGTGATCGCCGGCGTCTGTAGCGGCGTGGCCGATTACCTGGAAGTAAAACCGGTCCTGGTTCGAGGCACTGCAATCCTGGCAGCATTCATACTGGGCCCTTACGCACTGCTCGGCTATGCAGTCTGCTGGTTCGTGATGGATCCAAATCCGGCCCCACGATTCTCCAGACGCGGCCGCCGTCACTCCAGGCGCTGGAACCACTACAGCAGACGCAAATACCGTCATGGCTTTTCCTCCAGCAGACACAACAGCCGGGAGGAAGACGAAATTGAAGCCATGGCCTCGGAGGCCCACGTGGAGTCCATGGCGGATTTTGATTCCCGCTACGATCCGGAACCGGATTCCGTCACGGTGGATCTGGATCTTTCTCGCAGAGCCCGCAACGCGAAGCTATCCAGCGCCCGACACTCCGATAACGAAAAGTCTGTTGAAGAATGCGCTGACATCTACTTCGCGCTCGAAAACCGCATGCGGGAACTCGAGGCCTTTATCACCTCGAAGAAATTTCGCCTGCATTGCGAGATAAGCCGTATCTGATTCGGCGCCGCACTCTTTCAGCCAAAGCAGTCAATGCATTTCGAAGCGTCCTGTCGCCACACAGAAACTCCGGTATGTTGGAGTTTGCAGCGCCTCCGCTTCCAAGTACACTAGGGGTTCAGGAACCAATCCAGACCGATCCGAAGCCGTTTATGAAGTTCTGCCACCATTGCGGCGGTTCCGTGCTGCAGCGAATTCCCGAAGGTGATGACAAATTGCGCTATTGCTGTGATAGCTGCGACGTCGTGTTCTACCAGAATCCAAAGAATATCGTTGGTACTCTGCCTGTCCATGAGGATCGCGTGCTGCTCTGCAGGCGCGCTATCGAGCCGCGTCGGGGAAAATGGACCCTGCCTGCCGGCTTCATGGAGAACGGAGAGACGACCCTCGACGGTGCCATACGGGAGACCTCTGAAGAGGCTGGTGCCCGGGTCAGGGTGCAGCAGAACAATCTTTACACATTGTTTAATCTTCCCTACATCAACCAGGTGTACCTGTTTTTTCGCGCCCAGCTTCTCGACCTGAATTTTACGCCGGGAGCGGAATCACTAGAAGTTCAGCTGTTTACCGAAGCCCAGATCCCCTGGGATGAAATTGCTTTTCCGGTCGTGCGAAGTACTCTCGAACATTACTTCCTGGACCGGCCCCTGCAACAATTTCCAGTGCGGATGTTCGATGTTTACTACGACGGCAAGAAGGGTATCAACACCCGCCTGGTCAGTCATAGCCATGGCAGGAAGCGGTGACAGGCGGGCATCGATATTGAGCCCACAGGAACCAGCGTCAACACCAGCCTAGGAAATTTCTGGATCAGTCTCCAGTTTCACAACCCCATAGGCCGGCTCTTCATAAGGGTGTGCTTTTTTCATTGCAGCAATGGCAGGACCAAGACAGTCTCGGCCACAAACCAGTTCTACTTTGAATTCCTCGACAGTCTCGAGTTCGCCAACTGAGCCGACGAAGGGTGAGCTTGCATCTCCGGGCCTGAATTGTCCTGTACCCCGGGTTTGCCAGGCGCACCTGTCGTAATCCCCTACTCTGCCGGCACCGGCTTCGAAAAGAGCCTCTTTCACCGTTTCCAGATGAGACGCCGGGACATAAAACTCGATGCGGTAAAGCGGTCTGTTCAATGTTGTTACTTTCGCCCGGTAGCGGCGATCCTCCCAGGTTGTTACTGAAAAACCCCAAGGAACCTCTGATTAAGTCCCTAATCGAACCAGCGCCGACCGTTTCTGAACAGGCGCAGGCTTGGAGCGTCCTCCCGCCATTGGTCGGGATGCCAGGAATTCTGGACGCTGCGGAATACCCGCTCTGGGTGAGGCATCATGATGGATACCCGGCCGTCTTCACTTGTGACCGCGGCAATGCCGGATGGCGAGCCGTTTGGATTATAAGGGTAACGCCCGGTAATTTGCCCTCGATTGTCCACATATTGCAGAGGAACCCTGCCTTCAGAAAGCAGGCGACCCGGCCCGTCGTCAGTATCAAATTTGGCGCAACCCTCCCCGTGAGCCACAGCGACCGGGAAGACCGAGCCAGACATCCCCTGGAACAGAACAGCCCGCGACTCCGCAACCCGAGCCCCGACGAAACGCGCCTCGAACTGCTCTGAACGGTTGCGTACGAAGCGCGGCCAGTTGTCCGCTCCGGGAATCAGATCTCGAAGCAGCGAGAGCATCTGGCAACCGTTACAGACTCCCAGGGACAGTGTGTCCTCACGATTAAAAAATGCCTCGAACTGATCGCGCGAGCGGGTATTGAACAGGATCGACTTGGCCCAGCCGCCGCCGGCCCCCAGCACGTCACCATAGGAAAACCCGCCACAGGCAACCAGCATGTGGAATTCTTCGAGTCCAACCTGCCCGCTGGCCAGGTCAGTCATGTGCACATCGAAGGCATCAAAGCGCGCCCGATGAAACGCCGCGGCCATTTCCACCTGGCCGTTGACACCCTGTTCTCGAAGCACTGCAACACGGGGTCTGACACCTCGGTTGACAAATGGAAGGGTAATATCCTCCTCCGGATCGAAGCTCAGCTCCACCTGCAACCCCGGGTCCTCCCCGTCCAGGATGTTATCGTATTCCTCCCGGGCACAATCGCCATTGTCACGCAGTCTCTGAATCTGGAAACTGGTTTCGCTCCAGGCCCGCTGCAGGTCAAGCCGCTTCTCACAAATCAGGACTTCCGATTGGTTACGAATCACAATGCGGTCGCCGGAGTCTGGCTTGCCCAAAACGTGCAGGCAATCAAGGATACCCAGCTCGTGAGCCAGTTCGCGGACTCTGTCGAGCGCGCTATTTTCAACCTGAACCACCGCGCCAAGTTCCTCGCTAAAGAGCGCGGCCAAAGCCTGGGAAACGTCCACACCGGGCAATGTGATCTCCAGACCGCAGTGGGAGGCAAACGCCAGCTCCACCAGAGTTGTCGCCAGACCACCATCGGAGCGATCGTGGTAGGCAAGCAACCGCGCTTCTTTCATCAGTTTCTGTATCAGGCTGAAAAAAGCCCGCAGGTCGGCAGCATTGTCCAGATCGGCAGGTCTGGAACCAAACCGCCGGTATACCTGTTCCAGAGCAGACCCACCGAGTCGATTGCGACCTCGCCCCAGGTCCAGTAATACAAGAACCGTCTCGCCACGGTCCAGTCGCAACTGTGGTGTCAGCGCCAGGCGCACATCGGAAACCGGAGCAAAAGCGGAGACGATCAATGACAGTGGAGCGGTATTGCTGAGTTCCTTGCCATTTTCCTGCCACACCGTGCGCATCGACATGGAGTCTTTTCCGACCGGGATACAGATTCCCAGGCTGGGACACAGCTCCATTCCCACCGCCCTGACGGTTCGAAACAGCCCGGCATCCTCGTCACCGTGGCCGGCGGCCACCATCCAGTTGGCAGATAACTTGATGTCACCCAACCTGTCTATTGGTGCACTGGCAATATTGGTGATAGCCTCGCCAATGGCCATACGGCCGGAAGCGGCGGCATCCAGAACCGCGATCGGAGTCCGTTCCCCCATGGCCATGGCCTCACCACGGATCACGTCGAAACTGCTGGTGGTAAGGGCAGCATCGGCCACCGGTACCTGCCAGGGACCTACCATCTGATCACGACAAACCTGACCGGTAATGGTGCGGTCGCCAATGGTAATAAGAAAATTCTTGCTGGCTACCGTGGGCAATCGCAGAACCTGATACAGGGCTTCGGTCGGATCAATACCTTCCAGGGCGGGCGGATTGAAACGCCGTACCGTCGATTTTGCCTGGCGCTGCATCTTCGGCGGCTTACCGAAGAGGACGTTCATCGGAAGGTCAATGGGATAAGTGCCGAAATGGGAATCGCGCAGGCGAATCCGCTGCTCATCGGTAGCCTCGCCGACCACAGCGAACGGGCAACGCTCACGGGCGCAGATCGCGGTAAACCGCTCCAGTTCCCCGCTGGATACTGCCAGAACATAACGCTCCTGAGCCTCGTTACACCAGATCTCCAGCGGTGACAGCCGCATCTCTGCACTTGGAATTGCCCGCAGCAGAAAATCACCGCCCCGACCGGCGTCCTTGACCAGCTCCGG
>CALOEW010000040.1:0-5322 GCA_942492445.1 uncultured Gammaproteobacteria bacterium
GATCCTGGACACCTTTGCCGCCAAGCTGGCGGTGCGTCACGAGGAATTCACCGACCAGGGCCTGGAAGCCACTACACCCAAGGTCTCGCTGCGCTGGGAAGCGCTGCCTGAGCTGGCGCTGCGCGCCTCCTGGGGCGAGAGCTTCCTGGCACCGACCTCGTACCAGACCCGTCCGGCCCGCATCAACGAGAACTGCACCGACATGTACTCCGGTATCGACGAGATCTCCGGCCAGGTGCTGATCGGCGGTGTGGCCTGTTCCTCGGGCAACCCGAATCTGGGCCCGGAAAACGCCGAGATCTTCAACATCGGCTTCTCCTGGCGGCCCACCGGCATGCTCGATGGCTTCGAACTTTCCATGGACTACCAGGAAATCGAGTACACCGACCGTATCCGTACCCTCAGTGAGGACGACGTGGTGCGCCGGCAGTTCCAGGACATGCTGCGGGCCACCGGCCAGTCTGAAGCCGGGTACGACTCGACTCCGGGTACGGCTTCCCGGGCGGCGGCCGATGCCTGGCTGGCGACAGCCGGAGCAAACTACCCCATCGACCGTTTTCCGGACGGCAAGATCTCGCGCGTGCTGATCCAGTCGGCCAACGTGGCGGCCTTCGACGTCAGCCTGATCGACTTCAAGGCCAGCTACAACTGGAGCCCGGGCGACTGGGGTACCTTCAACCACCGGTTCAACGTGACCTACTACGACAAGTACTCGTTCTCGGACTTCGACGGTTCCACGGTCGATCCCCTGGGCAAGCAGAACGCGCGCACCAACATCGCGCCGCCGTTGCCGGAAACCAAGCTGGCCTTCGTGACCAACTGGTTCCGCAACAACCACAGTGCTTCCGTTTCGGTGAACTGGTTCAGCGCCATCGATCACGATGCCCAGGTGGTGGACCTGTTCCCTTACGATGGGATATTCCAGCCACCTGATGAGATCGATGGGCAGGCCATAACGGACGTGCGTTATGCCTACCTGTTCAACGATTTCTTCGGCAGCGAAGTGACCTTGTCGGGCGGTATCAACAACCTGTTCGACGAGAAACCGCAGCTGACCGGTCAGATCGGTGGCTTCGAGTCACGGCTGGTGAACAACTGGTATCGCCAGTTCTTCCTCTCCGTGGACATCACGCCGAATTTCTAAGTGTTGAAATTCGACTGAGCGGTGGCCGGAAAGATCCGGCCGCCCGCTTCCGACAGAATAAAATGCCAGGGCAGCCCAGCTGCTCTGGCTTTTTTTTATCCCCCGCGAGTTCGTCATTGCACTTTCGTTCCCGAGTAATCCCTGAATCAGCGCCGCAAGAGTCAGGCCTTCAGACGCAGCCTGCCAGCCCAAGATTTCAGTCGGCAGCACCTTGGCCGATACGAATCGGGCCTGACCATCAGGACAAACCGGGGCAGATCGTCTGCTGTTCTCCGCTGTCAGACAGGAACGTGAGTTTGCTACGCGGCGTGGCCGACAATGAATCGTCGGAGTGTGAACTGTTTTCAGGAACGGCAATGACCCGGGAGAATCTGCTCATTCCGAGCTGTCAAATACCGCGTAATAGCGCAGGGTGCTTTCGAAGGGTTGCGGGATTCCGTCTTCCAGGCGGGGCCGGAAATGCACTGCGTGCAGCCGCCGGTTGAGAAGCCCGGAATCTATGGGCGGGTTATCGGGGGCTTCCAGCAATTCGAATTCGTTGGCGACACCCCGGTGTGTCTGGTAGGTCCCACCCACCCAGCGGGACACGGGGTTCAGTGAATCCAGGCGGAATCGCAACAGGATCGCTGTACCTTCCGGGCCGGGTGAAAAGTTCGTAATAGGGGCGGTCTCCGGGAATGAAACGAAGGGCATGGCTTCGAACCATTCCTGAAAGTGAAACAGGTGTTCCATGGCGGATGCAGTGGTAGCGGCGGTGGCACTTTCCGAGTCGGCTCCCCTGGACCCGGCCGACTCCGTGGCTGCCAGGTCCGCATCGACGGAGACATAGAGTACCGGCACCGGAATAATCCGGGGCCGGGCGAGAAAGCGCTCGAGTTTACCCGCGTCGACCTGTGCTGCCCGCAGGGCGTCATAGGCTTCTTTGTAGGCATCCTCGGCATCATCGCGATCAAACAGCAGGTGCCAGTCGGCGCGATACAGTTCGATCATGGCGCCCAATTCGGCGGAACCCTCGCCACTGTCGGAGAACTTGCGCTGCAGGTCAGCGAAAAGCCTCAGCCCGGCGCGGTGGTAACGCGCCCGGGAAATGCGCTTGGGCACCACCCACCTGGAACCCGGCACGATGCCGCGCAGGGCATAGCCGGTGGTGTCGACTCGTTCAATGGCAGTAGCCTGTAAATAGAACTGCTTGATAAGGCTGTAGTAAATCGGGATACGCCGCGGATCGGAAGGCCCCCAGGCGGCTTCACTGAGTCTCAGGGCCATGTAGGTGAGGTCTTCAGCCTCGCGATAGTGATCCGCCTGTTCGCCCGGATCGTCGGCTGAAACCGCCAGCAGGTGGTAGGCGCTCATCCTGAGCAGGTTGTCGACGACCGAGACCTCGGTGTTGACGCGCTTTTCCAGCAACAGCCAGTAAACATGGTCCAATGACGCATTAGCCGCGGCCCAGTTGTCAGCCCGGATCTGGCTCTCCAGCAGTTCGAAATAAAGGGGCACCTGCTCGGCGGTAAACAGCCCGTAATTAAACCGCTGTATCTGGATGGCCCGGTCCAGCAGGGAGCTGGCTTCGGAATAGAGATTCAATCCGGTGGCAGTGTCGGCGAGTGCAACCAGGTTTTCAAGGAGTGCCGGATCGTAGGAACCCAGGGTCTGTTCCAGTTCCGAGATCTGCTGCTGCAGCGTCTGGTAGCGGCCCCGGTCGATGTCCTGGGCCGAGATCTGCCCACAGATGCCTAGCAGCAACACACCGGCAAGGATGGCGCGAAGGGAGCAGTCGGAAAAGGCAGCAACGTGGAACCGGATTGTCATTGATTTCAGAGATTCCAGTTCGATTGACGCTGGGGAACGAAAATTCAGCATAAGGCTGACACACTCTCTCGGCACCATGCAGCCAGTGTCAGGGCCGTGATGGAGGCACAGCCAAAATCAGAACGCATCAGCGTCTGGCTAAAGGCTTCCATACCGTGACACCCCCAACTTGTCCAGCCTGTTGCCGGATTCGGGCGACACTATCCAATGTATCATCTGTTTGCCCGTCTGTCTTCACCCGTGAATCTGCGTTGCGCCACATTTGGTTCAACTGTCATGGGCGGGGTGCAAATTTTAATAATTTTGCTCATTGCTGTCCCACAATATCATGAGGGGGGGGGGGCCGCAATCGAAGGGACAGCGCCGCGGAGGAAAAATGACCGTTTCAGGGCGTGTTATCGAGGAGGCACCCTGGAGGGGCGGGGGGCCACCTATCTCATTCAACTCTCGGTTGATGTCTGCAAGCCGGAGCATTGCGGTAGTTAAGCGGAGATTCCTTAAAATGTGGGACAGCAATGAGCAAAATCGGTACTTTTTAAAAATTTGGGACATCAATGAATTCTGCTATTTTGCTATTGGTATATAGGTAGAGGGCAGATTCGGAAAGTCACTGGCGGTCAGGCCGGCGGGTTTTGCCTGGCAGGCTCTGCGCATGAGTAAAGTAAGCCGAAGGCATCCATGCGCTTCGGCTCGTCAGGAGAGAAACAGCAACCCGACTTCCTGAACGGCCAAACAGCTGCTGCCGTCCTCTCGATCGTCGATCAGATCAAGAATTGTCTGGGCTTTGAACCCTGCCAACCGGCGCAGCCCTGAGGCTGCACAGATCTGGCGCAGGATTCTGATCAAAGCCACCACTTGTTGCCGGGCACACCGTCAGTCGGCCTGGGGAGGGGACACAACACCACGGCAGTCCTGACTGGAGTATTCCCGGTTTGCTTTTTCTTATTTTTTGTCTGTCAACAGTTGCGTTCGCAGGGCCCCACAACCCGTTGCATGGAAAAACTGACTCCTCCGGAGGAGAGCCGGATACCGCGAGCAACAGCACTCATGCAATTGGCAAACGCAACAGTTGCGGCTTCAATCGCGGACTAAAGTAGCACATACCTTTCCAATAGTGAATATTCAAATAAAACTATAATAACATTTAACAGTTTAATTGAAGAGTTTGCAGCCGGCCACCGGCAGTGGCCAGGGCACACTGTCGCCGGCTGCAGGGCCGTTATCCCGTTTTTATTCCGGAGGTGAGCTCGTAACAAATTGATTAATCACAATAAAAAATTAGGTGACTAAAAGACTAAGGTATTTGCGTAATTGTGGCAGAACCCTTATCCTAGACGGTCAGTGAACATACTTTAAAAGACTGATGCAGCCGAGCCCTGGTATCAGAACCTTCTTATGCAATGTTCCGATCACCCCAATTTTTTGAGAGTGGATGGAGATTACGATGCAGAAATGGAAGAGAGTCCCCTACCGTGGAATCGCCCTGGCAGTCGCTGCGTTACTGGGAGCCCAGGCGCAGTCTGCCCTGGCTGACGAGCCTGTCACCTACGCCGGTGACGTGGCCGCGATTATTAATGAAATTATTCCGTAAAATGTTTTGGTATGGATTGATAATTGGATTTATTGGAAATGCAATGTATACATACGGAATGGAACATACCAGTCAATTAGATATGAAACCCATGACATTATTTGCTGTTATTGGTTCAGGATTTGGAAATCCATTTATGACAATGTTTTACATATCATCAATAGTACTTATATCGCAAAAGGATTGGCTAAAGAACTTATTAAACCGTATGTCGTATGTTGGGCGTATGGCTTTAACAAACTACCTTATACACTCTATAATTTGTACAACTTTGTTTTATAACTATGGCTTCGGATTATATACAAAAGTTAATATCTGGCAAGGTATTCTAATTGTGATTGCAATTTATGGTCTTCAGTTGTGGTACAGCAAACTATGGTTGCAACGCTTTTATTTTGGTCCTTTTGAATGGTTATGGCGCACATTAACTTATAGAAAACGACAACCGTTTAAAATTATAGCTGAATAGGATTTATATTTTTTATAAAAGCAAAGGCGGAATTATAAGTTCCGCCTTTGTTTCGTATTGGGTGTTGCTTTATTCAATCGGGATTTCAACTTCTTCACCCCAGATATATTTCCCAAACCATTGCCAGTTGTGCCATGTTGCAGCTAGCTCTCTTTTGGCTTCCTAATACCATGTCCAAAGCCTTTGTAAATAACCAATCTGGTATCTACGCCCATATCTTGTAGACCTTGAAAAAGCTCGTAAGCGTTCGGAACAGGAACTCTTTTATCGAACTCTCCGTGTTGTATTAAGGTTGGTGTTGTTGCATTC
>CALOEW010000041.1:0-18328 GCA_942492445.1 uncultured Gammaproteobacteria bacterium
GTTCGGCTCCCGGGCGCTTCATCCCGATCGCGATCCTGCCGACGTGGACTCCCGAGGGGATGTGCGCCGAGATTCGCCGCGTGGCCGCGAAGGGTTGCCGCGCGGTGACGATGCCCGAACTGCCGCGACCCTCGAGGGTCTGCCGAGCTACCACGACGAGGACTACTGGGGCCCGGTGTTCCGCACCCTGTCCGAGGAAGAACGTGGTGATGTGCCTGCACATCGGCACGGGTTTCGGGGCGATCAGCATGGCGCCCAACGCGCCGACCCTGGGTCGCAACCCGGTCGCCCGCTTTCAGCCCCTCGACTCCGGCGCCCACCTCGGTGATAACCCCGCACATTTCGCCACCTGGAGTGATAGGCAGGTCAACGGAATAGAGACCGGTGCGTTGGTAAATGTCGATAAAGTTAACGCCGATGGCTTTGGCGTGCACCGTGACTTCCTTGCCGGGCTTACCGAGTTCCACCTCACGGAACTTCATCACCGACGGTCCGCCGGTTCTTTCGACTAGGATGGCTTTGGGCATATCGGGGTTACTGTGGATGAAATTACTTCCGCAACTTGCCCTGTAGTGAGCAAAAATCAACCTTTTGCTATTCCCGATATTCCATGTCTGTGGCAATAGGAATTCCAATTGGTTAGGACAGGCAGGGGCTTCGTAAAACCGAGGACTGATCAGCACTTAAAAGGAACTGGGATTATCAAGCAGGTTGACGATATAAGCGTCCAGACGTCTGACTCTAGCAGCGTATTCAGGATCGTCTCCAAGGCGCATCAACAAATCACTTGCTGACTGCAGGTTGCCCAGGTTGATTTCGGTGATTGCCAGCAGGTAGCTGATCTGGCTGGGGGTTGATTCACCTGCCGAGCTTGCAGCCTGCAACAGTGCTTCACGGGCTTCCTCATAGCGTTCCCACTGCAGGTAAAGCTGAGCCGTCTTCAAGTGGGGCTCACTGGTTTTTTCCATATCCGCTGCCACAGCAAAAGCGTCTACTGCCAGTTCCAGTTCCCTGGCAAGCATCCACATCTCGCCCAGCAGCATCTGGTCTTCAAAATCGATAATTCCAGAATTAAGGTCCCGATATCTCTCTAAGGCCTTAGATAACAGAGTGGCTGCGTCCGCAGGCATGCCCAGAGAAGCGAACAGATGCGCCAGCCTGCGTGCCTCTTCGTAGCTCATGTCTTCGATGTGCGAAGCAACAACCAGTCCGGCAGCACCTTTTGGAGTATTCTCAACTAGTAGATATAGGTTTGCGAGCTGCCGCCACCAGCGGGACTGGCCTGGCTGTTCGTCGATCAGGGTTTCCAGCAATCTGATCGCTTTATCTGTGTGCCCGCTCTGAGTATAGGCATAGGCTAGAAGTTCCGACCACTGTGGTTGGGGGTGATCTGCTATTGCCAATGTACGTTCCAGGGTCACTGCGGCTTCGTCGAATCGATCCAGTTGCAAATACGTATAGCCCATCAATACCAGTTCGGTGGGCAGTGGATCTACCACTTCATCGGCCCAGGTTTCCAATTGCTCCAGAGCCAGTTGTGGGTGATCGCTCATCAGCAGCAATTGGGCATAAAGTCGTCTGAGCCTGGGAATGAATGTGATGGAATCAGTCGCCAGGGCTGCCTGCATTTCTTTCAAGGCAGTATCGGACTGGCCCTGTTGAATCAGCAGTCCCGCTCTTTCGTAGGCGATATAGCCTTTTTCAGCAGGACTCATGCTGCGGCTTTCAAGTAACTGGCGCAGATCCTCCAAAGAGGCTTCAGGATTTTCGGCGGCGCGGTCCATGATAAGGTACAAGCGCTGGGAAAGCCGAGGCGAGAGTCTTTCTGCCGCACCAGCCAGCGGCAGCCAGAAGACCAGACACAGGACTGTAACCAGCCTGATCATAGTGAACTATCCAGGCTGAAGTTGATGCGGATCTGCGCCAGTGTTTCTATCGCTTCACCGTTCCTGACTACCGGGCGAAAACGCCAGCGCCGGGCGGCATTCATGGCTGCCTCGTCGAATATAGCGGGTGGTTCGGCTTCAACAACCAGTGGATCGCTCACCGAACCGTCAGCATTAACAGTGAACAACATCTGCACCCAGCCTTCGATCTGGCGCATGCGCGCCGAAGGGGGATATTGGGGTGGGAGCAGGGTAAGGGGGATAAGATCCTCCGCCATCATGACGTCAAGATCCGCCACATTGCCTTCGATGAGAGTCCCAGCCAGCACTATACCGCTTCCTTCTCCCAATAGACTGCTGACTTCGTAGGAGGCTACATCGGTTGGCAGAGAGGAGACGCGATTGGCGATGGTCTGCACATCAGCACGAGGGCGCTGGATTTCCTGAGGCTTCGGAGGTGGTGGTGTGCGTCGATCGCGAGATCGGGTCTCTTCGTCGATCGCTGTACGAATGAACTCGATAGGCTGGGTTTCGACAAAATTCATAACCCGGGACGATTCCCGCGATACCATACTGTCCATCAGCAGGAACAGGCCCACGTTGATAAGGACCGCGGTGGCCAGTACAAGTAGAAACTTCACTGGCTGAAATCCTGGCCTGGTGCAGCAGCGGCCAGCGCCACGTTGTCGGCACCTGCCAGTCGTGCCTGGTCGATTACTTCGACGACAATTCCGGTGCGGGAATTCTGATCGGAAAGCACCACGACAGAGGCGTCAGGTGACTCTACAAAGAGGCGTTCAATGACGCCGCGCAGGCGACGAATGTCCACCTGGTTCCGATCAACCCAGATTTCTCCATTTTCGGTAACGGCAATCAGAATCGTCGCTGCTTGCGAGACCACTGCAGAGCGGGCAACCGGCTGATCCACTTCGACGCCCGGTAACTTGACAAAGGTAGAGTTCACCGCGAAAAAAATCAGCAGAATAAACACCATGTCGATAAGTGGTGTCAGATTGATGGCCGAACTGCCTGATTCCTCCTGAGCATGAAGTTTTATCATTCATTAATCCCTGGAGACAGGGTGGATTCGTCAAGGGTCTGTGCCAGGCGTTCCGTTACCCGATTGAACCGCTGTTTAAGATCGTTGGCGAAATACATTCCGGTAACCGCGGTCAGGAGTCCGGCCATGGTAGTTACCAGGGCTTGGGAAATACCCTCCGCCATGCCTCTTACGTTTCCAGAGCCAAATACTGTCATGACTTCGAAGGTCTTGATCATTCCGGACACTGTGCCCAGCAGACCCAGTAACGGTAATACCGCCGTGATCACCTGGATTGTGCCAATCCAGGCAGAAAGTCTGTTGTGAAAGGCAGTGGTAAGACCAGCGCGAAGGCGCCGGTTTGCCAGCTGACTCTCACCATGATTGAACAGCCAGCGGGTAGAGACCTCCCGGGCCAGGGTTTTCTCCTGCCGCCACAGGAACAGGTAGCGATCCAGTATCAGGAACCACATGACAATGGACAGCCCGAGAATTGCCGCCATGACCCAGCCGCCGGCAAGCAGCTCACTGTTGTATATCAGTTCACTCAGCATTGAACGACTCACCCGTTCGGCCCTGGGCGAAAAGCTCCGCGGCGGTTTCGTCGAGTTGGCTGATCAGGTTGTTGGCACGACCCTGAACAAAGCTGTGAATCAACAGCAGGGGAATGGCAACAGACAGGCCGAGTTGTGTGGTTATGAGGGCCTGGGAGATGCCACCGGACATCAGTCGCGGGTCGCCGGCGCCGAATAACGTGATGACCTGAAAAGTTTCGATCATGCCGGTGACTGTGCCCAGCAGGCCCAGCAATGGACTGACTGCGGCGAATATAGACAGAGTTGCCAGTCCTCGCCGCAGTCGCTGGGCTGCTGTGGTGACAATTTCATCCATTCTGGCGGACATGGCCTCGGCGTCGGCAAGGTACCGGGGATCAATGGAGGTTTTCCGTAGTTCATGAATGGCATGATGGCCTTCCCTCGCCTTATCTTCCAGGAATTGTCTGGTCTGCCGGCTGGCAATAAATACTGCCGCCAAGCGCTCAACTCCCAGTAGAAGGCCAATCGCCCCCAATCCCAGTATGATGTACCCGATGACACCTCCCTGCTGCAATCGTTCAGAGAGTTCCGGAGTTTGTACGATAAGTGACAGGATGGCGCCGCGAGATGGGTCTATCGCAATGGGCGAAAGTGGTTCAGCCGCGTTTTCAAATGCCTGTGTAGCACGGGGGTCTACCCCCAGGGGTTGGCGGGCCAACGCCAGCAGGCGGCCACTTTCCGGGAGAAAGCGCAGGTACTGGCCCTGGGACAGGGACGTAAATGTACCAATGCGGGTGACCTGGCGTGGTTCCAGCTCACCACCTACGGTGATCACCGGGGCTTGATAACGGACTACCTGGCCGCTGTAATGCATTTCGTCCAGCAACATCAACCACAGTTGGCGAAGTTCACTGGCACTTGGCAAGGAATCGGAGGAGCTGAGTTTTTCCAGCAGTGGCAGGCGATTTTCCAGTTGCGACGAGACCATGGAATTCTGCACCAGTGGCAGGACGTCACCTGCCACCTGATTGACTACGGTGAATACTTCGGTGAGGTTTCCCGAACGCTCGGCCAGCAAGTCTTCCAGTTCAGTCAACTCGTCATCACCCCGGTCGTAGGATTCACGCAGCAGATCAGCTTCCGCTTCGGCTGCCTCACGCCTTGTCGTGGCGTCTCGTAACAGCGCAGTCTGCTGATCCCGGGCTTCAATGAAACGCTGCTCCCGTTGCTGCAGTTCCGCACGGCGCTGTGCGGAGCCCTCTCTGACCGTGTCAATCAGTTGCTGGATGCTCTGTGGCAGGTCATCGCCGGTGTTGGACTGGCTTGGTGGCGGCTGAGCCTGGGCTACTACTCCTATCAACAGAAGGAACAGAACAATGGGAAGTTTCATTGACTTGTCATCCGGGTCCACAGCGGCAGATCGATGAGATTCGGGGGCGCCTGTTCCCTGGCCACGCGGATGGCAAATTCGATATCTTCCACGTAAGAGTCCTCAAGGGGTTGCCATTCCCCGGCCTGTGGGTCCCAGATTCCCGCCTCCCGACGATCCAGGCTCAGGTAAAACAGACCAACCCTGCCTACTCTCAAGAAATCCACGGTAATCTCCCGGCCGTCGATCGTCGTTGGGCCTTCGTAGGCTTCCAGGGTCTGACCATATTCCGCTTCTATCTGGTAGGCCTCGATCACGCGCCGATACTTTTCAGCGATATCCACGTCAGCCCTGGCGACGATGGACCGTAAAGCAGCCACCCGCGCCTGACGCTCTTCCACAAGCATGGGCTGATCCAGTTTTACAAACTGTTCCAGCACGTCCACCATTTCCACAATCAGTGGCACCAGTTCCTGTCTGATGACCTCCACTTCATCGAGTTCAGACAGGATGCGGGCTCGCTCGGATTCCTGGCTGGCCAGCAGCTGGCGAAGGTTTTCGTTGTATGTTTCCAGATCCTCGAAGCGCTCGAGTTCACGATTGTAGGAAGCTACCAGTCTTATGGTTTCGTCATCCAGCGCCTCAACGCGACCCTGGCTCTGGCGGGCGTCCTGCTGATACTGTTGTTGTGTCTGCAGCACGTCGTCCGGAGCCTGGGCAATGGTGGGCAGTGCGATCAGGCTCACGTTAAGAATCAGGAGCGAAAGGAGCAGAGTGTTCGGATGCATGTGTTTGTTCGTCTTGGTGCGGATCCCGAGGGCACAAGGGATCCTGAGATTGAAACAAGAGGGCTATTATCCCAACTATTGTAGCCCAGATAAAATGACAGTTCAGATCCGAGAATACTACAGATGTTTCGGGCAATTCAGCGCGGCTGCTGCGGCCGTTGATTGGCCCGAGGCTGTTTTTTCTGGCTGAGTAGCTGGAAGTTGAGGCCGGCGTGGTTGATCAGTCGGCGGATGAGTTTCTTGCCAAAGGCCGTGGCCGGAGTCCAGAAACCACCAGGCAGACTTTCTTTGGGGATATCGAAGGCCAGACACAGACCTGCCTGGGCCAGCATTTTCGCGGTTGAACCGTAGCCCGGATCGCGATCGCCGGTGACCCGCAACATCAGGCTATCACCCCCCTCGGTGATACCAAGAAAGCGCAGATCGAAATAGCCGGTACGCTGCTCTTCGACAGAGGGGCCCTCACCCGGTTTCGGCAGAAACTTCAGCGCCAGCCATCGTGCCGGGGCAATGGCCATGACCACCTGCATCAACCGCAGCCCCCAGGCGATCCGTCGGGCTTGCAGTCTGCCTCCATCCTTGCCGGTCAGCACTGCCTCGTCGTACAGAAAATTCCGGTGATAGGGAGGGGAAAGCATGGCATTGCTGCGCAACACGACACGGGTGTTGATTGCAGCCATTACAAAAGGCGCGGTCCAGGAATCGAAATCGGCGTCGTACTCCGGTTGGACCGAATGCTGGGCTGGTCTGGCTTCCGTCGCGTGCGGACAGAGCGAGTAGGGATCCTGCAGTTCTTCGCGGAGGTGCCGGTCACCGGCTGCCTCCCGATAAGCATTCATCATGCTGGCGATGGTACCTCCGGACGCGCCTCCCTTGAGTCCCTTGACCCGCATTTTCACCTGCTGACAATAAGCGCCGAACTGCCTTTTAGCGACCTGCTGGAGGAAATAGACACCCAGGTCCGAGGGGATGGAGTCAAAGCCGCAGCAATGCACGATGCGGGCCCCGGTGCGTCGCGCTGTGGGCTGGTACCTGTCGATCATGCGCTTGATCCACTGCGGTTCGCCGGTCAGGTCGCAATAATCGATGCCATTCTCCACACAGATCCTCAGCAAGGTCTCGCCATACAATGCGTAAGGCCCAACGGTACTGACCACTACCCGGGTTTTTCTGCACATGCGACGCAGAGCGTCTTCGTCTTCGGCATCCGCCACGATGCAGGTGGCTGCGTTATGGGGCTTTCCCAGGCTCAACTTCACCTGGTTAAGTTTGCTTTTAGAGCGTCCCGCCATGGCCCATTTCAGCCCCTGGTCCTGAAATTCCTCGTTCAGGCAGTGGCAGAGAATTTTCCCGACAAAACTCGTGGCCCCGTAGATGATGATGTCGAAGGGCTTCTCTCTCACAGTCCGTTACTCCATGCCTAACCTGCAGAGGGGCAAAATGGACTCACACCGGAGCGTTGTCAAGAATTGTGGGGTATCAGGCCCGGGGCCAGGCCGGTGCAATGTACCGGCGATTGCACCTTGAAGTGGCGCACCTTGGCAGGGTAGCCGACCTCATACCCCCATAAGATCTCAATAAATTCCGTAAATACAACGTGTTGAAAAATTGGCCCGCGCCTTGCATTGAATATATTACATCTCTCCTCAGCCTTGAATGAACCTTGTTTAATGCTGCTTTTAAGGCCCCTCATGGGGCCTTTTTTTTCCCTGTTTTTTGTTCCGGTGACGGCTATACTGACGACTCCAATTGCAGGATCACTCTCAGGTTCCCAGAGGTGTAGACGTTGGCCAGAAACACAGAAACAACAATAAATCCAGCCGCTGGTCTTGTTTTCCTGCTGCTGGCTCTGATGCTGGTGTCCTGGGGTTGTTCCGCCCAGTTGCTCCAGCAATCCTCCGCTGATGCCGTCGACGGGGAATCCGTCCTCTACGCGGGCGCGCGGCTGATAACTGGCGACGGGCGGATGATTGAAAACGGTGCGCTGCTGGTGACGGGAAGTTACATAGCCGCGGTGGGCCGCGAAAACGCTATCACCATCCCCCCCGGCGCGACGCGTATTGACCTGAGTGGCAAAACCCTGATGCCGGCCATGATCGATGCCCATGCTCATCTGGGTTATGAGGGTTACACCAGTTGGGGCGCTGACAATTATTCCCGGGAAACCCTTGTCGATCACCTGGAGCGCTACAGCTATTACGGGTTTGCCGCGGTCTTTTCCGCCGGCAGCGATCCACAGGAGCTGGCCCTGGAAATACAGAGTGCCCAGCAACAGGGCCGGTTGAGTGGCGCGCGGCTGCTGTTTGGCGCCGGAATGGCCCCACCGGACCAGGGGCCCAATGACAGGTTCCTGGAACACGCCCTGGCGATTGAGAGCAGGAGCGGGATGACAGTGTTGATGGGCCTGGCCAGTGCCCGGCAGGCGCGCGCCGCGGCAAACACGGTCGCCGCAAAAGGCATTCCCTTTATCAAGATCTGGGTGGACGATAGGGGCGGAAGCCAGCAGAAACTGGCTCCCGAAATCTATCGACCGCTGCTTGAGGAAGCCCGGCGACTGGACCTTAAGGTGTTCGTTCATCAGCAGTACCCAGGCGATATGCCGGAACTGCTGGACGCCGGGGCGAACGGTTTTCTCCATGGCCGGCTGGGGCCGGAACTGGGCCGGGAACTGGCGCAGCAGATCGTTGCCGCAGACGCTTTCGTGGTGCCCAACCTGGGACTTGCCGAGCTGCGCCGGGAACGCGTGGCGGATGACCCGTTTCTGCAGGAATCGGTGCCGCCCCAGGTGATTGCGCGGCTGGGCAACAGTTTTGATCGGCGGCAGGTCACTCCAGCCGGACCGGATCAGGAGCGGCAGCTGAGGGAATCCATGGGCCACCTGCTGGCAGCGGGCGTGGATATCCTGATGGGGACCGATGCCGGTGCCGTGCCTGATCACTTTTTCGGCTACACCGGACACCGGGAACTGGAGATTTTCGTCCGTCTGGGCATGTCGCCCATGCAGGCTGTCATGGCAGCCACCAGCAGGCCGGCGCAGCGACTGGAGCTGGACGATCTCGGGACGCTGGCGGCAGGAAAACAGGCAGACTTTATTGTTCTGGATGCCAATCCACTGGAGAATATTCGTAATACCCGAACCCTATCCCGGGTTTACCGGGCCGGTGAACTGATTGACCGGCAGGCCCTCAGGGAGGGTTGGCGACCGTCGGATGGGCCAGGACTGTAAATTGCGCCTCTGACGGTGCATTTGACTTGAAAAATCCTTGTAGAGGCGTAACTTGCGGGGGAAACCCTGTAATATCCCCCGATTACAAATAGAAAATGGAGGATTCCATGAAGAAGCAAGCTCTTGCAGCCTTGTGCCTCACCTGCAGCGGAATAGTGGCAGCGCCGGCCCTGCTGGCTCAGAATTCCGATATCCCGCGCACTGAATACGGTCATCCCGATTTCCAGGGCACCTACACGTTTCGCACTATTACCCCGTTGAATCGCCCGCCGGAACTGGCCGACAAGGAATATCTCACGCCCGAGGAAGCTGCAGAGTGGGAAGCCTACGAGAATCAGCGTCAGAACCGTGATCTGATCATCGACTCGGTCGGCGGGGCCGGGTATCCACCAGGTGTGATTTCCTATAACGAGTTCTGGTACGAGCGAGGCAGCGAAACCATTTCATCCCGCCGTACCTCGCTGATTTACGACCCGCCCAACGGCCGGATCCCTCCGGCCAATGAAGTCGGCCGCGAGCGCCAGGCTGAATACCAGCAGATGGTATTCGAGAGCGCCGGCCCGGAAGGACGGACCACGGTAGACCGTTGTATTACCGGTTTTGTCGGTGGTCCGCCGATGATCCCCGGTTCCTACAACAACAACATGCAGATCGTGCAGACCAGGGATCACGTCATTATCCACAATGAGATGGTCCACACGGCGCGCATCATCCCTTACGCCAATGAACACAGTGACAAACAGTTGAAGTGGGAGGGTGATTCCATCGCTCAATGGGAGGGCGATACCCTGGTTATCCATACCCAGAACTGGTATCACGATTACAACATGCGTGGCATGTCCGATCAGGCCAAGGTTACCGAGTATTTCCGCTGGATTGATGGAAATACGCTGGAATATGACTTCACGGTCGAGGACCCCCTGACCTGGGATGAATCCTGGTCCGCAAGGCTGCCGCTGCGCCGGTCGTCGGATCCGATATTCGAGTATGCCTGCCACGAAGGCAACCACGGTCTGATGGGTATCCTGGCCGGCTGGCGTCGTTACGAAGTCATGGGCTTTAACGGCGACGGTTCTCCCAAGTCGGAAAGCGGGGTTGTGGCTATCGAAGAGTAGCAGCCCGGCACGAGTTTCGTTTACTGCACAAGACCACCGGCTTGAAAAGGCCGGTGGTCTTTTCGTCCGGCCCCGCGAAAATTTCCAGGGATCGCCTGCCTGCGCTCGACCGCTACAATGCGTCCAGAAGTCTGGCGAACCGATCATTGACCGGGTAGCGGCCGGCACTCCAGCCCAGCCGTACGATTACTGTGGACCGCGACGGGATTACCATCATCCATTGCTGGCGGTTCCCCTGGGCAGCGAAAGCCTGCTCCGGCAGGTCGGGCCAGCGCAGGCTGGCGTCACCGCGGTTCAACCACCACTGGTAACCATAGGCTTTCTCGTTCTCCGAGGAGTTCGGCGATGTGGCCTGGCTTACCCAGATTTCACTGAGCAGCCTCTGACCGTTGATTACACCGTTGTCGAGCATCAGCTGTCCGATCCTTGCCCAGTCTCGTGCCGAGGCGAAAAAGTAGGAGCTGCCCATGAATACGCCTGTGGAATCCACTTCAAAAACGGCATTCTGGAAAGCCATCGGCCGGTATATGTGCTCCATGAAATCGCCGTAACTACTGTCCAGGGAACCTCCTGTAACATTGAAGTAAATCAGTGATAACAGACTTGCCGTTCCGGAACTGTAATTGAACCGCGAGCCCGGAGTTATTATCAGTGGCTTGTCCAGTGCGTACGAGGAAGCCGAGGGCACGGTGAACAGCATGGCGGTGGTATCGTCCCCCGGTTCGTATTGTTCCGAAAAGGCCAGGCCGTCGGTCATGGTCAGCAGATGCTCAACAGTGATTGCGGCGCGTTCATCCTCGGACCAGCGGGGAAAACCCGGAGCCGCCTGCAGCTCGAGCAGACCCCGGTAGGCAAGATTGCCCAGCATGATGGCACTGAGACTCTTGGTCATGGACCATCCCAGCAGCGGCGTGGTTGCATCGACGTCCTGATCATAGGCTTCGGCAACTATTTTGCCCCGTTGAACCACCAGCAGGGCGCGGGTGTTGAGGCCCAGGACATTGTCCCGGGCGACCTGCTCCGATACCAGTTGCTGGATTTCCTGGCGGGCCGGGTGAACCCTGCTGCCACCCGGCCACAACACCTGATCCCCGACCTGTAGTTCGGATTTACGGCGCTACCACGTGCGAAGAACCCTGCAACATCGATAGCCATCAAGCGCCGCAGGCAGATAGGATGCGGTAGTTTCGCTGAGCGCCGCAAAGGCGCTGAAGTGCCTGACCCGCTGGTGGGCGTCACTCGTAACTGACCATGACTGACCGGCCAGCGAGCGGCGAGTCACTGCACCGAATCTGCAAATGTCTTCATCGGCAGTGTTTAAGGCCAGTACCGTATCTGGCACTGCTACAACAGTTTCACACCGATGCCGAAACCCACTACGAGGCATACGGCAACCAGGTAGGTATCCGGGCGCGGTAGCGCTGTCCATGTGCGTGCAAGCGATGCAGCAGGGAGGCGGCAAGAAAACGAACCGATAGACGATGCGGTGAATTTTTCGCGAGCCGATCACTCAAGTGGCCGATTATTATAAGGTTCGCGTCCAGCAGCAGATTGGCTGGTTCTTTGGAGGACTCCCCGAATATGGTTGATATAACTCAAGACATCGTGGAATTGCAAACCAGGCTTCAGTTTCAGGATGATATTCTACAGAAACTGGATGAAGTCGTGATTCAGCAGGGTGTCCAGCTGGACAGGGTGATGCGTCGCCTGGCGGAGCTGGAGGAGCGACTTGAGCAGCTCGACTTCGACAGTGACAGTTCAGGAGTCCGGGCCGAGCCAAAGCCTCCACACTACTGAAGTCTCAGGGTCACGGGATGAGTCCCGCTGCTTGACAGCTTTACCCGCTATCGCGTATCAAGAACCAACTAGGCAAGTCCGGTCCGGGTTCCCGTGCCGGTTGCAGCCCTAACAGGAGTCACCGATGAGAACTCTAATTTCCCTGGTACTGATCTTTCTGCCCGTGCTGGTTCAGGCACAGGACTTCAGTATGGACGATTACCTGGTCAGGTGGTCGGTCAAGAAAGTGGGCAATACCGAATTTCGAGTGATGAAAAACGAGGAAACTTCGTATATCAACGTGTACCGTACCAACGGGCTGGTTTCGGTGGCTGCCCGCATGCCCGGTCCTGACGCCGTGCTGGTGGGCGAAGCCCTGTCCCGGACCCAGGAGGTTTTCGAGGCCCAACAGGGCAGCTCTGACAACGTGGCCGAGTCGGTCGAGGCAGGTGGCTTCAGGGTGACGTTTCGTACGTCGGTGTTCAATGGGTTCTCCGTGGTAATCCAGGAGAATGATTCCACCAGCACCAACGCGGTGACTTTGAGCCGCGAAGAGGCCCTGGGCATGCAGCCGGAGCTGCTGCGCGCGAATGCCTATCTCCAGTTCCTGGAAAGCAAGATTTCCTTCCAGGAGGTTCCCCAGGCACCCAAGCAGCCCTGATGGTCGGCGTGCCTGGGACGGCTGCTTTTCCCGACTGTGCCCGCTCCTCGATCACTGTCGGTCGGCTTGTATACCCGGCAGTCCGCCTGCTCACCCGAGCAACAGTAGAACCAGCAGCAGAATCGCGAACCAGGTCAGCAGTATTCCGCTGCGGATTCGCCAGTCAACGGTGGCTTCCGATTGCAGGTAATCGGCTATGCTGCGCTCCAGGATTTCGGGTTTCAGTTGAGCGGCGTAGTGTCGCCTCGACGCAGGCTGGTATAGCGAACCGAGCAGGATGCCTACTGCGAATGTGACCAGAAAGCCGGTTACGTTCCACCACAGCCAGGACACCCCAGGGGCAAACAACCAAAGAAAACCGTTGACCACGATGCCCAGCACCAGTCCGGCGATAGCACCGCTGCCATGGGTCCGCGTGGTGAGCAGTCCGAGGGCGAAAACAGCGAGAATCGAGCCATTGGCCATGGAACCGATCTGGTTGATGGCTTCCAGCACGGTGGTCGCGATGTCGCCGACAAAAAACGCCATGATCAGCGTCACAGTCCCCCACAGGCCGGTAATGAACCGGCTGATTACCAGTTCCCGATGTTCGGACCAGGGCCTGCCCCGATGGAGATGATAACGGCGCACGAAGTCTTCCATGGTGGTGGCGCTGAGGGAGTTCAGTACCGAGTCCAGCGAGGACATGGCCGCCGCGAACAGGGCGACCATGGACAACCCTACCAGACCGGCCGGCAGCGTGTTGATCATGTAGAGTGGCACCGCCAGGTTGTATTCCGGATTGCCGTCCGGAGCAGGTAAGGATTCGACAAATTCCGGATTGGCTGCGGCGAAACCTGCTATGCCGACCCCTACCAGACAGTAAAGCAACACCAGGGGAAAGCGCAGCAGGCCGTTGAGAAACAATGCCTGGTTACTGCCATCGATACCTTTTGTACTGAGCGTTCTCTGAACCTGGCTTTGATCGCATCCGTAGTACGACAAGTACAGAAACACTCCACCGATCAGCATTGGCCAGAAGGCAAACGTCTGCCCATCGCCAAGCCCATGAGAAGAAAAGTCCAGCGTCTGGCGCCGCTGTTCCGGCAGGCTGTCCAGCATGGATACAAACCCGCCGTTGCTGTCCATCAACATGAAAAACAAAAGGGCCAGCACCACGACCAGGATCAGCAACTGGATGACATCGCTGAGAATCACACCACGAATGCCACCCAACACGTCGTACACTACAGTGAACACACCGAGCAGAATGACCGACCAGACGAAGCCCAGGCCGGTGATGAGGTCAACCACGATGGCGATGCTGTAGACAGTCACTGAAGTTGCGAATGCCCGGATAAACAGAAACAGGCCGCTCAATGTAAGGCGGGTTGGCAGATCGAAGCGTTGTTCGAGGTATGCATAGACGGACACCAGGCGCAGGTGACGAAACAGGGGCATGAAGAACAGTATCAGCCCGACCATGGCAAGCGGCACCGCAAGTTCGTACTGCAGCCAGAGCAGCCCGCCACCGGCGGCAAAGGCAACAAATGCGGGGGCCCCGAGGATGCTGTTGGTCGAGCACTGGGTTGCCATGATCGAAAGCGCTACCGGCCAGGCCCCCATCCGCCGACCACCCACGTAATAGTCTTCCCGACTTTCCTGCCGCCGGGACAGCCACCAGGCGAGACAGATCAGAAAAAATAGATAAAAGGCTATGACAAGCCAGTCGATGAAAGCGAGATTCGTAGTCATGAACGGGTGAAGGCTAGCTTGGTACGGCGTGTATGTCCGGTTGTCGGCTGGCATGACCGATCGGTCCCGGCGTCGAGAACCCGGAATCCCCGACAGGTCGATGTCGGAGGCCCGACTGCACTATTTTGGTGAATCGATGGGAGGAAACGGAATCATGAGCCGGGTAGAGGCGCACTTGCGGCAACCGGTGCCCGTCATCGTTATCAACGACGTGCATTGAAACACGGCAACGGGCACAATAGCGGCTCGACCGAAAATGTACTACAACACGGAGCGTAAATATGATCAAAAGAGTTTTGACAGTCGGCCTGATTACCCTGGGTTCAAGTTTTCTGCTGAATTCCAGCGCCCAGGAGGGCCGACCCCGGAGCAGCTGGCCCAGCAGGCAGCGGAAACCCGCCAGTCGGTTTTCAAGTTGTTCGCGTTCAATATCGGCACAATCAGTGGAATGGCACGTGGCACGGTTGAGTTCGACGCCGGTATCGCCGAACGGAATGCCCGTCGTATTGCCGCCATTGCGCCGATGATTCCGGAGGTTTTCCAGGCGATGGATACCCGGGAGTTCGACGTGGAAACTGAAGCATTGCCGGTTATCTGGGAGCAGTTCGACCTGTTTCAGCAACGCGCACAGGCGCTGATAAACGGAGCTAACGAGTTCGCGGAAATCGCAGCGCGGGGAGATCGAATGGAGACTCTCGGAGCGATTCGCGCCTTCGGTGCCAATTGCGGCAACTGCCATGAAACCTTCAGGGTCGATAACTGAGCGCACGGCCTGAATTCTTTTGACGAGCCGGCTATCGCCTGCCGGCTCATTCTTCCCCGTCTTAAGCCTTTAACTAAATTCCAGGCAACCGCTTCACAGCTACAGCAGGGCGTTTCCACCCCTATTCAGATGGGCGACGCGACCGCAGGAAAAACGCCGCGAGAGCGTCCCGGTCCTCCTGGGTGAGCGTGCTGGTATTGAATTCGATCACCGGTTCCATTTCGCCACCGACAAATTCGCCATCCGGCTTGATTCCCAGAAACAGGAAAAAAGCAAAATCCTCTTCGCTCCAATCGGACAGTGCTTCCGCGGTAATGTTATCCGCCTCGCCTTCGACCAGTGGTGCGCCGCTGAATTCCTGCTCGTAAACCGGTATGCCAAGGCTGTTTCGGGGTGTGTGACACTCGCCGCAGTGTCCGAGATTTCTGGCCAGATAGGCGCCACGTTGAACCTGAGGATCGTCGTAGTCGGGAAAATCGGGCTGGCTCAGGTCGGCCAGCCTGTTCCAGAACCCCAGGGTCCAGCGGGCCAGCCAGGGGGGCAGGTCATGGTCGGGAGCGGTTGACTGCACGGGCTCCTGTTGCATGAGAAATGCCGCGATCGCCAGCACGTCTTCATCGCTCATGCCACGGTAAGAGCGATAGGGCAGTGCCGGGTAGTAAAAACTGTCGTCCGGCCCGCGGCCGTGTTTCAAGGCGCGAATAAAGTCTGTTCCCGACCAGCCTCCCACCCCGGTACCCGGGTCCGGGGTGATGTTGGGGGCGTAAAACGTGCCAAAAGGGGATTGCAGTGAGCGGCCGCCACTAAGCGCTTCGCTGCCTTCAGGTGCCAGGTGGCAGCTTATACAGCCAGCGGCATGTACGAGGTATTCTCCCCTGGTGATGCTTTCCCTGGTCTCGGGGATGGCATAGGCAGGCAGGGACGGGGACAGGTTCACCCACACCGTGACGGCACCTAGCAGAATCAGCGTAATGAGAAGAAATCGAAGTGACATGTCGCCAACAGTAATGGTTTTCAGATGGCAGTTCAATAAAAAGGGCCGTTGCGGCTGACTTCACCGCTACGGCCCCTTTTGACAGCAATTGTTGCTGCGGTGGCACCCTGTGGGGGTTACTCCCTCAGGCCGAAAGTGAACACCACGTTGCCAGCCGCGACGGTTACGTACTGTTTTCCGTCCACGGCGAAACTCATCGGTGCGGCATGTACCCGTGAACCCAGAGACATGTTCCACAGTTCGCTGCCGGTGCCGGCATCAAGCGCAAAGAAGTACCCGTCTACGCTACCGCTGAACAGCAGACCGCCGGCGGTGGACATGATGCCCGCGGTGGTGCGGGGCTGAATGGGAAACTCCCAGACGATGTCGGCGGTAGCCGGATCGATAGCGCGGATGGCGCTGTTGTAGGCATCCATAGGCTGGTTGTAACGACCGCCGCCACCGGTAAAACGTTCGCCTTCCTCATAGTCTTCATCGCGCTTGAAGAACTCTTGTTCGCCATCGAAGGCAGTGACGTAGAAATAGCCGGTCTGCTGGACTGTAGCCGGGTGAATACCAGTTGGTGGCACCAACGATAGGTGGTGATAACCACGCCCTTCGTAGGTGGGCTCCATGCCGGGTACGCGAATCGGTCGCCCGCTAAGGGATCCAGGCCCTGGGCCCAGGTCTGTGAGGGCATAGGGCTTACCGACAAGAAACTCACCAGTGGCGCGATCGATGGTGTAATAGAAGGCATTGCGATTGGCCCACATCATCACCTTACGGGGCTGACCCTGGTATTCAATATCAGCGAGGATTGGCACCTGGATGGAATCATAGTCGTGTACATCATGAGGCGTGAACTGGAAATGCCATTCGATGGCGCCGGTGTCTCCGTTCAATGCCAGGGCTGAGTCAGAATAGAGATTGTCGCCAAGGCGTACATCACCATTCCAGTCTGGTCCCGGGTTACCGGTGCCCCAGTAGATCAGATTCAGATCCGGGTCATAGGAACCGGTGAGCCAGGTCGCAGCACCGCCGGTCTTCCAGCTATCGTTGGACCAGCTTTCGTTGCCCGGCTCGCCCGGACCTGGAATGGCATAGGTGCGCCAGATTTGCTCGCCAGTCTCCGGGTCATAGGCGTCGATAAAACCCCGGATGCCGAACTCACCACCGGCGACGCCGGTGACCACTTTGTCCTTTACGATCAGCGGGGCGGCGGTCTTGCTGTAACCGGAATCGTGGGGGGCGACCTCTTTGTTCCAAAGCAGATTACCGGTGCGGGCGTCTATGGCTACCAGGTGCGCATCCAGGGTGCTCATGAACAGGGTTTCCCCTAGGATGGCCACACCCCGGTTATTGCGACCGCAGCAGATGCGTAAATCATCCGGCATCTCATGATCATAGCGCCAGTACTCGCGTCCGGTGCGGGCATCTACCGCAACCACATTGCTGGGGGCCTCGGTGATGAACATGATACCGTCCACTACCAGTGGCACAGTCTCGGCCCGGTCAATAACCGGGATCTGGTAGGACCATTTCATTTCCAGCTGGCAGACATTATCGACATCTAATCTGGTCCAGCGTGCTATAACGCTGGCTGTCCAGAGTGCCGGAATACATCAACCAGTTCTGGGGCTCGTTACGGGCATTCACCAGGCGCTCCCAGGTAATCGGGGAGAATGCCGGTGTGATAACGGTTGAGAAGGGGTCTTCCTGCGCGAAGCCATGCATTGACAGCACGCTGCTTGTGACAATTATAACAGTATCGCGATGTGTTTCATGCTTAGATCTCCTGTCGCCGTAACGAGAACAGATAGGCGACAAGATCGTCCAGTTCGCTCTCGGTCAAGGTCTGTTCATAGCCGGGCATAGTCGACTCTTCGACCCGCTCATAGGATTGAATCTGGCTCTTGCGAAATGACCAGAGATTCTCGTCATCGTCCATGATGCGCAAGGAAAAGCTGTCCTCGTTCATGCGAAATCCCTCGCGCATGACACCATCCGGCCCAGTGATGCGCAGGGTCCACCAGCGCGGTGCTACTTCATCGCTGGGAGCCAGTATTGCCATTTGCAGATCGTCCGGAGTGCGGTTTTCGCCGACTCTGGACAGGTCCGGGCCCATGCGGCCGCCCTCACCATTAACCATGTGGCAACTGGAGCAATCACCCTTGCCATTGAACAGTGCGCTGCCCGGAGCATCAGAGTTACCTGCCAGTTCCACGGTCGCGGGATCGGTGCGCAGGGAGTTGATGTAGGCTACCAGTTGCCAGACCGTGGGATCGGGCACATCAGCCGTGACGCCAATCATGGCGGTACCGGTAATGCCCTCGCGAATGATGTTGAAAATACCCTGGTCGGAGCTAGCCCGGCGCAGGGTTCCGGTCAGATCAGGCGCGCCGGTCTCATCGTTGCCTTTGGCATCCAGGCCATGACAGCGGGAACATCGCTGTTGAAAGTTG
>CALOEW010000042.1:0-111686 GCA_942492445.1 uncultured Gammaproteobacteria bacterium
GCTGTACCCGGAGTCGAGTCGTAGCCGGCTTCAGACTGGCCGGTAGCCCGCAGCATGTCCTGGAACTGCCGGCGCACCACGTCGTCCTCACGGAGGGTACGGATACGGTCGGTGTACTCGATTTCCTGGTAGTCCATGGAAAGTTCGAACCCATCCAGCGCCCCGGTGGGCTGCCAGGAGAAGCCGATGTTCATGATCTCGGCGTTTTCCGGGCCCAGATTCGGGTTGCCCGAGGCACAGGCCACACCGCCGATCAGCACCTGGCCGGAGATCTCGTCGATACCGGAGTACATGTCGGTGCAGTTCTCGTTCAGACGAGCAGCACGGGTCTGGTAAGACGTCGGTGCCAGGAAGCTCTCACCCCAGGAGGCGCGCAGCGCCAATTCAGGCAACGCTTCCCAGCGCAGCGAGACCTTGGGTGTGGTGGCTTCAAGACCCTGGTCGGTGAATTCCTCGTGACGCACCGCCAGCTTGGCGGCAAAGGTGTCCAGGATCGGAATTTCCGTTTCCGCAAACAGCGCCTTCACCCGGGAGTTGAAGGTCTCGTCGGGCGCGACGGTTTCGCCCACCAGACCCCAGATGAAGTTCTCGTAGGAGGCGTTATAGGGCTCCGCGAAGGAGTTCTCTTCCAGTTCCCGCCACTGGTAACCGAAGGCCACCTGCACCGGGCCGGCCGGCAGGTCGAACACTTCACCGGTGGCCATGGTTTCGAACACGTCCAGGAAGTTGTTCGTGTAGACGAAGTTGGGCAGGTAATAACCCAACCAGTTGTTCAACTCGCGGGAGTTGTCGGTCACGCCGGCCTGGTAGTAGGGAGACCGCGGGTCGATGGAGCCGAACGGGTTCCACCACTGGTCGCCGGTGACACCGCCCTGGCCCGTCAGAGCAAGCTGCAGACGCGAGGTGGACACCCCGTGGACGTCGGACATGTACTTGTACTCCTGCTGGGAGTAGTAGGTATAGCCGGTCCAGGTGTCGGCGAAATCATACTCGGCCCTGAGCTGGAGACGATTCACCGAGGTGTCGCGATCGAAAATCCGCGCCGTGTCGCTACGGATATGATCGGGCAGCGAGTCCGGCGTGGCATAGGTGTAGACCCGCCACTGATAAGGCACCACGTCCTTGCCGAAGGGGTTGGCCGGGTGGTACGAGGGTATCACCAGCACATCCCTGGCGTTGGTGGGGTTCGGCGACGCGAAGGTGCTGGGGTCATGCTGGAAGCGGTAGAAATTGTTCAACGTAGCGTTGAACCGCAGCCAGTCGGTGGCCTCCCAGCGCAGGTTGTTGTACAGGGTGTAGTTTTCCTGGGCCTCGGCGTAGTTGGCCTGCATGCTGTACTCGAAGGTACAGAAGCCGGCCGGGTGCACGGTGCCCGACGGCAGACCGATCTTGCCCGCGCCGTGGTCCGGTGAGCCCTGGTTATAGGTGCCGCAGGAAGGGTCCAGTAAGCCTCCGGGGGTAACGGACAGGCCGTGGGTCTGCAGCAGTTTCACCGAGCCGTCCCAGCCGTTCAATTCCTGAAAGGTGCCCGGCAGGCCGGAGCTGGAGGCAGTCGAGGACACCTGGAACTCACGGGGCCGCTCGTACATCATCAGGTCGGTCTGGCGGTAGTGCTCCACGGCACCCACGTAGCTCAGGCCGTTGTCCCAGGAAGTCCCCCAGAGAGCGGAGAAGCGGAACTGCTCGTTGGCGCCGTCTTCAGGGCGCTGGTAGAAGGTGCGGAAACGGAAACCGTCGTACTCCTTGATGGGAATCAGGTTGACCACACCGGCCACCGCGTCGGCACCGTAGAGGGCGGACCCGCCGTCCAGCACCACTTCCATACGCTCCATGGCGATCTCAGGGAAGGCGGTGTTAAGGCGCGCATCGATGGTCCGGATGCCGTCAACCAGGGTCAGGGTGGAGTTTTCACCCAGCCCGCGCAGGTTGAAGCTGGCGCCGGTGTTGCTCTGGGAACCGTCCTGGCCACCCAGCACCACCGAGGTGACGTTGACGTTCTGTACGTAGGTTAAGTCCCGTATGTACTCGGACATATTGGGAGCGCCTGACTCCAGCAGATCATCACCTGTTACCGTATCGACCGCCGTGTCCTCGGCGAAGGCACTGTTCCGGATGTAGGAACCGGTGACAACGACTTCTTCGATGTCCTGGTCATCCTGGGCCTGTGCCATCGCGGGAGCGACAAGGGAGGTTACGAGAGCGGTATGGATCAGGCATGCGAGTCTTTTACGACGAAAATCGTGGGGCATGTCATCTTCTCCTCGCCATCACTCTGTTTTTCTGTTTTTGTGGGAAACAGTCAAAGTGAGGCTTCGTTATTAATAGTATTTGTTGTCTAGCTTGTAGCTTGTTCTAACTTCTAGCTTTTTTCATTCCATGCAAGGTATGCACAGAATGCATGTTTCCTTCGACAGGCCGGTTCCGGCACCACTACAACCAACTTCAGTGGGGGCCAGAATCACCCAAATCGTAGACTATCATGACAAATTGGAAAGTTACAACACAAACTATTATAACCCTAAATGTTTCGACACTTAAAGTTAAGGTAATCTGTTAACCGGCATCCCTAACTACCTGGGTCCTGCTCACACTAAGATAATCAAATCAGTGTGGGCAGGCCCTGAACAATGAAACGGGAATTCCCGTAACCTCGCCGGATTCAAACCGCGCCTTCAGCACGGTACCGCTGATTCGAGACAGGTCACTAACGCTGGTGGCTGACAATAAGTCGGAAGTTGAGTTTTCCAGGGACCACCCCGCCCCAGGGGAGTCTGATCCTTCGCAACAGGAATATCGAATGCAAGCCGGTGGAGCCCGACAGGTTCCACCTGAAGGCCTGAATACCAGGGCGCTGAATCAGGGTTTGCGGGGTAAAGGAATTACGGTGACGAACCCCCATGGGGCACAAAAAAGCCAGGGCAGCTGGGCTGCCCTGGCTTTTTATTCTGTCGAAAGCGGTGGCCGGATGATTCCGGCCACCGCTCAGTCGAATTTCAACACTTAGAAATTCGGCGTGATGTCCACGGAGAGGAAGTACTGGCGATACCAGTTGTTCACCAGCCGTGACTCGAAGCCACCGATCTGACCGGTCAGCTGCGGTTTCTCGTCGAACAGGTTGTTGATACCGCCCGACAAGGTCACTTCGCTGCCGAAGAAATCGTTGAACAGGTAGGCATAACGCACGTCTGTTATGGCCTGCCCATCGATCTCTTTCGGTCCCTGGAACCGTCCGTCGTACGGGAACAGGTCCACCACCTGGGCGTCGAAATCGATGGCACTGAACCAGTTCACCGAAACCGAGGCACTGTGGTTGTTGCGGAACCAGTTGGTCACGAAGGCCAGCTTGGTATCCGGCAACGGCGGCGCGATGTTGGTCCGCGCGTTCTGCTTGCCCAGGGGATCGACCGTGGAACCGTCAAAGTCGGAGAACGAGTACTTGTCGTAGTAAGTCACGTTCAGTCGATGATTTAAGGTACCCCAGTCGCCCGGGCTCCAGTTGTAGCTGGCTTTGAAGTCGATCAGGCTGACATCGAACGCCGCCACGTTGGCCGACTGGATCAGCACGCGTTCTATCTTGCCGTCCGGAAAGCGGTCGATAGGGTAGCTGGCGCCGAATGTTGCCAGCCAGGCATCCGCCGCTGCCCGGGAAGCCGTACCCGGAGTCGGGTTATAGCCGGCTTCCGTCTGGCCGGTAGCCCGCAGCATGTCCTGGAACTGCCGGCGCACCACGTCGTCCTCACTGAGGGTACGGATACGGTCGGTGTACTGGATTTCCTGGTAGTCCATGGAAAGTTCGAACCCATCCAGCGCGCCGGTGGGCTGCCAGGAGAAGCCGATGTTCATGATCTCGGCGTTTTCCGGGCCCAGATTCGGGTTGCCCGAGGCACAGGCCACACCGCCGATCAGTACCTGGCCGGAGATCTCGTCGATACCGGAGTACATGTCGGTGCAGTTCTCGTTCGCGCGGGCCGCACGGGTCTGGTACGAAGTCGGTGCCAGGAAGCTCTCACCCCAGGAGGCGCGCAGCGCCAGCTCCGGCAACGCTTCCCAGCGCACCGAGACCTTGGGAGTGGTGGCTTCCAGGCCCTGGTCGGTGAATTCCTCGTGACGCACCGCCGCCTTGACAGCCAGGGTGTCCAGAATCGGCACTTCCGTTTCCGCGAACAACGCTTTCACCCGGGAGTTGAAAGTCTCGTCGGGAGCGACGGTTTCGCCCACCAGACCCCAGATGAAGTTCTCGTAGGAAGCGTTATAGGGCTCCGCAAACGAGTTCTCTTCCAGTTCCCGCCACTGGTAACCGAAGGCCACCTGCACCGGGCCGGCCGGCAGGTCGAACACTTCACCGGTGGCCATGGTTTCGAACACGTCCAGGAAGTTGTTCGTGTAGACGAAGTTGGGCAGGTAATAACTGATCCAGTTGTTCAACTCGCGGGTGTTGTCGGTCACGCCGGCCTGGTAGTAGGGAGACCGTGAGTCGATGGAGCCGAACGGGTTCCACCACTGGTCGCCGGTGACACCGCCCTTGCCCGCCAGAGCCAGCTGCAGACGCGAGGTGGACACCCCGTGGGTGTCGGACATGTACTTGTACTCCTGCTGGGAGTAGTAGGTATAGCCGGTCCAGGTATCGGCGAAATCGTACTCGGCCCTGAGCTGGAGACGGTTCACCGAGGTGTCGCGTTCGAACATCCGCGCCGTGTCGCTGCGGACGTGATCCGGCAGCGTGTCAGGCGTGGCGTAGGTGAAAACCCGCCACTGATAGGGCACCACGTCCACGCCGAAGGGGTTGGCCGGGTGGTAGGAGGGTATCACCAGCACATCCCTGGCGTTGGTGGGGTTCGGCGACGCGAAGGTGCTGGGGTCATCCTGGAAGCGATAGAAATTGTTCAACGTGGCGTTGAACCGCAGCCAGTCGGTGGCCTCCCAGCGCAGGTTGTTGTACAGGTTGTAGTTCTCCTGGGACTCGGCGTAGTTGTGCTGGGCGCTGTACTCGTAAGTGCAGAAGCCGGCCGGGTGCACGGTGCCCGACGGCAACGGGATCTTGCCGGCGCCGTGGTCCGGTGAGCCCTGGTTATAGGTGCCACAGGACGGGTCCAGCAACCCCTGGGGATTGACGGACAGGCCGTGGGTCTGCAGCAGTTTCACCGAGCCGTCCCAGCCGTTCAATTCCTGAAAGGTGCCCGGCAGGCCGGAGCTGGAGGCAGTCGAGGACACCTGGAACTCACGGGGCCGCTCGTACATCATCAGGTCGGTCTGGCGGTAGTGCTCCACGGCACCCACGTAACTCAGGCCGTTGTCCCAGGAGGTTCCCCAGAGAGCGGAAAAAGTGAACTGCTCGCTGGCGCCGTCTTCCGGGCGCTGGTAGTAGGTACGGAAACGGAAGCCGTCGTATTCCTTGATGGGAATCAAGTTGACCACACCGGCCACCGCGTCGGCGCCGTAGAGGGCGGACCCGCCGTCCAGCACCACTTCCATACGCTCCATGGCGATCTCAGGGAAGGCGGTGTTAAGGCGGGCATCGATGGTGCGGATGCCGTCAACCAGGGTCAGGGTGGAGTTTTCACCCAGCCCGCGCAGGTTGAAGCTGGCGCCGGTGTTGTTCTGGTCACCGTCCTGGCCACCCAGCACCACCGAGGTGACGTTGACGTTCTGTACGTAGGTTAAGTCCCGTATGTACTCGGACATATTGGGGGCGCCTGACTCCAGCAGGTCATCACCGGTGACGGTATCGACTGCGGCGCTCTCGGCAAAGGCACTGTTACGGATGTAGGACCCGGTGACGACGACTTCCTCGATGTCCTGGTCGTCCTGGGCATACGCCATTGCAGGAACGACAAGGGAGGAAACGAGAGCAGTATGGATCAGACATGCAAGCTTCTTACGACGAAAATCGTGGGGCATGACATTTATCTCCTCGCCTTCACTCAGATCTGCTTGTGGTTAACAGCTGCAAGTGAGGCATTGTTACGTGTTTTTGTAATGATTAGTCTATAGACAGATTACCAACTGACAGAGTCACAACTACAAAACTCTGAGACACTTATTCATCAGTCAGCGGCGAAATGTATCACACAATTTTTTCCCTGAAAATCTGTTTCAGTGCATTTATTGATTGATCGTTACATTATTAGTTTGGGGCCAAATTAATAATCTGTGAACAACAGCACACTGGCTATCCAGAGCTCTAATTCAGACGCCATTTAAATGCGCTTCCAGGAGGCTCTCCCTTCAGTTCCGTAACGTTTGTGCACAAAATAATGTTATTTCGGTCGTGCAGGAACGGCAATTATTTTGTGCCACGAAATAATTTGTGGTCCGAATGGAAAGAGCCAGGAATATTATTTTGTGTCATAACTATAATAGCCTGGGCCGGCAATCCAACGCTTTGAGCTAAAAATCAGATGTGCCCTCGTTATCCACTGGGATTACCAGCCTTGGAAATGACTGATGGCCAGGAGTCACACTTGGGCCTGTCAGTGTGAACAGGCCCTGAGTCAGATGGCCGGAATCGCTGATGACCTCTCTGCCGGCGACAGCACGATACGGGACGCTTCTGGGGGGATAGGGATTCCACCGCTCACGAGGCACATGAAAAGAGTCGCGGCCTTGGCTTCTTAGAGGGTTGGGATTGGGTTTGGAATTTGAATGGGACGAGGCACCGTGCGGTGGTAGCGCACCCGGGCAATCCGCTTGGGCACTATTCACCCGAATCCCACCCGGAACCACCCGGAACGCCCACGACGCTGCGCAAGGCGTAGCCGGCCATTTCGACTCGCTCAGTGGCTGTGACCAGTAATCAGAACTGCCTGAAGTGTGCCCGCGGGTTACAAACAATCTCACAACGACGGGGTGGCGCCGGGCAGGCGACAGTCACCTGCACAGGCTAGGAAGTTATCTCCTCGTCACAGCTGCAAGCCTGACGCTTTGCTGCGACCTGCTAGTGTCCTGTCCGGTTAATTCGTTGTATTTCAGAGCCTGCATAAAGCGCTGTAGTGAGGCGCGATCCGCAGGGAATACTGGTTGTATTTCCAAGGGTCGAAACGCTGCTACAGCGATTTATGCAGGCTCCCGGAGGGCGTGCCAGCCAAGACCCCTGGCCGCGTTGCGCCTTTTGACAAGGGCTACGGCCATTGCCTGCAAGGCGCGCCTTGCCAGGAACCTTGGCTGGCACGCTGAAATGCGACGAATTAACCGGACAGGACACTAGACGGGAGGAGCTGCGCAGTTGCGGTTAATAAATTCCTCGTGCGGGGGCATTGCCGCGGCGCATTTGCCAATTACCTCACGGGTGTCACGCAGTATGCTTTGCAGCTTGTCCCGCGGCAGGGCATCTACCAGTGGACTGTAGCTTCCGGCCTTCACGTGCTGGCCATCCAGCACCGCCAGCCAGCTGTCCTCACCGAACAGTTCACGGTTGTTCCGTTCCAGCCAGGAACCGGAACGGTAAAGCTCCAGCTTTTCCTGCAATGAATCGGGGATTTCCATGTTGCGACAGTAATTCCAGAGTTCGGAATCGTCCCTTTCCGTAGCCTTGTAGTGGAGGATTATAAAATCCCGTATCGAGCGCATTTCTCTGTCTACCTGCGCGTTGTAGCGCTCCATCTCCGCTTCAAACCCGGTGCGATGGGGGAACAGGGCGAAGAAATTCAGGATGGCCGACTGGATCAGGTGGATGCTGGTCGATTCCAGAGGCTCCATAAAGCCGCTTGAGAGGCCGATGGCAAGGCAGTTCTTGTACCAGGTTTTCCTGCGCTTGCCGGTTACGAAGCGAAGCTGCCGTGGCTCGGCCAACGGGGCCGAGGGCAGATTGGCCAGCAGGGTGTCCCGGGCCTGATCGTCGCTGGCAAACTCGGTGCTGTAAACGATGCCGTTACCGGTCCGATGCTGCAGTGGAATGCGCCACTGCCAGCCTGCTTCATGGGCAATCGACTTGGTATAGGGATGCTTCGGCCGGATCTCTTCACTGGGTACCGCCAGTGCGCTGTTGCAGGGAAGATAATGGGTCCAGTCTTCATAGCCCGCCTGCAGGCACTGTTCTATGAGCAGGCCCCGAAACCCGGTGCAGTCAAAGAAAAAATCGCCGTCAACCACAGTACCATCCTGCAGGGTAATGGCGGTGATAAACCCTGAGTGGGGGTCCTGTGCCACATTTTCCACGATACCCTCGATGCGGGAAACGCCTTTTTTCATGCTGATATCGCGCAGGAACCTGGCGTACAGACTGGCGTCGAAATGGTAGGCATGGGGCACTTTGGAAAGTGGGGAGTTGGGTACGTTTGCAGAACGAAGAAAGCGGTTCTGCTTCGCCGCCAACCAGTTCAAGGAATAGGATTTCAGCTCCGGAGACAAACCCAGGTCATGGGCCTTCTTCCAGTAATGCCAGAAATTGACGTTCTTAATGGTGCGACCGAACACCCCGAACGGGTGCATGTAAACGTCGCCGACCCTGCCCCAGTTGGTGAATTCAATGCCCAGCTTAAAGGTGCCCTGTGTCGCACGAAGCATTTCATCCGCATTGATACCAAGCAGATTGTTGAATTCGACTATAGGAGGAATGGTTGCCTCACCCACGCCGACTATGCCGATCTGCTCGGACTCCACGAGGGTAATGTGACAATCCGGCGAACCCACCACTTCCGCCAGCGCCGCCGCCGACATCCAGCCTGCGGTACCACCGCCGACAATGACGATTTTCCTGATATTGTTTTCGTTGATCACTTAAACGCCTTCCACTGACTCAAAAGGCGATACGGCCGTCGCTCGTTACACAGTCCACAGATGCGTGTTGAAAACCTGATCCAATACGACCGGTTTCCCGCTGATGAAAACACGCTACCGGGGCACAGCACCGCCGTATCCACCTGCATACGGTTGACAGTCGCGAGCATAAGCTATTCAATCTGCCTGATCGACCCCGGGAAACCGGTTACCATCCCGCTGGCAAACACCAAATCACTGTCGCGACAAATGTCAGAGTATATACTGAATCCGGCGGCCCACGTCGAGAAGATTGAGCACCCGGATCCGGAGATCACGGTCTACGTTGTCGATGATTTCCTGCAGAATCCGGAACAGCTGGTGGAGTATGCCCGGACCAGGGCTTACTTTGGCAGTGTCGGCGACGACAACACCGCCTACCCCGGTATCCGTGATCGGCTGCCGCGGCCCTATGAACGGGTACTGGAGAAGATCATCGAGTTGATCTATGGTGCTGCCGGCAACGTGTCGATTCATCGGAGCATGTTGTCACTGACCACCCTCGATCCCGGGAAGCTGGGTGACCGCCAGAAAATCCCCCATGCCGATGCCTTCGGCGACGACCAGTACGCTGCTGTCCACTACCTTTGCGGCCCCCCTCACGGCGGCACCGCGATCTATCGCTATCTGCCGCGCAATCTGGTCAGAATCAGAAACGACGATCGCGCGGTGGTGAAAGAGATGCTGCAACAGGTGCAGGAAAACCCGGAGCAGCATGCCGGCTACCTGGTTGCCGACACGCCATTTTACAAGCAGGAAGTGGTCATCGACGCCAGGTTCAACCGGCTGGTGCTGTATCCGTCCAACCTGTTGCACTGTGCTATACTCTCGTCGCCACACAGTCTGCACCAGGACCTTACGACAGGGCGGCTGACCGTGGCCTCCTTTTTCCGGATGGACCCCCCACAACATCCACATGGCGATGTGCTTCACGACGCCTCAGTGGCGGTATGAAATGACATCGAAGCAGACCAGTAGAGAGAGTTAATCAGATGGCAGAACCAGTCCTCCTCAACTTCAAGCAGCACGGCAACCTCCGCCTCAGGGAACTCCGCGATTTCACGAAGTTCAGAACCATGCACCTGGTGCCTGTTGTATTTCATGAGTTTTACGGGCTGGCGACGGAGTTCCCCCTGGTATTTGTCCGCAACAGCGAAACCGGGGGGTTTGTTCCGGTGGCCCTGATGGGCCTGAGTAAAGGGCATAACCTCTATTGCCAGCAGCCGGAGTGGAAATCCTCGTTCGTTCCCACCACATTTACCCTGGCCCCCCTTTCGGTTCAACGGCTGCCTGAAAATGAGGAGGAGGCCGTTATCGCCATCGATGAGGAGAGCGATCTGGTCAGCGAAACCACGGGGGAACCAATGTTCACCGCCGACGGGGAATACACCGAGTACCTGAAGGCACGGATCAATCACGTGGTGACGGTGACCCGGCAATCGCTGCAGAGCGCGGCCCTGTGTCAGTGGCTCACTGAGAAAAACCTTTTCCGGAGCAAACCACTGGCCTTCCAGCTGAGCAGAAACGCTACCAGGTATGAACTGGAGGGAGTGTATTCTGTGGATGAAGAGGCACTGGCGAAATTAAGCGATGAGGAGTATCTGGAACTGCGTCGGCGCGGCGTGATGCCGCTCATTTATTCCCACCTGACCTCGGTCCATCAATTCGACCGCCTGCTGCGACTGCAGACCCAGGCTGACGCGGAACCGCTGAAAACCACCGGCTAGCGGGCTAGCCCGGGTCTCTCATCTTCGCTCTCACAGCCCGCTATCACGATAGGGAGCTTGTGAGGGCAGTTGGCACTTCCTCAGAAACCACAAAGGGCGACCCTCAGTATACTACTGAGGGTCGCCCCCGGTGAGCGGGATCGGTCGGACCTGCCTCTATTCGCTGGCGTTGAATTCCTCCTGCACTTCAAGGGTACGCCAGCCGGCCATGATGCCGGCCATGCTGTAGTTGCCCTCGTGGCAGGCATACTCGTACATGGGGTCCGAGGAACGAACCATGGGGAACATGGCGGTCCACGGCTGCTTCCAGCGGGTGGGATCGGTAATTGTGAATTCGTAACCCAGTGAATTCGCGTCGATCAACCAGAATTTTTCAACCAGCTCCATGTTTTCACTGGAGTTCATGAACGAGGTGGGCCCGGCAAAGTGCCTGGTTTCTATCACCAGGGTATCGCCATCCCAGTAACCGACGGAATCTCCCTCCCATTTCCTGGGAACCGTTAGATGTTCATCGGTATCCATCTTGACAATCCGGGCGTTATGCACCATCTCGTTGTGGATAAGGACATGGTCCGGGGTCTGAACCAGCTGCACGTTATTGTTGTAGGCGCTGGGCAGCATCGGCGGGCCGGAGTTGAAGCCCATGATGCAGCGCTCCGACAGGGGGCGAACCTCGATGCCTCGATTCTGCTCTGCTTCCTCACGGGACTTGGCGGCGAGCTGCATGGCGGCCTCGGTCATTTCCGGCAGCCGTCCGTCGGCCGGTGAGGTGATCAGTGAAGTCCTGTTGGTGCCGAGAATTTCATTGCCCCGGTCGTACCAGAATTCGTTGTAGTCACCGGTGGTGCTGGTATCGGTGAAGTTGTCGCGGTTGAGGGCCTCCTGCCTGGCGGCTTCGAATTCCTCAGCCTCCTCAGGGGACAGAAACTCCCTGTCACCATATTGTTCGGGGCGCTGCAACGGGGTAATGGTACGGAAATCCCAGATACCCTGAAGGTCGGGCCGCCCGTTGGCAAGCCGGGGGATCTCACCATCCGGTTGCGACTGGGCTCCCGCAGGCAAATTCACCGACAAGCCGATCATCAGGCCCAGGACACAGGTTAATAATTTTGCAGATTTCTCACTTGCTGGTTTCTCGGTCATAAGTGACTCCAGTTTTTTGGCAACCATTCGAGTAATTTACCTTTGTTGGCAGGTTTTCTTATAATACTTTTAGTTGGTTTTAAGCACTCAAATTACCACTGCCGACAGTGCCTTGGCAAGCAGGCACGAGACTGCCGAACGAGCAGGTGAGACGACTGGTGGGACGGCTGCTGGCAAGTCCGGCGGGAATGCCGCGCGGCACCGGGAGCTTCTCCTCGTGCCAACCAGTACAGCCCCCAGGCCCGTTGCAGTAAGCTATTGTTATGTAAGGAGCTGTTCCCGTTCGACGGCGGTTGTCGCGTCGTAGCTGCGGGAACGGCCCGCCACCGGGCGGCGGCGCCGGGGAGGTTCTGAATTACGAACCGCTGCAGGCAGCCGGGGAACCGGCTAAATCCGGCTCCAGGGACACTCTGGCAGGGCCTGCGATCGGCAGCTTACAGGCCCCGGACCCACACCGGTCATTCAGTAATCCGTGCAAGTGAGCTAGAATGCACAGGTAAGCAAGTACCGGGGGTGGCAGGTTCCAGCTGAACCAAACCAGGTGTTCACGCCTGCTCTCCGGTACTTCGCTGACAGAAAAGGGTCGGGGCGTCTGATTACAAATCCACTGACTTAAGAAAGGAATGACTATGTATTCAGCAGACTTCTAATTCCCGGACACTGACCTGGAAACAGCCGTATGAACAAACCAATGCCCCCTTTAAAGCCCACGTCCACCGCTGACCGGGTTGCCGGCATACTAAGGAAGCATATCCTGTCCACACCCGAGGGCAGCCACATGGGGTCCGAGGCGGACCTGGCCTCGGAAATCGGCGTCAGCCTGCCAACCCTGCGCCAGGCTGCCCGTATGCTCGAATATGAACAACTGCTGACTATCAAGCCCGGCAAGGGCGGAGGGTACTTCACCCGGCGCCCCAGCATCGAGACGGCGATCAAATCAGCCAGCCAGTACCTTTCCTCCAAAGATCTCATCAGCAACCCGAGTTTCATGGACTGCGCAGACCCCATCGTCACCGCTATCATCGCGAAAGCGGCGAATTGTGACGACGAAAAACTCCTGGAAAAATTGCGGCAATTTGTCGAGGACCAGCGTAACGACGAGAACAAGCAGCTGCTCCCCGAGGAATCATTCAAAGTTTCGTCCAACCTGATGTCTCTGCTTGGCGCCATGTCCCAGAACGTGCTGCTGGAGCTTTTTGCCCGAATCCTGTGGAACGAGGTCAGCGTAAGCCGCACCACCGTCTCGCCCAGTGAAGCCCAGCAGGTCTTGAAGCTTAATTACCGCACTCGCCTTAATGTCGCCGAAGCAGTCCTTGCGCAGAACCCGAAAAAGGCATTGAAAGCCTGGCAGGCCCGGTCCAGTTTCCTGCGTTCCTGGCCCCAGCGAGGTTTCCACCTGCGTCGGAAAACCGACCCTGAGGTATAAGACCCTGGGGTCTAATACAGAAGGTTAATTTCTGCAGCGAAACTCTGGCCCAGGCACCCGTGGTTCGCCGTTTGCCCCCGAATTCGGCCACAGGAACCCGGATTTATCCGAAAACCCCTAATTATCAGCAGCTTGGCGGGATATCTCCGGAGCCTCCGGTTGCCGACCCACGCCGTTCTTCCGGCTCGATCGCGGAATTCAGGGCCCCGGTCCCGGGCCAACCGGCCCGGAAACCCGTTACAGTGCGCTGAATCCCGATGGCGCCGGCGTGAAGTACTCCAGACCGGCGGTATCTCCCCTGGCGGCCTCCGCGCTTGCCGTCGAAACAGGAACCCCTTCGCAGGCACCGGTTTCCAGGCGCCCAACTGTTCAAATCCCGGTACCGCCGTGCTTGACAGTAACCCGAGTTAGTGGCACTTTCCGATCCAGGTAAAAGGTTAACTTCTTTATTAGAACAAAATTGAATCAGGCAGTCGTGGGTGCATTCTGCAGTTCGGGTACCGATGAGCGCTTCTGACCGGCTATTCACTAACCAAGTTACCAGCATTTCCCCAATGAAACAGTCCCAACCCTCAGGAGGATAGCGATGAAGGCTGCCAACTGCCAGAAAACACACTTGGGAAAAGTCACCTCGTCGGCTTTGACCGGATTGGCTGCACTGCTGATCTCGGGCCTGGCTTCTGCCCAGAGCGCTGACCAGGATATTACTTTTTCCCGCGACATCATGCCCATACTTCAGGATAACTGCCAGGAGTGCCACCGTGCTCAGGGTATTGCTCCCATGTCGTTAATGACCTATACCGAAGTGCGTCCCTGGGCGCCCCTGATCCAGCTCAAGGTGGTGAACCGTTCGATGCCGCCCTGGCATATCGACCGCAATATCGGCATTCAGCAATTCAAGAACGACCGCTCCCTCAGCGACGAGCAGGTGGCGATGATTTCCGACTGGGTTGACGCCGGAGCCCCCGAGGGCAATCCCGAAGATCTGCCGCCGGCACGGACGTTTGCCGACGCAACGACCTGGAGCATCGGCGAGCCGGACGTAGTGGTTTCCTGGGAATACACCGTCCCGGCATCCGGGGCCGATCTGTTCGGCGACATTTACTCCACCGACCTGATCGGCAAAATGTCTGATGGCCGCTATATCAAGGCTATCCAGACCCGTACCGTGGACGACGCCTCACGTCGCGTCGTTCACCATGCGCTGTCCTATGCATCCACCGACGGCGACAGGAACAACCCCGAGAACGATCAGTTCCTGGTCGAATACGCTTCCGGTAAAAGTGCTGAATTTTTCCCGGAAAACACCGGGGTACTGCTGCCACCCGACAGCGAAGTGCGCCTTTCCTACCACCTCCATCCGGTCGGTGTCGAGACCAACGCCAAAGTCGAGCTTGGCATCGTGTTCTATCCCGAAGGCTATGAGCCCGAGTTCCGCCGCTGGTCCAAGCAACTCGCCCAGCGACAGAGCCTGATCGACATTCCCGGAGGTGAAGTGGTGCGAACCGACGGCTACGTCTACTTCCATACCAATGCCACCATTACGGCGTTTCAGCCCCACATGCATGGCCTGGGTTCCTACCAGTGCCTGGAGCTGATCTATCCGTCCGGTGGCTCCACCGCCCAGTCTGAAGTAGTCAGCTGTGCTCACTGGGACTACAACTGGCATACGATCTACAACTATGACGAAGATGTGGCGCCGCTTATCCCGGCGGGCACCGTGGCCCACCTTATCAGCTTCTTCGATAACACGGCCTCGAATCCCGGCAATCACGACGCCAGGAACTGGACCGGCGACGGCGGTCGCACCATTGACGAGATGAGCTTCACATGGCTCGGCTGGTATTCAATGTCCGACGAGCAATACGTTGCCGAACTGGAACGGCGTCAGGCGCTCCAGAGCGACAACATGAACAGCATTGCTTCCTCGGAATAATGTTGGAGTGTACGGATACCCGGTGCCATCCGGTCCGGGTATCCGGTTGCTGATAAAGGCTGGAGCGGTGTGCCGGAACGGCCTGCCGCTCGAGCTGCATCAGTAAGGGCAGGACAATAATAATTTTTCAATTCACGACCTAAAATCAAATAATCATCGCGCAAGCGTACTACTATTTCCGGGCATTTAGTGCTGGCGAGGAAATGCCGGGCAAGGCCCCTGAAATATTGCTGGAGGGAATACCATGTCAAAGCGCTCTATCTACGGTTTACCTGGTCTGGTGGCCCTGATTCTCCTGATCAACCCCTTTGCGTTGGCAGTGGCGCAGTTCGAACACCTGCCCTATCAACTCAAATACGACAAGGGTCAGACCATTCAACCCATTTTTCAAGGCTGGTCCAGAAATGAGGACGGCTCATTCGACATGCATTTCGGCTATCTGAACCGGAATTACACTGAAGAATTGAACATCCCCATCGGTTCGGACAATTTTATCGATATGGCCGGACTGGACAATATCCAGAATCAACCGACCTATTTCCATACCCGGAACAACCGCGATATTTTTACTGTCAACGTGCCCGCGGACTTCGGCAATCGCGAGATTGTCTGGAGGTTGACTTCCCAGGGGAAGACCCTGGAGGCCGTAGGCTGGCTGCAGGCAGAGTGGGAGATCGATGAATACGGAGGCTACACCCCGGACCCGGAAACTCTGGCCAATAAGCCGCCCGAGCTCAGCGTGGTAACCGCAACCTCGGTAACACTCCCCGCCAGGCTGACCCTGACTGCCACCGTGACTGACGATGGGCTGCCCAAGCCCAGGCCCAGCCGCGGCGAAGATGAACCAGCCGTGGTCAATGAGTGGAACCGCACTCCGCTGTTGACGCGGCCGGAGAACGCCCTGCCTCTTCCCATTAACGTGCCGCACCTTCAGACCAATATCAGAGGGATGAAACAGAAGCCGACGCCGCCCAGAGACAAACTCACAGTCTCCTATAGTGTGTGGCGCGGTCCGGCCAACATCGAGGTCGAGCCACTGTTCACGGAAGTGTTGAATGGCAGTACCCGAACCGATATCACCTTCAGCGAGCCGGGTGAATACCAGCTGCAAGTGCGCGCCTTCGACGGTGGCAAGTCCACCTATGAATACGTGACTGTCAACGTACGGTAACCCTTGACCGGTGGTTCCGGTGTCAGATACGCTGGAACCACCCATGCCAACAGCAGCCACGTTTCGTTGCGCGGACTTTGAACTGGCAGCAATCTAAACGGGACAACGGCTCAGTTTGGAATGACTTGACGTACCACCTCTGGAAACCTCCTTTCTGAATGGACCTGGTCCGACAGGCTGGACTTTTCACTCTTGAGTAAAACAACAGGGAATCAATATGAACAAAACCAAGAAGAAAGTGTATTTAGGATTAATGAGCGGCGCCCTCCTACTGGCGCTGGGAGTCGGGCAGGAGAGATTGCAGGAATCTGCAACCGCCGCGACAAACAGCCGGCAGGTTCCGCACTTCGAGGTCGACCCGTTCTGGCCCAAGCCACTGCCGAACAAGTGGATCCTGGGCAGCACCATCGGTGTCGCGGTCGATGGTCGCGACCATATTTATATCGTGCACCGCAACGATGATGGCAACTTCGCCAACCAGGAGATCGGCCTGGATGCAGGGATAGCTGACTGCTGTACCGCAGCGCCGCCGATACTCGAATTCGATCTCGACGGTAACCTGATCAATGCCTGGGGTGGTCCTGGTGTGGGTTATACCTGGCCTTCCTCCAACCACGGTATCGAGATCGCCCCCAACGGCGATGTCTGGATCGGAGGTAACGGCGGTGGGGATTCCCACGTACTGGTCTTTACCAGGGACGGTGAATTCGTCCGTCAGATCGGCGTAGCTGGCGAAGATATCGACAGCAACAGCACCACTCATTTCAGTCGTGTTGCTGAAATCGCCATCGACGCAGCTGCCAATGAGGCTTATTTTGCAGACGGCTACGGTAACAAGCGGGTCGCCGTGGTGGATACCATGACCGGCGCATTCAAGCGTTACTGGGGAGCCTACGGCAACACTCCCGCTGATGACTTTATCTCCTATGTTCCCGGTGAGCCACTGCCGCAGCAGTTCGTGGGCCCGGTTCACTGTGCAGAACCCTCAAATGACGGCCTGATTTACGTCTGTGACCGCGGTGCCGACCGCATTCAGGTATTCCGGCCCAACGGCACCTTCGTGAAGGAGGCTCAGATCGCCCCGATGACCCGTGGCGCCGGAGCCACCTGGGACATCGCATTTTCCCAGGATGACGAGCAGGAGTTCATCTACGTGGCTGATGGTTCCAATATGAAGGTCTATGTTGTGGATCGCCAGAGCCTCGAAGTTCTCTATGTGATCGGTGAGGGAGGCCGGCAGCCCGGGCTGTTCTATGGCACCCACAGCATCGTGTCCGATTCACATGGTAATTTCTACACCACGGAAACCTACGAAGGCAAACGAGTCCAGAAGTTCGTTTACCAGGGGATGCGTCGTCTTGACCTGCTCAGCTCCGGCCCAGCCTGGCCTGACAGCAGAATCGACTGATTCGACACACTGCAGAAGCAACAAAAAAGGCCGCCTTTCAGGCGGCCTTTTTTTGCTGTCTTTCTGCCTTCAGCCATGCCATGGAACGAAAATGCTTCCAGCCTTCTTCCTCACGGGCCGGTAATCACCACAATCTGACCCGGCACTGGCACGGACTCACAACCGCGCATCTCGAACCCTGGCTGCAGGTCGGCACCCTTTGCCCGGCGCCAGCCAGGCGCGGCGCCGGGCGAATGCCGACCTTGCCCTGCCCTGCGGTCTAGGAAATCTTTAATGGCAGCCTGGTATAGGTCTTGCCGGTGATTGCCGCCAGGGCATTTGCCACAGCCGGCGCAATGGGCGGCGTACCCGGCTCTCCGACCCCGGTGGGAGGCAGATCCGAGTCGATGAAATAGACTTCCACCGCGGGCATGTCGCCCATTCGCAATACTTGGTAATCATGGAAATTACTCTGATCCACCAGCCCGTCGGTCAGTGTCAGTTCATCGCCGATAGCTGCTGAAAGCCCCAGCGCCACCGCCCCTTCCACCTGGGCCCTGACGATATCGGGGTTGACTACGGTGCCACAGTCGATCACCGCCACGACCCGCTCGACCTTGAAGCGGTCGCCGGAAACCGACACATCGACGATTTCCGCCACGCTCGAGCCGAATGACGAATGCACAGCGACACCGCGCCCCACATTGGCAGGCAGGGTATCCCTGCCCCAGCCCGCCTTCTCCGCTGCCATCCTCAGCACCGCAGTTTCCTTGGGATTCTGTTGCAGCAGGGAGAGCCGGTACTCGACCGGGTCTACCCCGGCTTTACGGGCCAGCAAGTCGATAAACACCTCTTTGCTGAAGGCGGTGTGGGTATTGCCGACGGAACGCCACCACTGCACGGGGACCCCCACACGGGGTGAGTGCAGCTCCACCAGCCGGTTGGGCACGTGGTAGGCCAGTTCGACGAGGCCTTCTACGGAGGAAACGTCGACCCCTTCCACTATGGACATTTCTGCCAGTGGTGTACCTTCCATGATGGACTGCCCGACCAGCCTGGCTTTGAACGCTGCCGGCCTGCCGTCCGGGCCCAGCGACGCCGTCAATCTGTGCACGAATGCAGGGCGGTAGAAACCACCCCGGATGTCGTCTTCGCGGGACCAGACCAGCTTGACGGGAACACCCTGGTGTCGCCTGGCGATATTGACGGTTTCCACGATGTAATCTGAGAACGGGTTTGCCCGCCGGCCAAACCCGCCACCGGCAAACAGTGTATTGATCACCACGTCCTGGGGGCGCCCCCCTATCATTTCGGCGACTACCATCTGATCGACGGTTTGAAACTGGCACCCATACCAGAGTTCGGCACTGCTGCCGTTTACCTGGGCAACACAGTTCATCGGCTCCATGGGAGCATGTGACAGGTAGGGAAACTCAAAACTGGCTTCCAGAGTTTCTGCGGCACCACTGAGTGTCGCTTCGGCATCGCCTTCCTGCTCTGCCACAACCCCCGGAGTCTCCAACAGTGTCTGGTACTGCGCCAGAAGCTCCCGGCTGCCGCGCATTTCGGCGGCGCTGTCGTCCCATTCGACGGTGAGGGCCTCGCGCCCCTTGCTGGCCGTCCAGTAGTCCCTTGCCACCACCGCCACGCCGGAATTGATCTCAAACACCGCTTCCACGCCTTTCACTGCAAGTGCCGCAGAGGCATCAAAACTGCGAACTTTTCCACCGAACCGGGGAGAATGGGCCACCACCGCCGTCAGCATGCCTGGCAGCTGAACGTCCTGGGTGTACAGCGCTGTTCCGCTGTTCTTGCCAGTGTCCTTACGGGGCAGATCCGGATTGCCGATCAAGGTAAAGTCGGCCGTACTTTTCAATACCAGCGACTCAATAGACGGGGCGGGCAGGCTGGCCGCCTCGGCCGCCAGTTCACCAAAGGTGGCACTGTGGGGTCCGTGCCTGACCACACCCGAGGCAACACGGATAGCCTCAACCGGTGCGTTCCAGCGCTTCGCGGCTGCCGCAACCAGCATGGCCCTGGCCGCGGCGCCAGCCTGTCGCATCTGCATGTAGCTGTTCGCCATGCCGGTACTGCCACCGGTCGCCTGCAGGCCCATACCCAGGTTGGCGTATTTCTCCGTGTCCGCCGGTGCGTGTTCGCACACCACCTGCGACCAGTCGGCATCCAGCTCTTCCGCTGCGCAGGTGGCCAGCCCGGTGTAGATGCCCTGCCCCATTTCCAGGTGCTTGATAAGTACTTTAACGCGGTTGTCGGGAGAGACGCTGACAAATGCGTTGTAGGCCAGGTCTGTCGACCCGGCCTGCTGGGCCAGTGCCTTGCGGGAATCGAGTCGCAGGCCGATTACCAGCCCGGCGCCCCCCAGGCCTGTCAGTTTCAGAAACTGCCTTCGCCCCGATGATACCTGTGCTGCCTGTTGATTCAGCTTACGCATCATGCAACCTCCCCGGCATTGATTGCCGCGGCTGCCCGCCGGATGCCGGACTTGATTCGAGAGTAGGTGCCGCAACGACAGATATTGCCCGACATGGCTGCCTCGATCTGTGCATCGCTGGGATTGCTGTTCTGCTGCAGCAGCGCCGACGCCGACATGACCTGCCCCGACTGGCAGTAGCCGCACTGGGGTGCCTGAACCGCTGCCCAGGCCTGCTGGACAGCACGGCCGGTATCACTCTGAAGGCCCTCGATGGTAGTTATCTCCTTTCCCGCGGCCGCCGAAACCGGCAGCACACAGCTGCGCGAAGCCTCACCGTCCACGTGAACGGTGCAGGCACCACACTGGGCCATTCCGCAGCCAAATTTGGTTCCGGTCAGTCCCAGATGATCACGGACAACCCACAATAAGGGCGTGTCGCCATCGACATCCACCTCGTAGGCCTGACCGTTAATGCGTAATGAATAAGACATAGTAACTCCTGCGTGACTCGGAAAGTGAATACATCAACCCGTGACGACACACTTCGCCGTTTGAGCTGGCCAATATAACAAAATTGTCAAATCGATTCACAGAAACAGCACGTCTAAACCTGAATCAGCGACCGGCTGCCGAACTGCAGGACAGGCCCCGCGCCCGGAGGGACCTTCTGACCAGCCCGCTGGTTTCGTTGCACTGCCGGAACAGGACGACGCATGCCGGCGGCAATGCGCCTCGCCAGTTGACCTGTCTGAGGGCCAGAGCGTTGTGGGACTTAATCAGAGGTTCCTTAGCTTAGCGCTCGAAATAGGTGTAACCGTTCAGACTGGCTGAGAACGCGTCAACAACGGACTTCCGCAGGGTGGCGGAAATATGGCCCTCCTGAACCGCCTTCTCCGCAGTGCGGCGAAATTTTTCAAGCAGGTTCTGGGGGTGATACTCCACGTAACTCAACACGTCAAAAATGCAATCACCGCGGAACTCCCGCACAAACTCAAACCTGTCATTGCCATTCAGCCTGACGCTCACGACGTTGGTGTCGCCGAACAGATTGTGCAGATCGCCGAGAGTTTCCTGATAGGCTCCAACCAGGAACACCGCCAGGTGGTACTCCTCCCCCTCCACAAGATGGTGCAACGGTAACGTTCGCAGCGGCCCATTGGGATTGGCAAAGTTGTCGATCTTGCCATCGCAGTCACAGGTCAGGTCCGCCAGAATCGCCTGGCGTTCCGGCCGCTCAGCCAGGCGCCGGATCGGCATAATGGGCAGTAATTGATCGATAGCCCAGGTATCCGGCAGTGACTGAAATACACTGAAATTTCCATAGTAGATATCGCAAAGCAGCTCGGGCAGCACCTCCAACTCCTGCGAAACACGCCTGGCATCAGGCAGCAGACGCGCGATTTTTGTCAACACGGACCGGTGGTACATATCGCCGAGGGCACGTTCCCGAAGTCCGAGTTGTCCGTGGCGGAAAAGCTCTGAAATCTCGTCCCGGTAGTAGACGGCATCGTTAAAACACTCCTGCAGATTGTTGACAGCAACGTTTTCCAGCACCGCTTTGAGATTGGCAATCAGCTCGTGCGTTCCTTCCGGCAACACTTTCGGCAAGTCCGCGCGCTCCGACTGACGAACGTCGAGAATATTGAACAGCAGGAGCGAGGAATAGGCCACCGTGGCGCGACCGCTCTCTGTTATGATCACCGGGTGGGGAATGTCGTTCGAATTCAGCGTTTCCAGCACCGCTTCAATGATATCGGCACAATACTCATCAATGCTGTAATTCATACTGTGAGTGCTGCTGGATTTGGTACCGTCGTAATCCACGGCCAGGCCACCACCCAGGTCCAGATACCCCATTTGCGCCCCTTCTTCTGCCAGGCTGATATAAAAGCGGCAGGCTTCCAGCACACCGGAACGGATATTGCGAATATTGGGAATCTGCGAGCCCAGGTGCGTATGCAGCAGTTGCAGGCTGTCGAGCATTCCCGCCTTCTTGAGCGCATCCACGACATCTATCAGTTGACTGGGGGTCAGCCCGAAAAGACTCTGGTCACCGCTGTCCTCCGCCCAGTGACCATCCACTTTGGTACTGAGCTTGAGGCGAACGCCGATCAGCGGCTTGACACCCATCGCCTGGCTGCGTTCGATGATCAGGGGAACCTCGGCGAGGGTTTCGACCACGAAAAAGCACTTCAGCCCCATCTGGACTCCGTACAGACCCATCTCGATAAATTCAGAGTCCTTGTAACCATTGCAGATGATGAGACTTTCCGGGTCCTGTATATGGGACAAGGCGATCAATAGTTCGGCCTTGCTGCCAGCTTCCAGCCCGTGGTGAAAACGCGCGCCGAAGTTGGCGATTTCTTCGATGACATGACACTGCTGATTGACCTTGATCGGAAATACACCCCGATAGACATTCCTGTAGCCCGCTTCCCTGATGGCTTTGGCAAAGGCCTCGTTCAAAGTCCGTACGCGGTCGTCAAGCAGATTCTCGATTCGCAGCACTACGGGCATTTCCATACCGCGTTCCTTCATACCGTTCACGATATCGGTAAGTGCTACGCTGATTTTTTCGCCATTGACCGGAGCGACAACTGTCACTTCCCCATCCTCGTTGACATCGAAATAGCCCGCTCCCCACTCCCTGATGCCATAGAGTTCCGCGGATTGCCGTGCGGACCAGTGCTCCCCGTCTTTGCGGGGTTGATGGCCATGATCGTCACCCGGCTGGCTGAGTTCGGTGATAGGAAGAGTCATGTGTTGGTCCCATTGTTGGTAAATCTCTCTTGTGAACTGGCAGAACGATTCTGGAGAATCCCGATTGTAATTATTGATCAGAGGTTACTTCAATGACGGCATATTCTAGGGAACCCTGGATTAATTACCACAACTCTCTGCGGGAGTCTGTCTTCGTTGCATTGCCTTTAGAGACCGCCGCATGGCGGCGCCAATGCCCTTAACCTGCAGAATTCTGCAATTCCGGGTTCCCGGAATCATTTGCCGAACAGCCGGGGATTGTTGTTTATAAATTTGTCTATCCAGTGCTCCAGGAATGGAATTCCCCTTGTTCCTTTTCAGGAATCCCCAGCCGAGTATCGAAATCGTGGCCGCTCCCAGTCCGTCGACGATCAGGTCCCACATGGTATCCACCAGCCCGCTCTTCTGCATGTCCAGATCGAATACCTGGTCCATCCCGAATTCAAAAATTTCCCAGAGTGACCCCATTCCCATGGCGAACATGAACGCGAACAGCGAAACAAACTTCGGTTGCAGCTGCAGGTCTATGTCTTCCTTTTCATTCAGCACGTAGACAAGAAGAAACCCCAGCAATCCGAGCAGGAATCCAGACCCGGTATGGAGGATAACATCCCACCACCAGAAGCGCGTGTAATAGCCCCGTACTTCGCCCATGAACAATGCCATATACACGAAAACAACTGCGAGGGATTCGAATTCGTAGGGTATGACCACTCTGAAGTGGCTGCCCAGCAAGGTCGGCAGCAGGGTAATCAGCAGTATAACCAACACCTCGAAACCTGCCTGGTAACGGCCCTGAAAAAGCAGCAGTAAAGCACCGACGAATAGGACTAGCTTAAGCACCAGTGAAATGCGGCGGTGTATGGCAAGGTAAATTTTCGGTTTGGTTTTATTGTGCGGATGCATGGATTCTCCAGCATCAGGATTTACTGCCGGGATTCAGTTGAAATCCCCAGGATTTCCTCTATACCGTAGACTTGTGCCAGGCTTTGCAGGCGGGAATTCAGACCTGTGATCCGGGGGCTTTCTCCATTATGGGTCTCGCTTCCCACAATAATCAAAAGCAACGCCAGGGCGGTGGAGTCGGCATGTTCCAACCCTCCGCAATCTACCTGTTCCACGCGTTCGTGCAGCAGCCGGGAAACTTTCCGATAAACCTGGCGCACATTGGCAAAAGTAAGTCGGCCGACCAGGGACAACACCCTGATATCGTCGCGCAACAGAACTTCAGCGCTGGCCGTAACCGGATTATCCATGGCTCAACCTATTGCCCACTGTTTTCCGTTCTCAGGGTCTGGATAAGCCTGGCAAATCCACCCCGCTCGATTTCGCTGGCGAAACTGGCGCGGTAATTGACGATCAGGCTGACCCCATCCACCATCACATCAATCACCTGCCAGCGCTGTTCACGATTCTCCATACGGATGTCAATAACAGTACCACGTCGCCCCCTGCTGCCCGCCACTTCAACCCGGACCAGTGCCCGCTGTTCGCGAATGTCCCGGGGTGTGATCCGGATATTGGGCAGCTCGGAGCGGAAATCGTATGAAACGTTCGCGTAGGTCCGGATCAGAAGGGTGCGAAATTCCTCAGTCAGGATGGCGCGCTGCTCCGCAGTGGCATCGCGCCAGCTCTGTGCAACCGCTAATTGTGTCATGCGTTCAAAATTGAAGTACGGGGCGATCCGTTCTTCCACCATGGCCTGTAACTGATCGCCGTCGTTTCGGTAGCGTTCCTCATTGTCCAGCACCTCTGCCAGGGCCTCCCGCACCGTGATTTCAACCATCTCCAGGGGGTCGGTAGTGGGAGGCTGCGCCATGACGGAAGAAAGCCCCGTACAGGCCATCATCAACAGAACGGACAGGAAAAGCCGGTTGTACCAGACTCCCTCGCTTTTTGCGGCACTCATTGCTCACCCTCACTTGCGGCATTGAACATCAGGTTGCTGATCAGATTTTCCAGCACCATGGCGGAGGACGTGAGCCAGATGTCGTCCCCATCCGCCAGGGTTTCCGCGTCGATGCCGGACTGCAGGCTGACATACTGTTCTCCCAGAAGGCCGGAAGTGAGGATACTCGCCGAGGTATCGGTGCTGAAAGGAAATTGTTCTTCGATGGCCAGTTCCACCACGGCCTTAAAGGAGTTGATATCCAGATAGATACTCGCAACTCTGCCGACGGTTACGCCAGCGCTTCTAACAGGCGCCCGCACTTTGAGGCCGCCGATGTTATCGAACTCAGCAGTGACCGAATAGGTGTCGTTGGAACGCAACGTGGTCTGATTGGCCACCCGCAGGGACAGGAAAACAATTGCGGCGACTCCGATCACAATAAAGAGCCCGACCCACAGATCAAGTAGTGAATATTTCATGTCAGATACCTCGAAACATGAATGCGGTTAACACGAAGTCCAGCCCGAGAACCAGCAGCGCGGAGATTACCACAGTCCGGGTGGTGGCCCGGGATACGCCCTCGGCAGTGGCAGTGGCATGGAAGCCCTGGAACACTGCTACCAGAGAAACGGCGATGGCGAAAATGACGCTCTTGATGAAACCGTTCATGATGTCCAGGCGGAAATCCACCGAATCCTGCATCTCCGACCAGAACGTCCCGCCATCCACAGCCAGCAGGTTCACAGCTACGAGATAGCCACCCAGAATGCCTGTGACATTGAAAACGGACGTGAGCAAAGGCAGCGAAATGACACCGGCCCAGAAGCGTGGCGTGACCACCCTGGCGATAGGTTGAATAGCCATCATCTCCATGGCACTGATCTGTTCCGTGGCACGCATCAGACCGATCTCCGCCGTCACCGCCGACCCGGCCCTGCTGGCAAACAGTATGGCCGCCAGGACCGGGCCGAGTTCCCTGACCAGAGACAGCGCCACCACCATGCCCACAACCTCACCGGAGCCGAACCGATCCAGCGTGTCATACATCTGCAATCCCAGCACCATGCCGACAAACAGGCCCGACACAACGATAATTGCCAACGACAGCACGCCGACGAAATAGATTTCCTTGACCACCAGGCGGGGACGTCTCAGGCACAATCCTGAGAAGTAGACAGTTTCCATCAGAAACCGGCCCGCCAGTCCGATCCGGGAAAAAAAATCATTAGCCCGACCGCCGACGCCCGACAGAGGCTGGAGCAGCATCCGGGAGACCGTTCCGGCTTTATTGACCTGTGAGTCCATAATCGATATCCGTAGTTGGCTACTCTGCACGATCAGGGAAAATCATGCTGGCGTAATCATCGGCGGGATAGTGAAATGCCACCGGGCCATCATCTTCGCCCTTGATAAACTGCTGCACGAAGGGATCACGGGAAGAACGGATTTCGTCTACTCCGCCCTGGGCGACCACCGTTCCGTCACTTATCAGGTACACGTAATCCACGATATCCAGCGAAGTGGCCACGTCATGAGTAACAATGATCGATGTGGTGCCAAGCGCATCGTTCAGGGTGCGAATCAGTTTACTTACCACACCCAGAGAAATTGGATCGAGGCCCGCGAAGGGTTCGTCATAGAGGATCAGCATGGGATCGAGCGCAATCGCACGGGCCAGAGCCACCCGCCTGGCCATGCCTCCGGACAGTTCGGCTGGCATCAGGTCGCAGGCACCCCGCAACCCGACTGCGTGTAGCTTCATCAACACCAGGTCCCTAATCATCTGCTCCGGTAGATCGGTGTGTTCGCGAATCTGGAAGGCTACATTCTCAAACACGGAAAGGTCGGTGAACAAGGCGCCGAACTGAAACAGCATGCCCATCTTGCGGCGCAGTCGAAAAAGCGCATCGCGGTCCAGTTCGGGGACGGCAAGCCCGTCCACAACGACCTCACCCTGGCCGGGTTTCAGTTGTCCACCAATCAACCTGAGCAGGGTGGTTTTACCGCAACCACTCGGCCCCAGAATTGCAACCACCTGTCCTCGGCTGACGGAAAGATCGATATTACGCAGTACCAGACCGGCCTCGTAACCAAAACTGACTCCACTTATCTCCACCAGCTGTTGCTGCGATTTCATATCGGGTGCCGTCGGCAGTCACAATTGAAGCCCAAACAATTACTCTATCACTTTTCCCCGGGGTTATTACAGCCCTCGCGGCACCTATCCGGGGATTGTCTGATCCAGGGAACCTCTGATCCAGTGGGCGCTCTGGATTGCCGCTGAAAAGACCCCTCGATGGTGGTGAATACCGGACCCGAACCCGGAGGCCGGGAGACAGGAGCCAGACGGGCTGCGCCGGGTTAACCTGGCAAAAAGAGCCCATTGGCTCGCCGCAATTCACCCCGTAAATGCGTTACACTTCACGCCTCAGAAAACTTGACCGGCTGCTGAGAACCCACGATAGGTAAAGCCAATGACAACAAGGATTCTATCGGTGGCCGACGCCGTGGCGCTAGTCAGAAGCGGCCAGACTGTTGTGATCGGGGGCTTCGGCGTGACCGGTTATCCCACCCGCTTGCTGAATGCCCTGGCCGAAACCGAGGTAGACAACCTGACCTGTATCAGCAACAACGTGGGTGAGCCCGGAATCGGCGGTGGCATGCTGCTGCGCCGCGGCAAGATCCGAAAAGCCATTGGTTCATTCTTCACCAGCAACCGGGAAGCAGTGGAAGCCCACCTCGCCGGCAACCTGGAAGTGCAACTCATCCCTCAGGGTGATCTGGCTGAAGCCCTGCGCGCCGGCGGTGCCGGTATAGGCGGGTTTACACCCCCACAGGCGCGGGGACGGAACTGGCGGCCGGTCGCGAAATACGCGTCATCGACGGTACCCCCATGGTCTTCGTCAGGGCCCTGCGCGGTGACGTTTCCGTGATCCGTGCCTGGAAGGCGGATCGCGCCGGCAATCTGCAATACCGGTTGACCGAAAACAATTTCAACCAGGCTGCTGCCACCGCTTCCGACCTGGTGATCGCCGAAGTGGAACAGATTGTCGAAGTGGGAGACCTGGACCCGAATTGCGTACATACACCCGGTTGCCTGGTGGACGTGCTGGTGGAGTCCAGGCTGGAGGCATCCCTGCTCGGCTCTTCGGCGGATGTAGCCGGCAGCCGCAAAAAGGTGGATGCCCAGCGCATCGCCATTGCCAGGGCGGCACTGCACGAATTGCAGCCCGGAGAGGTAGTCAATCTCGGCGTGGGAATTCCAACCCTGGTGGCCGATTTCATCACGCCGCAGCACCGTATCACCCTGCACTCGGAAAACGGCATGCTGGGGGTCGGCCCGGAACCCGAGTCCGGTGGCGCCATGGACTACCCCGTCAACGCCAGCAAGGTACCGGTAACGGCCATGCCGGGCGCAAGCTATTTCGACAGCGCCACCTCGTTTGCACTGATCCGGGGCGGCCACATCGACACTGCCATCATCGGTGCATTGCAGGTCGATGAAAAAGGCAACCTCGCCAATTGGGCCATCCCCGGCAAGCCCCTGCTGGGGGTCGGCGGCGCCATGGACCTCGCCACCGGGGCCAGGCGTCTGATCATCACCATGACCCACAACGACAGGGAGGGCCGCAGTAAGCTGATTCCTGACTGTACCCTGCCACTTACCGCCGCAGGAGTCGTCGATGTCGTGATCACCGAACTGGGAGTCTTCCGGTTCCGCCAAGGCCGCCTGACCCTGACGCGACTGCTTGCGGGGCACAGCCTCGAGGAGGTACGGCGGCGCACTGCCGCCAGTTTCGATGTCGAGCTGGAATCCTGAACCGGACAATCCTGACTGCCGAAACGTCTCTACTGACCCGCTGCCAACAAGACTTCGCAGGCCTTTGCCAATTTTGTAAGCTAGCTTATAATGAGCAAGCCTATGAAAAAATCAGCCAAACCCACCTGGGGCTTCCTGATCCACGACGTGGCAAGACTGGCGCGCTGGAATTTCGACCGTCAGTCTCAGGGAATGGGACTGACCCGTGCTCAGTGGTCGGTTCTGGCCCACCTGAACCGCAGTAACGGAACCCAGCAGAACGTGCTCGCTCAGTTGATGGACATCAAGCCCGTCACTCTGGGACGGCACATCGACCGGCTGGAGGATAAAGGCTGGGTGGAAAGACGGGATGATCCATCCGACCGCCGGGTTAAAAGAGTATTCCTGACCGGCAAGGCTGCACCGATCCTCGATGCCATGGAGGAAGTGGCCCAGGAAGTCCGCCGGCAGGCCATGCAGGGGATCAACAGGGAGGAGGAAAACCGGCTGATCGCTATCCTTACCCGCATGCGGGACAACCTATCAGATCAATAGCAAGGAGATAACTTGAATACTTCGCCAGATCAACCTAACAGATCACAGGGACTGTTGAGGCGAATTCGACACCTGGCCCTGCTGTTGCTGGGGCCGTCGGTGATAGCCGCCGGCGGCGGCTACCTTTACCTTCAGGGTGGCCGCTATGTAAGCACTGACAATGCCTACGTGAAAACCGAGATCCGCTCTATCAGCAGCAATGTGGCCGGCATGGTAATGGAGGTGTTGCCTCGCGAGAGCCAGTGGGTCAGCGCCGGCGAATTGCTGCTCAAGGTGGACGATCAGCCATTCCTGATAGCCGTGGCCCGGGCGGAAGCCAACCTGGCCACGGTCAGGGGCGATATTGAAAGTCTGAAGGCGGAGCTGGAAAACCGTCTGCTGGAAATCGCCAAGGCGGAAACGGACATGGAATTCCGAACCCAGGAATACGAGCGGGTTCGCAGTCTCTACGAACAAAATTCAATCTCAGGGGTGCAATACGATCAGGCCGAGTACGCGAGACGGTCTGCGGAACGGGAACTGGCCGAAAAACGCCAGGCCCGGCAGGTTCTTGAAGCCCGGCTTATCGATCCCGGGCTGTCTACGGACGGCCATCCGCGAGTGAAGCAGGCCCTGGCTGAGCTGGAAAAAGCCCGCCTCGACCTGCGTCATGTCGAAGTGCGGGCCCCGGTGGATGGTGTGGTCGCCAATATCTCCACGCACGTGGGAGAGAATGTGATGTCCGGAGCACCGTTGATGAGCCTAATCAACAGCAAGGAAGTGTGGCTGGAAGCCAATTTCAAGGAAACCGATCTCACCCATCTGCGCATCGGTCAGCCGGCGGAAGTGAAAGTGGACACCTTCCCCGATTTGTCCTGGCTTGGCAAGGTGGCCAGCATCTCACCGGCTACCGGTTCGGAATTTTCCCTGTTGCCGGCCCAGAACAGCACCGGCAACTGGATCAAGGTGGTGCAGAGAATCAAGGTACGGATCTCCCTGGACGACTATCCCGTCGACCTGCCGCTGGCCTCGGGAATGAGTGCGGAAGTCAGTGTCGATACCGGTCACCGCCGAACCCTGCCGCAACTGGCGTTTACCCGCTGACCGAACAGCCTGTCCATGAACGCAACCATCGCCGATAACGTCCGGTACCCTGGAATGCTGACAGCGGCCATCATGCTGGCCACCATCATGCAGGTGCTGGATACCACGATCGCCAACGTGGCCCTCCCCCACATGCAGGGTAGCCTGTCCGCAACCCAGGACCAGATCATCTGGGTGTTGACGTCCTATATCGTTGCCTCTGCGATCATGACGCTGCCCACCGGCTGGCTGGAGGGACGCTTCGGCCGTAAGGCGGTTTATGTGACCGCGATATCGGGTTTCACACTCACCTCCCTGCTGTGCGGGCTGGCCGGGTCACTGGAACAGATGGTTCTGTTCCGGATTCTGCAGGGTTGTTTCGGCGCTTCGCTGGTGCCTCTGGCCCAGGCAACCATGCTGGATGCCAACCCCCCGGAAAAACGGGGTAGCGCCATGGCACTCTGGGGTGTGGGCGTGATGGTGGGTCCGATTCTGGGGCCCACGCTGGGGGGCTATCTGACCGAAAATTATGATTGGCGCTGGGTGTTCCTTATCAATCTGCCGCTGGGTATCGCCGCCCTGGCCGGCGTCCTGTTTTTTATGCCCCAGACAGCGATCCGGAATCGGCCGTTCGATAAAATCGGCTTCTTCACCCTAAGCCTGACCATCGGCTGTGCCCAGTTACTGCTGGACCGGGGTGAGCACGTGGACTGGTTCAGTTCCAGCGAAATTCTGCTCTACTCCGCTTTGGCCGCTTCGGCACTGTGGGTCTACGTGATCCACACCCGTTCCTCCGCACACCCCTTCCTGTCACCTGAAATCTTTCGTGACAGGAATCTGCTGACAAGCCTGTTTTTCATTTTCTTCACCGGCATCATCCTGCTGGCAACGATGGCCCTGCTGCCGCCTTACCTGCAGAATCTCATGGGTTACCCGGTTCTCGACGTCGGCATTCTTATGGCGCCACGCGGGATAGGCACCATGGTGGCAATGATGCTGGTCGGGCGCCTGGTCAATCTGGTGGACCCGCGCAAATTGATACTGGTCGGGCTGGCTTTTACAATCAGTTCCCTTTACATGATGACCCGTTTTTCCGTATTTGTACCGGCCCGCGACCTGATAGTGACCGGCGCCCTGCAGGGGTTTGGCCTGGGGTTTATTTTTATCCCCCTGAACACTATCGCCTTCACCACCCTTGCTGCCGAACACCGGGCCGAAGCGGCCTCGGTATTCTCACTGGTGCGCAACCTGGGCAGCAGCATCGGCATATCCCTGGTCATGGCCGTCCTCAGCAGGAACACCCAGGCCAACCACTCCTACCTGATGGAACACATCACCCCCTACCGGCTTTCATTCGGACTGCAGCAGCTGCCGCAGCCGCTGATAGAAACAGGGGCCGGTGTTTTCGCCCTGGTGGACAGGGAAGTATCAAGACAGGCAGCAAGCATTGCCTATCTCAATGACTTCAAGTTGATGATGTGGATTGTTATTGCCACGGTGCCGCTGGTGTTCCTGCTCCGGAACCCGCGCAGTCGCCCGGCAGCCACCTGAGGGTCAGTCGACCTTCACCAGGCCGATGCGGTTGGAACTGCTCTGGTGAATCAGCAGGTTGCCCTCCTCGGTCACCCACATGTTGCGCACAATGCCCACACCAGACGGAATTGCCCAACTTTGAAAAGTTTCTGTACGCGGATTGAATCGCACCAGTGCATCAGGCCGCATACCGGATTCGTTGTACCAGACGATGTCGTCGATGACAGCGATTGCGTAGGGGTGTGAAGTGGGCCCGCTGGGAGAATCCCATTGGCGGATTTCCCCACTGGCAGGGTCCAGCCGCCCGAGTTTACCCAGGGTGGAGTTGACAAACCAGACCATGCCGTTACTGTCCAGGGCCAGTCGACGGATCCGGGATCGTTCGTCGGGCACCTCGAAGTACTTCACTTCCATGGTGTCGGGATCAAGCGCACCGATCCTGTTGGTTCCGTTGTAGGCAACCCATACGGTTCCGTCAGGGGCAACCTGGATACCATAGGGCCGGGGCCGGGTTTCGACCTCCAGCAGCTCGCCGGTCGCGGGATCAAGACGCCCCAGCATGCCGGCGCCCTGGGCGGTAAAGTATAAATTGCCGTTGGGATGGAATGCTGCGGAGTGAGGATCCCTGGCCTTGGTCTTGTACTCAGTGATAAGACCGGTGGCGGGATCGAGTCTGCCGATCGTGGCATTGCTGTTTCCGGTGTACCAGATATTTCCCTGCCCATCCGGAACTATCGTATGGGGTCTGGCGGCGGGAGGCAGGCGGAATTCTTCCATGATCCCTGTTTCCGGGTCCAGGCGCCCCGCCAGGCTGGCCCACATGCCGGTCCACCAGATGGAACCGTCAGGTGCTTCCGCCGGGTCCCGGCTCCTCTGCCCCAATGTCGGGACCATCCATTCAATAATCTCGATTTCCACATCGCCGGCGATCAGGTTGGGACGCCGCGAAACGTCTTCGGGGAAATGTTCCGCGAGATAACGGGAAAGTGTCTCCGCCTGGGCCTCCGGCAGATTGACCATGGACGAAAACACCCGTTGCCATTCCGCCGCGCTGCTGTAGCCTGCGGACCGGGTTATGGTCGCCGTTGAGTGGCAGCTGCTGCAGAGAGTCTCGGCCAGCATCCTGCCGGGACCTTCCGGCAGTGCCGCCGGCGCAGGTCGCTGGGCTAATAAAGCCGGAGCAGCTGCCAGGCTGCAAAGAAGACAGGCCAAACCGGACAGAAATCTGGTGTTCATAGTGAGCCCCCATCAGGAGTGAAATACGTTTCCGCCAGGTCGAATGACTGCCTGGTGTCGCAAAACTATAAACCTGGTGCCTCGGGTCAGTCCATCACGGCCAGACGAAGGTCGTTAAAAACCCGACACGACGACAGCACCGCTCATCTGCACCCTGATCCGTTGAGACACGGCAAGATTCCTGCCGGGCTTGCCCACGGTGACCCACCCACCGCTGCCGCGGCGACCAATGTGGGCTGATCATCCAAAAAGTGGCAGATCACACCAACATTGATTGCCGCTCCGGCCATTTTTACCTTTACCGTTGTTGGAGTTCGCTTATTTAAAACGACAAAACTACGCTCATTCCGCCTCGCTGGAGGCGAAAATGACCTCCAGCAGTGCTAATCAAACCAGTATGATCAGGCTCTGGTTCCTTTCTGGCACTAAAACTGCAGGCTGACACCAGTGGCTGCAGACAGCCAATTACAATCGATAACTGAACAACTCGGAGGATACTCAAAATGGCGGCATTGAAAAAGCAACGGGGAAATCCCGGCCTGGCAGGAAAGTTTCTGGGTCTGTTGCTGTTCCTGGTATTGCTCGCCCTCGGCCTGGTAGGCCTGGTGTTGCCTGTCATTCCGGGGCTTCCCCTGTTGCTGCTGGCCCTGTTGGTTCTGGCCGGAGTATCACCACGTTTTGCAGTGCTGGCTGGACGCAATACCCGGCTGCGTCGCGCCTTGCGTCGGATGCATCACGCACGCACCCTGCCGCTTGTGGACCTGCTGCAGCTTTCGTTCTGGGTCCCGCCCGGAGCGTCACCGGCATGGGGGCACTGTTGGCCTGGTCCGGTTCACTGCTCAGAGGTGGCGCCAACGGCGCAGTGTCCGGCACCGTCGGCTCCGGTACCCGGCGCCTGGACTGAGTTTCTCTGATCGAGCTCAACATTGACGGCCTCCGGTGGTGATCCTTGTCGCGTCGCCTGCTATCCTTGCACGCAACCCATCGAGTCGCTATTTCAAATTCAAAGCACGCAGGACGTTCAGTATGAAAAGGGTCTACACCGCAGACAACCGGGCCCTGGCCTGGCACATCAAGAATATTCTGGAGAGTAATACCGTAGCAGCAGAAGTTCGTAACGATACCCTGCATTCCGCCCAGGGTGGGGTGCCTGTCAACGAGTGCAACCCGGAGGTCTGGGTAGTCCATGACAGCGACGCGGAAACTGCCCGACAACTGATAGCGGAGCAGGTGGAGTCGGCGCTGGAAGATGAGACTCAGTGGCAGTGCGTAACCTGCGGTGAGCCGAATTTCGGGCAATTTGACCTGTGCTGGAACTGTCAGTCCGAGAGGAACGGCGGCACCTGACAGCTTGACCACCGTCGCGGCATCACCCGGGTTGCCTCAGGGGGCAGGGTGTCTCAACCGGGTCCGCTCCCGGTTGCCGCCGGGTTGGCAGGCATCGGGACTAAACGGCATGTTCGCGACTGCGAATCGCTTTGAGCTGCCGCCGGGCTATGTGCTGAATCAGCTGTTCTTTCTGCTGGGTCTCGATGTCGAATTCCACGCAGGTGAATAAAACCTGTTGCTCTTCTACCTGACGGGGCTCGATGTTGACCACTTCGCCCCTCAGCACCAAACCGCTGATTACCGATTCCAGCAACAGCAACACTTCAAGTCGATCTCCGACCCGCAACTCGACCTCACAGTCGAATGCCACCCCCGAAGCGCTCAGGCTTACCGACAGGGCGGGGTAATTGTAGTCATATTGCGCCATGATTTCCTGCCGGCTCGGTCGGCTGGCCGCTGTCAGCAGATTGATTTTCTGGTTCAGCAGCCCCATGACTCTGGCAAAGCGCGGATCGCTGTTCCACAACGTGTTCAGAACCGTATCAAGTTCGGAGTCCACCATCTTCAGCATTTCACTGTCGTCCAGGATTGCAGAGGACAGCTTCAGATCAGGCACCTGCGGTTTAAGAATCCGGAACGCTAGATCAACCGTATCGGTGATCCTGAAATATCGACGTCTCTCCTTTGACATAGGCCTATCCTACCTGACAGCGTCAAGTTCCGACTGGTCGATCTGCAGGGTATCCAGCAGGTCGTCGTCAAAACCTTCAAGCTGCTTCAACTCACGTGATGTTTCCTCGTCCAGCTCCTGATGAATAACTATCTCCACTCTGCGGTTTCTGGACCTGCCGGTTTCCGTATCGTTGGACTGAAACGGTCGGGTATCACCGTACCCCACGACCATCAGTCGCTCGTCGCTAACCAGGTCATCTTTCAACAGTTCATTGGTTACGGATAGCGCCCGTTGCGCCGAAAGGTGCCAGTTTGAAGGGAATTCCGCTGTGGCAATGGGCCGGTCGTCGGTATGTCCTTCGATGGCAATCCGGCCGTCCACCTTGCCGAGAATATCGCGCAACTGAGCCAGGACCGGTACAAAATCGTTGTTCAGCACAGCAGAGCCCGAATCAAAGGATCCCTGCTCGCGAATTCTTATGGTAATTGAACGAAACCCCGACTCGATATCGATCAGGTCGTCGTTTATTTCCTTGCCAAAAGCCTGTTCCAGCCTGGCAGCGTCCTGTTGTGTCTGTTCGGCAAGAGAATCCAGCTTGTCGATCAACAATTCTCTTGCTGCTTCTTCCTGGGCCTCTTCCTGTCTGGCCGGGCTGTCCAGGTCAAGACCAAGATCCGCCTGCCCGGACTGTAACGACATTTCCATGTTCTGGACTGTTTGTTGCTGAACCACGTTTTCAGTCGTAGGCTCAGGCCTGCCTGAGCTGAATTCATCGGCGATAACTGAAGTCCCCATGGGAATGGACTGAGCCACCACATCACGCTGTACTCCGAATGCATTTGCCATAGAGCCTGCTACCAGCTTGTATTTTTGCGCATCCATCTCGGAGAACGACAGCAGCAGCACAAAAAAACACATCAGCAGCGCCATGAGGTCCGCAAACGTGGCCATCCATGGGGGCAATCCGGGCTTGACTTCATCCTGTTCCATTGCTTACCTGCTTAAGCCGCCGCCTTTTCCTTTGGCTCTTCCTTGTCAAGGTTCCGGTTCTTGGGATTGACATAGAGTTTGAGCATCGACTCGATGACTCGTGGGTTCTGCCCTTCCTGAATGGCGAGTACGCCATCGAGGCAGATGGAATTAAGTTTTCTCCTCCTCACTGCGCCGTAACTTGAGTTTGTCTGCCATGGGGAGGAAGACCATATTGGCGAGGATCGCTCCGTACAGTGTGGTAAGCAGAGCAACAGCCATAGCCGGGCCGATTGACTTGGGGTCGTCCATATTGGAAAGCATCTGCACCAGGCCGATCAGAGTACCGATCATTCCCATCGCCGGAGCGACGTCCCCACTGGCCTCAAACACCTGAGCTCCCAGTTTGTGGCGATCGCTGATCTCCTTCTTGTCCTTGTTGAGCAGCTTTCTGGTATCCTCGGGAGAACTTCCATCGATAAGCATGTCGATTCCCGACTTGAGAAAGGGATTGCTGATCTCGAAGTTTTCCAGCGCCAGGAGTCCTTCTTTTCTGGCAAGTGATGACATTTCAACGATCTGAGGAATTATATCTTCCGGCTTCTGCAGTTTTGACCGAAATGCATTTACCGCTACTTTGAAGGCTCCGAAATATTGCGCCAGGGTAAATTTTACCAACACCACCATTCCGGTTCCACCCATCACTATGAACAGTGAGGGCGCATTGATAAACATACCCGCCGAGCCACCAAGAAAGATGGCCGCCAGTACTACTGCAAATGCCCCGATCAGTCCGAGAAGGGTAGCTAGATCCATTTTTTCTTCAACTCCTGGTTTTGTTCAATCCGGCTACAAACAGAGCGGACCATCACGATCACGCCATCCCGCTGCAACGAGTTGGCAATTTTCCGGCTGGTTGATACGTTCAGATGCACAGAGTGCCTGCAGACCAACACTCCCGGCCGTGTAGCCAGCTCCGGGATCACTCGATAGATTCACACCACACTCTGCTCTACGACAATCTCCAGGAATGATTGACCGGTTAATCCGCCAAATTTGAAGCAATTCATACTTTTGGCACATCAACCTCGGATTTCCTTTAGGAAAACCGCACCGGGTCGTAAGGATCCAGCAAAAGAGCAGTGAAAGTCCGGGGTTGAATAGTCTCTTCGTTCTGACCGGCAAGCCAGGCCTTCACCCGATCATGCCTTGCAGGAGTATTGAACTTGAAAGTAAAAATTATACTGATATCCCTTATTGGGCTTCTGATAGTGGGCGGAGGAGGCGCAAGCGCCTATTTCTTCATTCTGAAGGACGACCCCGTTCAGGGAGCGACGGTGGGCGAAGAGGGAGGGGGCAACGGTAAACAGCCTGAGGAGTTGCCACCTGCACTATTTCACAATCTGCCACCTCTGGTGGTAAGCGCCAATTACCAGGGCAGATTACGCTACCTGCAGGTCAAGCTTTCAGTAATGACTCGCGATGAGGACACACAGGACCTGCTACTGGATAGTACGCCCCTGATTCAGGACGCACTCATTCTGTTGTTGGGAAAATACGAGTTTACCGAACTTGAGACCACCGAAGGGAAGGAACTCCTGCGTAAAGAGGCGCGAACCAAGATCGCGGAGCTGATCCACTCGGATGAAATTGAATCGGTTCTGTTTACCGGATTTGTCATTCAGTAGGCAGTATCCGCGCCTCGCCGGGCTAACTGGTAGCTACGGAACCTCTGATTAAGTCCCACAATGCTCTGCGGGAGTCTGTCGGGTGTTGCTGTAAGGCGCCGTGCGCCGGGATGGTCACCCTTGCCAAGCACGGCAACGAAGCAGCGAGGCCCCGAGAAGCCGGGAGCGTTGTGGGACTTAATCAGAGGTTCCCTACCATAAAAAAATTCGCACGTCGATCCGTGTGGCTAACAGGAAAGTAGGAAGGACGATGTCAGACAGGGAATTTTCCAGAGAATTCAAAAAAGAAGCCGTCAAACAGATTGTTGTACTAGATTATTCTGTGAGGAGTGTTTCCGAGCGACTTGGCGTACCTGAAGAGAGGCTGATAAAGTGGGTGGACTCCTTTACAAAACTCAGTGACGAGAAAAAAGCCGATGAAATGGAAGCGCTGCGCAGAATGAACCGGCAGCTGAAACAGGATCTGCGACTGGCGCAGGAGGAACTGGATGTCCTCAGGCGCGCTTTCAGAATCCGTCAGAGAAACGATCATCCGGGTCCCTGAAAGAAGGGAGGCGAATCAGATTGAGCCCGAACGACTCAACAGCGCCTCAAGATTCTCACTTTCAAGTATCTCCTCCATGAGTTTCTGCACGCTGCTCATGAAGCGGACCGCCATTTCCTGGCAGAATTCGCCGCTTCCGGGCAATGGATAGGAATGACTCACTGAAAAAGTCTCCCTGACACCCAGTGAAGATTGCAGTTCCACCTCTATTGACCAGGTACCGGTAAACAAGGGCTCTCCAACAATCTGATCATAGAAGAGTTCCACTTTTTCGAGCTCCCCGGTTAATTGTACCGGAGCTTCAGCCGAGTAGATTCCCGCCGCGGAAAGCTGCTCGATGAGAGCATTTCTTACGAAATCCGAGAACTGGCTGTAACCGCCCACACTCACCAGCCCCTGATCGTGAAGGCACTCAAAGTAAATATTATCAGTGGTACCTGGCACCCCGTATTGCAGGCGCGGAGAAAACGCTCCGACACTCACTCCGGTTGAGTACAGATCATGCAATTGAGGCTGTAGCGGCAGAACCGCGTAGCGGCCCGAAGAAAGCTCATCCCCGGGGCCGGATGCCAGGGATGCACCACGATCCAGAGGGCAGACGAGCACACTGGCGGCACCTAAGGCGATGATTCTCAGCGAATATTTTGCTGCGCGTGTCAGCAAGCTTACTCCCGGCAGGAATGCCTCGTTATTTGTTGGAATCATAGTTTTTTATCGCCAGATGGCGGGCCTGCGCAACCTGTTGTTGATCAATCAGGTTCTGCTTTGCTTCCATTACAAGCCTGGTGATCTCCTGGTTCATATGAACCAGGGCGGCCAGTGCTTCCACCACTTCCGCCGAATCATCCTGGTCGGTTTCAGAGAAGCAGGCTGCCAGCTCAAGCTGCCGTTGATTCTCCAGCAGTTCCACTGAAGCCCAGTCACTTTGTTGAGCAAAGCTCAGGATTTCTTCAGTGCTACGCAACAGCCTTGCAAGTCTGAATCGTTTGCGTGACACCTGTAGCTGTTTACGTGTGGTCTCGTCCATTGACCCCGAGGATACGACCCGTAACATCAGGCACCCCTGGATTCTGCTGGAATGGCGTCCCAACCCGACTTGATCTGTTTGACCAGGGAAACGACTTCCGCGACGATTTCTGAACTCGACTGCGAATTGGCTTCCAGAAGTCTTCTCTCTATATAGTCGTACATGGCACCCAGATTGGCCGCAATCTCTCCGCCTTTTTCGTAATCCAGGCTTGCCCGGAGCCCGTCAACGATCCTGATGCTTGAACTGATTGCCTGACCTTTTTCTGCCAGGTTGCCCCGTGCGATCGCTCCACTTGCCCTTGCCAGCTTTTCCAGCAGGCCGTCGAACAGCATGGTCACCAGACTGTGCGGGTTTGAGGATGAGACCCGAGTCTCGACTTCTATCTTCTGATAGTGATTAACACCGTATTGATCATGTATCATCTGGCATCCCTATTCGTTAACTTTTTGAAAACGTACATTCGGTGTCCTGCTCCGTCGGTACCCCTGGAGCTGTCAATTCCTGTTACCGGTATTCGGAGGCAGCAGACTCGCCAATTGCTGCTCCAGGTAAGTGCTGGTACTTTGCAGTTGTCCCAGCAAGGTATCGAGCGCATTAAACTGGGTGGTGTATCTTCCCCTCACTGCTTCCCAGCGCAGTTCGAGCCTGGCCCTGCGCTCCTCGATGTCCTCCAGGCGGTTCTCAAGCGAATCCAGCCGATCAACGAGTGAACCCTCGGCATCAAGCAGACCCTCCATCAGGCCGTCCAGCCGGGATGCAACCCCCCGTGTAAATGAAACAGTTCCACGGTTGCCGAGAGCAGCTCCGGTAATTTCCAGACGTAGTCCTTCCGCACCAGACTCGGGACCAGCGACGAGGATGTTTCCAGCACCTGTCATCGGCGCCCCATCGATAGTGGCCGCCACATCAGAACCGCTGGTGCCCGCTCCGACAGCCAGTCCAAGGCTCGCGGTGGTGTTGCCATCGACCGACAGGAATTCAATGCTGGACGAACTCCCCACTGTTGAAGAAGTGAGAATCAGGCTGGAGGAATTTTCGTCGTAGCTGACACTGACGGCCACACCGGCAGCACTGAAACTGGAGGCACTATTTATTCTGGTCTGCAACTCCAGAGCCAGGGCATCGCCACTGGTGTAGGTACCCTGAGACAGGGAAATGGAACCCTGCACACCATCCACAGTCAGCGACAGGTTGTTATTGTTGCCGTCTATCACTACCGAACCACCACCCCCGAAATCCGGAAGCACCGAATTCCCCTGGATGTAACCCGAAGTTGCCAGGGCAGTGACAGCAATTTCATAAGTTCCTTCCGCGGTGCCATTACCGGCACCCAGAAATGTTATATCGGGATCACTTGGTGCCCCATAGGCTGCGAACAACTGCATCACCCTGTCCGGCTGATCTGCAAGCACGTCACTGAGTCTGGCATCGTCGAGCTTCAGAGTGCCATTGGCAGTTGTGGTAATTCCGATTTCCGCCAGCGTCGAGAATGCGTCGCCTGCCAGCGGCACAGCGCCTTGCAGAATGCTTTTTACCTGGCCTTCCACCGACCTCAGGGTAAAATCACCCACCAGTGGCGCAGCCTGCCTGGTGTCGGGGTTGTAGGCCGACAGCGTATTGACGACCTGAATAAACTGGTTGTAGCCGCTTACGAAACCATTGATGGCTTCTTTCACCCCGGCTGTGTCGGCTTCCACGGTAACCAGAACCGGCGCCTCAGTCTCCTGTCGCAGAGTGAGGCTCAAACCCTGTATCGCGGAGTTCACGTTGTTGCTGGCGCTGGTGACCGTGAGGCCATTGATCGACAGAATTGCATCCTGTGCCGCAACCGTCTGTACCAGGTTGGTCCCATTGGCATCGAATGCCAGCATGGAAAGTCCTGCAAGATCGCTGCTGTTGCCGTCGTTGTCACTTACGCTCACCTGCAGGCTGTTCTCCAGACCGGTCGCGGCGGCGCTGAAGAGCAACCGGTAACCTGACCCATCGTTGACGATAGACGCAGCCACTCCGATGTCCGCCTCATTCACGGCAGCCATTATTCCTTCGAGTGTGTTGTTGCTTGTGTCGATCTGAATCGTGGAAGGACTAGTCTCCTCGTTCTCGATAAAGCCATTGTAGATGTCCAGACCGTCGTCATAGTCGGTAGTGCCGATTCGGAATGTCAGGGTACCGGTGCCGATCGCGGTGCTGTCAGCCGTTGCCACGGCGACGCTGGCAAGACTGTGGGACCTGGCGAGCTGGGATACCTCCATGGAGTAGCTCGCCTCGGCCGCACCACTGGCAGCACTGACTCCTAGGGCACCGGTATTGGAACTGCTGGCTTTTATGCCGCTGAAATCACCTGATGCCGTAAGCCCGGAAACCGAACCACGGAATGAGGAAAGTGCGCTTTTCAGAGAGCCGAGCGCAGAAAATTTTGCCTGGAACCTGGTGCTCTGCCGGTTCAGCTGTTGATCCGAACCGGCTCTCTCCGCGGCTACCAGGCTGTCAACCAACCCCTGGATATCAAGACCCGAACCAAGTCCGGTTGCAGTAATCATACCCTTCGCCTTTCAGTATGCGATAGTTGCCACACAGGATTCACAATAGCTCCTAATTGCCGATACAGGCCGGTTCATCAGCAGTCAGGCACCGCGGAATGCGGCTGCCTTCGGGAAATTTGCAACATCCATACCAACACCCGCCGGTTTAATCCTCAGGTGTCCTCATCGAACAGGAAGCCCTTCAACACGGTTTCTTCTCCTGGTCCCTGAACCTCGGCAAGAAGCTTTGCCAGGGCCAGCATTTCCTCCATCGGAATCTGACGGACTATCTCATCCGTTTCCCCGTCCCGGACCGTGACAATGCTCCGGTTAAGCCGCTGTTCGATGGAAAATTTAAGTCGTCTGCCGGATCTTCCGGCATAGGTTCCGGCATTTTTTACCGCTTGATTTAAAGAGGACGGGAGGGCGGCAGGAGATTCCACTTCCCGCACCTTGTGATCTGGCAGTGAATTGCCGCTGGCGGCAAGATCATGCCTGCCCTGTGGGCCAGTGGACGACCCTGCTTGTGTCACTTTCCCTGACGAGCTGCCGGACGACAGGCTTGACTTGCTTAATGACGTCATTTCCCCAGGCCTCCATCCGTACCGCTGGCGACATCACCGAAAAAAGCTCTGGCTGAAACCCATCCCTGTGGTTCTCAGCATTGAATCCGCTGGCGGGTACAGACGTCAGTTGCTTCTGCACCTGCCAGGGATTATTCAGCCTCTCGATTAACCGAGAAGCGCCAGCACGTTGCCAGGCAGCGAGTTGGCCTGGGCCAGCATGGCAATACCGGCCTGCTGGAGAATCTGCCCCTTGGTCAGGTTGGCAGTTTCAGCCGCGAAGTCGGCATCCATGATGCGAGAGCGGGAAGCCGACAGGTTTTCCGAGGTGGTGGTCAGGCTGGTCACGACAGATTCGAAGCGGTTCTGAATCGCACCCAGAGTTGCCCGTGAGCTATTAACACTGGTCAGTGCCGCATCGACTGCTGTGATGGCTGCTTCGGAGCCGGAGACTGTCGATATATCAACAGCGCTCATTGCCGTGCCGGTGCTGGAGATAGCGATTGCTCCGGGGCCCGGATCAAATGCGCCGACGAACGTCACATCACCGGTCACGCCGGAAGGTGCTACGTAGCTGATATCAATTGTCGCACCGAATGTATCTTCAGCCAGGCCGTAATCGGCAGCAGTAGCCAGACCACCGGCAGCAAATTCAACAGTAATATTGCGCCCGTCGGCGGCTGTCAGGGCGACACCGGTGCCATCGTCGGCCGCCGTCACTCCGGTGACAGCTGACTGGGCATTGATGGCGTCGACAGCAAGTGTTCTGTTGGTTGCTGCATTCTGAGAGTTGACAATGCTGATATCCAGACCATTGATGGTAATAGTATCAGTATCAGCAGCGACGGCTGTTATCGCAGAAGCAGTTCCGGCGACACTATTCACGTCCGCTGACGCTGTCAGACCCTGAACTCCGGAAGCGTTGATGGCATCCGCAAGCGCTTTGGCATCGTTGGCAATGGTGCCGAGTGAATAAGTTGTCCCATCCACGTCCACAGTCTGTGCGTTTGCGGCATCATCGGCAGTACCTATGCTCTGGTTTGTCAGGGAGAAACCAGCATACTGACCCAGTGAGGACGACCTGGCACTGGCCAGTCCGGATATTTCAATTGTCTCGCCAACGTTTGCGCCGACCTGGAATGTCTGAGAAGAAAATGTACCGTCCAGAAGGTTCACACCATTGAAATTTGTCTGCGTAGCGACACGGTCTATTTCAGCAACCAGCTGATCCACTTCCTGCTGCAGGGCAGCACGGTCGGAGGCACTGTTGGTGGCATTGGCCGACTGTACCGCCAGCTCACGGATACGCTGCAGGTTGTTCGTCACTTCCGCCAGGGCGCCTTCACCGGTCTGTGCCAGTGAAATCCCGTCGTTGGCATTCCGCGCCGCCTGGTTCAGGCCGCGGATCTGCGCGGTAAAACGTTCTGAAATAGCAAGACCTGCTGCATCATCTTTGGCACTATTAATTCGTAGACCAGAGGAAAGACGCTGCAACGAAGTACTTAGCATACCCTGAGATCGATTCAGATTTCTCTGCGCGTTCAATGACGCGATGTTGGTATTAATTACTTGAGGCATTTTGGTTTCCTTTTCTGTCCCTTCAGTGGCATAGGTACCAGACTGCAGAGATCTTTACTTTGGGTTGAATACTCGCAGCATTGCTGCTGACATGGCTTTCTACGACAGCCCCACGAAATTCCTTTACTCTGAATTCCGCTTTTAAACCAATTTGTTAACCAAGACACCTTTTGGACTGATGCAGCAGGCTTTTCGTCTGTGGAATCTGTCGGAGAGCTTTGCTTTCCCACATTTTCAGCAAGTACCAGTTCTGTCGGAAAGAAGGCAGGACTTCTCTGGAAGCAAGCGACCTGTGGCTAAGGTTTTGCTTCCAAGGATTTGGAGGGGTGTCAGTTAGTTGTGGCTTCCGGGTGCGGCTTTGGCTTCCGGGGGTGACTTCCGGGGGGACTTCGAGCGGCGCGGCCGGCAGGGGGTATCCTGTGGCTGCGAACCGCGCCCCTCCGGAGTGCCCGCACTCAGAAAAATGCCCTGGAAAGCGGTCATTTTTCCTCCCTCGGCGCTGGTCCATTTATTGCGGCCCCAGGATACCCCTGCCGGCCACGCCTTGGTTGAGTGTGGGTTTCCTCGTTCAGCGACCTCGATTCCTGCGATCAGATATTGCATGAGGCATAGCAGATTGATTTGTGGTTTCTTCCACCCCACCAGCTATTGGTTGCCACAGGATTTGATCTCTGGCACTGAGCACCGGACAAGGGGAGGTTGTGTTAATTAATCAGGGTCAAAGGTATTGAAACAGGCTCAGGCCGGAGGTACGAATATAAGCCTGCTGGGCCGCCTGCAGCGAAGTAAGCTGCAGATTGAAACGGGAAATCGCTTCGCTGAAATCCAGATCCTGGGTATCGGACAGGGTCGACTGCAGCTGCAGCTTGAAATCTCCGTTGACCTCGTTGAGAGTCTCCAGATTGTTCAGGCGTGCGCCGATACCGGCCCGTATCGAAGTGATTTTTTCCATACCCTGATCCAGGTTGGCCAGACCGCTATTCATGGCATTATGAAACCTGGCAAGGCTGGCGGGATCGGGCGCGGGCTGGGCCAGAAAATCGGCGATCGCCCGAACGGTTCCGAAAATATCCTGGTTTCCGGCGGGCGAGACCACTATCTCGTCGCCATCGGCAGGCATCCCGCTGACAACGAACTGCACACCGGCAAAGGCGATTGACTCTCCCTCTCCGTAGCTACCGGAGGAAATTACATTACTGTTGCTATCGGTCACTGTGTAGGTAACCGGATCAACGGGGGACAACTGACTGAAGGCAACAATGTACACATCGGCGATGAAATTTCCGGTTGTTCCGAAGCTACCCACCACGGCGGTGCCTGAATTGGCGACACCTGCTTCGATCTGGATTACGCCATCACCACCGGGAATCAGCTGAAAAACCTCCTGCCCATTGTCCCGAATCGCAACCTGTTTCCCATCTCCGACCTGCAGCAGCCGCTGCCCCTGATCACCCAGATACTGGACACTGCCACCCGCCTCGACAAAGGGTGGAGACTCGACGCGAAATCCACCAAAAATATACTCTCCCTGGGCATCGCGAGTGTTTGCCAGCGCGATCAGCTCGTCAAGACGCTGGTAGATTTCCTGGGAAATATTCTCCCTGGCACTGCCCGCATTGGTATCGTTGTTGCCCTGGATTACCAACTCTCGAATCCGCTGCAACGAGTTAAGCACGTTGCCCACTACGCTTTCCTCGAAAGCCAGTGATGTTTCGGCCAGGGTGCTGTTGCGGGCATACTGGTCGATCATGTCGATGCGGGATTTAAGGTCCAGGACCTTGACCGCCGCGGCCGGATCCTCCGAGGGTTTGCTGAAGCGCAGGCCGCTGGCAAGCTGCAGTTCGGTACGTTGAAGCTTGGCCTGCTGATCCTGTAGGGCCTCAAGGCCCCGCTGATATAGCTGAAATGTGGAGATTCGCATGGTATTTACTGTCTTCGCGGATCAATGGCATTAACGAAAGGAATTAATAAGTGTCTGAAACAGTTCATCAGCGATTTTCACGAGTTGTGCAGATGCCTGATAGGCCTGCTGGTATCGAAGCAGGTTGGCGGCCTCCTCGTCCAGGTTTACCCCCGAAACGCTGTCTTTGTAGCTTTCTGCCTGCTGCAGTAGCGAGGCTTCCAGATCCAGGCTGTTGCCGCCCTGGCTGGTAGCCACTCCAACCTGCGCCACCATGGCGGCATAGGTTTCCTGGAGTGTATCTGACTTGCCGTTTGTCAGTGGCTCGTTTTGCAACTCACCGATCAGCAGGGCATTGCGGTTATCACCGGTGGCGCCATTGTTGTTACTTATTACGAATGAATCACCACTCTGGGGAACTCCACCGAAGGTGAAGGTGATTCCCGTCGTGCCGAGAACGAAGTCCTTTCCTGCCAATTCCGTGCCTGGATCATAGGCAAGCGGGGGAATCCCACCGGGACCGCCGCTGACGGTGAAGCCCGGCACGCCGGGCCCAAGTGCATCGGCATCAAAGCTGAGGGTTACCGCTGAAGCGAGAGGCAGATCCGGGGTGATCGTTGGATCGACGCCAAGTCCGGTCAATAGCCCGGACCCCGTGTTGTTGGCTGTAGTAATTGCGCCAACGGGGGCAGCTGCCGCGATCTGCCGTGGGTCCGTAATGGCAACTGCAAAACTGGATGCCGCAGACCGTGCCGGGTTGAACACAAAACTGTCGCCCGCCACCGGACTCCCGGCGCTGACGTCGACGCTGATTCCATCAAGAACCAGTGGACCGGCGCCGGACACAGACGTGTTGTCAGAAACCCTGGTCAGGTACCAGTTACTGCCATCGTAGTTCAATTCGTAGTTGCCGGATCTGACTTCAGTAGCATCCGTCAGAGTTACCGTCGGGAGAGCAGTTCCCGAGTTAGAGGGCACTTCGGAAACAGTAACCGATACCGGTTTGAACAAGTCCTTGCCCAGATCGCCATTGATATCCATACCGACACGATGCTGCGCGTTAATTGACTCACTCAGCCCCAGCGCCACAAGCCCAAGCTGCGATTCGGCCGGTAACAGTACCCGGTTACGGAATTCCAGCAGACCCTGGAGTCTGCCGCTGGTCACAAACCGTTCCGAGCCACTGCTGCCCGCAACGCCTTCAACTCCTATTTCAAGAAGCCTGCCATCGAGATCATTGGCGGTCAGTGTCAGATGAGTCACTTCCTCGCCCACGACCAGAGACTGCCCTTTGCCGATGAAAATATTCAATGCACCGTTTTCCTGTTCCACGGTCGACACGGCAATCCGTTCCGACAGCGCTTTAACAAGTCGATCCCTCTGATCCAGCAGGTCGTTAGGGGTCGGGCCGGTCCCCGATGCCGAAGCCTTGACTATCTGCCGGTTCAATTCACTGATATTGTCAGCGAGACTGTTGACGTCAGCGACGGTAATTCGCAATTCACTGTTAATTTCGTCGTTGAGGGCCTGAATTGAGTTGTACAGGCCCTGGAGGCGGTCGGCCAGGTTTCCGGCTTCACCGATCAACACCTGACGCTCGGGAAGCATCGAAGGATTTGCGGCCACATCGGCGAAAGCACCAAAAAAGCGCTGCATTGACGTACTGAGGCTGGTATCAGAATTGGCCAGCAGGTTGTCCAGCCTGGAGCTGTAATCCAGAAACGCCTGATAGCGACTGGTGCTGGACGTGAACTCCTGAACCTGTGAGGTGAGAAAATCGTTACTGGACCTTTCGATTCCGGTTATCGTCGAACCCGTTCCGACGAATCCGAACCCCAGGCTCTGGGCCGGTGTAGTGCCAAAATGAACGGTCTGCCTGCTGTACCCTTCGGTATTCACATTGGCAATGTTATTGCCTGTCGTGGTAATCGCCCGTTGCAGATTCAACAGCGAGCTGGCACCCATTTTCAGAATATCAACCATAGCGAAAACCGTTAACGGACCATTTCAGTCTAAAATCACAAACCAGCTTCGGTGGTTGCCGAATCCCTGTTTTCCTGCGTGGCGAGGGAAGCTCCGGCAGTTATCTGCTGTTCGATCAACTCCGCCAGGCCGATACCGCCCCGTTGAGACAGATCAAGTGCCAGCTGTTTATCGAACATCTCCTGGTAGCTGTCTATCTGACTGCTGGACAACAGACTGTCCCGGGGAACCGCGTCTCGCATGGCTTTGAGCATCATGCCAACGAACAATGATTCGAACTGCTGAGCGACTTCCTGCACTGCCTTCGTGGGCTCCACTCTGGCTTGCAGCCTGAGATTGGCCAACCCGGAGAAGTCAGTATAAATGTCTGCTGTTGCCATGTTTCCTTCCTCGACTATATACGGTCGAATCTGAAATTCCTTAACTGCTGTGATAATGTGCCAGCTCCCGACCTGTCCTGGCTGCGCTTATGAGATCATTCACAGCCTGTCCAAGCCCTGCTGCAAGCCGGCGGCAATGCGCCTCTTCAGTGCAGTCCTCTGACGGCCCTGGCCGTGCCGGTTAGCCAAGGGTTCGGGGAAACTTAGATTACGATCAACCGCGCCCGCAGAGCCCCTACCTGCTGCAGAGCCTCCAGTATCGCCACCAGATCGCTGGGCGAGGCTCCTACCTGGTTAACTGCCCTTACCAGATCATCCAGGGAAACTCCCGGCTCGAACAGAAACATACGGTTCTCTTCCTCCTCCACGTATACCGTGGAATCAGGGACCACAACCGTATCGCCTTCGCTGAACGGGGCCGGCTGGCTCACAAAAAGATCCTGATCGATGGTGACCGTGAGGCTGCCATGTGCCACAGCGGCTTCGGTCACTCTCACTTCTGCACCAATTACCACCGTGCCTGTTCTCGAATTGATTATCACTCTGGCAGCGGCTGAGCCGCTTTCTACCTGAAGATTTTCCAATTCTGAAATAAAGGCGACTTTCTGATTGACGTCCAGAGGACCTCTGACGCTTACCGAGGAACCGTCAGTGGCGAACGCGGTATCCGGACCGAAAAATCTGTTTATTTCGTCGGTCATATTCATGGCTGTAGTGAAATCGGGCTGATGAAGATTGAGCGTAACAGTGGGATTACTGGCAAATGGATTGGACACTTCCCGCTCGACAATCGCCCCGTTCGGTATCCGGCCGCTGCTGGGGATGTTTACCGTTACCGACGAGCCGTCCGCCCCTCCGCACCAAAACCGCCCACTACCAGATTTCCCTGCGCCAGAGCGTAGACCTGGCCATCGGCACCTTTCAACGGAGTGAGTAACAAGGCACCGCCGCGCAGACTGTTGGCATTGCCCACCGAAGAGACAGTGACGTCGATGGTCTGGCCTGCCTTGGCAAACGGTGGCAGTTCAGCGTGCACCAGTACTGCCGCCACGTTGGTCAGCTGTGGATTGATGTTTTCCGGGATCAGGACACCCAGTTGCGCAAGACTGGTTCTGAGGCTTTGCAACCGTGAACTGGGTCTGACTGGTCTGGTCGCCGGTCCCCGGCAACCCCACCACCAGCCCGTAGCCCACCAGCTGGTTGGCCCGCACTCCGTCGATACCGGCCAGGTCCTTGATTCGATCAGCCTGGATGTTGAATGAGGCCGTGATCGAGAGAAAAAGCAGAAAGATTCGTAGTCGAGCAGCAGTCATCATTAACATTTACGATTACCCTAGAAAGGCCATAAGGGGCTGAAAATTATCCGTGAGACCCAGCCCGGCGAGTTACTCTGGCTGTTAGTCCCTTTGCCGGCATAGGTAATTCTGGCATCGGCCACCTGGGTAGAGTAGAGGGTATTGAACGCACCGATATCGATGGGCCTGACCACCCCCTCCAGCTTCACGTATTCATTGGCCTGATTGATACGGATCCGCTTTTCCCCCTCCACTACCAGGTTGCCGTTGGGAAGAACTGCATGCACCGTAACGGCGATACTTCCGCTTAGTCTGTTGCTCTGGCTACTGCCGCTCTGGCCCTCGAAGGAGCTTCCACCGCCCACCTCATAGTTAAATTCAGGTTTGCTCTGACCGCCGAAAAGGGGTGTATCCAGGTTCAGTTCGGTGGAGGAATTGATACTGTTATCCATGGAATTTTCACCCGTTGTCTCTTCCACCAGAACAACGGTCAGAATGTCGCCAACACGACGGGCCTTGGCGTCCTCATAAAGTGCCAGCGCTGTATCGGGCTTGTAGATTGCACCGGTACCACCTTCCGGGGAGACGAGTTGCAGTTGCTGATAGCTTGGCATGTACTCCTCTTCCATTACTTCCGGCGCGCTTCTGCAACCTGCCAGGGTGCCGGCGACACTGAGAATAAAAAAGACTATTTTTCGGGGTTGAGCAGTGTACATGAATGCGCCCTACAGGTTATTGGTAACAAATTGCAGCATCTGATCCGCGGTGGAAACAGCCCTGCTGTTCATCTCGTACGCCCGCTGAGTCTCTATCATGCTGACCAGCTCTTCAACCACGTTGACATTAGAGCCTTCGATATAGCCCTGCCGCAGAAGCCCCAGCCCGTTGAGCCCCGGGGACTGACCTTGAGGCGCGCCACTGGAAGTCGACTCGACAAACAGGTTACCTCCAGTCGCCTGCAGCCCCGCCGGGTTGATGAAGTCGGCCAGCTGAATTGTGCCTACCTGGGTGACCGCTGCAGTTCCAGGCAGACTGACTGTTACTGTTCCATCCGTTCCAATAGTAACGGACTGTGCATCGATCGGGATATTAATCGCGGGCTGAATCGAGTACCCGTTTGGGGTCACCAGTTGTCCCTGGGCATCAATCTGCATGGAACCCGATCTGCTGTAAGCCAGGCTGCCATCCGGCATAAGTACCTGGAGAAACCCCTTGCCCTCGATGGAGACATCCAGCGGATTCTGGGTTTGAGACGCGGCCCCCTGGGAAAATATCTTCTCAGTCGCCATGATGCGCACCCCTGTACCCAGCATCAACCCGGTAGCGTAGGTTGTGTCCTGGGATGACTGGGCGCCGGGTTGTCGCTGATTCTGGTATAACAGATCTTCGAATACCGCGCGACTGCGCTTGAAACCGGCCGTGCTGGCGTTGGCCAGGTTATTGGAAATAACAGACATCTTGGTCTGTTGTGCATCCAGACCGGTCTTCGCTATCCACAATGCCTGGGTCATTACTGTCTCCTGAATTTACTGTTTGCGTGCCCGATACAGCATTTCGAACAAGCGGATAATTGTCCTATCAACTGAAATTCATCAACTCCGCGAGTGAAGCATTGTTTTCGTCTTCGGACTTCATCAGCTGTATCTGCGCCTCGAAGCGCCGGGCCAGGTCAATCATTTTGACCATCTCTTCCACTGCATTGACGTTACTGCCTTCCAGGCTTGCGGATACTATCTGCACCCCGGCGCTGGCCGGGGCAATCTCCCCCTCTGACAGCCGCATCAGTCCGTCCTCACCGCGTAAAATCCGTTGTGGTTCCAGTTCGACAAGTTTGATCCGATCAACAACTGCCAGTGTGTTGGCGGGTTGACCCAAAGGTTGAATCGACAGGGTACCGTCCGCTGCAATCTCGATGTTGGCATAGGGCGGCAATGCCACCGGGCCATTATTCCCTAAAATGGGATGCCCGGCGCCATCGGTAAGCTGGCCAAAAGAGTCAACCTGCAGGTCGCCACGCCGGGAGTACGCCTCTACACCGTCCAGCCCCTGAACCGCTATCCAGCCATCGCCCTTGACGGCAATATCGAGATTTCTACCGGTTGACCGCACGTAGCCGCCGGAAAGATCAGGGCTGCTGTAAGCCTGTCTGCCCTCGGCAGTATCCAGCAGATAGGAAAGCTCGGCCCGGAATCCGTCGGTACTGGCATTGGCAAGGTTATTGGCATTGACCGCCTGTGCCAGCATGATCTGCCGGGCGTTTTCCATGGCGGTTACATAGACCTGACTCATTCAATGCTCCTTTTTCCAGTTTTTACCGGTAGGTATCAACGCAGATTGATCACTGTCTGGTTGACCGCGTCCTGGGTCTGAATGACCTTGGCGTTGGCCTGGAAGTTGCGTTGTGCCACGATCATATTGACCAGCTCCTGGGTGATTTCCACGTTGGATTCCTCAAGTGCGCCTGATTGCACCAATCCCAGGCCACCGGCTCCCGGAGCACTCAGGATTGGCTGGCCGGATGCAAATGTTTCCGACCACACGCTGTTGCCGAGAGGCTGCAGGCCTGAAGAATTGGCGAAGTCAGCCAGCGCGACCTGTCCCAGGGCCCGGGACTTGCCGTTGGAGAAGCGGGCGAAGACGATACCCGTATCTCCCACCTCGACCCCGGTCAACTGACCCGTGGCGTAACCGTCCTGCTGGATATCGGAGACACTGAAAAAGTCACCGTACTGGGTCAGGTCCGACAGATCGATGATGAAATCCTGAACCGCGGCGCCATTGGCGGCACCAGTACTGTCCAGCGGTGTCCAGCCGGCAATATTCAGTTCAAATGGCAGGCTGGCTGAATCGATCACACCGGTATCGGTGAACTGCAGGATGTCAGGCCCGCTCTGGGATACACCGTCTATCAAAGTATGGATTTCCCATTCGTTGCCGGTGGCAGTCCTGGAAAAATACAGAGAAACCGTGTGTGGGTTGCCCAGGCTGTCATAGATGGTGGCGGCGGTGGAGGCGTTAAACATATCGGCATCCGGTGCGGTGGGCGGCGAAGCGAACGCATCGAACCCGGTTCCCGGCCATGCCACTGTGGGCTGCACCTCCCGCGAATCCAGGTTGGCGACAAATTCCAGGTTACCCGTGGCATTGGGTTGAATCTGGGAAGTATCAATCCTCAATTCGGAAATCCCTCCCGATGAATCGCCATCGGCATTGGTATTGAAAACCACCAGCCGATGGCCGCTGGAGTTGCCGACATAGCCCTCCCGGTCAACCTGGAAATTACCTGCCCGGCTGTAAACCTGGGATCCTTCGTCACTCAGCACGAAAAACCCGGTGCCGCTGATTGCCATGTCCAGCACGTTGTCGGTAAAGGTGATATTTCCCTGGGTGAATGACTGATTGACCGACTTGACCTGGACACCCTTGCCAATTGCATTACTTCCTGTACCCAGCTTGCTGGTGGCGAACAGGTCTGCAAATTCACCGCGGGAATACTTGAACCCTGTGGTGCCAGCATTGGCTATGTTGTTGCCGATGATGCCGAGGTTGGTCGAGGCTGCCTTGATACCTGAGATCGCTGTATCGAATGACATGTTGTGCTCCTTCTCTAATTTGAAATCTTCTTTACTTGAATTCACTGACCTGCGAAAACTTCACATCCTCGCCATTGTCAAGCTGTAACAACACGGACATTGATTCCCGGTCTACCGAAACGCTGGTCACTTCTGAATATTGTTGCATTGGGAGGCCGGTCAGCGTTCCGCCCACCCAGCCTTCGGCCACAAGGGTATACCTGCCCGCTTCCGCCTCACCACCACCTTTCAAGTTGCCATTCCAGGTAAACTGATGGGAGCCTTCCGGGAGATTGCCAAGCGCAAGAGAACTGATCAGCATCCCGGAACCATTATAAATATTGACGCGAACGTCCGAAGCGGCACTGTCGGTGATCAGCCCGCCTGATAGCGAATCACCGGGTGTGTAAAGGCTGTTCAATACCACTCCGGCTTCAGTAAGCACTTCACGGCCAACCAGCTGCGCCGCCATCATTGCTTGTGAAGTGAATAGATTGCTTACCAGACCGGAAAAGGACTCATTCAGGTCGTCAATACCGGAAACGGTACTGAACTGTGCCAGTTGTCCCAGAAATTCCGCGTTATCCAGTGGTTTGGTCGGATCCTGGTTATTCAACTGGGCTACCATGAGGCGAAAGAATTCTTCCTGGCCGAGCTCGTCCCTGGGCTTGCCCAGCTGAGTCGTGCCCGGGTTGTAGGAGCTACCGAATACCTGTTCCAGACCGTCCATGCTGATTCTCCAATTCCGACTTTCGTTCTCTACCTGTTGCCCATATTGAGCGTTCGCAACAGCAACTGCTTGGCGGTGTTCATCACTTCCAGGTTTGATTGATATGCCCTTGATGCCTGCATCATATAGGCCATTTCCTCGACGATATTGACGTTGGACAGGTAGACATAGCCCTGGTCGTCCGCCAGCGGGCTTTCAGGCATGTGCTTTCGCTCCACTGGTGTTGAGCTTTGGGTAAATCGCTTCACGGTCACTCCTGTGGTTTGCCGGCTACCCGTCAGCGGGCCGGCACCTGCACGGGAACCGAGACTGTTGCTTAACATCGCGGCGAACTCGGGTCTGCGGGCCCGATAGGCGGATTGTTCAGACCCACTTACCAGCTGAGCGCTGGCCATGTTCCGGGCTATAACATCCATGTGGATGCTCTGGGCACTCAATGCAGTACCGGTAATCCTGAAGGTATCAGTAATCCCCATCAGCGTTGTCCCCTGATCGCGAGTCGAAGTCCTGAAAAAGCCCCTTCGAGAAACTGCAGAGAAGCCTGATACCGCAATGCATTCTCGGTAAACACAGCCTGTTCCACTTCAGATTCAACACTGTTCCCTGCCACCATCGGCTTGGTGGGAACGCGGTAAAGCAGATTGCCGAATCGGGAATTTTCGGGCCCACTCAGATGACGCGTCTGTGTTCGGCGCAGACCGGACAGGGAGCCTTCTGCCAGAGACCCCATGACATTCTCGAAATCATAGTCCCGAGCCTTGAACCCGGGCGTTCCTTCATTGGCGATATTCGCCGCCAGGGCGGAGCTGCGCTGGGAGTGGAACTGCAGGGCAGCGGGATGTATTCCGAGGGCGCTGTCTAGCCAAGTCATGAGTCAACTCCTTATTACTTAGCACGGTGAATACCTGGGTCCGGGTTATAGCCTGTGCATCACCCGTGCCAATTACTTTTTTCTGTTATTTTTCAGTAAGATAGAAATTTTTCTTTTGGCATCACCCGAACCGGGCGGCAAATCCTTACCGGTCAGGCGGCAAGCCTTGCCGCCCGACCGGCCGAGTTGTTGACGGGAATCGGTTCCCGGGTCCGCAGGTTGCCCTCTCTGATTTGCTGTCGACGACCACACTGACCTCCAGCGTCTGGTGCAGGGCCGCCGATTGCAGGCCGGGACATTGACTTAAGCCCCCTGGACGGTCCATGGCATGCAGATTGCATCTACAGTGACAGTACTCCTCAGAAACCGGATAAACTGCCACAAACAGGCATTCTGACCATGCTAACGGGAACAATGAAGGTCAATATTTTGACAAAATGCCGACTCTATATTGCACCGCTGCTGCTGAGCAGTTGCCTCACAGGGGCCTGGGCGCAAACGTCCGGCATGGAATCCCATGAAGCCATACGCTCCGTAGCGGCGGATTTTGCCCGCAGCCGGATCGATACCACGGGACTTTCCGACATCCAGGTGCAGGCCGCCGGGCTGGACCCAAGACTTAAACTGGCACCCTGTGATGTGCCGCTGGAAGCCTTTTCAACCAGCGAGATACGGCAACTGGCACGTACCACCGTCGGTGTGCGGTGTAGTGGCGCAAAGCCCTGGACACTCTATGTGCCGGTGACTATCGAGGCACTGGCCGATGTCGTGTTCTCCCGTCGCCCGTTATTGCGGGGCGAGGCACTGACCGCTGACACTCTCGAGCTGCGCACGATGCCATTGTCCAGGTTGCCTGCGCGACATCTCGGCAGGCCGGAGCAGCTGGCCGGAATGGAGACTACCCGTCCTTTGCAGGCCGATACACCAATCACGCTGAATTCGGTCAGGCCCAGGCAGCTGGTCAGACAGGGGCAGGAGGTGGTGATCATGGCCGTCAGCGGAGGTATTCAGGTGCGCATGACTGGAGTCGCGTTGCGCAGCGGATCCCGGGGTGACCTGATACCCATTCAGAACGACAGCTCCGGACGCACCGTGGAAGGCGAGGTGCTTGACAAAAGCACTGTCCGGGTCAAACTTTGAACCGGTTAACAAATACTAAAGGTTTTCCGCCTTGCGGTCGTAGAGGATAAGTATTAAGGCCATGACCAAGGAACTGCGTATATTGTGTCGATTGCAACCAATGCAACCGGCACCGGAGTATTCCCGATGAGCAACGAAATCGATACCGGCAAGATGCCGGTGAACCTGGTGAGCAGCACCAGCCAGAAAGCCCGGCAAGCGGAGTCTTCAAAGCCCGGCGCAACGAAATCCGAAGCTGCAATTGCGCCCGTATCGACGCCTGACAGGGTCAGCATGACTGATGATGCCGCAAGGCTTCAGCAACTTGAAGGTGTGTTAAGAAATTCCCCCCGTGTCAACAATGTTCTGGTTGCGGAAGTCAGTCAGCTGATTGCTGACGGCAAATTGGAAATCAACCTCGAGCGCATTGCTTCCAACCTGCTGGAAATGGATGCTGGCATCACCGACCCTGACAAATGAGCCAGGCCGGAATTACTGACAGGTGCGTTCAATGGAAACCTTAAAGGCTGACGATCAGTCCACTCTGACCCGACTTCTCAAAGAGGAGGTCAGCTGCGCCGAGTCATTGTTGCAGTTTCTTCAGGAAGAAAGCGCCAGGCTCGCCAGCGACACAACCTTCGTCGACCTTGAGAGTGCGAGCAAGTTGGCCCTGATCAATGCATTACAGCAGGCCAGCGAATCCAGAATGAAATTCGCCGCGGATCAGAATCTGCCACAGGGGCTCAAGCTCCCGAAAGGTACCCTCTCAGGGCTGGATTCTGAAGTATCCCTGCAATCACTTTACACCCGATTGGCAACGTTGGCACAACAGTGTTTCGAAGAAAACAGGCGCACGGGAGTGCTGATCAACCGACGAACCCAGTTCCTCTCTCAGGTTCTGAACAGCCTGGCTCCCGGCTCGCGAAATCCCCAGGCAGTAATCTACGAGGAGGATGGTAATACCTCCAGCGACCCTCGTAACAATCGTGTGGATCTGGCAAGAATCTAGGGAACCTCTGATTAAGCCCCACAACGCTCTGGCCTTCAAACAATGTCACTTTCGCTCAAGTGGTTACGAAGCTTGATTCGCAGGCGGCTCATTGCCTGGCTGTGTACCTGGCAGGCTCTGGATTCGCTGACATTGAGAACTTCACCGATTTCGCGAAGATTCAATCCGTAGTCGTAGTACAGCGCCACCACCAGTTTCTCCTGCTCGGGCAATTGACCGATCAACACCGCCAACTTGGTCTTGAGTTCGTCGAAATGAATCTTGTCGATGATTTCATTCTCGTCACTTACCGGGTGGGAAATACCGTTATCGTCATCCAGGCTGAACAGGCTGCAACTTGCCACTTCTTCCAGCAGCTCACCGTATTCTTCCAGCGACAGTTTCAGCTCCCGGGCAATCTCCTTGTCGGAAGCCGTTCTGCCCAGTTTGTTTTCCACGTCCTGAATGGCCTGGGCCACCTGGCGGGATTTCTGCTGTACCGAACGGGGCACCCAGGTCTCACGCCGCAGCTCGTCGATTATTGCGCCACGAATACGGATATTCGCGTAGGCCCTGAAATCCACCCCCGGTTTCGGTTCGTAGGAACGCACCGCCTCCAGCAGCCCGATCAGCCCTACCTGAACCAGATCATCCACACTCTTGCCGGCCGGCAACCGCGCACCGATATGGTGGGCTATTGTCGATACCAGCGACACGTTGTCTTCAAACAACTGATCCCGCGAGAAACTTTCGTCGAGCCCATGACTTTGCGCACCCAGGTTCATGCAATTCCTCGTTCGTACACGACTTTGTTAGCCAGCGCTTTTTCTACAAAATATTCGATCTGACCATTGTTTCCGGAATGCTCCGGCAGCTCAGTCAAGCGCTTCGCAATTTTCTGAAAAGCCAGACTTGACGAACTATAGGGATATTTATCGGTGACCGCGGCCCGGGATTTAATCGCTGCGCGCAAATTGTCATCGTGGGGAACGCTACCGAGGTAGCCGATGCTCACATCCAGGTATAGATCCGCCACTTCGGCAAGCCTGGCAAAAATCGCCCGGCCGTGGTCAGGATTTCTTACCATGTTCGCCAGCACCTGGAACCGCTTTACGCCGTGTTCCCGGCTCAGAACCTTTATCAGGGCGTAGGCATCTGCGAGGGAGGCAGGTTCGTCGCACAAAACCACCACCACCTCCTGGGCTGCCCTGGTGAACCCCAATGCTCCGGGTGCGATACCCGCCGCGGTATCCACTACCAGCACATCGTAGCAGGCTTCCAGGTCGCTGAATGACCTTATCAGAGCCATCTGCTCATGGCCGGTCAGTTGGGCCATTCGCCCGAGGCCTGACGCGGCAGGCACGATATGCAGACCCAGTGGACCCTGAATAATGATTTCCTCCAGTTTGCACTGACCCTCGACCACGTGGGAGAGATCTCTGCCAGGCTTGAGATTAAGCATGATATCGACGTTGGCCATACCCACATCGGCATCCAGCAGCAACACCGACTTCCTGCATTTTACCAGTTCCAGTGCCAGATTGATTGACACACTGGATTTACCGACGCCACCTTTTCCTCCCGACACTGCTATTGTTCTAACGGATTCGGTTGAACTCATTTTTCGTTTCCTTCATTGCGTTGCGGCCGATTTCTGAACCGGTTGTTAGCAGGCTGTTTTGTGACGATATCCCCGGCAGGATTTCTCATGCGCTTGCCTTTCGGCGTTTTGCCATCTGCTCCATGGCGTAACGGTAGGATTCCTTGATCCTGCGGGCAAAGAAGTCTCCATCGGCCCGTACCAGATCCTCTGGAATCGCCTGTCCGGTTCCGGCATAGGAAACGGGTAACCGGTAGCGAATCAACGACGACAACATGGCTCCGATAGTGGCATTCTCATCAGTCTTCGTGACGATTGCCGCAGCGGGCTTAAATCGAGAAAAAGCCCGGATAGTCTCATTGGTTACTGATTCCTGTACCGTGGCACTCAACACCAGATACGGGGTAATTTTCCTGTCGCCTGTTAAAAAGGTGTTGAGCCTTGCCTCAAAATCACGCCGCCGCTGATTCACCCCTGCGGTGTCAATGATCAACAGTTTGCGTTCAACCAGGCTATCCATCGCCTGCTCCATCTCATTCCGGTTTGCGGCAACCTGCACTGACAGGCCCAGAGAGCTCCCGAGTGATATCAGTTGTTCGCGCTGACCTGCTCTGTCATCGTCAGTGGTAATCAATGCCACCTGGTTCCTGCCATGCTTCCTGGCGAAGCCTGCCGCCAGCTTGACGGCCGTGGTCGTTTTTCCGACTCCGGTGCAACCCAGCATCGCAATTATGCCTCCCTCTTCAAGGGGGTCCGGAGCCGGTTTCCCCAGGGACTTGAGCAATATTCTGATGACTTTGTTCCATGCCAGTGCGAGATCATCGCAGGGCAGCGCCTTATCGACCAATTTCGCCGCCAGATCGTGATTGATTCCAGCCATCTCAAGCCTGGACAGCAAGGCCATGCGGTTTGGCTGACGATCTCGAGATTCCCGCCAGGCCAGTTGGGCCATCTCTCCCTCAAAAAGCTTTCTCAACCTGCCAAGCTCTTCCTGCATATCACGCAGTGATCTTGACTGGTTTGCGATTTCCTGTTCCTGCTCCCTGGTCCGCAACCTGGTTTTTTCACTCTCCACGCCGGCCAACAGATCAGAAGGAAATACCTCAGGCCGCCTGGCATTCCTGGAGACTTCTGGCCTGGACGTTGATTCTGCCCCGGCTGGTTCCCCGACAGCCCTTTACCTGCTCCAGCTCATAGCCACTGGCGGCCAGCACCTCCATCTTTCCATCGACACGCTTGCTGGAAATAAGTACAGCCTCCCTACCAAGTTCCTCCCGCACCATGGCCATTGCCTTCTGCATGTTGTCCGCCTGGAATTTTTTTACTTTCATTGCTAGCTCCGAGTACTTTGTCGACTATCTTCTATCGAACCCCTGAAACTGCTTCCGATGCCGCTCAGGCTGCCCGCGACTGAACCTGGGAAGCAGTCCCCAGGACTTTGATCTGCTTATTGTTCGCCACTTCACTGAAGGCCAGCACTTTGAGTCTGGGCAACGACGTTCTCGTAAACCTGGCCAGCCAGGAGCGTATCTGGTCGGACACCAGCAGGACTGGAATCTGTCCCGTGGCCTCCACCTGCTGGCTGATCGACTGAATCTGGTTCAGGAGTCGTTCTGCGAACCCGGGCTCCAACCCACCAACCCCGTCCGGCTTGTCCACTGCCACTGAATCACGTATGAGCTTCTCGAACTCCGCACTCAGGGTCACTACTTTCATTTCCTGCTGCATGCCGACAATACTCTGGCAGATAGTGCGACCCAGGTTGATGCGTACAGCCGCCGTGAGCAGGTCCGGATTCTGGTTCACGGCACCGTGTTCCGCCAGGGTTTCCACGATAGTTCGCAGATCGCGGATGGGCACGCCCTCCTCCAGCAGGTTCTGCAGAACCCTGAGCACGACACCGAGCGAAAGTGTATCCGGCACCAGACTTTCAACCAGCTTGGGAGAAGATTTGGCCAACGAATCCAGCAATTTCTGAACTTCGTCGTAACCCAGCAGTTCATGAGAGTGGGTTTTGATTGTGTGACTGATGTGCGTCGCAATCACGGTACTGCTGTCAACGACCGTGTAGCCCTTGGACTGAGCATCCTCTTTCTGTGACGAGTCGATCCAGATGGTATCGAGATTGAATGCCGGATCCTTTCCTGCAATGCCATCCAGATCCCCAAAAGTCTGCCCGGGATTGATCGCCATTTCCATGCCTGGATGCACCTGGCCTTCGCTCACCGGCACATCCAGCAGTGTGATCCTGTAAGCATTCGGCTGCAGACTGAGATTGTCGCGAATGTGAACCGGATGAACCAGGAACCCCATATCCTGGGAGATCCGTTTTCTCACGGCTTTGATCCTGTCCAGTAGTTCGCCACCCTGATTTCTGTCGACAAGCGAAATCAGTTTGTAGCCAACTTCCAGTCCGATAATGTCGACCCCGAGAACATCGTCCCATTCCAGGTCCGCTGATTTCTGTTCCTTCTCCGCTTTCCTGTCCGTCTGGTCCTTGTTCTCCTCCTCCTGCTTCGAACGCCTGGAGCCAAAGTACCCGATAGCGAACAGGGCGGCACACATCAGCAGAAATATCAGGTTGGGCATGCCGGGTATAAGACCCAGAAGTCCGATAACGCCCCCTGTTACAACAAACACTTTGGGGCTTTCAAACAATTGATCCAGAACCTGACGCCCCATGTCGGAGGAGGACCCGACCCTGGTCACAATCAGCGCCGCTGCCACAGATACCAACAGGGAGGGAATCTGTGCTACCAACCCATCACCGATAGTCAACAACGTATAGTTGGTGGCAGCCTGGGCAGCCGAAAGGTCGTGTTGCAGCACACCGATGGCAAAGCCACCGATAATATTGATAAACAGGATCAATATCCCCGCAACCGCATCACCGCGGACAAACTTGCTGGCACCGTCCATGGCACCGTAAAAACTGGACTCCCGGGCAATCTCGTCACGTCTCTGACGTGCATCATCCTGGTCTATGAGGCCGGAATTAAGGTCCGCATCTATCGCCATCTGTTTGCCTGGCATGGCATCCAGGGTAAAACGTGCCGTGACTTCCGAAATGCGGCCGGCACCTTTTGTCACCACCACGAAATTGATGATTACCAGGATAGAGAAAACTACCAGGCCAACAGCGTAATTACCGCCAACCACGAAGTCTCCGAACGCCTCTATCACCCTGCCTGCAGCCGCTGTTCCGTTGTGTCCTTCAATTAGTACTACGCGCGTGGAAGCAATGTTCAATGCCAGGCGCAGCAGGGTCATGATCAGCAACACGCTGGGGAAGACACCAAATTCCAGCGGCCGGTGAATGTAAACCGCAACCAGCAGAATTATCAGCGAAAGCGCAATATTAAAGGTGAACAGGAAGTCCAGAAGAAACGGAGGCAATGGCAGGATCATCATTGCCAGCAGCAGGATGACCAGAACCGGCGCCCCAACACCGATAAGTCGCCAGTCGATTCCCAGAAAGGCATTCTGCGATGAAAGCGAGCTTCCGTTGGCCATCAGTCAGCCCTCGCGCCGTTGCTCTCGGTGTATTCATCAGGCACCGGTAGATCCCTGGGCGGCTTCGGCCTTGCACCACCGTGCTTTTTCACCTGGCGCAACTGAAAGACATAGGCCATGACCTGGGCGACAGCGAGAAACAGGTTCCTTGGGATCTCCTGGTTCAGATCTGTGGAAAAGTACAATGCCCGGGCAAGCGGCGGCGCTGAAAACAGAGTGACTCGGTGCTGTGAAGCAATTTCCCTGATTCGTGTTGCCACCAGGTTCTGACCCTTTGCCACAACTCTGGGGGCGCCACCACTGGTCTGGTCGTACTTCAGTGCTACGGCATAGTGAGTCGGGTTGGTAATGACCACGTCGGCATTGGGGACCTCGCTCATCATTCTCTGCCGGGCAAACTGTTGCTGCTTCTCCTTAAGCGCAGATTTTACTTCCGGCCTGCCCTCGGTTTCCTTCAGCTCATCCTTGACTTCCTGTCGGGTCATTCGTAACTGCCGGCGGTACTGCCACAGCTGAAAGGGTACATCCGCCGCCGCCACCAGTATCAGTACCGCGCTAAAGCCCAGCATGCAACTGATCGCCAGATTTCCGGCCGTGCTCATGGCATCGGCAAGTGGCCTGAGTGACAGGCCGACTATCTGATCCAGCACCAGGTACAGGACAAGGCAGCTGGTAACCGAGACCAGTAAAAACTTGCCGAGGGCCTTGACGAGCTCCATCAGAGAACGCACTGAAAAAAGTCGTCCAAACCCCTTGGCAAGGCTTATTCGTTCCATCTTGGGTGCCACCAGTGCCAGGTTGAACACCCAGCCGCCCAGGGACAGAGGACTGAGCACAGTCACCGCGACAAGCAGGGTCAGAAGCGGCAACAGCAGAACCAGCGCCGCAAGAGTCGTTTCATCCAGCCGTGCCAGCAGAAGTGTTTCTGAAAACGCGGCTTCCCTGCCAAAGTTCAGGCTTTCCATCATCAGCTGATTGACATCCACGATGATTCCGCGACCAAACACCAGCATCCCGGCCCCGGCAGCGAGCAGGGACAGTACCGTATTCAGCTCCCTCGAACGTGGGACCTGCCCTTTGTCCCGGGCATCTCTGATCCGTTTCGGGGTCGCCTGTTCGGTTTTTTCCTGGGCCTGATTTTCCGCCATGAGAAGAGACTCTTAGTTGACTATAGTACGCATGAAGTCGAATCCTGCGGTAAAGAATCGTTCCAGAGCGGGAAACAGCACTGGCAAACTGAAAAGTACGAGCACAAAGCCGGCCAGCATTGTCACCGGAAACCCCACCGCGAAGATATTCAATTGGGGAGCAGCCCTGGTGACGACTCCGAAGGCAAGATTCACCAGCAACACACCGACAACTACCGGTAGTGCTATCAGGACAGCGGCGACGAATAATTCGGAAGTGAACAAGGCGACGGCACCGAACACTTCAAGCCCATTAAATGGCGTACCGATCGGTATATACAGGAAGCTCTGCACTAGAACATCTATCAGCAGAAGATGACCGTCTACCGCCAACAGGTACAGCGTGCCGATTATGAGATACAGCTGGCCCATCATGGTGACCTGAACGCCATTCTGCGGATCCACCGACGATGCGAATCCAAGGCCCATGGTAGTGGCAATCGCCTGACCTGCCATGACCAGAGCACCCATGACAATCTGCATTATCAGGCCCATTACGATACCAATCCCCAACTGCTGCAGAATCAGGAGAAAGCCTGTGGCTGACAATGGCTCTACAGGCTCGAGGTATGGAAGGCTTGGTTGTACCAGCAGGGTAATCAGCACTGCGAGTATGATCCTGACCCTTACGGGCACGGCTCGTGCCGAGAAAACCGGCGCGACCGCGAAAAGCGCCCCGATACGCAGAAACGGCCAGAAAAAATCTCCCGTCACAGCCATGATGTCATCAAGTGATATTTCCATAATCGCTCAGCGCTTCCCTGGTGTCTGTTCACACTAAATTGATTTTGGTGTGAACACGCCCTAACCTATCAGTTCCGGAATTCGATAAAACAAAGACTCGGTAAAGGTTACCCAGTAGTTCAGCAACCACGGCCCAAGAACCACCAGCGCAATGACCAGGGCCAGAAGTTTGGGAATGAAACTCAAGGTCTGTTCCTGTATCTGGGTTGCCGCCTGCAATACACCCACCAGCAGACCCACCAGTAACGCCGCGAGCAGTAAGGGGCCGGCAAGTGCAACAATCAGCAGCAGCGCTTCCCTGCCCACGTCGATAACCACATCTTCATCCATAGTTCTGCCCTGTTTTCAGAAAACCGCGAAACTTGAGGCCAGAGTGCCAACCACGAGCGTCCAGCCATCCACCATGACAAACAGCATTATCTTGAAAGGCAGAGAAATCAGCATGGGTGACAGCATCATCATGCCCATTGACATGAGAATGCTGGCCACCACCAGATCGATAACCAGGAACGGAATAAAGATGAGAAAACCGATCTGAAAGGCAGTTTTTAGCTCGCTGGTGATATAGGCAGGCACAAGAACCCTGAAAGGCACATCAGCGATACTGTCAAATTCCTCATAACCGGCCATTTCGGCAAACAGTGCCAGATCCTGCTCCCGGACCTGGTTGGACATGAACTGATGAAAGGGGCCGGTTGTCTCCACCAGGGCCGAATCAAAATCGATTGTTTCTTCCATGTAGGGCGCCACGCCATTCTCATAGGCAGTGCTGAAAATCGGACTCATGACAAACAGCGTAATGAACAGTGCCAGACCGATAATGATCTGGTTTGAGGGTGTCTGCATCAATCCCAGGGCCTGGCGCAGTATGGCCAGCACAACGATAATGCGAGTGAACGATGTCATCGCCATGAGTGCTGCCGGAAGCAGGCTGAGCACCGTCATGAACAACAGGATCTGAAGACTTACGCTGTAGGACGTTCCGCCATCGGCAGTTGCCTGCGAAGTGACCAGAGTCAGATCCGGAGTCGCCGAGACAGCGATTCCCGGCATGACCAGAAGCAGCAACAACAGCTTTGCAACGATTCTATTCATCATCGTGATCTCTGCAGCATCTGGCTCAACAGACTGTTGAAGGAATTACTGTCGGGCTTTTGTGCCATACCTGGAGTACCGGTTTCGATCGGGCTTCGCAGGTCGTGAACCTTGCCGATCCTGCCCGGGCTGGCACTGACAAGGATCTGTTCATCGCCCACCTGAATCAACAACAGGCGGTCCTTGCTGTTCAATGCAAGACTGCCGACAATCCTGATCAGGCCGGTGGTCGACCCGGGGACCAGGCTCAACCGTTTGATCACTAATGAGAGCACGATAATGATTACCACCACGACCACCAGCGCAATAAGCATCTGCACCATGCTCCCGGCGCTGACCAGCGCTTCGGGTCGAACCGGCAGTTCAGCCTGCTCGGCGGCAAGGAGCCGATCACAAGGTAGAAGGACAGGAACCGGTGTCAGCCACCTGCCCAGAGTTGCCCTGTTGAGTCCTGCAGGCCGCCCGCTATTGTCAACAGGTCCACTCATCTGCTTCGTGCGCCCCCGGTACCCGGCGGGACCACGACTTCGTTGATACGAATACCAATATGATTTTTCAAACTGATAGCCTCACCCCTTGCTATGGTTCGTTCGCCAACCTTGACCTTGACGGAGTCCACGTACACGTTTTTCAGCGGCACGATGGAACCTCTTGAAAGAGTCATCAGATGTTGCACAGTAATGTTTTCCCGTCCGACTTCGAAAGTCATCGAAACCGGCACATTCCAGAATCGATCCAGGGCTGAGGTCGGGGCTTGCGACGGCACGGGTAGCGTCGTACCGGACCCCGGCGCCGATGCTGGCGGAGCGGGGACTGCCTGCAGACGGGCTTCACCGCTACCTCCTTTGTGCCCACGATTTGTTGACGCGTTGCCCCCAAGCTGGGGAAAAGCCTGGGCCAGCACCTCTGGATCCTGGGTTTGTCCCGTATCGCTGGTGCTCACTTTTCTGAACCCTCCACTGGATTGACTGTATCGAAGGATTTCCAGTCCGATCCTGCCGTTTATTTCACCCATTCTCGCCTTGAACTTGGGAATCCGGTTGACCTTGACATCCACCTGATCGGGAGCTTCGATGGGAACGATGTCTCCCGTACCCAACTCCAACACTTCCCGAAGAGTAAGTTGTGCACCCTGCAATTCCCCGGTAACAGTCATCTCAAAATCGCGAACGTGGCTGGCAAGAGCGTTTCGTGCCGAAATACCCAGCTCTGTCAGACGCGATTTCTTATGCCTGAAGATGGCATCAACGACAGAACCGGGCATGATGAGCTGAATGACACCACCCATGCCGGAGAACTCGACTCGAAACGGTCTGATCATGAGAACGTCGGAATCCGCGTAGGCAGAGAAGTGGGCCGGATTGGTTTCGGTATTGATTATGGTGATCTGGTGATCGGAGAATTCCTGGAATCCTTCCCTGATAACGTCGGCGATGGTTCCGACTATCATATTGATCAGCCGCTTTTCAGTAAGACTGAACTCTCGACCCTCTATCGGTGTCGATCTGGAACCGCCTCCGAAGAATACATTGACCAGCGCCGATACCAGCTCTGAATCGAGTACTATCGCGGACAAACCTCTTATCTCGGACAGTGTGAAACAGCTTATTGCGGTGGGAAGTTTGAGAGTGGTGGCAAAGTCCCCGTACTTCTGAATCTGGATTTCCCCTCGCTTGATTTCTACGCTTTTATGGAGAATTCCCAGAAATCGGGTACTCAGGCCTGCCTGAATATGGTCGTCGACGATCTCCACGTACTGAGTCCATCCCTGCACCCGGGACATTCCGCTGGTCAGGTCGTAAGGGGAATAGTCCTCTTCGCGGATATCCATGCCCCCATGGCCTGAACCACCGACCACGCCGTTCATCAGGGCATCGATCTCATTTTCTGACAATAATTCACTCATAGTCGATTATCTTTCCTAGCTGACCATCGCGCCTGCGTCTTCCTTTAACTCAATCCTGCCGTCGTCTGCCAGTTGTCTTGCGGCAGCAAGGATCTCCTTCTGTGCCGCCTCAACGTCGACAATCTTGACCGGCCCCAACTCTTCCATATCCTCGCGAAAAATATCTGCCGCCCGGGAAGACATGTTCCTTATCACCTTTTCCTGGATTTCCTCGTCCGCCCCCTTAAGCGCCACAGCCAGTTTGTCGGTAGACACTTCCCGCAGAAGCGACTGAAAGTCACGATCGGGAATGGCCTTGAGATCTTCGAATACAAACATCTGTTCCTGGATTGCGGTTGCCAGGTCTTCATCCACGCTGGAAATTTTTTCCATCAGACTTTGTTCAAATGCCTTGTCCAGTGAATTGAAGATATCCGCCACGTTTTTCACGCCACCGACACTCGACCCCCGCTTTCTGACCACCCCTTCCACCTGCTTCTCCAGCGAATTGTTCAGTTCCTGGAGGGCGGTGGGATCGACAGTGTCAATCTCCGCCATGCGGATCATCAATTCGACAACGGAACCTTCAGGCATGTGGGTCAACACTTCCCCCGACAGTTCAGGGCCAAGATACGAGATCACTATCGCCTGGATCTGGGGGTGTTCGTTCTGAATGATTCCGGCAACCAGCTGCGGCTCCATCCACTTCAGGGCGTCAAGTCCCCGGGTATTACCCCCCAGCATAATCTTGTCCAGGGCTTCCCTGGCCGCCTCCGGGCCCAGTGCTTTCTCCAGGACACTGCGCGTGTACTCGTCTGCCATCACGCGGATAGAGCCGTCCTTTTCATAATCTTCAAGAAAGCCGGTCAGAATCTGGTTGACCTCCTCCGTGGACATTTCCTTCATACGCGCCATCTCCACGCCGATTTTCTGCACTTCATCGGGAGTCAGGTGCCTTGAGGATACCGGCGGCACCGGCTTCTCCCATTACCATAAGAAAGCGGGCGGCTTTCGCAGATCCGCTGGCGCCTGGTCGCCTTCTTTGAACTCTGGCATTCATATCGTCGCGAAGATAGCAATCAGTCCGTAGCGAGCGCCGCACCTCTCCTGTCGGTTTTTCGACAGTGTCAGTTTTACAGGTGGTGGCTTAATTGACATTTTTCGTCCTGCCTGTCCCTGAACCCTGTTATTTCCTGTGCCTGACCTTACCCAGCCGATCCGATGGAAACAGAAAAAAGTGATTGTGGAGTGAAAACGCAAGTTCCATGCCAGTGAGTGGAATCGCATCGTCGGAGGCTCCCCTGTGCGTGTCAGTCACCACCTCACCGGTCAGATCGGGGCTGCTGTCACACTCCCGTCATAATGCCCTTAATTCCCTTGATTCTTGTTATTTTTACCACGTAATTGCTAAGGTATCCCGCTAACCTGCCAAAACAATTGACAACCGTAGAAAATTCACACAGTTAGCATCTGAGCTGCAAATTGCGAAATGGCGTTTGAGCTTGAACGACGCGGTTCTTGTACCGCTCTGCTGATGATATTTGACAAGGGTAATGTATGACTGGTGAAGTCTTGCTGGTATCCGACGACGATACCGTCGCAACAACAACAGCTGCAATACTCGAATCCCTGGAACACACAGTCCGCCATACCGACAGCCACCACTTGACCAGCGCCGACTTCCACGAGTGCGACGCTCTGACCGCACTTGTCGCAGTTAAGGACAGGGACACTGAGCGGCATGTTGTTGCTGCAATACAGAAGGGGGTCAGGCACCTGCCTGTCTACCTGCTGCGCCCCGACGCGGAGTTCTTCAACAAATCACCGGAACTTCAGGGCGTAGCCGGTTCGATCCGGTTGCCGGTGCGCTACGGCGACTTGCTCGAGGTATTGAAGCAGGCAAGGTTGAAGTCACTGCAGAATGCCGGCAGCCGGGCAGCCGGCACATCCCTGATCGGTGACAGCCCGAAAATCCGTGCCATAAAAGCGCTGATTCGCCAGGTCGCACCCACCGAGGCCAATGTTCTGCTGTCCGGGGAATCCGGCACCGGCAAGGAAGTGGCAGCACGTTCGATACACAACCTGTCACTGCGTTCCGATCGCCCCTTCGTCGCCGTAAATTGCGGTGCAATCCCGCCGGAACTGCTGGAATCGGAACTGTTCGGTCACGAGAAAGGGGCTTTTACCGGGGCCTTTCAAGCCAGGGCCGGACGCTTCGAGATGGCTGAAGGGGGTACTTTGTTCCTCGATGAGGTCGGCGACATGCCACTCAACATGCAGGTGAAACTGCTGCGGGTGATCCAGGAACGAAGTTACGAGCGGGTTGGCGGCACCAGGACCCTGATGACCGATGTCCGTCTTGTCGCCGCGACGCATCAGGATCTGGAGGAGCGCATTGCCGAAGGCAGGTTCCGCCTCGACCTCTTTTATCGTCTTAACGTATTCCCAATTGAACTGCCACCGCTTCGAGATCGCTGTGAAGACATCCCCCTTTTAATAAATGCCTTTCTCAAGCGTAAAGACTCGACTCTCACCAAGTCGGTCTGTTTTAACGCCGACGCATTGCAAACCCTGATGAACCATCCACTACCAGGCAATGTCAGGGAGCTGCAGAACCTGGTTGAACGTCTGAACATACTTCACCCGGGCGAGGAAATCACCTGTGACAAGCTCCCTGCCCGATACCGGCAGGGAGAGAACCAAAGCCTGCCGTTCACTAACCTTGTCAGAGAAGGGTTTACGGACAATGCTGCCGGTCTGCCAACGGGCGGGGCCGGGAAAATCAACCTCAAGCAATATCTTTCCTCGCTGGAAAGAACTCTGATCCGCCAGGCGCTGGAGCAGTCGGACTGGGTTGTCACCCGGGCCGCAAAAACGCTGTCAGTGAGAAGAACGACTCTGATTGAGAAGATTCGAAAGCTTGAAATCAAGCCCCCTGCTTCAGGTGAGCGGACAACCGCACTCTGAACACCCTGCTGGCCTGCTTACGATACCGGCGCCGCAGCCGGTACGGAAATTCCGCAACGGCAAGTTGCGGCAATTCCATGGCCGGTAACAGTTCAATGACTTTCCGGTACGGCAGCAAAGCCATGTAAATTTTTCGACCATCTTACAAGTCGGCCTGCCAAAAAACCGACACCCCCAATCTAACTTTCTGATTTTGCTGTATATATGCATTGGCACAAAGATTGCAAAATTATCAGACCAATGCGTTGACCAACCCATCCGGCTTGCGATAGATCAACACTATGAGTTCCTCCGTCGGTACCAAACATTCCATCACCCAGCTTGAAGAGGCGTTCGGGATTTTCAATCGTGTCTCGGCCGACCTGGGCACCCTATATCAGGAGCTCGAATCCAGTGTAGCCGGCCTCAAGGAGGAACTTGCGGCGTCCAATTCAGCACGCATCAGGGAACTGACCGAAAAGGAGAAACTGGCCGCCAAGCTTTCTTCGCTCATGGAGGCACTGCCGGGAGGAGTTCTGGTACTGGACGGTTCCAATCGGGTAAGCGAGATGAACCCTGCGGCTTTGTCCATCACCGGCAGGAATTTTGTTGGCGAACGCTGGCAACGGGTGTTGGAAGACATAACCGGTTCTGTGCCGGTTTACAATGGCGAATTTTCCTTGCGGGACGGAAAACGCATAGCGATTACCAGCAGCCAGTTCGGAAACGATGGTGAGCGGATCATTCTGCTCACCGACACCACAGAAACCTACCACCTGAACAGCCAGGTCAACCGTGAGAAACGGCTGACCGCCCTGGGTGAAATGGCGGCGCGATTGGCGCACCAGGTTCGCACGCCCTTGAGCTCAGCAATCCTGTACCTCTCAAACTTTTCTGCCATGCTGTCAGCGGACCGGATACAGGACAGCCACAAGGCCATCCGCAGCATTCAGTCCCAGCTTGGGCAGATTGAATCCCTGGTAGAGGGAATGCTCTCCTACATCAAGGGTGACATCGCCGCCAGCCGCAGCTTTTCGCCGGTAACGCTGATGGATGAAGTCAGGCAGGCCACCGCGGTACAGGTTCAGGCGGCCGCGGGCAGCCTCGACACGGAATTCGAAGGCGGAGATTTTGAGATTCGCGGCGATCATGAAGCATTGTTCAATGCCTTGTCGAACCTTGTGGTCAATGCCATTCAGTCTGTTGAAAGCGCGCCGATTATTACTCTGAGCCTGGTGCGAAAAAGTGATCACATCCAGTTTATCGTGGCGGACAACGGCCCGGGTATCGACGAAGAACACCGAGAACAGGTTTTCGATCCGTTTTTCTCAACCCGCCGGGGCGGTACCGGGCTCGGGCTGGCGGTAGTGATGTCCGCAGTAAAAGCCCACGGTGGGGAAGTGACCGTCGATACCTCCCCTGCCGGTGGAGCACGCTTTACGCTCAGGATTCCCGGTGGTCAGGTTGAGAACGCGCGCAGGTTATCAGCAGCATGAAGCAGGCAGTTGGCGGACTTCGAAGGGATTCAGATGTGAAATCTGTGACGTCGACCAAACTCAAGGGCGGGTAATCAATGGATAATCATTCAGTGCTTGTAGTAGAGGACGACCCAGACCTTCGGGAAGCGCTCCGTCAGACACTCGATATCTCGGGGTACCGGGCGCTGGAGGCCGACACTGCAGAGATGGCCCTGGAAATTCTTGACCACAACCGCCCGGAGTTGATTATCAGCGACGTGCAGATGCCCGGCATGAACGGTGATGAACTGCTAAAGCGGGTCAAACGACGATTTCCGGATATTCCTTTCGTGCTGATCACCGCATTCGGCAATATCACCAGGGCCGTTGAAGCCATGCAGAACGGCGCCGCTGACTATATTGTCAAACCCTTCGAGGCGGAAGTGCTTCTTGAGATGGTGAATCGACTGGCCGTAACTCCGGGCACGGGCCCGGACGGCAGTGGCATGGTAATTGAAGACCGCCACAGTGTCGCGGTTGCCGAATTGAGCAGACGGGTGGCGGCAACCGATGTTACGGTCATGATCAGCGGTGAGTCAGGCAGCGGCAAAGAGGTGTTCGCAAAATTCATTCATCGGCACTCGTCTAGAGGGACCAGACCTTTCATTGCCATCAATTGTGCCGCCATCCCGGAACCGATGCTGGAATCCATGCTGTTCGGCTATGAGAAAGGTGCCTTTACGGGAGCATACACGGCACGGGCCGGGAAATTCGAACAGGCAAATGGCGGCACGCTGCTGCTTGACGAAGTTTCCGAGATCGATATCAGTCTGCAGGCCAAGTTGCTGCGGGTCATCCAGGAAAAAGAAGTGGAACGCCTGGGCGGAAGCCGCACCATTGAACTTGACGTGAGATTGATCGCCACAACCAACAGGAACCTGAAGGAAGAGGTGGCCAACGGGCGGTTCCGCGAGGACCTCTATTATCGACTGAATGTGTTCCCCCTGCATCTGCCTCCGCTCCGGGAACGACCCGGCGACATTCTGCCGCTGGCTCGAAAATTCATCGAACGTTTTAGTCCGGGCAGCGGTGTGCAACTGCACAGGAGTGCTGAAGAGATTCTGCTTCGCCACTCGTGGTATGGCAATGTTCGTGAACTTGAAAACGTGATTCAACGTGCCCTGATCCTTAAAAGCGGACGCATGCTTACCGCTGATGCAATCGTTTTCGAAACTCCGGAAGCAACCGAAAGTGACGAGATCGATGTTGCGGGGTACGACGAACAGGCACAGCTGGCATCGAATCTCAAAAGCCGCGAGAAAGAAATCATCCTGGAAGCCATCGTAGCGAACAACAGCCGCAAGGAAGCGGCGGAACAGCTGGGCATCAGCCCCAGGACCCTGCGCTACAAACTGGCCCAATTCCGCAAAGACGGAATCAACTTACCCTGCTTCCCCAATGACGTGAAAGCTTCGTGAGGAATGAATGATGAGTGATGTGAATATCGATCAGGTCCTTAACCAGATGAGGATTCTGGCTCAGAACAACGTTGTTCCCGAGCTGAATACCTCTGACAGACCGGATTTTGCCGCCCTTCTGGACGAGTCGATCAAACAGGTCAACAACCTGCAGAGCGAAGCCAGAGAACTACGTGACGCCTTTGTAACCGGAAAGCAGGGTGTTGATCTTCCCGAGGTCATGGTTGCCGCTGAAAAGGCATCTGTTTCCTTCGAGGCAATGACTGAAGTGAGAAACAAGCTTCTGTCTGCCTACCAGGAAGTCATGAACATGCAGATCTGACCGGGTGTCATGAAACCGATCTAGGAATCTCACCAGACAATGGCCAGTCCAGTTGCCAAGAACCCCCTGCTTGCCCAGTTGAATTCGCTGAGCCAGCTCAGCCTGACCCGACAGCTGGGTTTCATGCTGATTGTCGCAGCAAGCATCGCGCTTGGGAGCGCCACCGTGCTCTGGTCTACGAATCCGGGCTACACGGCCCTCTATACCGGACTGTCGGACCAGGACTCAGCAGACGTACTCGGAGCACTTGAACAGAATGGCCTGTCTTACAGAATCGATAATGGCAGTGGCCTTATCACAGTGCCCGCCGACCAGGTGCGTCGCATCAGAATGCAACTGGCCAACCAGGGTCTGCCTCGCTCCACCAGTCAGGGATTTGAAATACTCAATCAGGAACAGAGTCTTGGCACCAGCAACTTCGTCGAGCAGGCCCGCTATAATCGCGCACTTGAACAGGAACTGACTCAAACAATCAAGCAGATTCACGGTGTCCGCGATGCCCGCGTACATCTAAGCATTCCCCGACAGAGCTCATTCATTCGCAACTCCAGAAAGCCAAGCGCCTCGGTGATGATCGACGTCATAAACCTGCAGGTACCCGGTGATGCCCAGCTCTCCGGAATTGTCCACCTGGTCGCTTCCAGTGTGGCGGGACTGGAAACCGATCAGGTTTCCGTAGTCGACCAGCGGGGCAACCTGCTTTCCGATCGCAACAACTCCGAACTGGGCAACAGCACGGAAGCAATGCGCTTTACTCGCAGCATCGAGGAGAACTACAGCGAACGCATTCTTGACCTCCTCACACCAATCGTCGGAGCGGGAAACGTCAAGGCTCAGGTCGCGGCAGACATTGATTTCACTGCCATGGAAACCACCGAAGAAACCTACAATCCGGAAACCCTGGCGATCCGCAGTGAACAACTGGAGGAGGAAACCGCCAACGTCAACGGTGAAGCAGAAGCAGTAGTGCCCGGTACGGTAGCGCCCGCTCCTCCGACCGAATCGGTGAATGGGGATGGCCAATCGAGTGGTGATCAAAGCCGGCAGACCCGGACCAATACCGTTCGCAATTACGAGGTAGACCGTAGTGTCAGTCACATAAAAACCACTCCCGGAGCTATAGAGCAACTCTCTGTGGCAGTGCTGGTGGACCTCTCCGCCAGCATCAGAGGTCTGGATGTTGCTGAAGACGGCACCCAGACAGTGAGCCAGACAGACCAACAAGTCCGAATCGACCGCCTCACGCAACTGGTAAAAGATGCTGTCGGCTTTAACGAATCCAGGGGCGATACGGTCAGCGTGATCAATGAACAGTTTTATTCCGGAGAAGCGCCATTGCCGGAGGCGCTGCCGTTGTGGCAACAACCCTGGTTCTTTACCACCCTCAGACAGAGCGGAGCGGCTCTTGTGGTTCTACTACTGATCTTTGGTGTGCTGCGTCCTGCATTGAAAGCGGTGGTAACCAACAGCAATGGCGGCACCGGGAACAGACCGGTTGCGAAGTCGGGCAGCGCAGAAGCCGATGACCTCGGTAATGAACAGGTGCAGCTTTCCGGCAGCTCGGGTACCAATCAGCTGGCCTCACCGGGTGGCACCACCACTGCCCTTTCTTTTGACAATAATCTCGCCAGAGCCCAGAACCTGGTACTACAGGAACCTACACGCGCAGCGAGAATGATTCAGGGGTGGTTAGCCAATGAATAACAGTTTCAGCAGGAAATCGAACAACCTTGACGTATCAGCCTGGGAAACACCACGACTTCTCAATCGCGGCGATCAGTCCCCGGCCATTTCCGCCAGGGAGATGGAGGCACGGCAGGAGGTTTACGAACAAGCATTCCAGGAAGGTTATGAACACGGCAAGGAACTTGGGCTTCGGGAAGCGGAAGAACAACTTCAGCTGGTGCAGAACCTGCTGGCAGCACTTCGCAAACCATTCGATGAACAGAGTCAACAACTGGAGGAAACCCTTGTGCAACTGGCCGGTAAGATCGCCCGGGCGGTGGTCTCGAGGGAGCTTGAAACCGATCCTGCAGCACTGCTGGGAATGGTGCACCAATCGCTTTCGATTCTTGGTGACGGTGAACAGGAGGTCCTGATTCATGTCAACCCCAGAAACGCGCAGCTACTTCGTGATCTGATCCAGGAACGAGAGGTTGCGAAGAACTGGCAGATCGTCGACGATCCACACCTCGCGTTGGAGGACTTCCGGATTCGATGCAGGGATTCGATTATCGACTCAAACCTGAATTCCAGAATAGATCTTGTAATCAATCGTGTTCTTGATCAACAGCGTGGCCCGGATTCGTTATGACGACAGTCCCCTCCTACCCTGACGTCCATGCAAGAATGGGCAGTTTGCAGGAACGGCTGAGATCCCATGTTTCTCATATTTCACCACCGCAACTGCCGGTGGAGGGCCGGGTGGTGCAGATGAAGGGGCTGACACTGGTTGCAGCCGGTTGCCAGGCCACAGTCGGCAGCCGTTGCAAGGTTGTCCTGTCCGAGCAGAAAGAGATTGAGGCAGAAGTCGTTGGTTTCTCGGAGGATAACCTGTTCCTCATGCCCATCGGAAGAATTCACGGCCTCAGGCCGGGCGCCAGGGTGATTCCCTTGCCTCATTACCCGGAAGTTGGAGTAGGCCGTTGCCTGCTGGGTCGAATTATCGACAGCCAGGGAAATCCCATTGATGCCCTGCCGCGACTACGGTACGAAAAAAACATCCATCTTCTCGGTCCACCGATCAATCCGTTCAATCGCATGCCGATCGACCAGCCTCTCGACGTGGGAGTGAGGGCAATCAATGCACTTTTCAGCGTGGGCCGGGGTCAGCGCATGGGTCTGTTTGCCGGCAGTGGGGTGGGCAAGAGTGTCCTGTTGGGGCAGATGACCAAGAATACCGAGGCCGATGTGGTGGTGGTTGGTCTGATCGGCGAACGTGGCAGGGAGGTGCGGGAATTTGTCGACAATATTCTTGGTCGTGACAGTATCGACAGAGCTATCCTGGTCGCGACACCGGCCGATGATCCGCCCTTGATGCGCCTGCACGGCGCCTGGCGGGCAACCGCCATCGCCGAATACTTCCGCGACCAGGGGAAGCATGTACTGCTGTTAATGGACTCTTTGACGCGGTTTGCCCAGGCTCAGCGCGAACTTTCTCTGGCAATTGGCGAACCCCCGGTGACCCGGGGCTATTCCCCCTCAGTGTTTGCCCAATTGCCACAGCTGGTGGAACGCGCGGGAAACGGCGTACAACCTGCCGGTGGGTCGATTACGGCATTCTACACGGTGCTGGCGGAGGCCGACGATCAGAACGATCCGATCGTGGATGCCACCCGCGCCATTCTCGACGGCCACATCGTTCTTTCCCGCGACCTTGCCGAAGCCGGCGTTTTCCCCGCAATCGATGTGGAAGCGTCTATCAGCCGCGTAATGAACAGCATCATTGATCCACGCCACCTGGAAGCTGCGACCCGGTTTAAAAAACTCTACAGTCTCTATGAAAAAAACAGTGACCTTATCAACGTAGGGGCGTACCGGGCCGGCACTGATCAGGAAATCGACCTGGCGATTCAGCTGTTCCCCCGCCTGCTGGCTTTCCTGCAACAGGGGCAGACCGACAAATCTGCGTACCAGGCAAGCCTGGACGATCTTTACAGCCTGATAGAGATGAAGGAAGCCCGATGAAGCGTTCCGACAGAATGGCCAGGCTGCACCGAATTCACAAGCTGAAGGAAGAGCTGGCAGCCGCCAGGCATGCAGATGCCCGGGCGCGCAACGACTTACTGCAGGCACAACTGGACAAGTTGCAGGACTATTGGCGAGAGTACAGCGCCAGCCTGGAAGTATTGAAAAAATCCACCAGCTGTGCCGGCGAACTGCTGGCGCATCATCGGTTTCTCGGCAAGCTCGACGAGGCGATCACACAGCAGCGAACCGCGCTGGAAAAATGTAAGGAAGCACTGGAGACAACCGGGCAGGAACTGGTTGAACGCGGCATGCAGGCCAAGGCAATTGACAATGCCACCGCCGGGATTCGCGAACAGGAGCAGATCTCTGAACGCAGAAAAATACAGAAGGAAGTTGATGAGCTTGTTGCCAATAATTACTAAGGAACCTCTGATCAATTATGGAATCGCTCTGGCTTTCAGGCGAGTTCACTGACAAGGCGCGTTGCCGCCGGCATGCGTCGGCCTGTCAAGGCAATGCAACGAAGGCAGTGGGGTCGCCTGGAAGCCCCTTCGGGCGGGGCCTGTCGGGCGCCACTGCGTTGTTGTCGCACTTGGCAAGGGCTATGGCCATTCCCTGCGCACGACGCCTAGCAGTGACGCCCGACAGACTCCCGCAGAGCAGTTCCATAATTGATCATAGGTTCCTTAATTCAGGCTCGCAGCGGCGCACCCATCGTTTCAAATAACAGACAAGTGGCTCGATTTTTGCATTTTGAATTGTGCAGTACTTGCCCTGGGGCAGACAGGGTGTCATGGCGTTCTGTCTCAGACAATGCTGCAATCACTGTGAAGCGGATAGCGAATTCAGTAATACTACAATGACGGTACTTTTGAATCTCAGCCCACCGGATCTGCAGGTACTGCCTGGACATGGCGTATCCAAGGCACCCAGGTCGCCGGCGGGTAGCGTGGCTCCGGCGGGAGACCGCAACGAGGATTTTGAGCAACTGATGAAGACAGGGGGCGTCGGCAGAGGCGTTTCGCACCGACAAAAATCCGATACTGGTGAAAATCCGACTGCGACACAGGAAACCCGGTCCCTGGACCACCCGCACCAACATGGCTTTGTCTACGGGGCACCGGGAGATGGCGGGAGCCCCGGCCAGCCCTCCGCCGATACCCGGTTTCATGGCGGCGATATCCCCCTGCCTTTCATGGGGCTGACTGACCAGACCCCTGAAGAGCTGAAATCCCCTGCGGTCAATGACCTGGACCCGGAAGTTCCGGACGCCGTGCAGGGTTTCCGGCCCGGCGACGGCGCCTTTTCGGGGCCGATCCAAGCTGCCGCAATTGCCGGTTCCCGGCCTGATTCCGGGGTTGCTTCGGAAAGCCCTGGCGGGTCGCCTGATCGGGTCCAGCTCAGCCCCGGTTCCGGACCGGCAACCATTCTCTTGGCAAAAAACCACGCTACCGAATCCGCTGCTTCCAGCCCTAGGGAACCTGGATTGTCCACCACCCCCAGCACCAGTGGAAAGCGCCCGGGGACACCCTCAGCCCGGGCTTCAGAGTGGGTAACCAAGGACCCCAATCAGGCATGGATCTGCCAGCCACCACTGCCATTGATCAGGCACGATTTCTCGCGGGACTGGGCGCCAGGCCCTTTGCAGCCACACCGGCTGCGCCCGCCGCTGGGGTAATCGATAACCCGGAGGCGGATCCGATTACGGCAGTCACATCCGGAGAGGGCGGTAAGACAAGCGGCAAGGATTCGCCCACCGGCGGCAATCCATTGCCGTCTGTTCTGCTACAGACCCCTGCCCGTGATGCTCCCGGGCTGGTCGATCGCATCGACAGGATGACCCGCGCTATTGGACACCAGAGGGAGGCACTTTCGACCAGGCTCAACCGGGACAATTCCAGCTCGGAAATTTTTTCGTTGAACAGCACCCGGAATATGGCGGCACAGGTCATCAGCAGGATCGTAGCTCCTGCACAGCCTGCCTCGACACCCGGTGATGATTCCCTCGCTGTGCAGTCAGCCGGGCAGGAATCCCAGTCCGCGCTTCTCGGGGCAAGCTCCCTGCATGGCGTCGAGAAATCGCCCATGGGGCGCATCGCCACACTTTCGGGGCTGACCGGCAACGCTGGATTCTCCCTTCATGTGACACCGGACAGCCCTGCATGGAGCAGCCAGCTTGGCAATCATATCCGCTGGATGAACAACGTGAATCTTTCTTCCGCGGAGTTGAAACTTTATCCGGCCGAACTGGGTACACTTGAAATCCATATTGCCGCAGACGACGACCAGACCCGTGTAAGCTTTATCACCAGCAATGCCGCGGCCAGGGATCTAATCGAATCGTCACTGCCTCGACTGCGGGAATTGCTGGGTCAAAGTGGCTTGCTGCTGGAACAGGGGGACGTGACACACCGCGACTCCAGCCCTGACAGTTCAGGGAGCAGAATGGCTCACGGCAACGGAACGATGGCAGATCCCATTGAGGCAGAAATCGATGGGCCGATACCTTCGATCTATCGACGAACCAACGGCGATCACCAGATTGACCAGTTCGCGTAGGACCTGAAAAAATCGAAACGGAGAATCCGACCGGGAACCCACTATGACCGACAACAATGAAACGACTGATTCCGTCGCCGATGCACAAGCCGGCAGCGAACACACTGGTCTGGAACCGGAACCGAGCGAGACCGAAGCACCCGTTAAAGACAGACCAGCTTCAGCGGCTGGCAACAGCGAAGTCAACATTGAAGCGTTGATGAAAGTTCCAGTGGCACTGTCAATTGAAGTCGGCCGTAAAAGGATACGTCTCGATGACCTCCTGGACACACAGGAGGGCTCGGTCATAGAACTGGACAAACTGTTGAACGAGCCGCTGGATATTCTGGTAAACGGCGCATTGATCGCCCACGGAGTCATCGTCCTGGCCCAGGATCGTTTCGGCATCCAGATAACCGATATTCTAAGCCCCGAAGAAAGGGCCAGAACCCTTTAAGGAACCGGCCTTGTCGATATTCGACGGAAGCTGGAAAACTGCTCAGTCATCCAGTTTCGAGAACAGCTCTGCAGTCCAGGTAATGGATTCGATGTAGCTCTTGATGAGATCCTGACTGCCCAGGTTCTTGATAGACAGGTTATCCCAGTCACCTTTCTCGTACCGAATAATGGCCTGTAACAATCGGCCGTATTCCCCTTCACCGGAAACCAGTGCAGTTACGATATTATCAGCCAGAGGAAGCTGTTTGAGAATCACTTCCATGGGCAGATCCATGATCGCATCAATGGATGAAAACAGGCCGGTAATAAAGCCCACCTCACCAACGTAGCCACATTTAAGCGACAGCGTTTGCATCATTCGGGCCCGACGCAGACTCTGGGACAGCAGCTCCTGTGGCTTGTCCTCGATATCGGTCAGGACGATGATGCACATCCAATCCCTTATCGTCTTGAGACCCAGGGCAACGATTGCTTCCCGGACTGACTTGATTTCCCTGCGAAAATTGTAGAATGCCGAGTTGATGATCCGCAGGATCTTGTAGCTGATACCAACATCCCTGCTGACCAGGCTTTCCAGCTCCGAAATGTCGCAGTTGGAGTCCTGCAGCTTGGCGAGAATCTGCAGTACCGCCAGCCGGTTGGGCTTGATGGACTGGCCGGTGAGTATCATCGGTTTACAGAAGTAGAAGCCCTGAAAGAAATCGAAACCCATGTTTTTACACAGCTCGAACTCTTCGTGAGTCTCCACTTTCTCAGCCAGCAGTTTGATGTTTCTCGCCTGAAGAGCCTTGATTTCAGGTTCCAGCTTGGTGATGTCACACCCAAGCAGGTCAATCTTCACGATATCGATAACGTCGAAAAGGGCTTCTTTGTCATCGGTGAAGATATAATCGTCCAGTGCCAGCGTATAGCCCCTGCGTGACAGCTTCTGCAGCCCGCGGACTACCGCGTCATCTACCACCACATCCTCGAGCACTTCGACAACAAGTGATTTTGAAGACAATGGCAGAGGTATCTCCCCTACCAGGAACTCCCTGGTGAAATTGACGAAGACCTGACGGCTTTCAGCTATATCCTGAATACACATGTCCACGAATGCATTCAGGATAACCTGGCTGCTTGCCACACTGCCGTCCTTGAACCGGGCTGTGCTGTCGCCACAACTCCGGAACAACAGTTCATAGGAGAAGACTTCCGAATTTCTGTCAAAGATCGGCTGGCGCGCGATGAAAATATCGGTCTTTCCAGTCGGCTTGCCAACAACTTGCGCAACGCCGGATTCGATTGTGTGGGATTTTTCTGCTGCTTGTGGCATTTACTTTTTCCTTGTTCTTACGATCAGCGATGAAGCTTGATTCTGGCCATGGAGGTGCCTCTGCACAATTACCTCGGAGCCTCATGGAAATTGAGCAGAGATACCCCGACCTGTAAACGACATAATCTGCTCCAAACTTTAGGGAACCTCTGATACGCGGCTCTCGATCTGATGACTTTATTTTCAGTTTCAGCCAGTTTGTCAACGGGCAACCCACCATAAGCCCGGGCTGTTGAGGTTGTAGAGCACAGGGACACGAAACCCCACTGAATTACGGGGAAATTGCATAACTGTACCCTTCACTGAATTCTAATCCCGGTCACGCGGTTTTTGTGTGACGCGGCACCCAACCCGACAATGCAGCCGGTTGACCTGTTGATGCTGATGCACAATACAAGTCCTGTTGCTATCCTGTATTCTGGGCCTTTACTTCCGGATTGGAGTTTGCGATGAAATACTCGATTGCGTTTTCAATGTTGTTGACCCTGAGTGGGTTGCTCCACGGTCAGAGCCGATTTGAAGTATCCGAAGCCGGTATCCTGGAAATCCAGACTGCCCTGGTCAGCGGGCAGGTGACTTCGGTGGAACTGGTGCAGAAATACCTGGCCAGGATCGCGGCCTACGATCAGCAGGGCCCGAAGCTGAACAGCCTGGTAAGGGTCAACTCCCGGGCCCTGGAAATCGCCACGGCTCTGGACACAGAGCGGCGCATTTCGGGCCCGCGTGGCCCTCTTCACGGAATACCGATCATCCTCAAGGACAACTACAACACCGTCGACATGCCAACAACCGGTTCATCCGTCGCCCTGGCTGGATTCACTCCCTCTGCGAGTGCCACTCAGGTGGACCGGCTTGTCGATGCCGGCGCCATTATCCTGGCCAAGTCCAATCTTCACGAATTCGCCTACGGTATCACCAGTGTTGGCTCCCTGGCAGGGCAGACTCGAAATCCCTATGATCCGCGCCGGGTTCCCGGTGGATCGAGCGGCGGGACTGCAGCCGCCATCGCCGCGAGCTTCGGTGCAGTCGGTATGGGCTCCGATACCTGCGGTTCGATTCGCATACCGTCGGCCTACAACAACCTCGTCGGCCTGAGGCCCAGCAAGGGGCTTAGCAGCATTCATGGTGTCATGCCCTTATCCCACACCCAGGACGTGGCCGGACCACTGGCACGGAGCGTGACCGACCTTGCCCTGGTGCTTGATGTCGTTGCCGGCTACGATCCGCGGGACTACGCCACGGCAATCATGTCCAACAGGCCGTCACCGGAGTTTTTCGCCAACCTCAACAGCGAGTCACTGGCAGGCTTACGTCTCGGCAGATTGAATGACTACATGACGCGTGCAGACAGTAATGTGGCTCGTGTCATCGACGAAGCGCTGGAGGAACTCGCCGTTTCCGGTGTGGAAATAGTCGAGCTCGACGCCCCGGGGCTTGGTTCATTGGTGGCCCAATCTGGATTGATTGGTTTCGAATTTCAACAGGATATTAACGACTACTTCATCACATTCGGCAGTTCAAGGATCGGGAGCCTGAGGGAGGTCGTCCAGATGGGCCTGTACCACGAGGCCATTCAGAACCCATTAACACGCAGCCTCACCACAGAATTCGATGAACAGGCCTACCTTCAGGCCCATGCCGCCCGCTCCGAATTGCGCGTTTCACTGGAAGAGCTTCTGACCACAAACGATCTTGACGCGCTGGTCTATCCACCGATTGGTGAGTTGCCGGTATTTACAGGCGAGTCCCAGCCGGGAAACAATTGCAGCCTCAGTGCTAATTCCGGCCTGCCGGCAATCAGTGTCCCGGCCGGGTTTTCCACCAGCGGGTTGCCGGTTGGCCTGGAGTTGCTGGGTCACTTCATGAGCGATACACGACTGGTATCCATTGCCTACAGAATTGAGCAACTTCTCAGGCCACGGAAAGCACCCATTGCCACGCCTGTTCTTAAAGACAGTCTGGCTCCCGGACCGCTGCAGTCCCGATGGCACTACAATCAGTCGGGTCTGAACGTTACTGCCACCTTCACTTATGACCAGACGTTACGTCAACTGCAATACCAGGTTATCAATGAAAGCAAGAACCCGGAGGATGTGTTTTCCCTGGCATTAATGATCGACGATGCGCCGGTCGGCGAACTCGACGATCCCGTGGTTGCAACCGTTCTGTCCCCAGGCGCGGCATCCGCACAGGACCTGTTATTCGTGCGGGCCGGCCTGCACCAGGCAATGACTGATGACCGGCTCTACGTACGGCTGTTTGCTGAAGGGATCCCTGTGCAGGGCATCTCCGAAGTTCTGGACTTCAATCGATAATGACATGGTGCTCTGCCTTGGCACTCTAAAAGCCCGCAATTCAGAGACCATTGAGGACATTGCATTGAGCTTCTGAATTCAGATTCGATACAGCCGGTTAAAGCCTGGAATGACGGTAGGCGAAAATGGCAAAGGAACCTGTGTACCGCAGCGCATTGTGGTACCTGATCAGAAGATTCCCGGAGTAAGCTGACAAATGAACCTGTACTCTGAATCAAAATGCCCGCAATTTCGCAGTTCTGCCTTCAGCCGCGGGAGGTTTATCAGCCTGACAGCCTGTTTCGTCACACTCGTCACGACACTATTACCTGCACATCTGCTGGCACAGCAACCTGAAGAACGCGGGATTACCGAGAACATCTCCGGCTCGGAACAGGTTCCCGACTGGGACGGACTAAAAAGTGATACCTGGTATTTTCTGGGTGCACAGGTGGCTTCGCTGGGTGTGCTCTACACACTGCCGAAAGCGGTTTCCAACTGGGGAGAGGAGCAGAAGGACAATTACAGTCTTTCCAAATGGCGGGAAAATGTGTCTGAACCACATCTGGACGGGGATGATTTCTACCTGAACTATATTCTGCACCCTTATTGGGGTGCCACCTACTATGTGCGCGCCAGGGAGCGGGGCTACAACAAGGTGGATTCGTTCTGGTATTCCACGTTTCTATCCACGTTTTATGAAATGGGGCCGGAAGCGCTGTTTGAACAGCCGTCAATTCAGGATCTGCTTGTCACACCCGTGTTCGGTGCCTGGTTGGGGGAGTATTTCATGGGGATTCGAAACACGATCAGACAACGGTCATCGGCCCGCGGCCACCGGACCACAGGCGAAAACTGGATCTGGTACCTGACTGACCCACTGAACTTTCTGAGCCGGGGGATAGGGCGGCTGTTCGGGGAGGAAACCAGTTTCAGCTTTCGCCCGTTCCGGGCAGACAGGTCCGAGGTCGCAGCACTGACCTTTGGCAGATTTCAGGAATCGGTCAATCCCGTAACCCGTTCCGCTCTGCCAGCCACGGTGTCGGGCTTCAGCCAGGGTCATGGGTCGGGCCTGTCATCGGCTCAAGCCGGCACAGATTCGCGCTTTAACCAGGCCCGGCCACGAAGCGAGTCGGTGGAGCGCATCACGGGTATTTCTGTCACGCTGACCTGGTAACAAGAATCTGTCAGTGATATTCATTGCTGTCCCACATTTTTAAAAAGTACCGATTTTGCTGTAAAAAGGATAGGATTTTTCTGGACGCAAGAGACCTGTTGATGACAATTTTCCGGGCTTTTCGGGAAGGTCAGCCATCTCTGGCGAGGAACGACGGGGGGGAGGTCAGCAAGTACTGGATTTGAAAATCAGATAGCGTGCAGTTTTGTCCAGGTTTTTGAGGGGAGCAGTACGGGGGGCGGGGACTTAGAAAAATGCCCTGGAAAACGGTCATTTTTCCTCCCTCGGCGCTGGTCCTTTTATTGCAGCCACTGGAACCCCCGGCCACGCCTTGGTAAGTGCAGAATCCGCAGTGGCTCCGGATGCTCCGATTAACTCCCAGCAGAGGAACTAACGACGAATATCGGCTTTTCCAACGATTGCGCTTCTGGTTTCCACAAGCTGAATTCGAGCACTGAGCACCGCTCCAGGGGAGTCTGGGGACGGAGCAATAAAAACGCCGCACCCGACCCGAGCAAGACGGGGGGACCGAGAGGGGTGCAAGTTGCGGAGGATCAGATTCCCCTGGAGCGGTGCGATCCCCGAATATTTATCGCACGCCAATTTATTGTTGGTCGTGTAACAAACTCACATTCATGTCTTACAGGGATTATGAATACTGGAAGCACCCGGATTCAGGCCACTGCAAGCCTTCCGGTCATGATATTATGGGGCAGCAACGAGTGATATTCATTCTGTCAAACGAACCTGAAAAGTAAGCCGGGTTTTATACCGCCTATATCCAGCGCCTCACTTTTGCTTTGTAGCGACGGTACTCTTCGCCAAATTTCTTCTCAAGGTACCTCTCCTCCTTGAGTATGGCGGTATGATAAACAACGAATACCGCAGGCAAAAAACTCAGTGTCATCCACAGGCTGTTCTGAGACAAGCCGATACCTACCGCCAGAAAACAGAAACCCAGATAAACAGGATTGCGGGAATAGGCAAAGGGCCCATGGTCCAATACCCGGGTAGTCGGTTTCCAGGGTTTTATGCTGGTCTTGTGTTGGTGAAACATCAGGCCGACAGCGATCAGGGCGATAATCGCCAGTACACAGAGGGAGGCACCCACATAGCGCAATATCAGTGATTCCGTAAGCCCTAGTGGCCAGCCCCACTGCAGACCCAGTCCTGCCGCCAGAAACAGCAGGAACACCAGTGGTGGCGGAATACGCACCCCCGGGCCCCGGTGGTCGAGATTACCGTTGTCGCCTGGATGCCGGGTCGGATGCGGATCCAATCGGTGCGGTTCATTCCCTCTTTCCTCTGTCATGCTTCTCTCCTCTGCCTATCCCGGTAATCAGAGGTTCCACAAAAAACGCCCTGCGGGAACATGACGCCAGTATAGGGCCTGGGTCTTTCAATGAAAACCTGGACATGGGCACACTATCGGCCCCTGGGCCATGCTTAACTGCTTTCCGCGGAAAAAGAATTGATTGATGGAAACGGATAAGAGATAGTTGGATTCATAAAAGCAACAACCGGAGGTTGAAACCATGTGTGACGAATTTACTCAGAAAGACGCCGATGCATCGGTCAGACGCCGCGGCGTAACCCGCCGGAAATTCAACAAGATTTCTGCGACTGCCGCACTGGCGGCGATGCTGCCCCCGGTAGCCAACGCCCAACCGGTCGCGGAACGGGATGTAGAAATCACCACCCCAGATGGCGTCGCCGATTGTTACTTTGTCTATCCAAGCCTGGGGCAGCATGCCGCGGTGGTGGTATGGCCGGACATCCTCGGCCTGCGACCGGCTTTCCGCGAAATGGGCAAGCGGCTGGCCCGCTCCGGGTACGCAGTGCTGGTGGTAAACCCGTTTTATCGGGATGCCCGGTCGCCGGTGGTGAAGATGGGCGCCAGTTTCGGCGATCCAGAAACCCGTAACACGGTTTTGCCAATGGCGCGCAATCTCAATGCCGATACCCACTTCACCGATGCCAGAGCCTTCGTTTCCTGGCTTGATCAGCAGCCTCAGGTAGATACCGCTCGAGGCGTGGGCACCACCGGCTATTGTATGGGTGGCCCAATGGTGATGCGCACCGCTGCGGCTGTTCCCGGCCGTGTCAAGGCCGGCGCCACCTTTCATGGTGGCGGGCTGGCGACCGATGCCCCGGACAGCCCTCATCTGCTGATCCCGGAAACTACTGCGGCCATGCTGCATGCGGTGGCTGAGAACGACGATACCAATGACCCGGATGCAAAGTTCAAGTTGCGCGAAGCCTACGCTGCAGCCCGCCTGCCTGCCGAGGTGGAGGTTTACGAGGGCACCCTGCATGGCTGGTGCTCCATCGATTTCGAAGTCTACCACCAGGAGCAGGCCGAGCGCGCCTGGAGTCGGCTGCTGGCTCTGTTTGATGATGCCCTGGCCTGAGGATCAGCCCTGGCTCGCGCTTCGATGATCCCGATTTCGAGCCGGCACCGGATTCGAAAAAAGCCCCGCCACGTCCCAGGGACACGGCGGGGCTTTTTGTGTACAGCGGGAAGATCCCCTGTGGGCTGCCTTTCGAGGTTAAATCAGCCGCCCACTGACTTTTTCGACATTTATCACTTCAGGCCCACAGTTCACTCACCCAGATTGACTTTCCGGGTCCAGAAAATATCGATGTTGCCCAGGCTGTTGTCCTGCCGATTGGAGAACCAGCTGAAGGTCTCGCCGCCGGGTGGCAGTGCCGGGCACATGTCATTGGCGTCGGTGTTGACCCTTGGCCCGAGATTTTTCGCCGGCCCCCAGCTGTTGGTCCCCTGCTGCATACTGCCCCACAGGTCCATACCACCGAACCCGCCCTCCCTGTTGGACGTGAAATACACCATACCACTGGAATCCTGGGTAAAGTGAAATTCCTCCGCGGCGGTGTTGATATTGGGGCCCTGATTCACCGGCTCCATCCAGTTACCCTCTGCGTCCGGCCGGGAGCACCAGATATCGGAACCACCGAAACCGCCGTCGCGCCGGGAAGCAAAACAGAGGGTCTGTCCGTCCTGCAGGATCGCCGGGCAGTGCTCGTTACCCTCGTTGGTGCTGATCGGAAACCCCAGCAACTCCGGTGAGGTCCATTCCCCATTCACGTTGCGGGTTACAAACAGGTCAGTGGCGTTGTTGGGATTACTGGTGGCGAGACGGTCGGACTTGAAGTAAATGGTGTTGCCGTCGGCGGTGATCCAGGGTTCCCTGTCGTCCCCTCGGCGCAAAGGGTCCACGTCTGTAGCAGGTGCCGCGTTAACCGGAAGACCCATATTGACGGGGTCATTCCAGGTTCCGGTGCCCTCGTTGAAGGTAGCGATATACAGGTCTTTGGGATCACCCGATGCCACCGCCATGTCTTCGCGGGCACTGCAGAACACCATGGTGCCGTCATCCGCGAAGGAAAGCTCTCCCTCGGCCCACAGGGTATTGATAGGCTCGCCAAAATTATGCACCGCCAGGTCTACCCAGGACTTTTCCTGGCCCCAGACCTGGCTGCTGGCCGCTATCAAAGTGGTTGCACAAGCCACCGACCTCCACACACCACGGGCACTTCCGATTCTAATTACCATTACATTTGCTCCTTGAAAGATTGGTTCCAGGGCCTGCTGGAAGCACAGCGACGTTACGAGGCATAATCCACGCGAAACGTCCACCACCGCTCAGCACGCGGTGCGCCCGGGATCGGGGCACCAACCGGGTTCGGTAAAGAATTCAATTTGGCATCCCTGGCTCTCCAGGCCCGATCCAATTCCGCGGGATCGGTAACCCGGTTCAAAACCACCGGGTAGACGACACCTTCAAGCCGCAATCGCGCCGTCTCATCCTCCCCTACCCGGGCAGCCCAGTACTTGGTGTCACACACCGAGCAGCTCAGGTACAGATTGCCATCGGGAGTCGCCATGCAATTGAGATTTATTGAGTGGGGGCGGACGCCTGCCCAGATCTGAATCTGGCACAGTTCCACCTCGTTGGCGAAGCGCCAGTCGCTGACTGACTGCTCTGATCGGTCTCCGAACAGAAAGCCGCCGGGTGTCATCTCGCAGGGGCAGATGGACGAATAGATCATGAACCCGGCTACGGCAATCACGGCCAGTCCGGCAAGCCCGCCGCCTGCCAGAATCGGCAGTCTGGATTTACGTTCGCTCGAGAGTTCACTCATTTTAGCTCTCCTGGATATTACTGGTTGCCCTGTTGGGCGACTTTCGGTCTGCCAGTCTAGAATAAGCTGTACAGGGAGGTCTACCCCTAACTTAAGGAACCTCAGCTAGCGTGCAGTCTTGTATCCGGTGGTATGGAAGTCAGTTAATCGTGGCTTCGTGAATTCCTTGATTAGTGCGTGGCTTCTAGCGGCGTGGCCGGCAGGGGGTCCTGTGGCTGCGTGACAATCTCACCTTCATGTCTGACAGAAAGAGGGCGTGTCTGAAGGACGCTATGGACGGCACCGGACTGATGCCTATTCTGTCAAAAAAGCCCTCGTTCCGGAGAAGAGGGCTTCTGAGTTTGCCGCCGGGCAGGTCGCGGCAGGGATGCATCGCTGCGGATTAAAGTTCCACAACATCCTCGAGATCAAGTGTATTCACGGAGGACCCCCTGACACTGACCGTGCCGTCACCACTGCCGTCCTGCTCCAGCGACAACGTGTCAATAACGGATCCCCGGATCACCACATTGAGGTCACCGGCGTCGTCTTCCTGCACATCGACATCATCGAAAGTGGATCCCTTCAGAGTCAGGTAGACACTTCCATCCCAGGTTTCCTCAATTTCCAGGTCGTCGTCAGAATTGGAACCGGCAATGTCAACGACTACGTCGCCGTCCCCACCGAGACCGTCTTCATCGACATGCTCAATCTTGAATTCGTCGCCAGTCTGGTCAAGACCCTGTACTTTGACGATCAGATCACCGTCTTTCAACTTCTCCAGTTGAATTTCATCATTGGTCTCAACTCCAGTCATCCTGACTATCATGTCGTCCTCTCCTTCGTCGGACACCTTGATGCCGTCCCCGGCGTTGTCGTGGGCGAAGACGTTGATGAAGTCAAGGTCAACGCTCACGCCGGTATTGTCTCCAGTCCCGAGCACATCAAAATCCAGACCCTCGTCATAGTTACCGGTCAGGTACACGTTGTTGATTGTGCCTGCAAGTGCCCCCGGACCCCCTTCGTCGATATCAAAGGCATCGTCCACGTCTGCTTCGCCGTCGTCATTGCAGTTCGGGTCCAGGAGAATAACAGCATCGAAATCCAGATCGCCGCCGTCATAGCAATAGGCACCGTTATTCCGGAAGGACGTATTACGCACATGAACAAAGACGCTGCCGTCTTGATTTTCGTCCAGCTCAATGCCATCGCCACCGATGCCGTTGAACTCCGAATTGACAGCTTCCAGCGTGATATCCCCGAGGCCACGCTCATTGGCACGGAAGCCGTCACCGTCCTGTTTACCAAATCCGGCACCTTCAATCAGTACATTGGCCAGGCGCGCGTGAATCGATGCCTCGGATCCGTCTCCCTCACCTCCTGCGCCACCGCCACATTCCGGTTCTGAACAGTCGTTAATCAGAATACCGTGGTCTCCCGTGTCGAACACAGCCACCCGGTTCAGATCCATGTGGACGATACCCTGGCGTCCCACTGGCACGTCCAACAGAATGCCGACACCGCCACCCTGATTCTCAATACTGTAGCCACCCTTCCCTTGAAAAATCAGGTTGTTAATTGTGAGGTCAGCCCCTTTTTCAATGAACAGAATCGCTTCACCATCCGCCAGCGCAGTGCCATCGATGACCTGACCAGCCGCGTGGATACTCAGGGGATCGGTTCCCGCGTACACCAGTGGAGTAACCAGGGAAATGACAGCTATACCGGGGTTGATCGTTATTTGAGTGGCACCGCCTTCCAGAGCCTCGCGCAGGGAACCGGGGCCGCTGTCGCCACCAACCGTTACCCTGGCCGGCGGCTGCGCCATTACAGAGAACGGCATCGCCAGGCAGAGCAGCATCGTTAAACCGAATACTTTCCTCATTTTTCACTTCTCCCTGAATAATAGGATGAGTTATTTACGAGGCAACGACGCTATCAAAGCAATGTGACCAAAGGATTACCAAAATATTTCAGGGAACCCTCCAGTTCCTCAACAACGTGGTGTGGAGTTCGTTTTTGTCAATCACCCGGAAGCCGTGACGTTGGAACAGGGACAGGGCGCGATTTCCGTTACGCAGGCTGATGCCGCAATCCCTTTGATTCCGGTCACAGTGATACAGCACCTTTTCCAGTACTTGTGAGCCGATCCCCTGGTTGAGGTATTCAGGCAGCAGATAGAAGCCACTCAGCCTGATGGTTTTCTGCCGCCGATCCACGGACAAGGTCCCAACAGGTACTCCGTCCCGACAGATAATGGACCAGGGCTTTTCCTGCCAGTCCAGATCGTGCACCTTCCTCTGGTAGTCCTCGTGCCAGCCCCATTTCCGTTCTATCCACGGACCCAGCGCTTTTTTCTTAACCTGGTAAACGAAATCCCCGTCGTTTTCACTCGCAGTCCTCAGTTCAATTTCCACAGAGTATCTCCCTCTGGAACCTGGGTGCAGGGACAGGTTGTCGTTGTATCGCAAGGTAATAAGGAAAAGACATGAAACAGCCCCTGGCCATTTGTAACCGGTACTCCGGAATTCTTCAGTACTCGCCTCATTCTCAGGGATTATTCGTCCCAGATTCCGCCAACTGTGTAAGGGCTTTTTCTGCCGGCAAAAAAGGCGCCGTTCACATAGCGGTAGTGGCGGTCAAGGTTATTGAGTTGGTCCAGTTCACCAGCTTCCAGAGTGATGTCCGCAGCTTCGAGGTTGGATTTCAGGTGATCCGGATTGACCGATTTGGGTATGACCGAAGTACCGCGATTCACCGCCCAGGCCAACAACACCTGGGCCGGCGACAGGTTTCTCGAGCTGGCGATCTCCCGAACAACAGCGTTCTCCAGCATATCAGGTTCATTCCTGGCCTTGAAAGCCGGGTTCCTGTCCCTGGATCCAAGTGGTGAGAATGCGGTCAATAAAATCCGCCGGTCCTGGCAGAATTTTTTCAGCTTCTCCTGGGCCAGCAACGGATGCATTTCCACCTGGCTGACAGCGGGCCGGATACGACTGCACTCCAGTAAGGACCGTAGTTTGGCGGCGCTGAAATTTGAAGTCCCGATATGCCGGGACAAGCGCTCGTCGACACAGGCCTCCAACCCCCTCCAGGTTTCCCCCAAAGGCACCTCATCCAGGGTAAAGAAATCCTCTCGCGAATGTGGGAATGACACTCCCTTGCGGAAGGCGATCGGCCAATGGACGAGATACAGGTCGAGGTAGTCCAATCGCAGATCGGCCAGTGATTTTTTCAGAGCCGGGCGCACATCCTCCTCGCGGTGACAATCATTCCATAACTTGGAGGTTATCCATAACTCCTCTCGCTTCACCTCACCGGCATTCATGATCTCCTCCAGCGCCTGACCGATCTCAGCTTCATTACCGTAAACCGCGGCGCAATCAATATGGCGATAGCCCAGCCTGATTGCCTCCCTTACCGCCAGATAGGCGTCACCCGGCGCCGATTTCCAGGTGCCAAGGCCCAGCATCGGTAAACTGTCACCATTTTCGCATTTCAGATATTTCACTGTTCCCAATCAATATTTTCAGGGCCCGGGTGCCGCGCTGGCAAAGGCCTGAATCAGTCGCACAAGCTGGGTAATGTCACGCAGATCGGCAATCTCTGCGGGTGAATGGCTGTAGCGCCCCGGCCAGGAAAGCCCGGAGTTCGGCGCACCGAAAAACGTAAAGGGTGTGCCATCGGTACTGCCCTGTGTCAACCCGATCTGCACCTCGATACCGGCTTCATCGGCAATGGCACGATTGCGACCGAGCTCGGCGGGTGTTGCCAGGCTATTATTTTCAACTGACCTCAAAACAGGTCCGCCGCCAAGCGGCGCGTAGGCAAAATGAGGTGATTCCAGTGGCGAATCCGAAGTGACAAAGGTATCGACGCTGTACACTCGCCGTGTTTCCCTGCCAAAGCGACGCGCCAACTCCCCGGCACCTCTCAATCCACCCTCCTCACGGACCGACCAGGCGAATATTACCCGATGGTCCAGGCTGGCGGGATCCAGGTTTCGGATCGCCAGCAGGAGCGCGGCAGTACCAACGCGATCGTCCATTGACCGGGACCCATACCGGTATGGACCCATGCGAAAGCCTTGTTTGAAGCCCGTAACTCCCATCCCGGGTTTTACTCCGGCCTCGGAAAGTTGGCTGGAATCCATCCCGAACCAGGCCTGAAGTCGTTCTGTCTGCTTCTGTTGCGGATTATTACGGTTCAGGAATACCCCCCGCAACTGATCGGGATCCGGCTCTGAATTCACATCGCTGCCGGCGTCCAGTTGCAGCAGTGCCGGCTGCCCCTCCCAGGCAGTCGTGACTGCGTTGCCCAGACGCGTCAGGTTTACTACTCCGTCCGCCTCAATGTCGGCAACTTCCCAGCCGACTTCGTCCATGTGCGCAATAAAGAAAGTGGCTTCGCCCTGTTCAGGCCCCATCTCCACCCACAAATTTCCCATATCGTCGACCGAAGCACTTTGTCGCGCCCAGTCTGGAAGCGCATTGTAAACCAGGAACCGCACCGGCCCCTCGTGACCGGGTACTGCGGAAAGCTCTGCCAGTTGATCCAGAATGGCGCTCGCTTCCATCATACTGTTCAGATCGTAGCGCCGCCCCCACCGCGACGGTTCATCATTCAATGGTCGTCCCGGCGGCGGTGCTGCCCTCCACCCGGGCACGGCGGCGAAGGGATTGATTGTTCTTACCAGTCTTTCCAGCAGTTCCTGGGCCGATGCCATGCTGATGCGTTCCATGAGCCCCTCGGAATTTGCCACCTCGGGTACCAGGCTGATCACCGTTTCGACACCGACGCTTTCCAGCACCGCGTCGAATCGACTGCTGACCCCGCCCAACTGCTCCAGGGCCGCCTCTGACTGCCCTGGTGCGACCATCACCAGGGCACCCACCGAACCCAGGTGTCGCAACGCTGCAGCAAGGCCGGTCCAGCCGAATACCTGTTGCGTACTGAGCACGTAGCTGGTGCGTCCCTGTCCGTTGATTCCGGCTTCACCTGCAGCAAATACGGCGGCACACCCGACGCGGGCGCCTGCTCTCGGACCGGCCGCCTCGGAACCGAAATGCCAGGCCGGCAGGTGCCTTACAACCGGGTCCAGCAATGCAATACCCATCTCGGCCACTTCCTGAGCCGACGATGCCCCCACGTCCAGCCACAGGTCATCAGCAGTCACCAGCGCGTGCTCGTTTCGATGCTGTGCGGCAAAGTGGCCATTGGCTACTGCCGTCACTCCCAACAGCGGACCACTACGGGTCAGGATACGCAGCTGCTGACCTTCATGAGCCTGATCCCAGAGTGGGTGACTTGACCCGGAACCGACGCGATGCAGCCGCAGGTAGCCCTGTGCAGTGATCTGACTTACCGTGTAGGAATAGGAATCCAGGGCACAGGCCACCACCCGATGAGGTTCTCCGCTTCCAATTGTTTTTACCAGATTGCCGAAACGGTCGGTCTCCCAGTCAGGGTAATTTTCCTGCAACGGTGCTGTGGCATGATGCTCATGCCCAGTCGGGGCATCCAGAACGATCCAGGAGGCCAGCCTTGCCAGGTCAGGGTTCTGTGCATACACTTGCGAACCGGATGCAGACACTGTCGCCAGGCCGGCAACCACCAGCACCCGCACTATCCAGACTTTGCCTGCATGCCGGAATCCCTCTGATTCCGGCCCTGCTCTTCAGTTGATCTGTGGACATTACCAGGGGACCTCTGAATTGTTACCTCGATACTCCGGCCTGCGGACGAGGAGAAAGTGCACCGCCATCGACACCATGTCTTTTTCAGGAAACCTCTGATCAATTCCCACGACACTCTGGAGCTTGATCAGGGGTTCCCCGGCGTAATGTATTCTCGACTATATCGCAGAAATAAAGCCGGAAACAGCGCCCGGACAAGTTATCAGCGACCGTAAACCGGCCGAAACCGGATTCGGTAGACAAGCCTGTTACAAGTGGATAACTTTCTCGCATCCTGACATCGGAAGGCCGGAATAACGATTTCAACAGGCGGATTGCTATAACATGGCGGAACTGGGAAGCGACATTCAGAAGGCCGCTGCATTGCTGCGGGCAGGTGAACTGGTTGCCATACCGACTGAGACCGTTTACGGCCTTGCGGCCAACGCGATGGATCAGAGTGCTCTGGTTAAAATATTCAGCGTCAAGAATCGTCCCGCATTCGACCCTCTTATCGTTCACGTGTCAGAAACAGCAGCGTTCACACACTATGCGGAAGACATTCCATCCATTGCCCTGAGTCTCGCCAGCGAGGTATGCCCGGGCCCGGTGACATTCATTTTCCGGAAAAAGCCTGTAGTACCGGACCTGGTAACAAGTGGGCATGCAACTGTCGGACTTCGCGTTCCCGATCATGCACTGACCCTGGAGCTGCTGAAGTCGCTGCCATTTCCCCTTGCCGCACCCAGCGCCAATCCGTTTGGTTTTGTCAGCCCGACCTGTGCCATGGATGTGCAGGAGCAGCTCGGTGAAGCCATCCCGTATATTCTTGACGGAGGTCCCTGCCGGATCGGCCTGGAAAGCACGATCATCGACTTCAGCGGAAGTGACCCGCAGATTCTCCGCCTCGGTGGACTGTCCCTGGAATTCATCGAAGACCGCCTGCAGCGGCCTGTAAGGGTACGCACCAGCAGCAGCAGCCCCAGGGCACCCGGCATGTTGAGCAGCCACTACAACCCCGGAAAGAAGGTGCTGGTGGGAAATATTACTGAGCTGGTTGAAAAGCTGGCCGGACAGAAGGTCGGTGTACTCGCTTTTCGCCAGGCAATCCCTGGCCTGCCCACAGACAACCAGCGAATCCTTTCTCTGTCCGGGGACCTGCAGGAGGCGGCACGCAATTTTTTTCGTATGCTGCGGGAATTCAGAACTCTGCCTGTCGACCTGGTGCTTGCCGAGAAGCTGCCGGAAGTCGGACTGGGACGGGCCATCAACGACCGGCTGCGAAGGGCCGCGGCCGATACGGACACAAGACCGCAGGCCGGTCTGTCTCCCGGTGAGTAACCGGGACGGGTGCCTCTGTCCAGGCAGCCCGAAAGCACTGCCTCGCTGCCCGAAATAGCGAGGCACTAAGGAACCTCTGATTACGTACCTCTACGCCTTGGGTTTCCGGCGATTTGTGCTGCTTCGTCAATTTCGTCGCTGCATCATTCTCCAAGGCCTGGCAGCCTGCTAACCGGCCAGCAGAGGAAACAATCCACGCAGACCATTGGCCATGATTTCCACCGCCAGGGCAGTGAGAATAAGACCGAAGAGTCGATTCATGACGTTTAATCCGATCGGGCCCAGAAATCTGCCGATAGGAGCCGCTAGTCGCAGCACAATCCAGACGATCAGGCAGACCAGCAACGTGACCACTATCACCCAGAACAGATTGTTTTCCGCTCCCTGTCGCTGCATTTGAATGTACTGATGGAGCCCGGTCCGGCCAGTAATGGAATGGCCACCGGTACGATAGCGATACTTTCGTAGCTCTGAGCCGCCTCCTTTTCCTGAGCTGTGGTGCGCATCTGTTCCGGTTCAGCCCGCAGCATGGCCAATCCCATCAGCAGAAGGATGATTCCACCGCCGACTCGAAAGGAAGGCAGGCTTGCACCCAGTACCGTGAGAATATTCTCGCCGAAGGTGGCAGCGAGCGAAAGGACTATAAACACGGTGATTGCAGCGAGATTGACAGCCTTGTTGAGGTCCTTTGTTTTATAGCCTGTCGTTAATCCGAGTAATATCGGAATGACGGCAAAGGGATTGAGAATTACCAGCAGAGCCGTGAAAAATCGTGTGTATTCGGTCAGATATTCCATCCCCGCCTTACCTGATTACTCGCCAATTGAACCTGCTTTCCGACTTCGGGAAGCCCTGCTATACACATTTGGCATTGCTGTCCCGCATTGTTCAATCTGAAGTCGATCCCGTACTGTTCAATCTGAAGGTCGGTAAACTACCCGGTCCGGTTCGAGCGCATTCTCTGCTGCACTTTAAAATTCAGCTTTTCCTTTCTCCGGGTTTCGATGACTGAGTGCATGGGCTGGCCGATATGTGCCTCCCCTCGCTCCCTTGCCAGTTTCATCTGACGCTCCCGTTCAGCGAATCGCTTTATCTTCCTCGAGCTATGCCTCTCATAACAATAGGGACAGCTGACCCCTTTTTGGTAATGCTCACTCTCCTTGTCATTGTCGTTGATCGGCATACGACAGGCATGGCATTGATCGTAGGAACCTTTTTCAAGCCTGTGATCTACAGTCACCCGATTGTCAAAAACAAAGCACTCCCCCCTCCACATCGTTTCCTTAACGGCCACCTCCGCGAGGTAGTTGAGGATACCTCCCTTCAAGTGGTAAACCTCGTCGAATCCCTGCTGTTTGAGAAAGGCAGTGGATTTTTCGCAGCGAATTCCTCCGGTACAGAACATGGCGACCCGTCGATGCCTGGACGGATCCAGGTTCCGTTCTACGAAACGGGGGAACTCGCGGAACGAACCGGTTTCGGGATTGATGGCTCCTTCAAAGGTTCCGATCTGGTACTCGTAGTTATTTCGGGTATCGATCAGCAGTACCTCCGGGTCGGAAATCAACGCGTTCCAGTCACTGGCCTCCACATAGGTACCGACAAGTTGACCGGGATCGATATCCTCGACCCCCATAGTGACTATCTCTTTCTTCAGCTTGACCTTGGTCCTGTAGAAGGGATTGTCGTCGCTGTAGGACTCCTTCACTTCCACGGCTGCAAAGCGTGGATCGCGCCTGATCAATGAGACTACAGCGTCGACCCCGGCTCTTGAGCCGGCAATGGTTCCGTTAATTCCTTCTCTTGCCAGCAACACGGTACCACGCACTTTTTCAGCCAGCATCAGGTCCCTCAGGGGCTTGCGGAAATTCTCGAAGTCGGGAAATCTGGCGAAATAGTACAGTGCCGCAACAACTGTGCTGTGATCCATGGGGGTTCCTCTTTGCTGTGCGGAGCGTAAGTCCGGTGCGTGGCGGTGTCCGCGCGTATTTTAGGGAACCGTCGAATCGATGTCTATCGGGCTGTATCCGGCCGCCGACGCCGAAATTCCGACACCAGTGCACGGCGCCCGCCAACAACCGATAGCGGAATCTACTGTCATTCCGGCTGCGCCGGTCAGTCCGGGAGCTTCCTCAGGGGACCTCTGATTGGTGAGCGATACAACGGTGTAGTAAAATTCAGGGGTCGCGGCAATTTTGTTCAACCGAGTGAATAGCATTGGTTTCAAAAAAGCTACGAAATAAAGTCGAGGCATTGCTGAAAAGTGCTGATATCCGGCTGGACGGTGATCGCCCCTGGGATGTAAGAATCAATGACCCCAGGGTGTTCAATGCCACCCTGTCCAGAGGCTCCATCGGGATGGGTGAATCCTACATGGCTGGCTGGTGGGATTGTGATGCGCTGGATGAGTTCTTCAGCAGGGTATTGCGCACCGATCTGCCATCCCGGGTCAGATCATTCCGGGATCGTGTGCTTTCCCTCAGCTCGCTGCTGCTCAACAGGCAATCCGGCTCACGAGGGTTGAAGGTTGGAAAGCAGCATTACGATGCCGGCAATGACCTCTATAGGCGTATGCTGGATCGGAGAATGATCTACAGCTGCGCTTACTGGCGGGAAGCTGACAACCTCGATACCGCTCAGGAATCAAAGCTCGACCTGGTGTTTCGCAAACTCGGTCTGAAACCTGGCATGCGCGTCCTTGATATCGGCTGCGGTTGGGGTGGCGCAGCCGGCTACGCGGCGGAAAAATACGGCGTCGAAGTCGTGGGGATCACAATTTCCAGGGAACAGTCGCGGCTGGCACGAGACCGTTGTCAGGGGCTGCCGGTCGAGATCAGGCTGCAGGGATATCAGAAGACCTGTTTGTCATGGAAGACTGGCAGAATTTTCGCAGCGACTACGACCGCACCCTGCAGGTCTGGGATAGGAATATCAACGCGGCCTGGAGCGAACTTCCCGGTTATGACGAGACTTTTCGTCGCATGTGGCACCTTTACCTGATGAGCGCAGCGGGGTCATTCCGGTCCGGTAATAATCAACTCTGGCAGATCGTCCTGTCCAAGAATGGCACTCCGGCACGTTATGATGCCCCCCGTTGACGCGTTTGACTTTTACCGGTCTCAACCTGACGCCGCCAGGGGCGACACCGACTAATGACATCATCACTTACGCGCTCGGGCCCAGTCGAAAAGCAGGGGCAGGGCGAAGGGCCATTCAGCAAACGACTGGCAGCTTGCCTGGCTGCCCCCATTCGCACCAGGAGGCATCGTAAACCACGAGGTCGTTGTAGCCGGCCAGGTAGGCGGCGAGGGTAAGAATACAGGCTGAAAGACCGGAACCACAGGTAAAAACAAGCTTCTGCCCGGGGGTTACCACTCGCGCCAGTATTTCCTTCAGTTCAGCCGCCGGCTTCATGGTGATGTCATTGAGGACCTGTTGAAACGGCAGGCAACTGGCACCGGGCATGTGACCACCACGAAGATTGGGTCTTGGCTCCGGTTCACGCCCGTAAAAGCGGCCTTCAGAGCGCGCATCCAGAATCGCGCAGGAATCGTCGTCAAGTAACTGATAGAGTGTCAGAGCGTTACAGAAAAAACCGGCTCGTTCGCGACTCTCGAAGTTTCCGGTTTGCGGTGCCGAATCAAGGATCTCATCTGTCAGTTCCTGTCCTTGCTGCCTCCAGGCTACCGCGCCACCGTCCAGAACCGCAACATTGTCATGCCCCATGGAACGGAACATCCACCAGGCTCTGGGACTGGCATAGACGCCCGTGTCGTCATAGATCACGATGGCGCTGTCGGCATTGATACCCAGCTTTCTCACCTGATCGCCGAAAAATTCTGCCGGGGGCATCATGTGGGGAAAGGAGGAATTCCGGTCACAGACTGTTTTATCGTAATCAAAGCGCAGTGACCCTGGTATATGTCGGGCCCGGGTTCCCTCTGTAAGGGACTGACGGGTAAAAGGTGCTATGGGGGGTACCGACGCATCGAGGATCACCAGATTGTCGGCGTTGCCGTGGTCAGCAAGCCACGCAACGCTGACCAGTGCTGAGGGAATTGTAAGCCTGCTCATGGAATTCCAACCCTCTGATTAAGCCCCACAACGCTCAGGTCCTGCACAACTCAGAAGCGCAGATCCGGAATCACAGCGCCTGTAGAATCTGGCGCAGTTTGGCTTTCACTTTTTCCTGGTTCTGTGGCCCGATTCGTATCATCTGTTTCTGCAGGTCGGACATCCCTTCGATCCGGCTGTCAGCATAGAGATACATCACTGACGGTTTGACCAGTTGCAGCGAGTTGTCTATGTCTTCGGTTTCCAGGACGTTGCGAATGGCCCGACGCAGGGTGGTGTCAAAGTTCGTGTCTGCGTACCCCAGTTCGGAGTAGGCCTGTTGAAAAAGCGGCCGGGCCAGTCGGTACAGGGCCATTGCCTGTCCGGTATCGACAGCCACCAGGGTGTCGATAACCTGGTCGAAACGGCGGAACCCGGCTTCATCCAGCTCAAACAGGTTGTCGTCGATGGCCCGGACGGGGAACTCACCCTGCACGTCACGGTAAGGCAGGTTATTCTGCGGCAGATTGTTACGACTTAAATTGTCCACCAGCGCCACAACTCGCCTTATGAGCTGCTCGTCAGCCAGGTGACTCAAGAGGGCCGCGCCATTGCTCACCTGTTGCAGGCCCCGGGTGATAAACCCGTCACTGGAATTCAGGGAGGGAAGCTCAACCGGCGCAATGGTTTCGACGGGCTCTTCGACAGCCGCGGGTTCCGGTTCCGGCAACTCTGGTGCCGGTGAGGCAGTCTCAGGTGGCCGGGTCGGGGCCGGGTCGCGCTGTATGGGCTGGGGAGGTTCGGGTTCAGCCTGAACAGGTTGCAGCTCCGGTGGCGGGATGACGATGGTGGTCGTTCCCTCAGGGGGCTCGTAGGTGGCTCCCAGATAAACCAGATACAACAGAGTGGCCACAGCAATCAGGGCCATTACTAGAAAACTCTTCGCGCCCATGAGTCAAACCTGTCAACAGCTCGCTTCCATTTTGTCACAGTCTCCTTTGAAGGAACAAGGCTGCCGCGGCACCCGGGAACCAGAAGGCCATTACCGGAACGGTAATGGCCTTCTGGTGAGACTGGCTGAGACATTGAAACAAGCCGGTGGTCAGTTGTCAGAAACCATTGGAAAACTCAGGTCCTGCATGGTCTGAACCAGGTCCGCTCCCGCTGTGGCCGGGTTGGTCTGCCTGTCGATTCTAAGCACCGTACCGTCACTTCCGATGTAATAGGTCCAGCGGTTGTTCAGACCGTTTGAACCCAGAACACCGTAGGCGGAAGACATCGCCTTGGTGGGATCCGACAGGATAGGAAAGCCCGCCTGGTGTTCTTCGGCGAAGGCGGTGTTGGTTTCCAGGTCATCGACACTGGCCATGAAGTAAGCGACATCGAACCGTTTTATTTCTCGAGCACTGTCACGCAGCGCTTTGCATTGCATGGTTCAGCCGCCGGTAAAGGCTTTGGGGAAAAAGGCGATCACCACCGGCTTTTCTCCCAGGAACTGGGACAGTGTATAGGTACTGCCGTCAGAGGCCTGCAGGGAAAAATCCGGAGCCGTGTCGCCAACTTCCAATGCAGCCGCCAGCGGACCCGCCAGCAGAAAAGCGCTCAAGAGGCCGATCTTCAGCACCCTGAAACGATTGCGTAGAAGTTGTAACATGGAAACTCCTCTATCAGATAGTTGAGTGTTAGGCCATCAATCCACCGGCTAAACGGCGGATCAACTCTCTTTATAGCAGTCCTGAGACTCCGGCGACAGTGTTTCTGTCGCACCGGCGCAACCCATGGCTCCGGCGACTCAATAAAACAGACTGCGTCGGGTACTGCTCTGGATACGCTGGAACTCGGTCTGCAACTCGCGAATCTCGCTGCTCAGACGTTCCCGATCCTGGGCCGGAATGTCGGGATTCCTGGCCAGAATGGTGTTGAGGTTTTCGAGTGACACTTCCACGTCGCGGACACTCCGGTTGATCAGCATGCGCTTGTTGTCTCGCTGGGAATCGCGGTAGCGCGGATTCTCCCGACGAACGTTATTGCACTGGCGCACCACTCCGCCCTGTCCATCACTGACATTTCTGCAGACCGTCTGGTACACAAATCGGCTGACCGTGCCCTCGAAAAACTGATACGGCGTATCAGCCAATACTCTGGCCACTTCCATGTCAGCGTGGGATTTGCCCTGGTAAAGCGGTAACAGGGCTGTTTCATTGAATTCCGGACTGGCCTGAATGCGAGAGATACTGTCACTGTATATCTTACTGAGCGCTTCGGCTTCCCGGCCAATCCCCCGATACCCCTGGCTCAACAGGTTTTCACGCATGGCGCGTAGTTTCCAGTCCCCCAGTTCGGCAACTGCCGCTGCGAACCGGGGGTCGGCGGGGTCATAGAGCCTGTTTGTCAGATAAAAACGCAGCTGGTGCATGTCATCGGCCTGCTGCCAGTCATTCAAGGCCAGGCTGCTTTCAATAATCCTGTCGATATAGGGCAACTGCTGCTCGCTGTTCAACCCCGAGCTTATCCTGGTAAGTTGGAATGCCAGTCGGTACATGGCCTGCGCCTGCTCCGGGTCGCTGTGCTCCTGGTAGAACCTGGCCAGATCGTCATACATTTCCACCAGAGAGGGATGGTATGGCCCCAGATCGCTTTGCGCTTCTTCAATGGCCAGCTGACGTCGCTCAAGTTGCTGGCTGATCTCCACGGCGGTGGATGCATCCACCTGGGGCACTGACACGCCCTGCTCCGGACTGTCAGTCTGGGCGCCGAGGGCGCCTGGAGCCCCCAGTAGCAGGGCCAGCAGCAACCCGGCCCATTGGCGGAAGCGGCCCGCCCTCAAGTCTGTCAAGCCTGCGTCATTCATCTGCCGAGTCACCCGGGGCAGCGGAAGGTGTTCGTGGCGGTCGCCAGGACCCCCGTAATTGCCGGAACCGGCCCGACTTCAAACACCACCACCTCCCTGCCCTTATCCTGAACCTCATTATACATACCATTTACAGCCTTAACCCTTGATTAAGCTGACCGGAAGCGGCTGCTTTTCACTTCGTTGCCTGCTGTTGCCAGGGCCGGACATCGGTACCGTCAGGAACGCCACAAACCCGCACCTCCCTTGACCCCGGGCCTAATTACACGCATCCTCGTGGTCAACCAGGCCAATCAGGGTGCAGAGGCGCTGCCAGTCGGTTTTTCAGGAGGTATCGATGCGAAGTTCTACGTGTCTGCTTGGGATTGTTTCAATTTGCCTTGCCGCCCAAAGTTTCGGTCAGGTGAGCAGCAACCGGGACCTGCACGAGATAGCCGCCAGTGTTTCGGCACAGCGTATCCAGCGTGATGTCGTGCAACTGGTGAGTTTCGGAACCCGCCACACCCTGTCCATGACGGATTCCCGGGTCCGTGGCATCGGTGCCGCCAGACGCTGGATCAAAGCCGAGTTGGAGAGTATTTCCGCCGACTGTGGTGGCTGCCTGGAGGTGTTCTATGTCAGTGGAATGGCCTCCGGCAATCGCATTCCCGAGCCCACCGAAGTAGTCAACGTTGTGGCCCTGCAACGGGGCAGCACGGACCCGGAGCGCGTGGTGCTCATGAGTGGCGATATCGATTCCCGGGTCAGCGATCCCATGAATTCAACCTCCTACTCGCCCGGCGCCAATGACAATGCCTCCGGAATGGCCGGGGTGCTGGAAACCGCCAGGGTGCTCAGCAAGTACAGATTCGCGGGCTCGATCGCCTACGTGGGCCTCTCCGGAGAGGAGCAGGGTCTTCACGGCGGCGCCATTCTTGCCGACTACGCCATTGCCCACGGCTGGAATCTGGATGCGGTGCTCAATAATGACATGATCGGAAACATAACCGGCGTCAACGGCGTGACCGACAATGCCACGGCACGGGTGTTTTCCGAAGGGACTCGATACGTGGAGACCGCGGAAGAGGCGCGGCTGCGGCGCTTTCAGGGCGGCGAAATTGATTCTCCGTCCCGCAATCTGGCACGCTATATCGACGACATGGCGGACCGCTTCATTCCCAACCTGGACGTTATGATGGTGTACCGGCTGGACCGCTTCGGCCGCGGCGGGCATCACCGCCCGTTCAATGAAGCGGGGTTTCCCGCCGTGCGCATCATGGAAACCAATGAAAACTACACCCAGCAACATCAGGACGTGCGCAGCGAGAACGGTATCGCCTATGGCGATGTGCTGGAACACGTAGACTTCGCCTACGCGGCGAAAATAACCAGCCTCAATGCCGTTACGCTGGCGTCCCTGGCCTGGGCACCGTCACCGCCGGCCAATGTCACCGTGCGCGGTCAGGTCAGCCCTGACACGACCCTGGCCTGGGACAAAGCACCGGGTGCCACGTCCTACCGCATACACTGGCGCCTTACCACCTCGCCCACCTGGACTTTCAGCCGCGACACCGGAGACGTGGATGCTTTCACGCTCGACAACGTAGTCATCGACAACTACTTTTTTGGTGTTTCCAGCGTTTCGGCCGGGGGCTTTCAAAGTCCCGTGGTCTTTCCCGGACCGGCCGGGGCGTTCTGACCCATTCAACACCCTGCGCCTGTCTGTGGGCCTGCAGATCGCTACCGTCATGGGAATATCGGCTGCCGCAGGGGAACGGGAACCTGGCTTGGGGAAGCATGACAAAACGAGCCGCCTGGGTTACTCTCCGTGGTCCGGAGGTGTGATACACACCGGACCGGGCGGAGCCGGCAGGCTGCCGGCCTGTAGACAAGAACAAGAGGTACCGAGAATGATTAGATTCAGATCACTTAAACGGACCCGATCGCCCAGTCTGACAATCCTGTACGGACTTGCGTCGATCCTGCTCTGTCTCGCTTTACCCAGCTTTGCTCAAGACACCGTAGAGTGGATGACTCTGGGCAATGATTTCGCCCACACCCGCTATTCGCCAGCTGACCAGATTACCGCGCAGAACTTCAACGAACTGGAAGTGGCCTGGGTCTGGGATGGCGCCAGTTTTGAAGCCCAGAGCGGCCGCTCCACTCCCAGCTACATTAACGGTCGTCTGTATACGGTGGCCGGTGCGCGGCGCCATGTTGTCGCCATCGACCCCAAGACCCGGTGCGACTATCTGGTCCTACCGCGAACCCGATACCGGCCGCTGGGAATACTCCATGCGTGCCGATTACGGCAAGGGTGTGGGATACGGTCAGGTCAACGGCCGCGATGTGATTTACATCATTTCACCGGCCTTCTTTCTGACCGCCCTGGATGCCGAAACCGGGGCACCGCTCGAAGGTTTTGGCAAGCCGGTGCCGATCGAGGGATTTCCCGATACCGGCGTGGTGGATCTGCTGGCTGACCTTGGTCATCCCTACGACCCCTATGAAGGGATTCCTCTGGAACGTGGCTATATCACCTCTTCCTCACCACCCATCGTGGTTAATGGCGTGGTCGTCGTGGGCAACTCTGCCGAGCAGGGCTATCACCAGTCACGCATCGAAAACGTCCCGGGCGATATCCTTGGCTACGATGCCGAAACCGGTGAATTCCTGTGGAAGTTCAATGTGCTGCCGCAACCTGGCGAGTACGGTCATGAAACCTGGGAGAACGATTCCTGGCAGTACACCGGCGATATCTCCTCCTGGGCGCCTATTTCCGCCGACCCGGAACTGGGCCTGGTTTACATCCCCACCAATGGCGTCACCATTGATTATTACGGCGGCCACCACCCCGGCGACAATCTGTACGGCACCAGCCTGATTGCCCTGGATGCGCGCACCGGTGAGCGGGACTGGCATTTCCAGATGGTGCACCACGATATCTGGAACTTTGACACGCCCACGGCACCGATCCTGCTGGATGTGAACGTCAACGGGCGCAAGACGCCGATCGTGGCCCAGGCCACCAAGCAGGGCTTTACCTACGTGTTCAACCGGGAAACCGGCGAACCAATCTGGCCAATCGAAGAAGCGCCGATGCCGCAGTCAACCGTGCCAGGCGAAAAACTGGCAGCCACCCAGCCGATCCCCACCAAACCCGCTCCTTTCGAGTATCAGGGATCCAAATGTGGATCTGCTGGCGGACTTTACCCCGGAGATTCGCCAACAGGCCATTAACGCCGTGGCAGAATTACCAGATGGGGCCCCTGTTCAATCCACCAATACAGCGCAATCATCCTTCCGGAAAACTGGCGGCACTGATGTGTCCTTCCGGTGCCGTCAATATCACCCATCCACCGGTGGCTGATCCCGGCAGTGGCATGATGTATATCATTTCCCGATACAGCTGCAGCTCACGACACTGGTCACCGGGGAAGAAGCCGATACCTACTACGAAGCACCAACGGGAATCACTCTTTCCCGCTATGCCGCGGCCAGCGGTGGTCCCTCGCCCCGCCATCCGGCCGGAATCCCCTGTGGAAACCACCCTACAGCCGCATTACCGCGATCGACCTGAACAGCGGTGACCATGCCTGGATGATTCCGGCCGGCTACACTCCGGATCGGGTAAGGAACAACCCTGCCCTGGAAGGCGTTGAAATTGGCAACACCGGGTCTGGCGCCGTGGGCACCATGGTGGTCACCGAGTCACTGCTGATCTACAGCAACGTGGCCAGCGACGGCACCGATATGCTGTACGCCATCGACAAAGCTACCGGTACGGAAGTCGGGGCCATCGAGGCACCTGCTGCCAGCCGCTACGGCATGAGCACCTGGGTCCACGAAGGCAAGCAGTACCTGATCCTGCAGACCGGGAGCACGTTGACGGCCATGACTTTGCCGAATTAGCGACAGGACACGGGCTAGCGGTGGGTCTTTCTGACAAGGAATACCCGCACTAGACCTTCTAAAAACATTTTGGAAATTTTATACCAAGGAGAATAGGCCAAATGAAGAAGTCTGTATTATTTATGTCCGCTGCAGCTATTGCCGTGGCAGGTACCATTTCAACCGTTAGCTCGCAGGATAATGAGATGAGTTTTTTTATCACCAGTGTCGGGTCCGGAAATGGTGCCAATCTGGGTGGACTAGCAGGAGCCGATGCTCACTGTCAGGCTCTGGCCGAGGATGCAGGCTCACGGGGTAAAACCTGGCGCGCCTATCTGAGCGTCCATGCCCAGAAGGCAGCCAGCCACCCGTCAATGCCCGCGACCGCATCGGTTTTGGACCCTGGTACAACGCCAATGGAGTAATGGTGGCAGAGAACCTGAATCAACTGCACAGCGAATTCATGAACCTGGGCAAGCAGGGTTCGGTGACTGAGAATGGCAACGTTGTCAACGGCCGGGGTGATTCTCCAAATCAACACGACATTCTGACCGGCTCCTCCCTGGATGGTCGCACCATCGATGATGGGCAGAATCATACCTGCAACAACTGGACCAGCAGCGCCGACGGAAGCAAGGCACCGCCCAGGTCGGCCACCATGATCGGCAGGGTGGCGGCGCCAATCCCAACTCCTGGAACAGCGCCCATGGGTCGCGGGGTTGCAGCCAGGCCAATCTGGTCGCCACCGGCGGCAATGGTTACTTCTACTGTTTTGCCATCGACTGATCGGGCCGGCTGAAGGGTCCTGCCAGAACCCGGTGTCGAGCGGCTGAAATCCAGCCTGCATCGACACCGGGTTTTTTTTACCGTAGCCGCCGGACCAGGGTTCCCCCGCGACCGGGTTGCCATCCAGACCACCGCACCTGCGGATCAACCGGCACAGCCACAGACACCCGGGGCTCAGTTGAGTTATGCTGTCGGCAAATTTTCCAAGGTGACCAATGATGAAACTGTACGGATTCAGCCAGTCCCGTTCATTCCGCGCTCTGTGGGCACTGGAGGAGGCCGGGCTGGAATACGAGTATATCGCCGTCAACTTCGGCAGTGACGAGGGGCCTCACGGCAGCCGGAGTCCGGAGTACATGGCTATCAATCCCCAGGGCAAGGTTCCCACTTTGATTGACGGCAGCCTGACCCTGACCGAGAGCGGCGCGATGTTAAACCACATAGCCCGAAAAGTGCCGGATAAAAATCTTATTCCAGCCCACAATGAGGATCAGCTGGCCCGCTACGAAGAATTCCTGTTTTTCGTGCTCTCTGACCTCGAGCAACCGCTGTGGACCAATGGTAAACACCGGTTTGCACTCCCCGAGGAACAGCGCATTCCACAGATGCTGGAGACCGCCAACTGGGAGTTTGCCAAAGCCCAGCGGGCGCTGCATCATCACCTGGGGGGTCGTGGTTTTGTAATAGGCGACAGCTTTACCACCGCTGACATACTCCTGGCCCACACCCTCAACTGGGCGGATCGATTCAAGTTTGCGGTGGACCCCGAACTTCTCGAGTACAGGGATTATCATTATCAGCGTCCGGCAGCACAGAAGGCGGTCGCAATCGTTTCCCCATGATCCTGCCCCTGACGAGTCACCGGCCGCTGGCCTTCTGGTTGCTGCCTGCTCTGCTCCTGTCTGTGTCGCTACTGGCTCCGGCGCAGGGTAATGCGCAACAGAGCCTTCAGTCCATCGGCATCGACACGCAGGAGTTTTTTCTGCTGCAGGCCTTCCATGCCCGCTACGCCCGTGCCCGCAGAAACCTTCATCATCTGGGCCTGATTACCGAGAAAGACGACGGGGGTTATCGCGTCAGCGCGGTACTGGACGGTTTTCCCGCCCAACAGGAAGGCCTGCGACGGGGAGATATTCTGATCAGCATAGACGATCAACCCTTTCACCCGGTCCTGAGCCTGAATCCCGGCCCTGGGACCGAAGCCGGCGAAGGTCATGAGCCAGGCCCGGTTGAGCTGACGTATTTGCGCAACGGCGCCAGGTTTAGCGCTACTTTGCTGCCTGTTTTTGGAAATCTCTACGATGCCTACCGCACCGCCACGGTAAATTCGCTGCAGCAGATAAGCAATGGAAACAAGGTCATTGGTTACGTCAAGCTGTGGTCACTTGACCGCTCAACGGATGGGCTGCAGATGTTCAGACAGACGCTTGATTCCCTGGCACATTGTGACGGACTGATTATCGACCTGCGGGACAGCTACGGATTCATTGATGCCGATCACCTGGATCGCTTTTTCCCCAGCCGGAACAGTTACTTTAGATTTGTGGGCGACAACCCGGATCTCTGGCGGGGGCAACACGGAGAACCCATGACCGGGAGCTACTACGGCAGGGCCATGGTGGTAATTCAGAACAGCGGCACCCGTGGCGGTCTGGAATTATTCAGCTACCAGTTGAGTAAACTTCAGCGCGTGGTCAGCGTAGGCGAAAAAACCATGGGGAAAGCAGGCCACGTGGCCTTTGACAGCGACAGCACGACTCTGACTTACCGCCCCGATTACAACGTCAGCGTCGACAGCCTCTTTTTTGAGTCACAGGGGTTCCCTCCGAAGCAGGAGGTCAGCTATCCCCTGGAGGACTCACGGGCCTCTGATCCCCAGCTCGAAGCGGCCATGACCACATTGATGCGGATTATGTGAGGGTGTGAGCTGTGGCAATCGAGATTGAACGTAAATTTCTCGTACACTCTGACCAATTGCCGCCTCTGGAAAACGGCATGCCGATTCAACAGGCTTACGTACCCACAGCAAACGGAACCACCGTCAGGATCAGGATTGCCGGAGACAGGGCATTCCTTGCCATCAAGGCAGATGCCGGCGGCATCTCGCGCCTGGAATACGAGTACATAATTCCAAATACCGATGCGCAGGAATTACTGGAGAAAATATGCTCCACCGGTCATATTGAAAAGCATCGTTACCTGATCCCTCAAGGTGACCTTACCTGGGAAATAGACGTATTTGGCGGTGACAATCAAGGCCTGATAGTAGCCGAGCTGGAGCTGACCTCCGAACACCAGGAAGTCGAGCTTCCCTGCTGGATTGACCGCGAAGTGACCCGGGACCCCCGCTTCAGCAACTACAGCCTATCCAGGGCTCCTTACCGAACCTGGCCAGGGCCGCCCTGATCTCTGAATTCCCGCGTTTTGTTTTCAGCCTGAATTCCCTATAGCCACTAAAGTCAAATCAACTCCGGGGGTTCGGGGGTTCGGGGGTTCGATACTTCTGACTCACCTGGCAATACCTGCAACTTACCGGCAGACACCAGCCACGTCCTTGGCGGACAATACGCCACCGGCACCAAATTCAATGGGCGGATTGACCAGGTCCCGCTCCAGCAGGCGGGTGCCGAAGGCTCCTTCCTGAGCCCAGAGAATGTCCCGATAACCGTTCGCTACCGTCAACGCAGCGCGGGTCAACAGACTGGTCTCCCCCACCTGGGCGCCGATGATGATGGGGATTCCCCTGCGGCGGGCTTGTTCGGCAACGGCCAATGACCGCAGTATCCCGCCCATCTTTGACACCCGCAGATTGACAATCCAGGACCCTGGCATTCCCTGCAATCTGTCGAAGTCGGACAGCCGGGTAAAGCTTTCGTCCAGGATGACCGGCAGTGCTATGGCGCTGGAGATAATACTGCAGCCTTCCAGCTGACCCCTGCCCAGAGGCTCTTCCAGCGCCGCGAATTCAAACTCGAGCCCGTTGATGTAAGCAACAGCCAGTGAGGGCTCGCTCCAGAGATTGTTGGCATCGGCACGCACGCGGCAGCCCCCGCCGGATGCTCGACGGAACGTGGAGATGTTGGCGGCATCGATATCCGCCCTGCCAAACAACTTGATCTTGAAATCCCTTAGGCCGAACTGCAGGTACTGTTGCAACTGCGCCGCAAATACCTGGCTGGAGGAAGCGCCAATAACTGCGGAGTACTGGAAGGTTCCGCACAGTTCGCAAAGTCCAAGCAGACTTTCTATCGAAGCATTCCCCTCACAGGCCAGGGCATTCAGTAACGCCAGTTCCACTGCACAGAACGCCGCCGGATTCTCGTCGATAGCGGTGCTGTTAACCTGTATCCATGCCTTCAGGTCTTCCACGCTGGTAATCCGCAGCCATTGCGCCTTATTTGCCTGAAAAAAGCTGAACGCTGACTGGACGGTTTCGCCGGTCACGTATTGCCTGGGACATCCCTCACCCTGCCCCGGCCGGCCCTTTCTCGTAGTAGCGGTCACCAGCACGCTCTGAGTCAGAGATCGGCTGGCTGTGGCGTGCTGAAAACTCACCTTCATGGGAATTTCCAGCACTTCCATTAGCAGACCATCAAGTTTCATGGAACCAGGCTCCTGGAGTTAAGGAACCGTCGGTTGATCATGGCACAGACTCCCGCAGAGCAGCGTCACGATCAACCGGCGGTTCCTTGATAGCGTGCTGCATAAAGTCAAACTGACAGTCCTGCTGTTGCTGCAGATGGAGGACCTTGAACTGGTTTTCTCTCTGCCCCAGTTGCAGGCAGTGGCGCATGTACCTGTCCGCCGTTCCCGGCTTCAGAAACACGACCCGGAGCGGTTTGAGTCGGCCGCTGTCACGCTTCGCGGCGTACTCGATATTGGAACACCGCAGACTGGTCTCTATCGCCTCAACGGCAATGGGGCTGCTCTCGATGAACAGCGTGTATTCAAGATTTTCGGCACAGCCAAGCATGATAAAAAATGTAATCGAGGTGTGCTGCTGCCTGTTGAGACCCATGATCGCCTGTACCAGCTGGCCTTCATAGAGCTTTTCTCCCGTAAGGCTGACAATGCCCTTGCCCTTCTGCAGAAAGCGAAGGGTCGGGGTGTTGTTGTACGCACCGGTTACCTCGACCAGGTCGTTTATGTGATACCGGTAAAGGCCGTTCTGAGTGGTGGCAAACACATAGTACCTTGCTCCCTGCTGCAGTTTCTCCAGCGTCAGAAACTCGGCGTCTCCCCGCTCCCAGCTCTGTTGTTCCACAAATTCGAAAAAGTTGAATTGCAGGGTAGGCACTTCCAGATTATCAAGGACATCAACATTGATAGTGCCGCGAAATTCGCTGGACATATAGCCCACTTCAACCACACGGGTGGATTCCGACAGCCCTTCCCGGAGTTTATGCAGCAGGACGCCGCAACTCCCTCCCGTCCAGACATTAACCATTTTCAAGTCTGGCCAGAGATCGGAGAACAGAAGTTTACCGTTGCGGTCAAGCAGCTCTTCCAGCTCCACTGCTCTCCGGGGATTCACTACGGAAATTTCGCGCAGCAGATCCCGGGAGTTTTGCTCAATGGTTTTCTGTAATTGCAGAAGTGTGGTCGGATTGGCCGTGGCGATCAGGGTGACATTTTTTTCCGCCATGGCGTAACGGGCAATGGCAAGATACTTTTCCTGGTAATCGGCGATGTCAAACACTTCAGACGGCACCAGGTACC
>CALOEW010000043.1:0-114091 GCA_942492445.1 uncultured Gammaproteobacteria bacterium
GAGAACACGCGCCGCGGTCACCACGATGGGACTGGATGAAGATTTGCATTTACGATTCCCCCGGCGTTTCAGTCGGCGTTCGCGAGCCCGGCCGTCCCCTCTGACTAATTGTCGCTGACAGACTCCAATCGTGCAGAATACGCCTTTTGCACGGTCGGCGCTTCACTGACGACTCAGACGAGCAGGCAGCGATACATCCCAGAACTTACTCCAGCGCCAATCAGAATGCTCAGTTGTTGCACACGGTTAACGCGTGGCGGGGCTCGGATTTCGCCGGCGAAGTCGAACCAGCGGATTTGTCTGTGATTGACTCAGATCGTCAGGAGATGCGGCATCAGGAACGTTCCTGGTGCAAATTCTGGAGCAAGCCGCGGAATCGCTTTCCGCAACTCCTTTACTGCCATCACTTGCGATGCACGACTCACGCGTTGACATCATGGCGGCTTTGTCCTCCGCCATGAATGAGAGGTGGCTGCCAAATTCGACTGCTTGTCCGGAGCCAATTAGAAGGGACGAGAGGGGCGAGGAATCATTTCCGGAGCGTCAATTAGAAGGGACTACCTGTACCGGGCAATGATAGCATTGCCAAATTCGTATTAGGGTGATTCCCAAAACGAGACTTCGATGGCAGCTTCCTTTGCAACTCATTTGCAAGGAGAAGCCGGCGATGATCACGGATGTTCGAGCGAGCAAGTTGTACCTGTTAGCTGCGGAAGGCGAGTCGGTCGCGAGCTGTTGCAAGGAGGTTGAAAATGAGTCCGAAGACGGTTCGTAAGTATCGCGACGCCGATCAGTTGCCAAGCCAGATCGAACGCCGCCAGCGCACCTACCGCACACGTCAGGACCCGCTGGCGGAGTTCTGGGACGAAATCGAAGAGCTTCTGCAACAAGATTCGCAACTCAAACCCTACGCGATTCTGGATTGGCTCAAGCAGAAATACAATCCGCCCCAAGGCGAGCCACGTGTGACCGACACGATTCGTCGATCACTTGAGCGACGCGTGCAACGTTGGAAACTCCAGCATGGTGTCGAGCAGGATATGGAAGTTTCCGCAGGTTCATCACCCGGGTGATGTGCTCGCGTTTGACTTCGTGGTGATGAATTCGCTGAAGGTCACCGTGGATCGGCAAAGCCTTTGATCACATGCTGTTTCATGCGGTCTTCACCTACTCCAATTGGGAGTACGTTCACCTCTGTCATTCGGAATCCTTCGAGGCACTCTCTGCGGGGCTGCAAGACGCATTGCATCTGGCAGGGGGCGCACCTCAGCGCGTTCGCAGTGACAGCTTGTCAGCCGCGGTGAATAACCTTTCCAGCGACAAGGAATTCGCCGGACAGTATAGCGACCTGCTTGCTTACTACGGAGCCAAAGGGCATCGCATCAACGTTCGCAAGCCGCATGGTTGCGGCGTCTCATTTTATCTGACCGGAATCAGCGGCGTTTGTCTCGATTTGAATGACCGATTGAGAACAGCCTGAAGCCCGCCTCGAGCCCGCCAGCGCGCATTATTTATTGGAAGCCCGCCTTCGTGTGTAGCGCGCGTAAAAAAAGGAACGAACCCCATTTTTTTTGGAAGCGGGTCCGTTCCTCTCATCATCTTACGTTTTGTGGTATCGGCTTGCGCGCGATTACATCTTCAGTTCTGGAAGCGTTGAACCAGCATCGGCAAGCGGTCGCCAGAAGAGTCCGTTATCGTAATCGGTGTGGTCGTTGCGAAGCGAACGGCGGATTCACGCGGCACGACCTGCGGCGGCGGATGGGTCGTAACGATGAAGACTGGGCCGTCTTCTGGTGTTCGCTGCTGAGTCCCGTACTGCTGGGAGAGATTCCCGAAGCGGCAGCGCGAGCGGTATTTCCAGGAACTGAGCCAGGAGGAACGTCTGCTGCCCAACGGCCAACGGCGACGCATTTCGGTGCGCACGTTCCGTCGTCAGTGGCGTCGCTTGAAGGACGAAGGCGTGCCGGGCGTGTTTCGCCGGCGCCGTAGGATCGAGGCCAGCCGCGGAAGAAACACGCCGACTTGTTGGCCCGCGTGCCGTGGAGCTGAAGAAGGAGCAGCCCTACCGCTCGGACAAGGTCATCAATCGGATTCTGAAACGCGAGTTCGGTCGCACGGTCCCGCGGAGCACGCTCTATCAGCATCTGCAACGCGAGGGAGCCACGCGGCGGAAGCTGGGCGTCTCCACAGCAGAAGGTCCGTTGCCGCTGGACGCGCGAGCAGCCGGCGCGTTGTGGGTCGGCGACTTCGAGCACGGGCCGCTGGTGATGCATCAGGGGCGGGCCATCAAGACGCACCTCTCCGCCTGGATCGATTGCCACAGCCGCTATGTCGTCGAGGCCCGTTACTACGTCCGCGAGAACCTGGACATCTTGGTCGATTCACTGCTGCGAGCCTGGGGCAACCACGGAGCCAGCCGCGAACTGTACGTCGACAACGCCAAGATCTACCACGCCAAGGCGCTGAAACTGGCCTGCACGCAACTGAATATCAAGCTCCTGCACCGGCCGCCGCGAGACCCGGCGCCCGGCGGCCTGATCGAACGCTTCTTTCAGACTTGTCAGACGCAGTTGGAAGCGGAAGTCCGTGCCAGTGAGACCCTCACGCTGGAGGAACTGAACCGCGTGCTGGCCGCTTGGCTCGAGACGGCTTACCACCAGGAGCTGCATAGCGAAACCGGCCAGACGCCGCACGAGCGTTACCAGCAGGAGCCACGCCTGATCCGAAACGTCGACCTGGGCGCCGTGCTCACCTTCTTTCATCAGCGGCGAGCGCACGGTGGACGAGGACTTCTCCGACGTCCGCATGGACAACCTGTTCTTCGCCGTCGATCCGGCGCTACGCGGGGATCGGGTGATCGTCGAGTACGATCCCTTCTCGTCTCTGGAGGAAGTCCAGTTGTACTCGCCCGAAGGGGCGTCTACCTGGGGCCGCGGCAAGCGGTACCAGCGTGAAAAAGGAAGTCATCCGCCAACACCGACGCCGACCAACCTGCCGAGCCGATCACGCCCCACTATCTCGACGCGTTGCGAGCCGAACACGAAGCCGCGCAACAGCAGCAACGCAGCCAAGGCATCGACTTCCACTCGGCCGGCAGACGAAACGTGTGGTCCCTGACCAGCTTCGCCCGCGTCTTCGCCCGCCTCTGGGCCGCCAGGGCGGCGTCTCCGGTCTGACCGCGCAGGAAATGGAACTCCTGGCCGCCTTTCACGCCCGCCACGACCGCCTCACCGAAAGCCTGCTGCGGGACGCCTTCGGTCAGGCGAATCCCCGACGATTCCCGAAGTCCTGTTTCAACTTCAATCCCTGCTTCATGAAAGGAACGACTGATGTACCTGGAACACTTTCAACTCAAGAGCCAACCCTTTTCGGAACACGCCGCCGTCGCCGCCTTGTGGCAAGACCAACGCATGGACGAAGGACTGGCGCGGCTGGAATACCTGATCCAATGCGGCAACTTGGGCGTGGTCACCGGCCCCAGCGGCGTGGGCAAGTCCGCCCTCTTGAAACGCTTCCTCCACGGCCTCCTGCCACAGCACTGCCAGGCCCTCTACTGCCACCTTACCCACCTCCCCTCCGCCGGGCTGCTGAAACTCGTCGTCACCCAACTGGGCGAGACGCCTCGCCGCGGCAAGGAACGGATCTACGAACAGATCTTGGAAAGGGCCGCGCGGGCCGAGGGCACCTTGTTGCTGGTCTTCGACGAGGCCCACCTGCTCGATGGCGACGCCGCTGACCGACCTGCGGCTGCTGATCAGTTCGGCCCTCGACACGCGGCCCCCCTTGAAGATCCTCCTGGTGGGCCAGGAGCCGCTCCGCGTTATCCTGCGGCGCGCCCAGCACGCCGACCTGGTCAACCGCGTCTCGGTCCGCTACCAACTGCGGCCGCTGACCCGGGAACAGACGACGCCGGTACATCGACTTCCAGCTCAGCCAAGCCGGTGGTGATGCCAAGTTGTTTGACGACAGCGTGAAAACATCCATTCACGACTTCACCGGCGGCGTGCCTCGGCAGATCAACAACCTGGCCCTTCACCACGAAGATGGATCAAACACCCGGACAACCAAAGGGAGACAAATCCGGACAACAATTTGAGACGCAGCAACCGTCTTGTCCAACGCGTCGAATTTCTCGGGTGTCCGGGTGGGAAGTTGGTCACTGAGTTCGCGAACAATCGCTTTCAGCGGTTCTGGATCAAATACGGTCACGGATTCCGACAGGGAACCCATCGACGCCCGCCCGACTTTCAACCGTTGCTGGACTTTCTCCAATCCGCTCATCTGTTGAACGCCTCGCAGCGAGTCAACAATCGGGTTGAACAGCCATGCCAGCAGCAGCAGGCAGTAATCATCCATATGAAGGCTGCGATTCCCCGCCTTGTCCCGCTCCGTCCCCACCGCATGCAGGGACTCTAAATAGCATTTCGCGATTCGTGGAATGAATGTAAGAGAGGAACTCCCAGCCTGTTAGGTTAACGGCCAAGTTCAGGAAAGGAGTTCCTCATGAAGGTCGCCAGGATGGTGCGCGGGAAGTGGAATCGGTTTCGAGAACGTCGCCGGCAGGCGATCCGCATTATGGCGAAGTGTGATGCAAACGCCAACACTCGTTGCCGGGCTCAGATTATCGTCGCGCTGGTCCAGGAGCGAAAGGTCGCTGAGATTGTGAACTTCCTACAGTGTTCCAAGTCGCTGGTTTACAAAGTGGCCCACGACTTTGTGGAGAACGCGGAAGTGGCGTTCGCAGATCGTCGCGAAGAGAACGGCGAAGTCGCGGCTACGCCGGTGGTGGACGAGGCTTTGTGGACGATGGTCGCCGCAACGCCTCGCGAGTTCGGCTGCCGCCGCACGACGTGGACGTTGGAATTGCTCGCGATTGTTTTACGCCAGCGTGTGGGTGTGAAGCTGAGCCGCAGCACGATCAGCCGTGCCTTGCGCCGACTCGGAATTCGACTGGGGCGTCCCAAGCCGTTCGTCAAATGTCCGTGGCGCAAGGGCCGCAAAAACGAGCGAATTCGCAGGATCTACTACCTATTGCGGAACGCCCGCGAAGGGGAAGTCTGGGTGTTTGAAGACGAGGTTGACATTCACCTCAATCCAAAGATCGGACCGGATTACATGCTGCCGGCAACTCAGAAAAAAGTGTCCACGCCCGGCAAAAACCAAAAAGCGTATCTTGCCGGAGCCGTCAACGCGTTCACAGGCCAGTTGACTTGGGTTATCGGAGAGAAGAAAAACAGCGAGTTGTTCATGCGACTGGTCTTCCAACTGGGGCATGCGTATCCCGGCGTGAAGCGCGTTCATCTGATTGTGGACAACTACTCCATTCACAAGAGCCATTTCACGAAACTGATCCTGGCCAGTTGCGACGGGAAGGTGCGGCTGCACTTCCTCCCGCCCTACTGCCCGGACAACAACCGCATTGAGCGTGTGTGGCGCGATCTACACGACAACGTGACCCGCAACCATCAAAATGCAGACATGAGCGCACTGCTCAAAGAAGTGCGCTACTGGCTCCGCAAGGAATCAAAACGACTCAAGCGGCGCTTCGGAAAAGAAGACCCGGCACAGGTCTACACACTCGCAGTCTGAGAAGTTCCACGAATCGCGAAATGCTATTTAGTGGCCTACCGCCGGGCATTTGAGGAGCGTGGCCAACGGCACTTTTCCAGCGTCGATCATGCGATCGGCGGGATCAAGGCGCGGCACAATTTGGCCGTCGTCTATCGCGAACAGGGCCGGCTCGATCTGGCGGAACTCGGTGGCGGCGGTTTTGTCCTGAGTCGCCCACGTTTCGTCCGGCGCAACGGGGGTTGGGCGAAGTGCTCTGCCAGCAGAACCGTCTGGCTACCGCACAGATCGCGGCCGAGGGCATGAAAGGCAACGGCCGATTCTGTCACGAGGCAGAACTGCTCAAGTCCCGTGTTGCCGAACTACGAGGGGAAACGGCGCAGCGGGTACCTTGAAGGCACCAGCAAGGCATCGCACCGGGGGCATTCGAAGATGAATCCGCAGTTACGACAGATGAGACTCGGGGCAAAGCCTCTCCGGTTTATGAAAACCAGTACCTGGTTGCGACGTTGGAGGTGGTGACTGATCTGCTCAAGAAGAGGCTGCGACAACCCTCCCGGGCTGATGTCTTCGTTGATATCCAGCAGTGTGACCGGAGGCTTTTCGGCGCTTCCCGCCCTCTCTTTCAGTCTCAAATGGGTGAATCGGCCTGATCTTGCATTGTGAAGGCTCTCCAGGGACGGAGTTGCCGAGCCCAGGATAATGTTCACCTGCTCCTCCCTGGCGCGGTAGATCGCCAGATCGCGGGCCGAGTAGCGAAAGCCGTCCTGTTGCTTGAAGGAACCATCGTGCTCTTCATCGATGATGATCAGTCCCGGCCTTGCCATCGGCGTGAAAACAGCGCTGCGGGTACCCAGTGTAATTCCGGCATCGCCGTTTCTGGACCTGTTCCACCCGGCCAGGCGTTCGGAGTCAGTCAGACCGGAATGCAGAAGAACGATGTCACAGCGGAAGCGCTCTCGAAAACTGCCAACGGACTGGGGAGTCAGACCGATTTCAGGGACCAGAACCAGAACCTGGCGGTTCTGTGCCAGCACCCGGGCTATCACCTGCATGTAGACTTCTGTCTTGCCGCTGCCGGTAACTCCGTCCAGCAGGTAGCAGTGGAAACGGTTCAGTGATTCGCTGATGGTTTCGATGGCTGCCTGCTGTTCAGGATTCGGCCGTGGAGCAGCCTTCGGAATGCGGTCATCCGCCACAGGGCAGGTTGCTGCCACCTTCGCCGTTCTATGCTGCTGGCGAACCAGCCTCCGTTCTTCCAGCCCCTTGATAACGGTGTCGGAAAAACCCGCCTGCCGGCATTGCAATGGTGTCAACGGGCCTTCAAGTCGCAATTTATCGAGCAGCTCGCGCTGTCGGGGAGCCCGGTGCAGCAACCGATCCGTGGTGGCTGTCGAAGACTGACAGGCTGCCCAGACTTTTTCCAGATCCGGCGCGGTGCTGGTTCCCTGGCGTAGTCTGGCAGGCAGAGCAGCGCTGAAAACTTCCCCGGGAGGATGCTGGTAATAGGCGGCCGCCCAGTTCAGGGTACGCAGCAGCGGCAGCTCGAAAAGGGGTTCGTCATCGAGTACCTCGGTGGCCTGTTTCAATTGACTGTAGGGCAGCTCACTCGAGTCACTGGTACCAACCAGCATGGCTACCACCTGACGACGGCCGAAGGGTACCCGCAGTCGCAGCCCCGGTTTCCAGAATTCACCTGGGTGATCCCGGAATTCGGCTGGCGGCAGGTAATCAAACAGGTGGCGCAGTGGCGAAGGCACAGCGACCTGAAGGATTACCGATCGAGCGTCACTTTTTCTGTTGAGCATGCAGGTGGAGGCCAGGGCCGCTGACAGGTGTGGCTGGGGATGGCGGCATGTTAAGGCGTATGACCGTGTTACTCAACCGGTACCGGACTCCCGCCGTGAGGCGCTGTGGCATTTGGTTTATACTCTTGACCTGTTGTCAAAACGGACCGGTCCGGGTGCGCTGGTTTCAAGGGGTTATCGAGGAGTTCGCGGCATGGTGGATGCGCAGATCCATGAACAATTGCTGGAAGTGAGGGAAAAGATTGACCAGGTGGACCAGCGGCTGGTGCTGTTGCTGGCAGAACGCTTTACCCTCACCGGCAAAGTGGGTCGGCTGAAAGCGGAAAGTAAGCTGGAAGCCGTTGATCCGACTCGCGAGGCACAGAAACTGGAGCGCCTGCGCAGCCTCAGTAAGCAGCATGACCTGAATCCTGACTTTGTCGCCGCTCTTTTCACCCAGATCATGGCTGAGGTGGTCCGGAATCATCGACGGCTTCGTGGCACAGAGCCCTAGCAGGCTGTTGAAAAACGTGATGAGCGCAGCCAAGGCGAGGCAAAAACTGGCGAAAAAGCGCAGTTTACCGGGTGTAAATGAGCATTTTGAGCCAGTTTTTAACGAAGCACTGGCAAGCGCAATAGTTTTTCAACAGCCTGCTAGAGGCTGCCCGTACGCGGTAATCGGAGAGCGCGGTTCACCGCGGGCCGGCAACAGACACAGGTGTTGAATCCCGGACCTTGCGCATGGCCGGATCTCTGATAGAATGCATCCCCATTTTGCTGGATGCCGGGCCCGGCGCCCTGAATTTAAACCTGGTGTGGTGCACGAACCGTTGCAGAGTAGCGTGTAGCGACACCGATGGAGACCGAGATGAAACCAGACATACACCCCGAGTATTCACCAATAAAAGCGACCTGCAGCTGCGGCAACGTTGTGGAGACGAGTTCGACATTGGGTAAAGACATACTTATCGAGGTCTGCTCTAACTGTCACCCGTTTTATACCGGTAAACAGAAAATTCTGGATAGCGGCGGTCGCGTGGATCGATTCAAACGCCGTTTCGGCAATCGTAAGGTTTAAAACGATCCGCCAGAACCAGCGCCGGTGGCTGGGGTGCCAGTCAGAAAAGGGTTTCGATTGAGACTTCCGGATCTTCGCCATCGGCAGTGGTTCCAGGAGCCTCGGTCACCGGGGCATCCGGTTCATTCTCCGCCCTGAAGTATTCGAACATGGTATTGGGCTGGCCCGGCCTGGCCGGCTTCCCTGTGGTTTTTTCAACCAGGCGGTCGACCAGGCCATCGGGCCTGGGCATGGTCCTTTCCGGCATGTCCTGCAGGGCCTTCTGCATGTAGTCGACCCAGATCGGCACCGCTATGGTAGCGCCCTGTTCCGATTCACCGAGAGGTCGCGGCTGATCGAAGCCGATAAACACCGTGGTGGCGATGTCACGATTGAAACCGGAAAACCACAACTCCTGAGGGCCATTGGTTGTGCCTGTCTTTCCCATCAGGTCAGAACGATTCAATGCTCTCTGCACTCCCCGGCCACTGCCTTCAACCACCACTGAACGCAGCATGCTGTTGAGTATAAAGGCGACCCGGGCGTCGATTATTCTTTCGGCCTTCTGCATCGGGATATCCGGATTCTCACTGTAATAAAGGTCGCAGTCCCCATGGCAGGCCAGAGTCGGCAGGTTGCTTTGGATGACACCCTCTGGAACATTACGAATTTCCCTGATAAACCGTGGCTCCACCTTGAGCCCCCCGTTGGCGATGGCGGCATAGGCCGACACCAGTTCCAGTGGCTGAACATCCTGGCTGCCCAGAGCCACAGTCAGGTCGCCACGGGGGAAATTGCTCGTGTCGATGCCCAGTCTGGCCGCGAAATCAATAACGGTGTCGGATCCCAGTTGATCAAACAGTCGGACTGCCGGCACATTACGTGAGTCCTGCAGCGCGAAGCGCAGGGTAATGGGCCCGAGGAACGTGTTGTCGTAGTTGTTGGGCCGGTAGCCAGCGCGGGTTATCGGTGCATCGTTGATAGTCGAGGCAGCCGAGTAGCCCTGCTCCAGCGCTGCACCGTACACGAAGGGTTTGAAATTGGATCCGGGTGGACGCGGTGTCAGGGCCCGGTTTACCTGGCTGCGGCCGAAATCGTAGCCCCCCACCAGAGCGAGAATCTCACCGGTGGTCGGGGACACCGAAACCACGGCTCCCTGTACATCGGGAATCTGGCCCAGGTGCCAGCTGCCGTCGAACTGCTTGACTCTTATCAGGTCACCCACGGCTGCGATATCGCTGGCGCTTTGCGGGGGTGGCCAGGCGTTATTCTGGGTGATGTAGGGCCGGGCCCAGCGCATTTCCTCCCAGCCCACGTTGATCAATTCGCCGTTCTTCAACAACACGCGCAGGCTGCGGTCCGCGACCTCGACCACAATCCCCGGCTGTTGATTACCGTAAACCGGGATGGCTGTCAGTTCCCGCAACCAGCCCGCAATGGGATCCACCGGGTCGGATTGAAAATGGGCATCGACACCGCGAAATCCGTGCCGCTTGTCATAGTACTCCTCCAGGCCATTGGTCAGTGCCTGCTTGGCGGCCAGCTGCTTGTCGCCATCGATGCTGGTAATCACTTCGAAGCCCTGGGTGTAGGTATCCTCACCGTACTGGGCATAGAGCTGCTGGCGCACCATTTCCGCGATATAGGGTGCGGGTACCTCGATATTCCGGCCATGACGGCGTGCGGTAACAGGTGCCGCCTGCGCTTGCGCCAGCTGCTGCTGGTCGATCATGCGCTGCTGGTACATGCGCTCCAGAACCCGGTTCCTGCGCTCCAGGGCACGTTCGGGATCGGCCAGTGGATTGCAGGGGGAGGGGCAGGGCAGCAGCGATATCATCATGGCTGCTTCGGGAAGAGTCAGTTCGCTGGCTTCCTTGCCGTAGTAGATAAACGCGGCCGCGCTGATTCCGTCTGCGCCGGCACCGAAATAAATCAGATTCAGGTACAGGGAAAGAATTTCCGACTTGCTCAACTCTCTCTGAATCTGCAGGGCGAAGGGAATTTCCTTGAATTTGCGCAGGTAGACATTGTCGTTGTCGAAGGAAATGTTATTGGCCAGCTGCATGGTAATGGTGCTGCCGCCGCCCAGGTTTACGCCTCGAATGAATCCCCAGAATCCCCTCACGAGTCCTTTAATGTCAACACCGGGGTGTGAGTAGAAACCGGGGTCCTCGCTGGCTATGACGGCATTGCGGACAACCTCGGGGATGGCGTCAAAAGTCAGCGGCTGCCTGCGATTGCCGATTTCATCGATCAGGCGCATGTCGGTCGTGTAGATCCGCAGGGGTGTTTCCAGCTGCACGTCACGATAGGTTTCGGCCGATGGCAACTGGGGAGCCAGGTACATGTAACCGGCAGCACCGACCATCACGATGCCACAAACTATAGCGGTCCCCCACAGGAGGATCCACTTCAGGCTATGTAGGATTGCTTTCTTCACGGTATCCAGAAATCCGGGGTCGCCATGAACCCTGCGCATAACTGCGAACGGGAATTTTCATCTCCTGGTGCTTAACCGGAGGTGAATCAGGCGGAAACATGCGACCTCACCCGCAAGTATACACCCAGACGAGAGAAATTCCCTGCTGTCGATGGAAGCGGACTGGAGCCTCGCTGCTGATACCGTTGGGGAGGGAATTTCACTCACCTGGGCGGTTCTCTGAGCAAAATGTGACCGCTATTGATGATTCGCTGTGCCGGCTGCAGTGTAACCGTGATGGGATTCATAGAAATAGCAACCAACATACGCGATGATTTGTTTCCAGGTCAGACAGGTAGAAAGCAATATAATTGCTTGAAAATTCTAATAAATTCATTTAGTGCCGATAGTTTGAAGTGAATTGTGGAGTTTTCAAAGTCCCTGACCTAGCTTTTTAGAAGACCGGCTGACCCGGGAATCGTTTCGCGTTTGCGGCACGGTAGGTCAGTCAGGTAGTGAGCGTTACCACGCGAAGTGTCAGGAAACCGTCGAGTCAGGAATCGAAATACACACCGGAATCGTAAAACAGCCAACTTCAGGAATCGTCAGGTGCTAGATAAATTCAGAAATTTTGGGCGCAGATCCAGTTCGCTGCTGGGAGTGGATATCAGTTCATCCTCGGTAAAAATCGTGAAACTGAGCAGCAGCGGTGGACGCTACAAGCTCGACAACTACGTGATTCGGCCCCTGCCCGCCAAGTCGGTAGTCGAGAAGAATATCAGCGATATCAACGCAGTCGGTGAGGCTATCGCGGGAGCGGTCAGTGTCATGAAACCCTCCACCAGAGAAGCCGCCGTGGCGGTTGCCGGTTCGGCGGTGATTACCAAGACCATCGAGATGAATGCCGCGTTGAGCGATACTGAACTGGAGAACCAGATCATTGTCGAGGCCGATCAGTATATTCCCTACCCTCTGGATGAGGTGGCCATTGACTTCGAGCGGCAGGCGTTGTCGGAACGCAGCGAAGACCTGGTCGAAGTCCTGTTGGCGGCGTGCCGCAAGGAAAACGTGGATTCGCGGGTGACAGCCCTGGAAATGGGTGGGCTGGAAACCAGAGTGGTGGATATTGAAGCCTACGCCATCGAAAGGGCGTTCAGCCTGCTTAACGAGCAGATCGAAGCGGAAGAAAATCAGACCACTGCGATTATTGATATCGGGTCCACCATGACCACGCTGAATGTCATGATGGATGGCAGGACCATCTATACCCGCGAACAGATGTTCGGCGGCAACCAGCTGGTGGATGATGTGATCCGGCGCTTCGGCCTCACTGCCGCAGAAGCGGAAGTGGCCATCAAGCGCGGCGGCCTGCCTGAAGAGTTCGAAGTGGAATTGCTGTTGCCTTTCAAGGATTCAGTGGTTCAGCAGATAAGTCAGACGCTGCAGTTCTTTTTCTCCTCCAGTCATTACAACGAAGTAGACCACATCGTGCTGGCCGGCGGAGTGGCCGCAATCCCTGGCCTGGACGAACTGGTGCAGGAGCACCTCTCCACGTCGGTAATGGTCGCCAATCCGTTTAAGGATCTGCAGGTTGGTCCCAAGGTCAACAAGACCATGTTGCGCAATGATGCTCCGGCATTGTTGATCGCTACCGGTCTGGCAATGCGAGGCGCAAACTGATGGCACAGATCAACTTACTTCCCTGGCGGGAGACGCTGCGGGAAGAACGCAAGCGCAAATACCTGGCACTCATGGTGGTGGTACTGCTGATATCCGGTGGCGTGGTTCTGGCTGCCGATCGCTACGTGCGGGGCGCGCTGGTCAACCAGAATGCCAGGAACGAATACATGATGGCCGAGATCCGGATCCTGGAGGAACAGGTTGCGGAGATCAGCAAACTGCAACAGCAGAAACGGGAAATCCAGGATCGCATGTCGGTTATACAGAATCTGCAGGGATCCCGTCCGGTTATCGTCCGGGTATTCGACGAGATGGTTAAGACCCTTCCCGACGGTGTCTTTTTCGAGACGCTGGAACGCAGTGGAGAATCCATGACTATCGTCGGCGTGGCGGAGTCCTACAGTCAGCTGACGACGCTGATGCGCAGGCTGGACGGGTCCGAATGGTTCACCTCGCCGAACCTCCGGATTATTTCAGCCGCGGATGGCGAGGGCGCCTTTGACGATACCGCAGCCAATCGTTTCAATCTCAACCTGACACTGGTCACGCCCAAGGATCCGGGCGAGGCAGAACTTGCAGAGTAGGTATTCCACTATGTCCGGATTCAAGAAAGCCATAGACGATTTGCGAAATTTCGACCTGGCGGACCTGTCTGACTTTGACAGCGTCGGAGTCTGGCCCCTGCCGGTCAAGTTTGTGCTGGCGTTGTTAGTGGCTGGAGGCTGCCTGTCAGCCGGTTATTTTCTGCATGTCAAGAATCTTCGCGAGGACCTGTTACGGCAGCAGGCGGAGGAGGCGACACTTCGCCAGAGCTTCGAGCAGAAAGCCTTTCTGGCGGCCAATCTGGACGAGTATCGGGCGCAGACTCTGGAAATGGAGGAGGCGTTCTCGGACCTGCTGCGACAGTTGCCAAGTGAAACAGAAGTCCCCGGACTGGTGGACGACGTGACCGACACGGGCCTTGGAAGTGGTCTGGAGTTTGCCAATATTGAATTGTCCGACGAAGTAATCCAGGAAATTTACATCGAACTGCCAATCGAGATCGATGTGACCGGCAGTTACCACGATTTTGCCACCTTCGTAAGCGGAGTGGCAGCGCTCCCGCGTATCGTAACCCTGCACGACTTTGAAATTGTCAGGCAGGACGACGTGTTCCTGAACATGAGTATTACCGCCAAAACCTATCGTTATAAAGAGGATGAGGAAGAGTTTACCGCTCTTTGAAATGACAAGGCCTATGAAACGATTCAAAACAGTTCTTACCGTCCTGCCGATGCTGCTGGCATCCTGTACACCGATTAACGATTTCTCTGATCTGCAACGATTTACAGCAGAGGTGCGCGCCAGGCCCGGGGGTGATATAGAACCCGTGCCGGAGTTCCGGGAATACGAGGCTTTCACTTACAGTGCAGCGGGTTTTCGCAGTCCGTTCGATGTTCCGGTCAGGATCAAACTGCAGGAAGGCGTGTCGGCGTCCCACGACGTAAAGCCGAATCTCGACAGGCCAAAAGAGCCTCTTGAAAGCTTCGCAATAGCCGAATTAGCTATGGTAGGGATGGTTGAAAGGAATGGTCACTATGTCGCCCTGGTTGAAAACAGCCTGGGTGAGGTGCGCAGGGTTCTGCGCGGAAACTACCTGGGACGAAATCACGGCAGGGTGGTGTCCATTTCGGCAACACAGTTGGATCTCGTGGAGATAGTGCCCAGCGGCACCGGGGGCTGGATGGAACGACCTCAATCCCTGTCCCTGGTCAGGTAAATAAGGACAAGGAGGCAGGATGCTATGTCCGCGATCATTAAGCCAAATCAGCACGCAACATCGGATGGATTGACTATGTGTATCAAGCGTTTCGCTTTTCTTCTGGCAGCCTTGCTTGTGTCAGGACTCACAAACGCACAACAGAACGTGCGCCTGGAAAGCATCGGGTTTGCCAGTCTGGCGGAAGACGGTGTGGAAATTCGCCTCGGCTTCGATGGCGCGCCACCACAGCCCGATGGGTTCGTACTGGACAACCCGGCGCGCATTTCCATTGACCTGCCAGGCGTCGCCAGCGGACTGTCCCAGCAGCGTTACGATATTGACTCGAATAATGCAGACAGTGTCATTGTGCTGGATGACGGTACCCGCACGCGTCTGATAGTCAATCTCAATCGGCTGGTGAACTATGAATCCAGCCTGGTCGGTAACAACATCGTGCTCATGGTCGGAGCCGGCTCAGTCGCCACTGTCTCCCAGGGGGCATCAGGTAGCGCCCAGAGCTCCGCCGGCTCCACTGCGGCTGCGGCCTCGGCCGCTCAATCGATCACTGACGTCAGCTTTCGCCGGGGTGAAGGCAACGAGGGGCAGGTGGTCGTGCTGCTCTCCAGCGACCGGATTGTCGGCAGTATTGAACAGATTGGCGCCCGCGTGTATGTCGAATTCAGCAATACCGCTGTGCCCGAGCGGCTGAACCGTCGTTTTGACGTATCCGATTTCGCCACACCGGTTGCCACAGTCGACGTACTGGGGGAAGACGGTGATGCCACCGTGGTCGTGGACGTGGATGGCAGTTATGAATATGTCGCCTACCAGACAGGCAGGCAGTACACCATCAGTGTACAGCCCCCACCCGTCACCGCATCCGACGACGATCCCACCGATGCTTATAATGGCGAGATCAGTTCCCTGAGTCTGCAGGATGTGGAAATCCACGCCGCCTTGCAGATTCTGGCAGATGAATACGATTTCAACCTGGTCGCACCTGCCGTTGACGGTACCGTAACGCTGGAGTTGAACAATGTACCCTGGGATCAGGCTCTGGATCTGGTGCTGCGGGCCGGAAATCTGGACAAGCGGCTGGTGGGCAATGTTCTGTACGTGGCACCGGCGGCGGACATCGCCGCCCAGGAACGGGCGGAACTGGAGGCCAATCTGGCGGCACAGGCACTGGCGCCGCTGTATACCGAGTTTGTGCAGATCAACTATGCCAATGCCAATGACATACTTTCCCTGCTGCTGGGAACCGGTAACGCGCAGGGCCGAGGCGGCGCCGTAGCGCAACCGCTGGATGCCGCGGCCGAGGGCACCGGTACCAGCACCCTCGAAGCCAGTGGTAACGGCATTCTTTCCTCCCGTGGCACGGCCACGGTCGATTCGCGTACCAATATCATCATCGTGCGGGACGTGGAAGAGAAACTGGAAGAAGTCAGAAGCCTGGTGGCTCAGCTTGATGTACCGGTTCGTCAGGTTCTCATTGAAGCCAGGATCGTCAATGTCTCCACGGATTTCGGTCGCGATCTGGGAGTCCGTTGGGGTGGCGCGGGCAGGACTAGTCGCCATGACAATTTCCGCTATGGCGGTTCTCTCGACTCCACCATCGAACAGAACAACAATCGGGTGGCCAGGGAACTCGCCATGCAGGAAGCACTGGTCGCCGGTGAGCAGGTCCGGCTTGAAGCCCTGGAGGCTGGAACCGATCCCAGCCTGATCCCGGCCCTGGTTCAGGCCGCAATTGCCGCAGTACCGATCCCGATCGGCATCACGAATTTTCCGGAAGCCCTGGCGATCGATCTGGGGGTCCAGGACGAGGATGCTTCGTCGTTTTCAATCGGCTTTACGGGCAACAGCGGTCTTATCGAACTGGAGCTGTCCGCTCTGGAAAGCAGCGGCAATGGTGAGGTGATCGCCCGTCCCAAGGTAACCACCCAGGATAAGGTGACCGCCGTGATCCGCTCCGGTGTTCTCATTCCATACCAGGCCCAGGCCGGCGGAACTGCAGGCGGGTCGACAGTAGAATTTCAGGAGGCGGTGTTATCGCTGGAGGTCACTCCGCAGATCACCCCCGATGGACGCATTATCATGCAGTTATTGATCAATCAGGATTCTGTGGCGCCCGGCTCCAGCCAGGTGCCCGCTATCAATACCAACTCGGTAGAAACCAGTGTGCTGGTCGATAATGGTGAAACCATAGTGCTCGGTGGCGTCTTCAGGGAGGAAACCACCACACTTGAAACCAAGACTCCGGTTCTGGGTGATGTGCCTTATCTCGGAAAGCTTTTCAAGCGCACCGAAAATGAAAGCCGACGCACTGAGCTACTGATTTTCATCACCCCGAAGGTGATTTCGGAACTGAACGTGCTCTGAGGCCAGCCCCCGGATCGGGTCTGCCGGCTCAGAGCCGCCCAAAGCCCGCACTGTCTGACAGTGCGGGCTTTTTTTAATCTCGTCCTGGTTCCCTAACAACCTGTATGTCACCGGCAACAGCTGTCGTCTCGATTTCAACAGAGTACAATGTCGCCTACTTTGGAAAAACGACAACATCCTCACTGAATGAAAGCTACTGACAATGTATTTCTGATCGGCCCAATGGGCGTAGGCAAGACCACCATAGGCAGGGTATTGGCCGACCAGCTGAATTTGCGGTTTCTGGATTCTGACCGGGAAATCGAGGAATCCACCGGGGCTGACATTCCGTGGATATTCGACGTGGAAGGTGAGTCGGGATTCCGGCAACGGGAGTCGAAAATGCTTGCCGAACTCACCCGGCAAAGAGGAATAGTGCTGGCAACAGGTGGTGGCTCGGTGCTGGACCCGGCAAATCGCAAGCACCTCATGTCCGGGGGATTCGTGGTGTACCTCAGAGCATCCCTGTCCCAGCAGCTGGAGCGAACCAGCCGTGATCGTAACCGGCCTCTGTTGCAAACTTCGAATCCGGCCGCCAGGATCGCCGAATTAATGAAGGTTCGAGAACCTCTGTACCGTGAAACGGCTGATATCGTGGTGGATACCAACCGCCGCAGTCCGCGAATGGTAAGTCAGGAAATTGTCAGGCGACTGGAACAATTTAAAGAGCAGGAAAATGGTGACAGCAGCTCAACGGGAGGCGCCAGCTGAACATGGAAACAGTTCCGGTTGATCTGGGTATACGCAGCTACCCGATTTATATCGGCCCCGGGCTGCTTGAGAACCCTGAGTTGCTCAGACCGTTTCTGCGCCAGGGCCGGGTGCTCGTGGTGACCAATGCGACGCTGGCGCCTTTGTACCTGGAGTCGGTCACGAGGTTGGCAGGCAGTGCAGAGGCACTGATTCTCCCGGACGGTGAACGCTACAAGACCCTGGGTACGGTCAGTGATATCTACGACAGATTGCTGGCCGACAGATACGATAGAAACACCACGCTGGTGGCCCTCGGAGGTGGCGTAATCGGTGATATTACCGGGTTTGCAGCGGCGACGTTCCTGCGTGGGGTGAATTTCATCCAGATTCCCACCACCTTGCTGGCCCAGGTGGATTCGTCAGTCGGGGGCAAAACCGGAGTCAATCATCCCCTGGGGAAGAACATGATAGGGGCCTTTTACCAGCCCCGGTGTGTGTTGGCCGATACCGCAGTACTCAAGAGCCTTCCGGAACGGGAACTGAAAGCAGGTCTGGCCGAGGTGATCAAGTATGCGTTGATCAGTCAGCCGGAATTTCTGGACTGGCTTGAAGCAAATCGGACCGGGCTACTCTCACTGGAGCAAAACCTGCTGGCCGAAGCGATTAGGGTGAGCTGTCAACAGAAAGCGGAAATCGTCGCCAAGGATGAGCGGGAAGGGGGGATCCGTGCCTGGCTGAACTTGGGACATACCTTTGGACACGCCATAGAAACGGCGATGGGATACGGAAACTGGCTCCATGGTGAGGCTGTCGCCGCCGGAATGATAATGGCCAGCGACCTTTCCATGCGGCTGGGTTGGCTGCCACCGGAGGACGCCGTGCGCATTAAAAAAATCGTGCAAAATTTCGGTATGCCGGTGGCGCCACCGGCCGATATAAAAGAACAGCAGTATCTCGACATTATGATATCGGACAAGAAGGCCCGGGCAGGAAAGATAAACTTTGTCCTGTTGAAAGGAATAGGCGAAGCGGTGGTCACCAGTGATGTGCCCCCGGCCATTTTGAACCAGACCCTGCGCGCTGGCGGCAGGCTCTGTGAACCCGGAAGCTGACTGTGATACTGCCTGAGTTACCAAGTAACCAGAGGTTTCTTAGATTAATCCTATGGCAGCGTACCGCGAGCAGCAGAACCCGGGCTTTGACCCGTTCAACTCCGACCACCCGGCCGGGCATTTCTTCCCCGGTGGCAATCGGCAGGAATTGCTTGATCAGTTGATTGCCCATTGCACCTATGACTCCGATCTGGTCGTGGTGACCGGCCCGCTGGGCTGTGGCAAGTCGACCCTGGCACAATGGCTGGCGTTGTGTCTCGATGATGAATTCGTGGCGGTGCGGGTACAGGCTACGCTGTTCATGAGTGCGGAGCAGTTGCTGGAGGCGGCCTGTGGCGAGTTGGGTCTGGAAACCGACCCGGATGCAGAGGCTGACGAACTGCTCAGGCAGCTGGATCAGTACGCAGATTCCCTGCATGCCCGATCGCGGACATTACAGCTGCTGGTGGATGATGCCCACGAGCTGGGCCAGGAGGCGTTATCCTGCCTCTTTGAACTCCTGGCGCGGCAGGCGGATTCCAATCGCCTGGGCGAAGACGGAGTCAAAGCTGTTCTGTTCGGTGAAATGTTACTGCTTGACCAGGTGGAGCAACTCGCTCCATCTGCCTGCCGGGTACTGGAGTTGAAACCGCTGGATCTCGACGAGACTGTTGACTATCTGGAGTTCCGACTGACCTGTGCCGGATTCGCGGGCAGGCTACCTATCGGCAAAGACGCTATTTCCGTCATTCATGCCCGCGCTCGCGGCATGCCGGGAGCTTTGAATGCCCTGGCCAGGGATGCATTGGGTGAGTCGGTGTTGTCCCGCCAGTCCCGATCGCCATTGCGTTTCATCGAGCGTCACCTGGTCGCTTCCAGCGTTCTGTTTGGCGTGCTGGTGCTGGCATTGTTTTTCGTCCTGGAAAGCGATCGCGACCCCGCGTCGGTAAGCTCGGCAGTCGTTGCCACCACGCCACAGTCGGGTAGTGTCGGTCAGGCTCGGGTCCAGGTGCCGCTGGAAATCAAACCTCCGAGTCCGGCAAGCGCTGAACCGCTCCTGGCAGTCGGGTCAGCTACGCGGGGGAATCCCGACCCAGAGGAACCGCTGACCGGGGACGAGGTTTCCGCACCAACTGCACGGGAAAGCGCCGGCACCTACCCGGTGCGTTCGATCGCAGGTGCGATCGAACCAAAAGTGGACGAGGACCCGGGGTCAGTCACAGTGGCGCCAGGTGCAGCTGTCAGTGAGGCAGACAGGCCGAATCTGGGGGCTCCGCAACAGGATCTGACGCAACTATCGACAGCAATGCACACTCTGCTGTCCTGGCCTCCAGAAAGGTTCACCCTGCAACTGTTGGGGTCTCACTCGGAAAACAACGTCAGAAATTTCATTGCCAGACACGGCGGGTCCTATGAAATGAGCTATTTTGAATCCCGTCACCAGGACCAGCCCTGGTATGTGGTGGTAACAGGCAGCTTCCCCGATCGCCGTGCCGCCCAGGACGCAATCGACCAGTTGCCGCCCCCGCTGAAGGAACTCAAACCCTGGGCGCGCAACCTTTCCGATATCCAGACCGCTATCCGGCACATTGAGTAGATCCGACTTCCGCGCCGGCCACAGGCCCTCAGTGAGTGTTTGTCCGCTGCCGGCCGGGCATGTAGAATTAGCGCCCGATTCATGGCAGTAAGCAGGTGACCTGAGCAACAGGCAGGTTGCTCCTCCCGTTTCAGGCCGCCAGCCTGAGCGGCATAAAGGTTGAGACATTGAGCATCTTATTGAACGATAGATTTCTGAAAGCATTGCTGAAAGAGCCTGTAGATCGCACACCGGTATGGATGATGCGGCAGGCGGGGCGCTATTTACCGGAATACCGGGCAACCCGGCAGAGTGCCGGCAACTTTATGAAGCTCTGCCAGTCGCCGGAGCTGGCTTGCGAGGTCGCATTGCAGCCTTTGCGACGCTATCCTTTCGACGCTGCTATCCTGTTTTCCGACATCCTCACCATCCCCGATGCCATGGGCATGGGCCTGTATTTTGAAGAAGGCGAAGGGCCCCGATTCCGCAAGGTGATTCGTGATTCCGGCGATGTGGAAGCACTGCCGGAAATTGATGTCGCCAGTGATCTTGACTACGTCACCGCTGCGGTTGCCATGATTCGCAGGGAGCTGAATGGATCGATTCCCCTCATCGGCTTTTCCGGCAGTCCCTGGACCCTGGCTACCTACATGATCGAGGGTGGGGGCAGTCGCGATTTCCGTGCTGCCAAGCAATTTCTCTATGACCAGCCCCAGGCCATGCACCTGCTGCTGGACAAACTGGCCCGCGCTGTAACCGATTACCTGAACGCCCAGATTCGAGCCGGAGCTCAGGCAGTGCAGATATTTGATACCTGGGGCGGCATATTGACAACACCGGCCTACCGGGAATTTTCACTTGCCTACATGAACCGAATTGTCTCCAATCTGGTCAGGGAAAACGAAGGCCGACAGGTGCCGGTGATCCTGTTTACCAAGAATGGTGGCCTGTGGCTGGAAGACATCGCAACCAGCGGATGCCACTGTGTTGGCCTGGACTGGACCGTCGAAATCGGAGTGGCCCGCCAGCGTATTGGTAACAGGGTTTCATTGCAGGGCAACATGGACCCGGCCATTCTGTATGCCTCGCCGCAGAGAATCAGGGAGGAAGTCGGCAGGATTCTGGCAGACTTTGGCAGTGGAAATGGTCACGTTTTCAACCTGGGGCACGGGATAACTCCTGGCGTAAACCCGGACAACGTTAAAACGTTTGTAGAGTCTGTCCATGAACTCTCCGAGCAGTACCACCGGTAGATCCGGCGGAGAATCCCTTGCCCGGGCGTATATCGGGCTGGGATCAAACCTTGAGTCGCCTGCAGGAACACCGGGACAGACAATCGAGGCTGCCCTGGAACTGATCGCAACCTGGTCAGCGCATCCCCTGCAGCGTTCGTCTCTGTGGTGCACCGAGCCAATCGACTGCCCCCCCGGTTCAGCCCCCTTCATCAATGCGGTGGCAGGCATGGTGCCAATGTCGGACGAAACACCCCATTCCCTTCTGGAAAAGCTACTGGATCTGGAAGTGTGTTTTGGCCGAAAACGCGACGGCACTCTGAACGCCCCGCGCTGTCTGGATCTGGACCTGATCAGTTTCGGTTGGCGACAGAGCGCCGATGCCGAATTGACGTTGCCTCATCCTTTGGCCCACAGACGCGGATTCGTGCTGGTGCCCTTGGCGGAAATTGCGCCGGAACTCAGGCTCCCCGGACAGGTACGGACTGTAGCCGAATTGGCCATGGACCTGCCAACGATCGCGCCATTGGTCGTAAAAATCGACACCTTGTCGCCCGGATTCCCCCACAATTGCTGACCCAGGCACCTGAAAGCCGCGGCACAGGCCGGTTTCAGGACAGCTGGTCTGATTCTGGCATTGGCATCAAGAAGGATACATTTCTTATTTTTTCGGTGGTAGACTACCAGATGGTTGAATAATAAAATGCCAGCAACAACAACAGGTAAGTCAGGTTTGGCCACTTTGTCCGCAAAGACTCGTTCTCTGATGCAGATCGGTGCCTTCAGTCTCGCTGGAGTGCTGCTGCCGGTTTCGTCGGTCCTCGGCCAGGGGATTTCACTCCGCGACACGGCATTGTTCGCGGACGCTGAAGCATTGTCTTCCAGCGCTCAGCAACTGGTGTTGCCGATTATCCGAATTGAGCGCCAGAGCGGTCAGAGAGATTTACAGGGATTGTATGGGAATCAGACCACCGACCTGAACCTGGGCCTGGAATTTACCCCCGTCGAAGGCCTCAGTTTGCGCGCCGACGCCTGGAACATACAGGACCGGCCGATGCCGGTGCAGTCAGTAAATCAGGCTGCGAGTCTGCAATCAGGTTTCCCGCTGCCCTACCAGAAACGGGATGCAGGTCCGGATTTCGGCCTTGAACAGCCGTTCCTGGGAAACCATCTTGAGAGCAACGGCATCGATCTGGGTGCCGCTTATGTCTGGGAGGCCGGCAGAGCTGGTAAATTCACGCTGAAAACGACGGCCACGTATATCAACGATTTCGAACAGCGTACCGGTCTGACAGAGTCGGGGCAGTTTCTTGACGAGGAGTCCCGGTTACCTGACAGGCCTGAACTGCAGGGGAGCCTTACGTTAACCTGGGAATTCGGTAATCACTCGGCCAGTGCAGTGACCAATTACTTCGATTCAATCAAGGATATCAGTGAGCTGGATGTGGAACAGATTAACGAGCTGGTGGAAAACATCACCACCGTGGATCTGCAATACGGTTACAACGTCAAAACCGGCAAGCAGGATCGTGCCGTCATTTCCTTCTCCCTGGGTATTCGAAATATTTTCGATAAAAAGACCACCCAGATCCTCAATCAGAACAGCCGGGTGGTGGACCAGAATGGCCGCGTGGCCTACGGTTCGATCAAGTACCAGTTCTAGGGAATCCGTTCCAGGTCCGGAGGCTGTCACCCCCGGGTTCACAATTTCTTTCAGCGCAAAAAAAACCCCGTTAAGCACGGGGTAAAGGGCTACACAATCTGGCTGCGGAATTGTCAACGGAGGAAAACCCGAACAGCTTCCTGTACCAAAATTTCGATACGGATATTATGGTATCGGAACACGGAAAATCCGCCGTGCGCTGATTCACAGAATTGAACGAACCGGTGGCCGCGCAATATCAGGCCCTGGCAACTGCCCAGATGTCGATTCGACGGGCTCCCGCTTGTCGCAATGCCCGGGAGACTGCGGCGGCTGTGGCAGTAGTGGTTATCACGTCGTCAATAACAGCGACGTGGCCCAGGCCGGAAGTTGGCACAGATCCGCGCAGTCGGAAGGCCCCGCGCAGATTCCGGGGCCTGCGGCTGCCGGTTAATTGACTCTGGGGCACGGTGTCTCGAGTTCTCTCCAACAACCGGCTTGCCAGCCGCACACCGGAGTGTTGTGATGCCTCTCTGGCCAGTACCAGAGCCTGGTTGAACCCCCGCTTCCGCAACCGGCTGCGATGCAGGGGAACCGGGACCAACAGATCAGGACAGCCGTACTCCCGGGCACTGCCACCTGTCCCGTAATGAGACTGAAATGCCTGGCCCAGAAGCCAGGAGAGGACCCTGCCGGAGGCCAGATTGCCGTGAAACTTGAATTCGGCAATAAGGTCGCTGAAAGGGGATTCATACCGGAAAATTCCCACGCAGCGATCAAATGGGGGTGGCGACAGCCGGCAGCGACCGCAGACTCCAGAGGCCGGCTGATGCTCAAGTGCCACACCGCAAACGCTGCAGGCGACTTCGACGGCCGGCAGCAGGTGCTGACAGTCGACACAGAGACTCGCTGCTCTGCGGACCGGTAGATTGCAGAGAATGCAGCTTGAGGGCAGAGTGGATCGGATACGGTCGATCAATTTCACATTGGCCTGCTCAGGGTCAGTTTCTTTCTCCTCTGTTCACAACTCTAGTCCAACCCCGTGGATTTTGCGTACTCAGCACAGAACTGCCCGACAACATGCAAACCAGGCAGTCGAGATCGGATTTTCCTTATAACCCGTCGCTTACCCTATAATCTCCCTAAAGCGGTTTATCTCAATTTTCGGAGCGATGCATGCAGAATTACAAAGCCCCCCTGGAGGATATGCGGTTTCTGCTGCATGAAGTTTTTGAGGCGGAACAGTTTCTGACCACCCTGCATGGCATGGAGGAACTTTCGGGCGAGTTGCTCGATGCCATCCTCGAAGAGGCGGCAAAAATTACGGAACAAGTGCTTGCCCCGATCAATCAATCCGGTGATCAGCAGGGTTGCCGGTTTGAGAACGGTGCAGTTACCACCCCCGAAGGTTTCAGAGAGGCCTACCGCACCTTTGCCGATGGAGGCTGGGGTGCTCTTACCGGTGACCCCGACTACGGAGGCCAGGGTATGCCGAAACTGCTCTCCGTGCTGTTCGAGGAGATGCTGTTTGCTGCCAATTCCGCCTTCGCATTGACTCCTGTTCTCACCAGTGGCGCAGCGTTCACACTGAGCCTCCATGGCAGTGACCAGCTGAAACGCCGGTATCTCCCCAATCTTTATTCTGGACGATGGACAGGGACGATGTGCCTGACGGAGTCACACGCAGGTACTGACCTGGGTATGATGAAAACACGGGCCGAGCCGCAGGCGGACAATAGCTACAGACTTACCGGCAGCAAGATCTTCATAACCGCCGGCGAACATGACCTGACTGAGAATATTATTCACTTCGTGCTTGCGAGGCTGCCGGGCAGCGCCGCGGGAGCACAGGGCATTTCTTTGTTCCTGGTGCCAAGGGATCTCGTCGACGAAGCCGGTGAACTCACTGTCAGAAACGGGATAAGCTGCGGTTCCATAGAGCACAAAATGGGGATAAACGGCTCGGCTACCTGCGTAATAAACTTTGACGAGGCCACGGGTTTCCTCATTGGCGAAGAAAACAATGGGCTGGCATGCATGTTCACCATGATGAATTACGAGCGCCTGTCGATGGGATTACAGGGCATTGGCCTGGCCGACCTGTCCTATCAGGTTGCTCGCGATTACGCCAGACAGCGCATTCAGGGCCGTGCGCCTGGCGGCCCGGAAAATCCGGACCAGCCGGCGGACCCCATAATCGCGCACCCGGATGTGCGGCGTATGCTGTTGACCATGCGAGCCAACATCCTTGCGGGCCGGGCCCTGGCCCTGTATGCCGCGTCAAAACTGGACACTGTCAGGTTCAGCACCGACGACGGCCAGGCACAGGTGGCGGAACAGCTGGTGGAGCTTCTGATCCCTGTGGTCAAGGCTTTCTGCACCGACCGGGGGTTTCAGGACTGTGTCACCGGGCAGCAGGTGCTGGGTGGCCATGGATACATTCGGGAGTGGGGTCAGGAGCAGGCGGTCAGAGATGCCCGGATCGCACAGATTTACGAAGGTACGAACGGCATTCAGGCACTGGACCTGATGGGTCGCAAGACCGTCAACTGTAACGGGAGGAACTTCCAGGTCCTGGCTGAAGAAGTTCGCAAATTTCTTGCTGAGTGCGAGTCTGAAGCGGTCCTGGGTCCGTATCTGTCATCACTGGCGCAGGCCTGCGACTCGCTGGAAGCACTCACCCGTGGAATAGTGAAGCGTGCCGCCTCTGATCCAGCTGAAACCGGGGCGGCATCCTATGGCTACATGGAAGCTATGGGGCTTTTTCTTTACGGTTATATGTGGGTCAGAATTCTGTATGCGGCGGTGGTGGACACCGGCTCGAAACAGTTCAGAGAGGGTTACCGTGACAGCCTGTTCAAGGTTGGACGATTCTATTTCGAGCGAATCATGCCCCGGTACAAATCCCTGGTTGAGGAAGTCGCTTCGGGTGCCGGGTCAGTGATGGCACTTGAGGCGGAACAATTCTGATTCCCCGGCAGCCAGCACCGTTCGACGGCGGTGCCGTCGTGCTGCCCTGCGGGAGCTTCTCCCTAAATTGCCCAGGTCAGGTTGTCGTCCACCAGTTGCTGGTAATCCGCCAGACGCTCGCTTTTCTCGCCTACCAGGACAAGATTGCCCCGTGCCAGCGGTACGACTACCGTGGAGAACCGGTCGTCGTTGAAGGTGAATTTCCTGCTTACGGGACTGTTGTCGATGATGATGATGTTCACTGCGCCCCGATTGCCGTTGATGACCAGGTGAGCGCTCCGGCTGCGCGGTAGAATATCGCAGGGTTTAGCGAAACTGATCCCCAGGCTGGTGATGGCCTCGATATTGGCTTCCGGGCTGCCGATGGCTCCCATTGCCAGGCTTATCTGTTGCAGACTCGCAACAGTGCTGGCACTGATTTCATCCAGCTCGGTGTAGACGTGGTTGACAACCTGTTGTCCAAACTCCATCTCAGCGGCAGACGGCTGATTGTTTCCAAACTGGGTCGAAAAGGTCACCCCCACTGCCAGCACCAGGGCCGCTGCCATGGCAATCAGTCGCAATGGCTGTTTTTTCCTGCCGGAGTACTCGGGTACGTCGCCCTGTGGAATGGATTTTACAGTGGTCGGGGATTCGTCGATTGCTACTGCTTTCAAGCGGTTACAAAGCTCAGGGGGGATGCCGATACTGTTGGTGATTTGCCCCAGGCGCTCATTGAAGAGGCGGATTTCATCAACTAATTGTCGTCTTTCCGAGTTGGCGGTCAGTGCCTCCAGGAAATCCTGCGCACTGTCGTTCGGGTCGGCAAATGCCCGAGTTTCGAATTCTGAATTTTCCATCGGTGGTCGGCTCTTTTCGTTCTTACGTGGCGTTATTGTGCTCTGAAGTAAAATAATCTTTCAATTTGCTTCGCGCACGAAACAGGCGAGTCATAACCGTGTTGCTGTTGAGGTCCAGTATGTCGGCAATTTCCTTGCCACTGAAACCTCCCACTACCTGAAGTAGCAAAGGCTCACGATAATCACTTTCGAGCTTGTTTATGGCGTTATGCAGTAATTCCCGTTCCATGGCATTGTCCGGTTCATCAATGCTCGTTTCAGGCAACGTCTGGTCGTCCACATCCACCAGATCTGGCTGATAGCGTTCATAAAGCCTGGCGTTTTCCCGCCGCAGAATCGTAAAAAGCCATGCCTTGGCCGCCTTGTCGTTCTGCAGGCTGTCCAGAGACCTCCAGGCACGCAGGAAAGTTTCCTGCACCAGGTCCTCCGCCAGTGGCTGATTCTTGCAGATCCAGTAGGCATACCGAAACACATCCTGGTAAAGCGCATCAACCAGTGCTTCATACCGTTGCTTCTTGGTTTTTCCGTTTAAGACCGGTTCGTCAGTCATTTATTGCAGAGCCAGTAGAGGATTTGACCGTTACATTGATCCTGGACCAGCCACCAAGGGGGTCCTGGATAGCAACGAACGGAGACTCACAGACATTGCTTGGTAAGGGTGGGGTTAAAGTGTGCCCAAATAACCGGTCGGCATCAAGTTTCATCGCGCCATGCTGTTTTGCCGGCTATCGGTGGGAGTTGTTCCATCGCAAGGTTTTGGAAAGCGGGTGCTGTCTGTATACTTGTGCACCGCAGCCAGTCTGGAAGGAACGGAGTCGAAATGAACAGGATCGCCATAGCGGGTGTCGCCGGGCGGATGGGTCGAGCCCTTGTCGAAGCCGTGATCGGCAGTGACTTTAATCTGCAACTGACCGCCGCATCGGTCTTGAAGAGCGATCCTGCGCTTGGGGTCGATGTTGCCACCCTGATTGGCGCTGCGCCTATGGGTGTCGTAGCCGGTTCGTCCCTCGGAAAGCGGGTGGCGGATTTCGATGTGCTGATCGATTTCACTTCAACGGATGCCAGCCTGGAACACGTGGCGTTATGCCGTCGCCATGGCAAGGGGATGGTTATCGGTACCACCGGCTTTTCCGATCAGCAGAAAGAAATCATTGCCGAGGCGGCTGAACAGATACCCCTGGTTATTGCTCCCAACATGAGCGTGGGTGTGAATGTCTGTCTGAAATTGCTTGAGGCGGCTGCAAAAGCATTCGGAGACGAAGTAGACATTGAGATCGTGGAGGCACACCATCGCTATAAAAAAGATGCACCTTCCGGAACTGCGTTGCGCATGGGAGAGGTGGTTGCGGGTGCCCTGGGCCGGGACCTGGCGAAGGTGGCGGTATATGGCCGCGAGGGTATTACCGGAGGACGAGACCGCAAAACCATAGGTTTCGCAACCGTAAGAGCCGGGGACATAGTAGGTGATCACACGGTAATATTTGCCGGCCCCGGAGAGCGCGTGGAGATTACCCACAGAGCCAGCAGTCGCATGACGTTTGCCAGCGGTGCCGTGCGTGCCGCAGCATGGCTTGAGCATAAGAGCCCGGGACTCTACAACATGGGCGATGTCCTTGGATGGGTGGACAAACAGTAAGAGATTTTCTAAAATGCGCGCTCAGAATGCTACAGGCTAATTTATCTATAAAGACAAAGAAGCGGAGCGAGGATTACACCTTTCTCCGTTTTTTTTTGCCCTTTTTTTATCCAACCCAATAACCGGAAAAGGAGCTTAACTTGGCAGTCACCGCAGTATTGGCGTTAGAAGACGGAACCATTCTGAGGGGCAGGAGCATCGGAGCGGATGGCCTGTCCTCTGGTGAAGTGGTTTTCAATACATCCATGACCGGCTACCAGGAAATCCTTACGGATCCCTCCTACGCCAGGCAGATCATTACGCTGACCTACCCCCACATCGGCAACACCGGCACCAACAAGGAAGACAACGAATCGGATCGGGTCTGGGCCTCGGGTCTGGTCATTCGGGATCTGCCGCTGCTGGCCAGCAATTTTCGCTGTGAAGAGACATTGAGCGAATTCCTGGTAAGGGAGAACGTGGTTGCAATTGCCGAAATCGATACCAGGCACCTTACCCGTCTGTTGCGAGACAAGGGTTCACTGAATGGCTGCCTGCTGGCCGGAGCAGAGCTGGAAAAGCTGGGTGTGGAAGCAGCACTGGCAGCGGCTCGCGAGTTTCCCGGCCTAAAAGGCATGGACTTGGCTAGAGAAGTAACGATCAGCAAGCCGTTACGCTGGGAAACCGGCGAGTGGAAGCTGGACTCCGGGTATTCACGGCCCGGGCGGGGCAGGTACAAAGTGGTGGCCTACGACTTCGGTGTCAAACGCAATATCCTCCGGATGCTGACCGAGCGCCAGTGTGAGGTGACGGTTGTTCCGGCTCAGACCTCGGCGGAAGAAGTGCTGGCAATGAGCCCTGACGGTGTCTTTCTTTCCAATGGTCCCGGGGATCCTGAACCCTGCGACTATGCAATCAGGGCCATAAGGCATTTTCTGGATGCCGGACTGCCGATGTTTGGAATCTGTCTCGGTCATCAGTTACTCGCGCTCGCCTGCGATGCCAGGACAGTGAAAATGCAACTGGGGCATCACGGGGCAAACCATCCGGTACAAAACCTGGACGACGGGAAAGTGCTGATCACCAGTCAGAATCATGGCTTTGCCGTGGATGAAGAAAGTCTGCCTGGCAATCTGCGGGCTACCCACCGGTCACTTTTCGATGGCACTTTGCAGGGAATCGAGCGCACCGACCGGCCGGCGTTCGGGTTCCAGGGGCATCCTGAAGCCAGTCCCGGTCCACATGACGTCGCCTCCCTGTTCGATCGCTTTGTAGAGCTGATCGAAAAGCGTCAGAGCGCCAGTTGAAACGCCGGCTTCGGCACCGGATTCATTTTATCCTGCTGAAGCAGAAATAATTTCGCAGAGACAGTATCGGGTGAGTAATGCCAAAACGTACAGACATTAAGAGTATTTTGATTATCGGAGCAGGGCCCATCGTCATCGGTCAGGCTTGCGAGTTCGATTATTCAGGAGCCCAGGCCTGTCAGGCGCTCCGGGAAGAAGGCTTCAGGGTTATTCTGGTAAATTCCAACCCGGCCACCATCATGACCGACCCGACGATGGCGGATGCCACCTATATCGAGCCCGTAACCTGGAAAATCGTAGAGAAAATCATTGAAAAAGAGCGGCCTGATGCAATTCTCCCCACCATGGGTGGTCAAACCGCATTGAACTGCGCTCTGGATCTCAATAAGCATGGAGTTCTCGACAAATACAAGGTTGAGCTGATCGGCGCCAACTGCGAGGCAATCGATAAGGCCGAAGATCGCGAGTTGTTTGACAATGCGATGAAGACAATCGGCCTGGAAACCCCGGCACATGGGCTGGCGCACAACATGGAGCAGGCTTTTGAAACGCTCGGGCAGGTCGGATTTCCCTGTATAATCCGTCCCTCGTTCACCCTTGGGGGCAGCGGTGGGGGTATCGCCTACAATCGCGAGGAATTCGAAGAAATCTGTTCGCGTGGACTAAAACTGTCCCCTACCAACGAGCTGCTGATTGACGAGTCGTTAATCGGCTGGAAAGAGTATGAACTCGAGGTGGTTCGCGACAAGAATGACAACTGCATTATAGTCTGTCCGATAGAAAACTTTGATGCCATGGGCGTACATACCGGCGACTCCATCACCGTCGCTCCGGCTCAGACGCTTACCGATAAGGAGTATCAGATTCTTCGCGATGCGTCGATTGCCGTGTTACGGGAAATCGGCGTTGAAACCGGTGGCTCCAATGTTCAGTTCGCAGTCAACCCGGAAAACGGAAGGCTTGTCGTTATCGAGATGAACCCGCGGGTTTCCCGTTCGTCGGCGCTGGCGTCCAAGGCTACCGGTTTTCCCATTGCCCGTGTGGCCGCGAAACTTGCTGTGGGGTTTACTCTGGATGAGCTTCGCAATGAGATAACGGGCGGCGTGACGCCGGCTTCTTTCGAGCCTACCATTGACTACGTAGTCACCAAGATTCCCAGGTTTACCTTCGAAAAGTTTCCCGAAGCCAATGATCGTATTACCACGCAGATGAAGTCGGTGGGTGAGGTCATGGCAATCGGGCGCACTTTTCAGGAATCGTTGCAGAAAGCGCTACGGGGTCTGGAGGTAGGGGTGAGCGGGTTCGATCCCATCCTGGACACAAGGCTCAGCGACGCCACGGATACCTTGAAAAGAGAGCTTATGGAGCCGGGCAGTCAGCGGATCTGGTATATCGGTGACGCATTCAGGATGGGCTGGTCGGTTGAAACCGTTCATGAATTGACCGGTATTGACTCCTGGTACCTAGTCCAGATTGAAGAGCTCATCAAGCTAGAGGACGAAGTATCGAAGATGTCCCTCAACCAGATAGATCGTGACACCATGTTCAGGTTCAAGCGCAAGGGTTTCTCCGACCGCAGGCTTGCCACTCTGACCGGTGTGAGCGAGGCAGAGTTCCAGAATGAACGACATAAAATGGGGGTGAGGCCGGTATACAAACGGGTGGATACCTGCGCAGCAGAGTTTGTTTCTACTACAGATTACATGTATTCCTGCTATGAGGAATATTGTGAGGCGAACCCCTCAGACCGGAACAAGATCATGGTGCTCGGGGGCGGTCCTAACCGCATCGGGCAGGGCATCGAGTTCGATTACTGTTGTGTCCACGCCGCCCTGGCAATGCGGGAAGACGGCTATGAAACGATCATGGTTAACTGCAATCCGGAGACCGTGTCCACGGACTTCAATATTTCCGATCGTCTGTTCTTCGAGCCGGTGACCTTCGAGGACGTGCTCGAGATCGTGCATCTTGAGAAACCGGTGGGCGTGATTGTCCAGTTTGGCGGGCAGACACCTCTGAATATTGTCACCCGCCTTGAAGAGGCGGGTGTGCCGGTAATAGGAACTTCGCCAGACGCCATTGACCGGGCCGAAGACAGGGAGCGGTTCCAGCAGCTCATCACCAAGCTTGGCCTCAAACAGCCTCCCAACTGTACGGTGCGAAGTGTGCAGGAAAGCCTGGCCCGGGCAAGGGACCTGAGCTATCCGCTGGTAGTGCGTCCCTCTTACGTACTGGGCGGTCGTGCCATGGAAATTGTCTACAACGAAGAGGAACTGGTCCGCTATCTGCACAATGCGGTCAAAGTGTCCAATGAGAGCCCCGTGCTGCTGGATTATTTTCTCAGCGCGGCGATTGAAATCGATGTGGATGTGGTCTGTGACGGAAAACAGGTGGTTGTCGGCGGCATCATGCAGCATATTGAGAAAGCTGGCGTACACTCCGGTGATTCAGCCTGTTCCCTGCCGCCCTATAGTCTGCCGCCGGAGGTACAGGACCGTATCCGCGACCAGGTCACCCGCCTGGCGCTCGAACTTGGCGTAGTCGGCCTGATGAATACGCAGCTTGCTTATCAGGACGGCGAAATATACATAATTGAGGTCAACCCCCGGGCCTCCCGCACCGTGCCTTTCGTGTCGAAATGTATCGGCGAGTCACTGGCCAAAATTGCAGCACGCTGCATGGTGGGTCAGAGTCTCGAAGCGCAGGGATTCACCCGGGAGATCATCCCCACCACTTACGCCGTCAAAGAGGCAGTGTTTCCGTTCGTCAAATTTCCGGGCGTAGACCCCATTCTGGGCCCCGAAATGAAGTCCACCGGGGAAGTGATGGGAGTTGGAGAAACTTTCGCCGAAGCCTTTGCGAAGTCCCAGTTGGGCGCTGGAGAAATCATCGAGACTTCGGGTACCGCATTCATCAGCGTGAAGGATTCCGATAAGCCGGGCTGTCTCGAAGTTGCACGCAAACTCAAGGATCTCGGGTTTTCCCTGGTAGCTACGCGGGGAACTGCAAAGGTGATCGAGGACGCCGGGCTGCAGGTTCGGGTCGTGAACAAGGTTGCGGAGGGCAGGCCCCATATCGTTGACATGATCAAGAACGACGAGATCCAGCTGATCGTGAATACCACCGAGGGCAAACAGGCAATCATCGACTCATCCAATATCAGACGCAGCGCCTTGCGCCACGATGTGTTCTGTACCACCACGTTGGATGCAGGTCTGGCGGTATGTGAAGCCTTGAAATTTGGTGATGAAATATCGGTGCACAATCTGCAGGAACTGCACCAGCGACTGGCAGCGAGTTGATCGGGTAGTTGCGCAGCAACGCCGCTGAAACCGGCAGTTTAGTCTATAGGGGGCATGTTATCGCCACGGTACTGCGTCTGCGTCACGACCGAGTTTTCTAAAGGGTTCAGTGCTGCTATGCTAGACATCTGGGGTCGAGGCAGTAGCGGCAACTACCCTCCAGTCCACAGCAATCAGCAGCCCCCAGGGTTGATCCGCAGGTCATGCGTTCCAGTTTGCTGGTCCGCACAATGACCTGCGTTGTGCCGTTCAGGATTTTATTTCAGGGTAAAGAGTCAGCGCGCCGCGCCGACCCGGACCGGGAGTTATATGCAGAAAGTACCCATGACAAAGGCAGGCGCGGAAAAGCTGCGTCAGGAACTGGCGGAACTCAAATCGAAGGTTCGCCCACGCATTATTGCGGCTATAGCGGAAGCTCGCGAGCACGGAGATTTGCGCGAAAATGCGGAATACCATGCTGCCCGGGAGCAACAGAGTTTCTGCGAGGGGCGCATCAAGGAAATTGAGACCAAGCTGTCAGGCAGTGAAATAATCGACATTACCCAGATCAAGCCCAGCGGACGGGTAATCTTCGGTGCGACGGTTACGCTGATGAACCTTGATAATGACAAGACTTCAATCTACCAGATAGTGGGTGAGGACGAAGCTGACGTGGGAGCAGGTAAAATCAGTGTTGCTTCGCCCATCGCCAGGGCGCTGATGGGCAAGAGCGAGGGAGACGTTGCTGTGGTAAATGCCCCCGCAGGCGAAATTGAATACGAGATCGAGGCGGTACAACACCTCTAGGGCCTGTCAATCCACTGGTCGAATCAGATTGGAAAGACGCGGGTTCGGTTTTCTGGTGGCACGAAAGAGCAACAGGATATGACCGATCTGCTGGATGCATTCGGCGCCGAGTTGCTCTGTCAGTGACACTTTCAGGGCGCTCTTTGCTTCCCGATCACGTGCACAGACCCTGACCTTTATCAGTTCATGATCATCCAGAGCCCGGTCCAGTTCCAGCCTGACATTCGCTGTAATTCCCTTTTCCCCGATAATGACTATGGGTTTAAGTTTGTGGCCGATGGCACGAAAATGTTTTTTTTGCTGGGCAGTGCTGGGCATGGAACCAAAAATCCTCCGGATCGGGTCATTGTAATAGTGTTGCCTGCCGAAGGCGATAGAAGGCGATAATTGAATCTGTGTCGCATATTTCGGGTACTAAGGAACCTCTGATTAAGTCCCACAATGCTCTGGCCTTCAGGCGGGGTCTGTCGGGCGTCGCTGCTTCGTTGCCGTGCTTGGCAAGGGAGTGACCATTCCCGGCGCAGCGGCGCCTTACAGCAACACCCGACAGACTCCCGCAGAGCATTGTGGGACTTAATCAGAGGTTCCCTAATTTTGGCAAGATCCAAAAGCAGTAAAGGCTGGTTGAAAGAGCATTTTGACGATGCCTACGTGCGGAAGTCGCGGGAGCAGGGTTATCGCTCGAGGGCCAGTTTCAAACTACTTGAGATTCAGGAAAAGGACCGGTTGCTGAAGCCGGGCCTGAAGGTGCTGGATCTCGGCGCGGCACCCGGAAGCTGGTCGCAGGTGGCCACCTCCCTGACCGGCCCGGCGGGTAGCGTGATAGCCAGTGACATCCTGGACATGGAGCCGCTACCGAACGTGCAGTTTATCCAGGGCGATTTTACCGAAATTGACGTTTATGAGCAGATTCTTGACGCTATCGGTGTCGAAAAGGTTGATCTTGTGATTTCCGATATGGCGCCCAATCTAAGTGGTATGAAGGAAATCGACCAACCACGGGTCCTGTATCTGGCGGAGCTGGCGCTGGAGATGGCCAGAACGGTACTGAAACAGAATGGCGTCCTGCTCGTTAAAGTTTTCCAGGGCTCCGGGCTCGAAGTCTACCAGCAGGCCATGAAGGCCAGTTTCAGAACGGTCAAGGTTCGGAAGCCTCGCGCATCGCGCACCCGGTCGGCTGAACTGTATCTGTTGGCCGAGGGTTTTATGGCAGGCCAATGAACTTTAGTGTAATAATTCACGTAACGGTTAGTAACGAAGCGAGCGATAGGCAGCCCGGGAGTGCCCGGGATTGAGCGGGAAAGCGGCTGCTGCCGCACCCTTCCAGCAGTCGCCGATGAGGAGATAACTCTTTGAACGATATGGCAAAAAACTTGATTTTGTGGATGATTATCGCCGGCGTCCTGCTGATGGTATTCAACAGTATCAATCAAGAAACCAGAAACGAGCCCCTACCTTACTCGACGTTCATCAGTGAGGTGCGTTCCGGACGGGTTGCGGAAGTCGATATTTCCGGGCTCGACATCAGTGGTTTGCGTACTGACAGCAGTCAGTTTTACACCACCATGCCCATGGTTGGCGACCCGCAACTGATGAATGACCTGTTTGACAACGGTGTCGAGATCCGTGCCCATGCACCGGAACCGCAAAGTATCTGGAGCCAACTGCTGGTGGCCAGCTTTCCAATCCTGATCATCATCGCTCTGTTTTTCTTTTTTATGCGCCAGATGCAGGGGGGCGGAGCCGGCGGCAAGGGCGGGCCGATGTCCTTCGGTAAAAGCAAGGCCAAATTGCTCGGGGAGGACCAGATCAAGATCACCTTCGCTGATGTGGCCGGTGTTGACGAGGCCAAGGAGGACGTCCAGGAACTGGTTGAGTTCCTGCGCGAGCCTGACAAGTTCCAGCGGCTTGGTGGACGCATACCGCGCGGCATCCTGATGGTAGGCCAGCCCGGCACCGGTAAGACACTGCTGGCAAAGGCTATAGCCGGTGAAGCCAAGGTGCCGTTTTTTTCCATATCCGGGTCGGATTTTGTGGAAATGTTTGTGGGTGTCGGTGCGTCCCGCGTGCGCGACATGTTTGATCAGGCTAAAAAAGCCGCTCCCTGCATCATTTTCATCGATGAAATCGACGCGGTAGGCCGGCATCGTGGCGCGGGTCTGGGTGGTGGTCACGACGAGCGTGAACAGACTCTGAACCAACTGTTGGTGGAAATGGATGGATTTGAAGCCAACGATGGCATTATCGTGATTGCCGCGACCAACCGGCCGGATGTCCTTGACCCGGCCCTGTTGCGTCCCGGCCGGTTCGACCGCCAGGTGGTCGTCGGTCTCCCCGACATTCGCGGTCGCGAACAAATACTGAAAGTTCATATGCGCAAAGTGCCCATCGACGACAACGTCAGGGCCAGCCTGATAGCGAGGGGTACGCCTGGCTTCTCGGGAGCCGATCTGGCGAACCTGGTCAACGAGGCCGCGCTGTTCGCAGCGCGAGCCAATCGGCGGCTGGTGACCATGGAGGAATTCGAAAAGGCCAAGGACAAGATCATGATGGGTGCAGAGCGCAAATCCATGGTCATGTCCGACAAGGAAAAACTGAATACCGCCTATCACGAGGCTGGGCACGCCATAGTGGGTCGGCTGGTGCCGGAGCATGACCCGGTCTACAAGGTTAGTATCATTCCGCGGGGCAGAGCCCTGGGTGTCACCATGTTCCTGCCGGAAGAGGATCGCTACAGCATCAGCAAGACCCACATTCTCAGTCAGATCTGCAGCCTCTACGGTGGCCGGATTGCGGAGGAGATGACGCTCGGCAAGGAAGGGGTTACCACCGGCGCCTCCAACGATATCCAGCGGGCAACCGAGCTGGCAAGAAATATGGTCACCAAGTGGGGGCTGTCTGAAACCATGGGGCCATTGATGTATACCGAAGACGACCATGAAGTGTTTCTGGGCCGTTCTGCTGGTACCCAGACCAAATCGGTGTCCGACGACACAGCCGAGTCCATTGACCGGGAGGTTCGCAAGATCATCGACGAATGTTACAGCCGGGCCAGCAGACTCCTGGAGGAGAATCGTGACAAGCTCGAGTTGATGAAGGACGCTCTGCTCGAATACGAGACTATCGACGCTGAACAGATCAAAGACATCATGTCAGGAAAGAAACCCAAGCCACCGGCGGACTGGTCGGATCGTGACCAGAACAACTCCGGGAAAGGCGCGGTGGCCAGGGATGAAAATGACAGTGTGGATGGATTAAAGGACAGTAAGATTGGTGGCCCGGCCAGCGAACATTGATTCGCCGGTCGGCACCGTGCAGGGTAAGCTTGATCTTGGGGGTAGGCAACTGGATTTGTCTACCCCCATTGTTATGGGGGTAATCAATCTGACTCCCGACTCCTTCTCCGACGGGTCTACTCTGGGCGACCTTGAGTCAGGCAGATTCTGGGTTTCCCGTGATCGGGCATTGGCAAGGGCTGAAGCCATGGTCAGTGCCGGCGCCAGCATCATCGATGTAGGCGGGGAATCGACCCGGCCCGGTGCCGACCCGATATCATCAGGCGAAGAACTTCAAAGGGTGATCCCTGTCATTGAAGCTATCCGCCTCAACCTGGATACTGCTATCTCGGTCGATACCAGTTCGTCGGCGGTGATGAGCGAAGCCTGCCGGGCCGGTGCACATCTAATTAATGATGTACGGGCCCTGCAGCGTGAGGGTGCCATGGCATCCGCCGTGTCCAGTGGCGCGGGCGTATGTCTGATGCACAGCCGGGGGGAACCCCGCACCATGCAGTTGAATGTTCACTATACTGATGTGGTCGAGGAGATTCTTCGGTTTCTCAAGGATCGCGTGGCACAAACGATAAGGGCTGGTATTCCCAGAGAAAAACTGGTGATTGATCCGGGATTCGGTTTTGGTAAAACAGTGGAGCACAACTTCCGGGTCTTACGGGAACTGGATCGTTTTGGTGAGTTGGGTTTGCCGGTCCTGGTAGGTATTTCACGTAAATCCATGATCGGAAAGGTCGTAGATCGACCAACGGAGCAGCGCCTGGCAGGCAGCCTGGCAGCCACCGCGTGGGCCCTCTTGAAAGGGGCAAGTATTATCCGTACGCACGATGTGGCCGATACGCTGGATGTAATCAGGATTCACTGCGCGCTGGCAGATGACAGATAGTAGGGAGAGGCTGTCGTGGGGGAAAAGAAGAAACAATATTTTGGCACGGATGGTATTCGTGGCACTGTCGGTGAGGCACCGATAACACCGGATTTCATGTTGAAACTGGGCTGGGCGGCTGGCAAGGTGTTCGCCGGCAAGGGGAACGGTCGCAACAAGATACTGATAGGCAAGGATACCCGAATATCCGGCTACATGTTCGAGGCGGCCCTGGAAGCCGGGGTTACCGCAGCCGGTGTGGATATCAACCTGCTGGGTCCAATGCCCACACCCGCAATAGCCTATCTGACCCGCACCCTGCGCGCCCAGGCAGGCATTGTGATCAGTGCTTCCCATAATCCGTTCGAAGACAATGGTATCAAGTTTTTTTCCGGGCGGGGCACCAAACTGGAAGACGAATTCGAACTGGCGATTGAAGAGCAACTTGAGCGGGATCTGACGACTGTCGCATCGGATGCGCTGGGCAAGGCGACCCGGATTAATGACGCTGCCGGACGTTATATCGAGTTCTGTAAGAGTACGGTCAGTTCCAGCCTCAAGTTCAATGGTCTGAAAGTGGTATTGGATTGCGCCAACGGTTCCACCTATCACATTGCACCGGCTGTCTTCGAGGAGTTGGGTGCGCGAGTAAAATCCATTGGTGTGTCACCGAACGGTCTTAACATCAACGAACAATGTGGTTCCACGTGTCCCGAAAATCTGCAGCGCGCCGTAGTGGAATCGCAGGCGGATGTGGGTATTGCATTCGATGGTGACGGCGACCGGGTCATTATGGTGGATCATAACGGTGCTATCGTCGATGGCGACGAAATACTCTTCGTAATTGCCAAAGACCGTCATCGCCGTAACATTGATTTTGGTGGCGTTGTCGGTACCAAGATGACCAACCTCGGCCTTGAACTTGCACTTCAGGCCATGCAGATTCCTTTTGCCCGTACCGATGTGGGCGACCGTTATGTGCTGGCGGAGATGCTGTCCCGGAACTGGAACCTGGGAGGCGAGTCGTCCGGGCACATAATCTGCCATGATATCAACACCACAGGAGACGGTATTGTTTCCGCCCTGCAGGCCATGGAGGCACTGGTTCACTGTGAACAGCCTCTGGCGGAAGCAAAGAGCGAGATGCGCAAGCTGCCCCAGTGCATGGTAAACGTCAGACTGCCCGGAAATCAGGATATCACCAGCAACGAGATCGTTCTGGCAGCCGTGGCAGAAGTGGAGAACGAACTTGGCAACAGCGGACGCGTGCTGTTGCGGCCCTCCGGCACTGAACCGGTGATCCGGGTCATGGTGGAAGGGGAGGACCGTGACGTTGTGCACAAGCTGGCTCGGGAGCTTTCGGAGCTCGTCGCCACTGTCGTCGTCTGATTTTCATGCCTGATTCAGCGGTTTTTTAATCCAGGAGGGGTTTGCGGCGTTCACGACTCCACTATTCTGCCGTGATCCCGCGAAGCAATGCGGGCAGTTGCTTTACCGCACTATGTTGGGTAGTATTGGCGCCCATTTTTCCCGGGTTGCAGCGACCAGGCCGGAGTAGCGGGATCGGGCGACAGGATGAATTACCATGAGGCGAAAGCTGGTTGCCGGTAACTGGAAAATGCACGGGTCACGGCGATTCGTGGAGCAGACGCTGGACACTATCATCAGGACGGCCGATAAGCTGGAGTCTGTGGATCTGGCCATATGCCCGACTCTGGTCCATTTGTCACTGGCGGAATCGATACTCAAAGGGAGCGCTGTCAGCCTGGGTGCCCAGAATGTTCACCCTGAGAGCGAGGGTGCCTATACCGGCGAGGTTTCGGCACCCATGTTGGCCGAATACTCGGTAAGGTTTGTAATTGTCGGGCACTCGGAGCGCCGCAGGCTGTTTGCGGAGTCCGACCAGACCGTAGCGCAGAAGTTCGCAGCGATTCAGGCAGCCGGGATGGTGCCTGTTCTGTGCCTCGGGGAATCGCTGCAGCAACGGGAGCAGGGTGTTACCAATGAGGTAGTACTCGCTCAGCTCGAAGCGGTCATTGACATAGCCGGAATCGCTGCTTTTGAACAGGCTGTCATCGCCTACGAACCGGTCTGGGCAATCGGCACCGGCAGGACTGCTACACCGGCACAGGCCCAGGATGTGCACGCTGCCTTAAGGGAGCACCTGGCGAGCCGAAGTGAACACATCGCTTCGGTGTGCCGGATTGTTTACGGTGGAAGTGTCAGCCCCGGTAACGCGGATGACTTGTTTGCCCAACCGGATATCGATGGCGGCCTGGTTGGGGGTGCATCCTTGAATGCGGCCGATTTCGCCGCAATTAGTCAAAGTGCGAGTTGAATAACATGCAATCTTTAGTAGTCATAGTACATATCGTAGTAGCGGTCGCCATTGTAGGCCTGGTGTTGTTGCAACAGGGCAAAGGTGCCGATGCTGGTGCGTCATTCGGTTCTGGAGCTTCGCAGACAGTATTCGGAGCCAGCGGGACCGGCAACTTCCTGACCCGGGCCACCACCATTGCGGCAACCATATTTTTTATTACCAGTCTGTCCCTGGCCATTTTCGCTCGTGAAAATGCAGGAGTGAGCAGCACGTCTGGCCTTCCGGTAGTCAACCAGGAGTTGCTGCAGGAAGCTGATTCGGGTCAGGACCAATCCGATGTACCCCAGCTCAACACCCCTTCTCAGCAACCGGCAGCGAGCGACGATGTTCCTGCTGCGCCTCCGGTAAATTAGCTGAGGTCCTCTGGCCTGTTCGAGACTGGAAATGGAAAAAGCATGCCGAAGTGGTGGAATTGGTAGACACGCTATCTTGAGGGGGTAGTGACCTACGGTCGTGCCGGTTCAAGTCCGGCCTTCGGCACCAATTTAATGTTCAGGAAAATTCCCGGAATCCTTAAGGCCCAGTAATAACTGGGCTTTTTTGTTTCGTCTTGTCCAGAAGATTCCTATAAATACGCTTGAAGTTCAGGCAAAAGCTGCCTAGCGCCGCCGTAGCCGGCCGGAAAACCGCGCAGCGGTTTGGAGGTTCAGCGCACGGGGTGGGCGATGGTTGACGGCCTTGTCAGGCATTTTTTCCAACAGCCATTAATACCGTCATGGTGCCTTTTGAACTATTCACTTTAAACGGCATTTTCACTTGATTTTCAATGAATTCGTTTGCTTTGAGAGCAAGTAAACTATTTTCAGACAACCCCGTTTCCGATGAGCCAGCGTTCGACAGCCACCACGTAAAATACAGTAAAGAGACTATTGCAGTAAAGGGCATTCATAATCGGGTAAAAAGCCGCAAACCGATGACGCCACGATCAAGTCAAACTTATTGGTTAGATACGGGTGGTTATCAATACAGTTCTTGAGTCAAGAATTGAGTCGAAACATTGCTGAGATTTTCCTTGATCTACCTGATGAGCACATCAAGGGCTACTACCTCTTTTACCCTGGGATCAGGGGGGGTGGGCCACACTAACGTCAAAGCCTGACAAAGCATCAATGTTAATGACGTTTGTTCTTCAAAAGCCTTGGCTATTACTGAAGCGTCTACATCCCAACCCAGCGCAAATGACTCGTCCGAATCCGCTCAATACTGTTCTCCTGGCAGAAGTTCGGCCAGGTCATATATACTGGCTTACAACGTCCTTGTTCTGGCGCGCAAGGGCACCTTAATTCGGGTTATCTCTGCCCGGGACATGAACCGAAAAGAGAGGGTTATCTATGAGCCAAGCCAAAGCTAAAGTACCTATCTTCAAGACCGAGGTTGGGGAACGTGCTCTAGGGGAAACGAATTATCGGCTATGTCGATTGTGAGCCAGCAAATTGCTACCAAACCTGAAACCACCTCCCCGATTTCCCTGCGCCTTCCTGAGTCCCTGTACGATCGTATAAAAGTGGCAACAAGATAGACATGCCATATCAATCTCTCATCAAGCGGGTAAGGACCTGACATCATCGCGTGAGCCACTGCGCGATAACGCCGCATACACGTGCGAAGTTTGCGTGTTATAGTGAGCGAAGCGAACCACGTAATACGGTCCGAATGAGCTCATTGTTAACCTTGAACTACCGAGCACAATATAACGCCCTCCCGGTACTCGGCACGTAAAAGGAATCGCCTTTCCGTTCTCAGTAACACCGTTTTCCCACCACCAAGAGAATTATCGGACTCAGATTGTGGAGCAATTCATCGACAAGATCGGCGTCAAGTAAGGAGGAGCACTGCCACACACGTAGATAAGCCTCCCGGCCGGGCGCGCCGGGAATGGGGGGGAATTGTGGTAGGATTCCATATTGCATCCTTTCTCGGTGAGCGTATCGGATACGACGTATTTCTGGACACGATTGATCCAATCCGTGAATGGATCCCCTGAGCGACTGGGCCAAGCTGCAGCCGAAAAGACCTGAAGTGAAGTACGACGTCATCCCTTGTAATAGGGAGTACGTCACTCTGTGCAGCTTTTTTTGAGATCGTCACTTTCAGTACATGCCTTTTTTTACCCATATTATCCTCAGTTTTAGGTCGAAATACTTCATCGACCCACTTTTTTTTACCTTTTACCATGACTGATTTTTAACCGCCGTCGTTTTTTTTTTTTTTTTTTTTGTCTTCGTCAGCTCCCCTGGAGCTTGTACACTCCATCTAGACTGATGAACTCTGTGATGAGCGTTTTCATATGATCTCCTGATTCTCCGCAATCAATGTTGTCAGTCAGCGGTTCTTGTGCGCCCTGCGTCCTGGCATGAGTGAAGGGATTTAATTTGTCTGTCGGGGTGGGGTGGGTTTTGTTTTTTTTCTGTTTTTTTGTGTTGTGGGGTCTAACATACGTCGCCTACTGGCCCGAGCGCGGCGAGGGGCGCCGCCGATGCGTCACTGATTGCATCTTGTTAGCATAGTCTGCCCAGAGTGTGGGCATCTTGTACGTGTGAATAGCTTCTTCAACGATCTGGCACAAGCTCTGCCCACTCACGTCACTGTGGCACCCACCGTAAATTAGTCCAGGTGCACTACAAATACATTGGTTTCCACGTATTTGGAACCCGTCGACAGCTCGACTTGATTCCAGTTTAGCAGATCGTGGGACTCCTTTCCCGCCCGATTCGCTTAGCTGTCAATGACGACAACGATTTCGGTGGTGATTATGTGTTGTGTGTATAGGTGGGGGCCGCGCTCCCGTACTCGTTGAGGAGCTTAGCTACTTTTGGTACTGGGGGTGTTTTGAGGGGATCAGCACCGTTGCTTCACCTTCGACAAAAATGTGCAGATAGCTTGTCCCTGGCAAATACTCTTGCTTGTTCCGGTGAAGGATATTCAGGTTGCGGCGTATTGACTGCCTCCAAATCGCCGCACTGTGTCTTGACCAAAGCCGCCGTATGTCTTTGTGGTGAGTGGCAGACCACTATAGAATGCGCGGTTTCAAGGGCCTTAGTTGCAGGGCTATAGGTATGACTTTGGTTACTCATTGTGCTTAGGATTTGATAATTATGCTTAGTCAAGCTGTCGCCACATTGGTAGAGAGCGCCGCGTTGAGCGCCATCCAACCTGGTGTGGTGGGGCGCTCCTTGAATGGGCGGTCGAATTTTATCCGTGCTTCGCAGTCCATTGACTGCGTGCTCCTTACTGTTCAATTGGACTTTTGGTCTTCATTGAACACACTACCTGTTGGCGGGCTTACTGTACGGGTCGGGTTTGCGTCGTATTGAGCTGGTGCGGCTGCGAGTGCAGGATGGGGATATGGTGGCAGGTGAGTGTTGTTCGGAAAGGTGGAGGGGTGAAGTTGGGCGGTGGGGTAGTGAATGGTGGGGGAGGGATTTGGTTAGGGTTTTTGGGTGTCTGTGCCCGAGGCGTTGGCTAGAAAATATACCCCAGTAAATCGGCTTGGCTGGCGGTATGTGGGAGGAGGGGGTGGGTATAATGGATGAATGGACAAATGTAAACGGGGGATATTGTAGTGCAATGTGGTATGTGTGGTAAGAATTGATCAGTGCTGAAGCAGGGCGCAGACGGCGTGCGTAGCCCTTTGAGTTCGCTGTAGGTTTGCACGCATACATGTCGTGGCTGTCCGGGCATGGTATAGCCGTGTTCCTGCAGCCGTCCGGGTCCAGGCACAGGGCCGCCCGCCGCATGGTGCAAAGCGCCGCCCTGCTGGTGGACGAGCGGGGTGCAGCACCCCAATGGCGAATACGGCTTCCGCCACGCGCCCCCCGACCGCAGCAGTACTGCCGGCCAGTCCGATTCGCCAGTGGGTAGCCGCTTCCCTCCTGAAACGGCGGGGGATCCTGGAGCGGGACGAGGACAGTTACCTGACCCTGGACGGCCTGGAAGATGATCCGCTACAGAACAAGCCGGCTAATTGATCAGCAGCCAGCTTTCATAAGCAGCGAAAGATGCGAGCAGCAAGAGCCCCGCCAGTCGCCCGATGCCGGCTTTCCGGAACAGCAGCCCGACCAGTATGCCGGCCAGGGCCAGCATCAGCCATAAATCGAACCATGTGATGCCGCCCAGTTCCACCGGGTTGATCATCGCCGTGACGCCGAGGATTCCGAGAATATTGAATATATTGCTGCCAACGACATTGCCGATTGCGATGTTTCCTTCACGTCGAAGGGCGGCAATCACCGATGTAGCCAGTTCGGGCAGGCTGGTTCCAATCGCGACAACGGTAAGTCCGACCACGGCCTGACTCAGGCCGAAATCAACGGCAATCCGGACGGCGCTGTCTACCACCAGATGTCCGCCCAGAATTAACCCCGACAATCCGATCGCAATCCTGAACACGGCGAGGATAAGCGGAGCTGGCACTGAGTAGTCTGTTTCTTCCCACCCTGAGGCTACAGCATTATTGGTCCTCTGGGTAAACCAGAATGTAAACCCCACAAAAGCCAGCAAGCCCAGTACAAACAGTGAACCCTCGAGTCGCGAGAGTCGCTCATCGATCAGGGCAACCAGCAGAATCGCCGACATCAGGGTCATGAAAGGCGCATCAATCCGCAGGAGCTTGGATTCGGTCTCCGAGCTGTAGATCCAGGCTGCGATCCCCAGAATCAGTGTGATGTTGGCAATATTGGATCCGACGACATTACCAATGGCTATGTCGTTGGCTCCTGCCAGCGAGGCATCGATGGATACCACCATTTCAGGCATGCTGGTGCCGAATGCAACCACTGTGAGCCCGATGGTCAGGGACGGTACACGCAAACTGACCGCCAGGGCGCAGGCACCCTTGACCAGTGTCTCACCTCCCAGAAACAGCAGAAGTAGCCCGGCGATGAGGATTAATGTGGTTATCAGCATGAGAGTTCTTGAGTAACACGGGACTTGTGGCGTGATTTGCTCACAATGGTACTTGGGACCGGGAATTCGATCACAGCCAGGATACCTTGGTTTCGAATCAGGAAATGCGGCATCCTGTTCCCCTCATTCAGGTGACAGTCGTTTCGATTTGATAAGCCTTAATTGAAGGCCTCGATTCCGGATCGGCGCCTTCCCTGACCGGCACCATTAGATCCTCCCGGCTGACACCAAGATACAAAAGTGCAGAACTGGCGATAAAAATCGAGGAATACGTTCCCACCACTATACCGATGGTCAGCGATATGGCAAAGCCTCTTGCCGCCTCCCCGCCGATGAATAACATGGTCAGAACTACCATCAAGGTGGTTCCGGAGGTAACCAGGGTGCGGCTCAGGGTCTGGTTTATAGAGAGATTGATCAGTTCGACAGGAGTGCCCTGGCGCAGGCGACGAAAATTTTCCCGGATGCGGTCGGCCACGATAATTGTGTCATTCAGGGAATATCCGATCACCGCCAGAAGCCCGGCCAGCACCTGCAGATCAAAGGGCATTCCGAACAGGGAAAAGCACCCTACTGTGATGATGACATCATGTGCCAGCGCGACAACTGCGCCGACTGCAAACTTGAACTGAAACCGGAGCGAGATGTAGACCGTTATGATAAGCAATGAGACCAGTAACCCCATACCGCCTTTTTCGGCAAGCTCTCTGCCGGCTTTGGCGCTGACAAAGTCTGACCCTAGCAGCTCCACCGGCTGGCCGCTGGCCGCAGTAAGCAACGCCGCAATCCTCGCGCCCATTGCCACGGCAGCGGCCGCCTGGTTGGCATCTGACTCCTGCGCCACTTTGAGTACTATACGAATTTCGCGGTCGGAACCGAAATTGACAACCTGTGTATCTTCGATGCCGTTCATCTGGAGGATATTGCTAACTGTACCCGGCGACACTGCCTGCGAGTACCCGAGTTGTACTGCGATTCCGGAGCTGAAATCCAGACCCAGCTGCAAGCCGTTGAACAACAGCGAAAACAATGAACTCAGCACCACAAGCAGGGAAACGGCTGCGGTTATCCGCCTTATTCCCATGAAGTCGATGCGAGGTGTGGCTTTACCGGGCTGCCGGAACTCGAACGTTGCTTTGACAGATTTACGCATATAGAAAATCGGGCAGGAACAACTGCCCTGGCAGGTAAGAACCAGGGTCAGATTGGTGTCTGCAGGAGCAGCAGTTCAGGAATACAGTAGCCGTAGAATTACAGCCAGATAGTGAAGATGGCGCCAAGCATAAGCCGGTTGGAAGGCAAAGTCCATCGTCTGGCCTGGAATATTTTTAATCAGCGTTCCCCTGATTCCTGTTGCAATGTAGATTAAGCTTACCCGTGCAAAGCCGCCGGTTCGCGTACCGGTGCCCTTCATCGGGTTATGTTCTTTCTCCTGTGACTCCATTCCGCTAACTGCCTGGAGAAGCTCCCATATTGGAACGAAACATATAAACCAAAGCATTGGTGCCGGCATAACCAAGGTCGACGGCAACATCCTGTACAATAATTCCCACGGCAGAACCGATCGATCGATTCAATCAACACCAGGCGGGTGCGCCTCTGGGAGAACAGTAGCCCGGTTTCACTGCAAAGCAAGCTGGCCAGCGTACGGAAGCTGGACGCCGCTGATTCTGCCAGTTGCAGCGAACCAGGCTCCCCCTGGAGCGGGGCGGATTCCAGGAAGTAGCCGTTCCCGATAGGATACACCCCCCCGATGGGCAGATTCTCCTGAGTTTCTTAAACCTCGCGGCAGCGATTACTGGCATTGCAGCTGCGAATTCTCAACTCCCGGATTTCAGTGAACCGATGTTTTTCAGTGTGTATAAGCTCTAAAGGTGAATAACCTGCGAGTTCTGAATGTGAAAAGTCAGTAAGCGTACGATTCTGTTTCCGGGAGTTGGAGGATTGTCAATTATTCGTGGCTCCGGTCAGCGCGCCCGGCAGGGAAGTCCTGTGGCTGAGGACCGCGCCACTCCGGGGTGGCCTCACTCAGAAAAATACCCTGGAAGGCGGTCATTTTTCCTCCCTCGGCGCTGGTCCTTTTATTGCAGCCCCAGGATACCTCTGCCGGCCGCGCACTCGGTTGAGTGCGGAATTCACCATTCAGTGGCTTAGAGTTGCGATCCTTTTCTAAGGGAGGCATGTTAGTTTCAGTAGTGGACTCTTCACCTATACCCCTACTGGTTTCCACAGGCTTTTTAGTCGGGCACGGAACACCTGTCCAGGGGAAGTCTGAGGGCGGAGCAACAAAAAGCAGCACCAATCGACCGAGAGAGGGTACCCCGGAGGAGTGTAAGTTGCGGTGCATCAGACTCCCCTGGAGCGGGGCGGCGTCCCGGTAGCAGCAAAGCGGTCCTGATTTTGCGGGACTGCAACGATATGAGAAACAAGTGGTTAGTGGGCATCTCAGTCCGGCTCATAAAAAGAACCCGAAGGTCGTAGGTTCAAATCCTGCCCCCGCTACCGGAATTTGAAGTACTTCGAGTAGTAGTTGGCTGCCCGGACGATCAGAAAGACGCCTGGTGTTTCCAGGTAGTCGGTTCAGTTGCGGGGTGGAGCAGTCTGGCAGCTCGTCGGGCTCATAACCCGAAGGTCGTAGGTTCAAATCCTGCCCCCGCTACCAATTTAACAGACGGGTCTTTTTGGTAGGCCCGAGCGTCGGGCTCAACTCTTGTTGGGCGCAGCCGCTGAAGGTCGCAGGTTCAAATCCTGCCCCCGCTACCAATTTAACAGACGGGTCTTTTTGGTAGGCCCGAGCGTCGGACTCAACTCTTGTTGGGCGCAGCCGCTGAAGGTCGCAGGTTCAAATCCTGCCCCCGCTACCACTATAAGTAAGGGTCACCATTGGTAGGCCCGAGCGTCGGGCTCAACTGTTGTTGGGCGCAGCCGCTGAAGGTCGCAGGTTCAAATCCTGCCCCCCGCTACCACTTTAACAGACGGGTCTTTTTGGTAGGCCCGAGCGTCGGGCTCAACTCTTGTTGGGCGCAGCCGCTGAAGGTCGCAGGTTCAAATCCTGCCCCCGCTACCAATTTAACAGACGGGTCTTATTGGTAGGCCCGAGCGTCGGGCTCAACTCTTGTTGGGCGCAGCCGCTGAAGGTCGCAGGTTCAAATCCTGCCCCCGCTACCAAATCCAGGCCGCTACAGGCAGCGGCACTGTGAAAATTTCGTTTTGACTCTGCCCTGGATGGCTCGGTGCAGAGGGAAAAGCCCCGACATGGGGCTTTTTATTAGGGGCACCTGCGGTCATCAGCTGGGTAACGGTCTCCTGGTAGCGAAGTGCATTTCGGACTTCTGTGGACATAAGTTTCTTAAGAAGTGGGCCATCGGCCCATTTTTTGTTTTCACGGGCCGAAAAGTTGAGGATTGGTGAAAAGAAGCGAACGACAGATAGTGGAGCTGCTGGCGCCGACAATCAGAGCCCTGGGTCTGGAGCTGTGGGGCGTGGAACATATCTCCCAGGGTCGGAACAGCATCCTCAGGATTTACATTGACGGTCCGGATGGGATCACCATCGAAGACTGTGAACGAGTCAGTCGCGAGGTCAGTGGAATCCTGGATGTGGAGGACCCTGTCGCCGGGGAATATACCCTGGAAGTTTCTTCGCCAGGGGCCGACCGGCGGTTGTTTTCTCTGCCGCAATTCGGGCAGTTTGTCGGCAATGAGGTAAACATCAGGTTGGGTACTCCCGTGGACGGGAGACGAAGGTTGAAAGGGCGGTTGAAAGAGATTTCAGGGAATGAAGTTTGTGTCGAGGTTGATGGTCTTGTTTTCAGGTGCCCGTTTGAAGCCATTGAGAAAGCAAATATTGTCTTCTGATGTGTTCCACGATATCCGGGCACGGTCACGGACGTGAAGCAGTGAGTTAGGGTGACACCGTTATGATGAGTAAAGAGATTTTAATGGTTGCGGACGCTGTCTCGAATGAGAAAGGTGTGTCGCGTGATGTGATCTTTGAAGCGATCGAATCTGCCTTGGCTACGGCTAAACCAAGAAGCTGCATGGCAACGAGGAAATCGATTGTCGCGTCTCTGTGGATCAGAAAACCGGTGAATACGAGACTTTTCGGGTCTGGACTGTGGTAGAGGATGAAGACTTTGAGGATCCCGAAGCTCAGTTGACCCAGGAACAGGCTATTGCCAAAGATCCCTCTCTCACAGTCGGAGACACCTGGGAGGAGCAGATCGAGAACGTGGAATTCGGCCGTATTGCGGCGCAGACAGCCAAGCAGGTCATTGTCCAGAAGGTCCGCGAAGCGGAACGTGAACTGGTGATTTCGGAGTACAAGGACAAGGTTGGTGAACTGGTTTCAGGAATCGTCAAGAAGGTCACCAGAGACAGCGTAATCGTCGATCTGGGCAATAATGCCGAAGGCTTGTTGCCACGTGACCAGATGATACCAAGGGAAACATTCCGGGTCGGGGATCGGGTCAGAGGGCTGTTGATCGAAGTTCGATCCGAGCCACGTGGTCCACAACTGATTCTCAGCAGAACTTCGCCGAACATGTTGATCGAGCTGTTCAAGATCGAGGTTCCGGAGATAGCGGAGGAGGTCATAGAAATACGGGCCGCCGCCAGAGACCCGGGTTCCCGTGCCAAGATCGTGGTAAGCACCAACGACGGGCGGATTGACCCGGTGGGGGCCTGTGTCGGCATGCGTGGTTCCAGGGTGCAGGTAGTCTCCAACGAGCTGGCCAATGAGCGTATTGATATAATCCTCTGGGATGACAATCCGGCTCAACTGGTAATTAATTCCATGTCGCCGGCGGAGGTGGCCTCCATTATCGTTGATGAGGACAGTCACACCATGGACGTTGCCGTGGCTGAGGAAAACCTGGCCCAGGCTATAGGCCGCAACGGTCAGAACGTAAGGCTCTCCAGTGAGCTGAGCGGGTGGACAATCAATGTAATGAGCGAGGAAGACGCGGCGGTCAAGCAGCAACAGGAAGCTAACAGCTATATCGAAATGTTCAAGGATAAACTTGAAGTCGATGACGATGTGGCCGAAGTGCTGGTGCAGGAAGGGTTTACGTCACTGGAAGAAATAGCCTATGTGCCGCTGGACGAAATTCTGGCCATCGAGGGGTTTGACGAGGATATCGCCAACGAGCTGCGCAACCGGGCCAAGGACGCTTTGCTTACCCAGGCTATAGCGTCCGAAGAGGATCTGTCCAGAGCCAACATAGCCGACGATCTGTTGAATATGGAAGGCATGAATGATCAGCTGGCATTGGCTCTTTCCAAGATGGGTATCCTTTCCATGGAAGATCTGGCAGAGCAATCAGTGGACGAGCTGATGGATATTGAGGACATGGACGAAGTACGAGCTGGCCATCTGATCATGACTGCGAGAGCCCCGTGGTTTGAATGATCGAGAGGTCCGTGTGGTAAGAATCTAAGGGGTATTGTCAATGGCAGATGTAACAGTTAAAGAACTTGCCAGAGTGGTAGGTGTGACGGAGGATAAGCTTCTAGCCCAGATCAAAGAAGCAGGTCTCCCTCATACCAGCCCTGATGAGACCATTACTAATGATGACAAGAATACTCTGTTGTTATTCTTGCGGCGGGGTCATGGCAATCGGGAAGCTTCAGATGCCGCCCCGCGAAAAATCACCCTGAAACGAAAGACCCTTGCGACTCTGAAGTCATCGCCAGGCCATGGGCGTGGCAAAACCGTAAACGTGGAAGTTCGCAAAAAGCGCACTTACGTAAAGCGCAGCGCATTGCCGGATCAGGAAAAAGAGGTTATAGAGCAGGAAGCGGAAGCGGCTGAAGCTGAGCAGCAGCTGGAAGCAAATGCAGCGGAAGCTACAGTGGCAGCTTCACAAACTGAAGTGGCAGCACAGGGTGAAGAGTCAAGCTCCAGTGAACAGGTTTCAGGGGAGCCGGCGGCTGAAAAAGCGGGCCCCGTCTCAGCGGCCGTTGAAACGCCTATACTGCAGGAGCCGGAACAAGCTAAAGCGGGTCGTCCTGTTCCGAAACGTAAACCGGCACATGAACCCGAAGAAGAAGATCGTGGTGCTGAAAAGAAGGGGCACAAGCACAAGGACAAGTCACTGCGACGCCAGGCCAGGGAGCGAGCGCCTACTGCAGACGATTTCGTGCTGGAGGACGGAGAATACGCAGAGGTGGAAAGCCATGTCCGTCGTGGCGGACGGAAAGCCAAGGCGAGGATGGCCAGCAAGCGCCACGCCTTCGAGAAGCCGACCGAGTTCATCACCAGGGAAATCACCATCGGTGAGGCTAACACCGTGGCAGAGCTGGCACAGAAAATGTCAGTCAAGGCTGCTGAAGTGGTCAAGGTACTTTTCAAGATGGGTGTCATGGCAACTATCAATCAGGTGCTGGACCGTGATACCTCGACCCTTCTCATTGAGGAATTGGGTCATCGGGCCAGGTTTGTCTCAGTGGATGCTGTCGAGGAACAACTTTACGAGGATCTTGCTCAGCACGAAGGTAAAAAGGAGATTGTCAGGGCGCCAGTTGTCACGGTTATGGGTCACGTGGACCATGGTAAGACTTCTCTGCTGGATTATATTCGCAAATCGACGGTGGTTTCCCATGAGGCCGGCGGAATTACTCAGCACATTGGTGCGTATCATGTGGATACCGAGCATGGCATGGTGAGTTTTCTGGATACTCCAGGCCATGCCGCATTCAGTGCCATGCGTTCGCGAGGCGCCAAGGCAACTGATGTGGTTATTCTGGTAGTGGCCGCCGACGATGGGGTAATGCCTCAGACTGAAGAGGCGGTCAATCACGCCAGGGCTGCGAATGTGCCAATTGTCGTTGCCATTAACAAGATTGACAAGGAAAACGCAGATCCTGACAAAGTTAAGAACGAACTCGCAACTCTGAATGTGATTCCGGAACAGTGGGGCGGAGATACTCAGTTTGTCGAAGTTTCGGCGCATACAGGCGAGGGTATTGAGGATCTGCTGGAGGCGATACTCCTGCAGGCCGAATTGCTGGAGCTCAAGGCTTACATCGATGTGCCGGGCAGTGGTATTGTCATCGAGTCTAGACTTGACAAGGGGCGCGGACCGGTTGCGTCGGTGCTGGTTCAGAACGGTGTACTGAAAGCCGGTGACATAGTGCTGGCAGGCCATGAGTACGGTCGGGTGCGGGCACTTATCGACGAGAACGGCAACGATACCAAATCTGCCGGACCTTCCATCCCGGTGGAGATTCTTGGCCTTACCGGCGTGCCGGAGGCAGGTGATGAGTTTGTAGTGGTCAAGGACGAGAAGAAAGCCCGGGAAGTTGCAGAGTTTCGCCGGGACCGGACCAAGGACAGTCAGCATGCTCTGCAGCAGACAGCCAAATTGGATTCCCTGTTCGCCGGTATTGGAAAGGACGAAAAGAAAATTTTCAACGTCATTGTCAAAGGGGATGTGCGGGGCTCCGTGGAAGCCATAAATTCTTCCCTGCAGAGCCTGGGTAACGAAGAGGTCGAGATCAATGTGGTTTCTTCCGGAGTCGGGGGGATCACGGAAACCGACGCGCACCTGGCTGCCACGTCAACGGCTATGATCATTGGCTTCAATGTGAGAGCGGATCGCGCTGCCCGGGATGTGGTCGAGAACGAAGGGCTGGAGATGCGTTATTACAATGTGATTTACGATGTCATCGATGATGCTCGGGCTATTCTGGGCGGCATGCTGAAACCGGAGCTGCGCGAGGAGATAGTTGGTGTCGCCGAAGTTAGGGACGTGTTCAATTCACCCAAATTCGGGCAGATCGCCGGCAGCATGGTTATTGAAGGAACCGTATACCGCAACAAGCCTATCCGGGTGCTGAGGGATAATGTGGTAATTTACGAAGGCGAGTTGGAATCCCTGCGTCGGTTCAAGGATGATGCCAACGAAGTACGCAACGGCATGGAGTGCGGAATTGGTGTCAGGAACTACAATGATGTTCGCGTGGGTGACAAGATTGAAGTCTATGAAACCCAGGAAGTAGCGCGGACTCTGTAGTTATCGGCAGTTCTAATGCAATCGGTCCGGTCGGCAGGTTAATGGCAGAACAATCAACAAGGCTACAGCGTATAGCTGATCTGATTCAGCGGGAATTGGCGGTGTTGATCCAGCTGGAAATCAGCGACCCCCGAATCGGCATGGTTTCAGTGACCGGTGTGGATGTCAGCAGGGATCTGGGGTATGCCAATGTCTATGTCTCTGTGCTGAATTCACCGGGCGGAGAAGGGCGCAGCGCAGGTGGAGAGCCCGAAGGTGATCTGGACAGATTGGAAGTAGAGGAGAATATCAAGGCATTGAACAAGGCCGCCGGGTATCTTCGCAGCCTGCTTGCCAGGCGATTGAAACTAAGGACTACCCCCAAGCTCAAGTTTCACTACGATGCGACCCTGAGACAGGGTAACCGGCTTTCCTCGCTCATAGACGATGCGTTGGAAGCTGACCGGAAATTGCATTCCTGAACCCGGAATAAGGCAGGAAATAGAAGGAAACATACCGTTGGGCAGGCCAAGAAACAGACGTGGCAGTAACAGGGGCAGGGTTGTAAACGGAATCCTGGTGCTGGACAAGGCGCAAGGATTGAGTTCGAACGAGGCGTTGCAGAAGGTAAAACGGCTGTATAACGCCCGTAAAGCAGGGCATACTGGCAGCCTTGACCCGCTGGCCACCGGCGTTCTGCCTCTGTGTTTCGGTGAGGCCACTAAACTGTCACAGTTTTTGCTGGAATCCGACAAGCGTTACCGGGTAACGATATCGCTGGGAATACGAACGGATACCGGTGATGCGGAAGGCAGGGTCATTGAGCAGTCAGAACGCTTCTCTGTTGATGCCCCTCAGATAAGGCAGGCCCTGACGCGGTTCACGGGTACTATCGAGCAGATTCCGCCGATGTACTCGGCGATCAAGCAACAGGGAGTCCCGCTCTACAAGCTGGCACGGGAAGGAATAGAAGTTGACAGGGCCAGTCGTGAAATCACGGTTTACAGCATAGATCTGTTGCACTTCGAAGACCGGGAATTGCAGATAGACGTACATTGCAGTAAGGGTACCTACATACGCACTCTGGCCGACGATCTCGGTAATCTGCTTGGCTGTGGGGCCCACGTTAAGGCATTGAGACGGACACAGGCGGGCGTATTCAAAGAGTCTGACAGCGTCACACTGAAGCATCTGGAGGAAATCCGCCAGGCTGCGGATGCGAATGATTTCAATGCCCTGGACAGGTTCCTGGTCCCCATGGACACGGCGGTGGAAAACCTGCCCGAAGTCAAGCTGCCGGATTTGACCGCCGATTGGATCAAGCAGGGGCAACCGGTTCTTGTCAGGCATCTGCCCGCAGATGGGCTGGTGCGGCTGTACCAGGGCGAACAGTTTATTGGAATAGGAAGTATTCTGGACGACGGGCGAGTGGCACCGCGTCGAATGATTACGGATCAATGAAGATCCGGGATGCCGGGGAGCGGAATCAATAACATTCCCGGGCCCTATGGACCACCAGGTAACTACTAATATGCGTGGTTATTCTGGAACTGCAGGGACGTTGCCGTCGCTGGCCTGAGAGTGGCCGGCGTGGCTTTTATCTGACCGCATATTAATACGGAGCAATGTAATGGCTTTATCAGCTGAAAAGAAAGAATCGATTATTAAAGAATTCGCGATCAAAGATGGCGATACCGGATCTCCCGAGGTCCAGGTTGCACTCCTGACTGAAAATATCAATCACCTTCAGGCACATTTCAAAGAGCACGCTCACGACCACCATTCTCGCAGGGGTCTCATACGCATGGTCAACAGCCGCAGAAAGCTGCTTGACTATCTTAAGCGCAAGGATCTTGAACGCTACGCGACACTGATCAAGCGCCTCGGTCTGCGTCGATAATCAAAATTAAATCCAGCGGGCCATGCAGGAATACAGACTCGTGGCCCGTGCAGAATTAGGAAAGTACTATGTTTAATCCAGTAAGGAAATCGTTCCAGTTCGGCGACCAGCTGGTCACCCTGGAAACGGGGAAGATAGCCAGGCAGGCGACTGGAGCAGTTGTAGTCACAATGGGAGATACCCGGGTACTTGCAACCGTTGTGGGTAAGAAGACCGTTTCACCTGGTGCAGGATTTTTCCCTTTGACCGTCAACTATCAGGAAAAAACCTACGCTGTGGGTAAAATTCCCGGCGGATTTTTCAAGCGTGAGGGCAGGCCAACAGAAAAGGAGACCCTGACTTCACGACTGATTGATCGGCCTATCCGCCCTTTGTTTCCGAAAGGCTTTATGAACGAAGTGCAGGTTATCGTCACTGTAATCTCTGCCAGCAAGGATCAGGATCCGGACATTGCCGGCATGCTCGGTGCATCTGCAGCACTGGCGATTTCCGGCGTTCCGTTTCTGGAACCCATCGGCGGTGCCCGAGTCGGCTTCGATCCGGAAAATGGCTATATTCTGAATCCAGGCAAAACGCAGCTGGAGACATCGCGGCTGGACATGGTAGTGGCAGGCACCCGATCGGCCGTACTGATGGTGGAGTCGGAGGCGCGGGAACTGACTGAAGATCAGATGCTGGGTGCGGTCCTGTATGGCCACCAGGAAATGCAGGTTGCCATCGATGCAATCAACGAATTGAAGCAGGATGCCGGCAAACCAAGCTGGGACTGGCAACCATCCGAGACCAACCAGGTATTGCAGGATGCGCTCTCGGAAGCCTTCGCCGAGCGGCTTACCGAAGCGTATCAGGTTTCAGACAAGATGCAGCGTTACGATACCGTAAACCAGTTACGGGAAGCAGCGATAGAGCAATTTGCCAATGAAAACACTGAGGTGACGGGAAGTGAAGTGTCTGATGTATTCAGCACTCTGGAGAAGAAGATTGTCAGAGATCGCATTCTCGCGGGTCAGCCACGAATCGACGGCCGCGACACGCGCACTGTTCGCGATATCGAAGTGGAAGTGGGAGTGCTTCCCAAGGCTCATGGTTCAGCGCTGTTTACCCGTGGTGAAACTCAGGCGCTGGTTGTCACCACTCTTGGTGCCATCCGCGATGCACAGTTGATCGAAGGGCTTGAAGGTACCAAGAAAGACAGTTTCATGCTGCACTATAACTTCCCGCCTTACTCGGTAGGTGAAACCGGCTTCATGAGTGGCCCGAAACGGCGTGAAATCGGGCACGGTCGTCTTGCCAAGCGGGGGGTAATGGCGGTTATGCCGAAGGAAGAGGATTTCCCCTATGCGATTCGCGTGGTATCGGAAATCACCGAGTCGAACGGCTCAAGCTCCATGGCTTCGGTATGCGGGTCCAGCCTGTCCCTTATGGATGCCGGTGTTCCGCTCAGCTCGCCAGTTGCGGGTGTGGCGATGGGATTGATCAAGGAAGATGAAAAGTTCGCTGTGCTGACCGACATTCTGGGAGACGAAGATCACCTCGGTGACATGGATTTCAAGGTGGCGGGGACTACCAATGGCGTGACTGCGCTGCAGATGGACATCAAGATCCAGGGAATTACCGAGCAGATCATGGAGATAGCACTGCAGCAGGCCCAGGAGGCGCGTTTGCATATTCTCGGTGAGATGAACAAGGTAATTTCAGTTTCACGGGATCAGGTTTCCGAAAACGCACCTTCCATGGCGACTCTCAAGATCGATGCGGACAAGATCCGTGATGTGATAGGTAAAGGCGGCGCCGTTATCCGTGGAATTACCGAGGACACCGGTGCATCGATTGACATTGACGACGATGGCAACATACGAATCTATGGTGAGGATGCAACCTCCAGAGATGCTGCAATCGAGGCAATCGAAGCAATCACGGCGGAGGCGGAAGTAGGCAGGTTGTACAAGGGCAAGGTAGCCCGCATCGTCGATTTCGGTGCCTTTGTCACTATCCTTCCGGGTAAGGACGGTCTGGTGCACATATCGCAGATCTCCAAGGAGCGGGTCGAGAATATCAGCGAATACCTCACTGAAGGCCAGGAAGTACTGGTGAAGGTGCTGGATCTTGATGCAAGAGGCCGTATCAAGCTGAGCATCAAGGAAATCACCGACGAAGAGAAACAGGAATTCGCCGCCGAAGCACTTTAGCAATCTGCTCCAGCGACCTGGGAAAAGCCCGGCCTCCCTGTGGAGGGTGGGCTTTTTATTTCCGGAACCATTGCTGTCCCGCATTCTTTCTTAAGAAGAACCAATTTCGCTGGAAAGTAGACAGGGCTTCTCTGGACTCAAGCCTTGTGGACATGATTCCGCGGGACAGTAATGTTCCGGAACAGCAGGCTGGTTGGAAAAAATTCCCTGTCACTTTTCCTCGGATCGCCATCAATACGGCAAATTTCCACCAGTGCGCCGCGGGTGTGCTTACACCGGTATGGCGACTTGGTTAAACTAGGGAACCTCTGATTAAGTCCCACAACGCTCTGCGAGAGTCATCGCGGTATTGCAGTAAGGCGCGTGCGCGGGAATGGCACCCAACACACGAAGCAGCGACGGTTCCCTGGTGCCTTGCACTGCCTTGACAGGCCGACGCATGCCGGTAGCACTGTCGCTCGCCAGCAGACTTGCCTGAGGTGGGTAGGGTGAAGGTGCACTGTAAGCCGGGTAATTTCGAAGAAGTGAGGATCCGCGATGAAACCAAGCATACAACTCCTGGTCAGTGTTGGAGCCACAATGCTGGCATCCTGCGGCCCGGTGGAGCAGGACAGTCTGGGCGACATGGAAACACCCCCTGACCACCCGATTGCTGCGGATGTCAGCGTTGCCCATGTCCCGGAATCAACTGCCGGTGCTGTGCTGGGCGACTGGGGCATCGATCTGGGCAATCGCGACCTGCAGACCCACCCGGGCGACGATTTTTTCCAGTATGCCAGTGGCGAGTGGGTGGAAAATTTTGAAATTCCTTCCGATAAGAGTCGCTATGGCGCTTTTGATATCCTGCGCGACCGGTCCGATGAACGCATTCGCACAATAGTCGAAGAACTGGTCAGCAGCGAACCCGCTTCGGGCTCGCTGGAGCAGAAGATTGCCGATTACTACCTCAGTTTCATGGACACGGAGAGCCTGAACCGGCTTGGCATCGACCCGTTGCGACCGGCTCTGGCTCAAGTGGCGGCAATCGAAACCCGGGGCGACCTGATCGATGCGCTGGGAAGTGCGCGGTTGCGGGCCAGCTCCAGTCCCATCGGCTTCGGAATCGGGCCGGACCGGATCGACCCCGACCGCAATCAGCTTCGCCTGGTCATTACCGGCATCAGTCTGCCCGATCGGGACTACTACCTGGAGAATGACCCGAGGTTTGAGGAAGTACGCCGGGAGTTCAGCAATCACGTGGCAACGCTTTTCAGCTTCGCGGGCTTTGTGGACAGTGCCGGAATGGCTGACACGGTGCTGGAGATCGAAACGCGGCTTGCCCAACACATGTGGCCGAGAGCGCAGCGCCGGGATCGTGATCTTACCTATAATCCAATGACCTACACTGAGCTTAAAGCGGAGTACGGGCCCCTGGACTGGGATCGGTATTTTGAGGCCGCCGGAGTGGATCTGGAGAAACTTGATGATGTGAATGTCAATTATCCCAGCGCCATGTCGCCGGTAATTGCAATGATAAACGAGTTGCCTCTGGACGATTGGAAAAACTACCTGTCCTATCACCTTATCAGCAATCACTCCGGAATCCTTTCCGAGAACATAGACGCCGAGAATTTCCGCTTTTACTCCACCGTGTTACAAGGCATTCCCGAACAGCGGGACAGGTGGGAGCGGGCGGTTTCCCGGGTTGGCGCATTGAACAGCCTCGGCGAGGCCTTGGGAAGGGTCTATGTGGAGAAGTATTTTCCCGAGTCAGCCAAGCTGCAGATGGAACAGTTGGTTGAAAATCTGCGGACCGCACTTGCAGGTAGTATTGAGCAGAACGACTGGATGGACGATGCAACCCGTGAGGAAGCACTGCTCAAGCTGGATTCCTTCCGGCCTAAGATTGCTTATCCCGATGTCTGGAAAGATCTCAACCCCATCCAGATCGCACGTGATGACTTGTTCAACAACGCCCGAAATGTCCGGGAATTTTTTTACTGGGACGATGTCAACCGGCTGGGTCAGCCTACCGATCGGGAAGAGTGGGGGATGACGCCGCAGACGGTAAATGCCTATTACAACTCTTCGTTCAACGAAATCGTCTTTCCAGCCGGTATCCTGCAGCCGCCCTTCTTTGATCCGGCTGCTGATCTGGCTGTCAATTACGGCGGTATTGGTGCAGTGATCGGTCATGAAATGGGCCACGGCTTTGACGATCAGGGGTCAAAATCCGATTATCAGGGCGTTCAGCGTGACTGGTGGACTGCGGCTGCGCGAGCCGCATTCGATGCGCGCACTGCCGCTCTGGCCGACCAGTACAATCAGTACCAGCCGGTGCCCGGAAACTTCGTGGACGGGCAGTTTACCCTGGGGGAAAACATAGGCGACGTAGGCGGACTGTCGATGGCCTACCGTGCCTACCGCATTGCCCTGAACGGTGAAGAACCGCCGGTGATGGACGGATTGACCGGAGACCAGCGTTTCTTCCTTTCCTGGGCCCAGGTCTGGCAGTCAAAGATAAGGGAGGACGCCCTGGTTTCCCAGCTCAAATCCGACCCGCATTCACCGGCGCTGTACCGGGTTAACGGAGTCGTGCGAAACCAGGATGCCTGGTACCAGGCGTTCAGGGTTGAACCCGGTCATGCGCTCTATCTGGCGCCGGAGAACCGGGTTCGAATCTGGTAACCACACCGTATGCGCTCCAGTGCCGGTTGCGCCGGGCCTGCCATCATGCTCTCGCTGAAAATTAGTGATAGTATCTGGCGCCAGAGTGCAATGCACGGACGCGACGGAACGTCGTCAGGCTGGGTCGGGGGACACTGTAGTTCTCTTTTGAGGCGCCAGTTTCACCTGCCGGACCGTCGTCAGTATCGATCTCTTTTTCAATCCGATGCCGGTCGCTTCGGGGGGCTGAAGTCAGTTGAGTTGCCGGCCCAGTGGAGACAATAAAATGAATAACAACTGGACTGAGGACCTGGTGGCAATTGTGCTGGGTTTCCTGATTCTCGTTATTGCGTTGCTGGTGTTTCTACTGATTCCTCTGGGGGACGTTGGTGAATCGGTTGATCAGGCCAGCCAGGTACCCGGTTTCAGTGCGGAAACCTGGATGGCCGGTAATGACTTTATCAATGCGGGTGGGGAGTTCCTTAATTCACTGGTAAGCGACTCGCGTCCCGGACGCTGGCGCGTCAATCCGTTTGCTGCGTTCTCACTGAACTTCCTGTTATTCGCCGTGGGCATGCTGGTGGTGTTCGGCGCCATCTTCGGGGCGGGCGTCGCTCTATTGAAGGAACGGGCCGGAGCCTTCGTAAAGGGCTTTGTCGTCGTTTTTATGGTGGCCAGTCTGGCTTTCTTTCTCTCCAATCAGCAGGAATTCCGTGACCTGGGCCTGGGTTATGCCCTGTGGGCAATAATTATCGGGCTGGTTATCAGCAATACACTGGGTATCCCCGAGTTTCTCAGGCCGGCTTTGAAGCATGAACTCTATATCAAGACCGGCCTGATCATGCTTGGCGCCGAAGTGCTGTTTGGAAAAATTCTCGCCATCGGACTGCCGGGAATCTTCGTCGCCTGGATAGTGACTCCAGTGGTGCTTGTTACAACTTTCTGGTTCGGCCAGAAAGTTCTGAAGATTGGCTCAAAGACTCTGAATATTACCATCAGCGCCGATATGTCGGTGTGTGGCGTGTCTGCGGCTATCGCCACTGCCGCAGCCTGCAGGGCCAGCAAAGAAGAGCTCACCACAGCAGTCGGACTGTCGATGGTATTCACATCGATTATGATGGTTGCCTTGCCCGCATTCATTACTGCTGTGGGTATGCCGGAAGTGCTGGGTGGTGCCTGGATAGGCGGTACCGTCGACGCCACCGGTGCCGTGGTGGCAGCCGGGGCCTTTCTGGGGGACACTGCCCTAAATGTGGCAGCCACAATTAAGATGATTCAGAATATTCTGATCGGCATCCTGGCCTTCGGCGTGGCGGTCTACTGGACGACCAAAGTGGATAAGACTGCAGGCAGAGAAGTGAACGCGGCCGAAATCTGGATCCGCTTCCCCAAGTTTGTGCTGGGTTTTATCGGCGCCAGCCTGATTTTTTCCCTGCTTTACGAGGTGATGGCAGATGCGGTTGCTGTCATACTGATCGAAGGGGCGGTAATCGAGTTCACCTCTGACATGCGTGGCTGGTTGTTCGCCCTGGCATTCGCGAGTATAGGTCTTTCTACCAATTTCAGGGAGTTGAGTGGCCAGTTTTCCGGAGGTAAGCCTTTAATTCTGTATGTGTGTGGGCAGAGCCTGAATCTGGGTCTTACCCTCCTGATGGCCTGGATCATGTTCTACAAGGTATTTCCGGACATCACGAATGCTCTTTAATCGAAAGATCCTCCTTGTAGTTCCGCTGTTCGTACTATTTCTGGTGCTGCTACGCCAGGGAATAGTTGCGCTGACACAGGAGTTCCAGGTACTGGAACGGCAGATCAACATTATGCAACAGCAGGAAATTGATCCAGCTGCCCTTTTTTACACGGACAGTCGGGTCGCATTGCAGGCGATACGTAATGTTGATCGACGCATCAATGGAGATTGACTGGAATTCAGGTAGGCCGGCCACTGCCGTTCGGTCAGGGCCAGGTGTTCTAACGGCTTCTTTCCCTTTCCAATTGGGCCCGGTAGATGGCCTCCAGCCTTTCCACTTCGGCGACAAATCCTTCCGGATCCACGAAAGTATCGGGACTGTAGGGTTGGCCAGGCTCCCACTTTTCGTGCAGGTGGTACTGGCTGCCATGCGCCGCCACCCAGACGTCGACTGCCATGGCCTTCTGGCGCCGATAGGTGGACTCGAAATCCGCAGCCACTCCCGGATAAGTGGGGTCCACCACCAGCATCTTGCCGTTGTTGATGGTTCCCATGTTCGCAATAACCACGTCGTAATCACGACCGTTTTCATTGACAGTCATGGAGTAACTGGAGCTGCCCTCGGTGTGGCCGGGATGTTCGTGGACTTGCAGGCGAATGGCGCCCAGTTGAATCACCTCACCGTCTCGAATTATTGCGTCCACGCTCACCGGTTTGAAAGACTGCCGTCCTCCGAAGTGGGGATCGCTGAAACCACCATCTTCCAGGACGCGGGAATCCCTGGAGGTCGCCAGCATTTGTGCGCCGGTGATTTCTTTAATTTCGGCCAGGGCGGCGGTGTGATCCCAATGGGCCTGCATCTGCAGCAGGATCTTCACATCCTCAAGGCGAAAACCCAGTGACTCGATGTTTTCGCGGATCTGCGCGGTGGATTCCTCCAGGCCGGTATTGATCAGAATATGGCCTTCATTCGAAGTGATCAGGAAAACGCCAAGGTCGTAGGTGCCGACTCCATACAGGTTTCCGATAACTCGGAAACCCGGAAACGGCCTGGTCCAGTCTTCAGACTGCGCCCGTACCGCGCCTGAACTGGTGAGCAGAAGCACAGGCAAAAGGAAATGAAATATCCGGTAAATAAAGATACGAATGTCCATCACTATCCCCCATCAGGCAGCTTTATTGAGGTTCGAGGATCAAGAATAAGGGCTCATGATATTGAAGTCCATCACATTAGAACCACTGGAATGTCCCTAGAATAAGAAATGTTGGATTCGGTAATATGAAACACAAACAGCAGCTTAGGCTGTAATACTCGATCACTACCTTTAGTTTGGCAAGATGACAGCACAGATGCGACAGTACTATCTGAACAGTGTCGACGGGAATGACCGTGGCCGTGGACCCTGGCATGGACGTGTGGCTATTTGTCTGGTGGCGGTAATGGTTGCGACCTGGCCGATGGCGGTCCTCAGCAACGGGTTCTTGGATCTGACTCTCGCCAGCGGTTATGAGGAAAACCTGCCTCGAGGCTACCTGGACAAGGATATCCATAGCAGTGAATTTGTGAGCACCGCTATGTCAGTCGGCAAATTGTTCCAGCCCCTGGTCAATACGTCGGTCGTGGTAACCGCCAGCGGCAGCCATAATGTCTATTTCAATCAGCACGGCTTTAATTACAGCAATGCCGGCCTGGGCCTCAGCGTGCAACAGAAGCTGGGTCTGGGGCCGTACACACCAAGAATCAACTTAAGCGTTCAGGCCGGTCGGGAGGACTCCCGTGGTGCCCAACGTGACCGGGATCTTTACAGTTATGAAATTTCTCTGTCGCGCCGTCTGAATGCTGCTCTCAATCTTTCACTCGGTTTCAATGAAGTGACCAGCCGGGGTCTGAATGAAGCACCATTGGATTTTGATCAGCTACCTTATCGCCCAGGGGTCGTCCGGCCGACTGATCCCATGGATTTCAGGAACAGATCGCTGTTCGCCGGTCTGGAATATACCCTGAGAAACCGTTGGCAATTTGCAGCGGGATATCGCTTTCAGGACGGATTTGTGGTTTCCAGTGCAGTACCACCAGTACTGAATCTTTTCATTCATACCGAGGCAGTGGCACTTGACCCGGCCTATGATCATTTGAGGTTGATGTATCTCATGGAATCGAAAGCGGATATGTGGACCACATCACTAAGCATACCGCTGACCAGAGACACTGCTATCGATATCGGTTACAACTGGCAGGATTTCGAAGTGGAATACGTGGGGGGATACAGCAATTCCCAGTTATTGTTCACTCTGATACATCAGTTCTGACTATGTTGAGACTCCTGCTTCCTCTCTGCTCGCTTATTGTCGTGTCAATTCTGCCCAGTGCGCTGCGTGCCGAATCGTTGACTGTGACCGTTATTGATCTTCAATCAGAATCCGGACTTGCGGATGCCGTAGTTGAAATCCTGTACCCACAGGAACCAGCAGCGGAGTCGCTGCCTGTGCAGGCCAGTATTGACCAGGTCGACAAGGAATTTATCTCTGATGTCACCGTGGTCCCTGTAGGTAGCCGGGTCAATTTCCCCAACAGCGATGATATCCTGCATCACGTTTATTCATTTTCGCGGGCGAAAAGTTTCGACATTCCCTTGTATGGTGCGGGCGACAATCTTGATCGTTACGAGAAATTCGATAAAACGGGAATAGTTGAAATAGGCTGCAACATACACGACTGGATGCTTGCCTATATCTATGTTGCCGCGTCCTCCTCTGTCAGTAAATCGGATTCTGCCGGGATGGCGACAATTGAAGGGCTGGCCCCGGGTCGATATCAGGTCAGGATCTGGCATGCTCGCATGGGTGACGGCGAATCCCATGTCAAAGAAGTCAATTTAATTTCGGGGCGCAATACTGAAATTACACTATCTCTGAATCTCGCACCGGAGCGGCGCATCAGGAGAGCGCCTTCATCAGCCCGCGGACGTTACCGCTGATTTTGTTTCGGTAACCATGTCTTCATGTCCGGATCAAAACCCAAGGAATCTCTTACTCACTGTGGCCCTTCCGGGCGGGGCCTGTCGGGCATCACCGGGTTATTGACGCGCCTGGCAAGGGCTGCGGCCATTCGCTGCTCACCAAGCCTGACCGCGCCGCTCCACAGACTCGCTCATAGCAGTGCCAAAATCAATAGAACGTTTCCTAAGGCCGGTTTCCGCAGCTTTCGTTCACGCCTGATCGTCTTTCTGCTGATTCTGCTGTTGCCGATACTCGGCGGGACTTATGCCTTTGTTACCCGCAACAACAATTACTATACCGAGCAGACAATTAACAGCTACCTGGAGTCCGGAGCCGGTGTATTCGATTTTACTCTCGAACAACAATCTCAGACACTGGTATCGATTCTAAGCAGTCTAACCTGGGATTTCGGGTTTCGCTCCACCTTCGGCTCGGGAGATGAAGCTACCCTTTTCGGGGCCAGCCTGAACGTTCTTGAGCGCTCTCTTGGCAGTGTCAAAATGCTGCTGATCGCAGATATGGAAGGAAAGGTTATTATAGATACTTCCCTGCAGGGACTTGACAATCTTTCCGGCGCATGGAAGCAGCTGGTAAAAGAAGCCGACAGCGACCCTGGTGGTCTTGCCGAAGCTATTATTGATGTTAACGGGTTCCACACCGGCTTATCGCCGTCCCGCTTTTTCTGCCACGACAGGTGGCGTGGATCATAGGCGGTTACCCATTGGACCTGGAGGTGCTTGAGCGGGTCAAACGAAATACCCTGTCGGAAGTCTCTCTGGTTCAGATTGGAGAAGGGGGCACCCGAATCGTTACATCGACCTTGCCTGCCGGGCTTTGGAATTCGCTCCGCGAACAGCTCGGCTCATGGTCCTTCAAAGACGGTCTGCAGAAAATTAACCTTGGAGGTGAAGTCTACGGCAGCCTTTCCAGGACCCTCAGCGAAGGCAATCAGAGCGGTGATCAGCTGGTGGCGATGATTCACCGGTCATACCGGGAGAACCGAGAAAATGAGCGTCGTTTTCAGCAGCAGCTTGCCCGATTCTATCTGGTTATTGTGGCAGTTAGTATACTAGCGGTACTCATTCTTGCCCGCTCGGTCACTCGTCCGGTTCAGAAACTCGCCGGTTTTGTCCGCCGCATTGATGAGGGCGACTACACTGCGTCGGTACAGATTCAGACTCAGGACGAACTGGGCCAGCTGGCAGACTCGATAAACAGCATGGCCAGCGGGCTGGCGGAAAAGGAAAAGGTAAGGGATCTCCTGGGTAAGGTGGTATCGAAGCAGATTGCTGACCGTCTGATTAAGAATCCGGTCGATCTTGAAGGCGAGGAGAAAATCGCCACCATCATGTACGTCGATATCAAGGGATTCACGGGCTATTGTGAAGGCCGGAGTCCGCGTCAGGTGCTGAAAATTCTCAACAGGTACTTGAGCAACGTGGCAGGTCAGGTCGAATCTCATGACGGCGTAGTCGACAAGTTCATGGGAGACGGTGTCATGGCACTTTATGGAGCACCTATACGCCATGACTGCGATGCCGAGAATGCGCTGAGAACTGCGCTGATGATAGCAGCCCAGTGGCAGAACCTGGGGGAGCTGACCGAAGCCGGACTGCTACCCTGTATTGGAATACACACAGGTCTCGTCGTGGCGGGTAATCTTGGCTCCAGGAACAGGTTGAACTATTCGGTAGTCGGTGATGCCGTGAATCTCGCTGCGAGACTGGAAAGCCTGACCCGATACTACGGGGTCACCTGTATTGTCAGTGAGGATACTGTGAGGCTTGCAAAAGATTTTCTCTACCGGGAACTTGACCTGGTACAGGTCTATGGTCGTCGAGATCCGGTAAGAATCTATGAACTGGTTGGTCGCTGTGACCAGGCCACCGGGAGCTCAGCGCGACAACATCAGCCGTTTTCAGAGGTTCCTTGACTGTTATCGAAATTGCCGCTGGAATGAGGCGGAACACCTTCTGTTCGAACAATCCGGAGGTGAAGACCACGATACACTCCGTTCTCTTTATTCTGAGAGGATAGCGTACTTCCGCTGTAACCCACCGCCGCCTGACTGGCAGGGTATCTTTGTGTTCGACAAGAAATAGAAAGCCCTGGAATATAGCCAGGGGATTGAGCGGAGATTCCCTGCGGACCCTTTGATCAACTCCGGCACCGCCCCTGGTGCAATCTGAGGTTTCCTGGATGCTCCCGAGGCGAAACCGTTCAGTGCCTGTAACCGACGGTTCGAAGCGTAACTGCGCGAAATCCGTGTGAGAGGTACAATTGCGGGAGCCGGTGGCAATTCGTTCAAGCCGGCCGTGACCGGTTAAAAAGGTCTACCCAAAACCGCAGTTCTCGCGGTATGCTCACAGCTCAGTTTCAGATTCAGAGCCTTTTGATGAGTTATTGCCTGGCCATATCAGTGAATGAAGGCTTCGATCTTCTGTTCTGATTCCCGCACCACTCCAGGGGTCGACCGGGTGAACACCTACAGTAAAATGTTCCGCTTCGGCCTCGATGGGCAGCGCCAGTTCGTGATCCTTGCGGCCGGAAGCCTGGCCACGACTCCGGCCACAATAGCCCGGGTCGGAGTTGATATTCAGGATAAGCTGCGATCAACCTAATGTACATGCAACGGTGAAGCATGCGGCGGATTACCTTGGAGATCTGAGCCTGACGGAGCAGGGTCGGCATGGAGAGGAAGGGCAACAGGCCAATTTCATAATCGGTGGGCAGATCGCCGGCAGTGATCACGAGGTTGCCCTGGTTTATCCCGAGGGAAATCATATCAGTACCTCGTTCGATACCTTGTTTCTGCAGATTGGTGAAAGCAAATACGGCAAACCGATACTCGACCGGATACTGCAGCCCCAAACCAGCCTGGATACCTGCGCGCTCTGTTCACTGGTATCCATGGATTCAACCATGCGCGCCAATCTGACCGTAGGCGCTCCGGTGGAGTTGCTGGTGTACCGGACCGACACGCTGGTGCTGGATGGCTACAAGAAACTGGAGGCTGACAGCGAATTTCTGCGCCAGATCGGTCGCGCCTGGGATGAACACCTCAAGGCTGCATTCCACCTCATGCCATCCATGAACTGGGGGGCGCCTGATGAATCACAGCCCCACGACAGGTCCATCATCCTGTAATTGTCCGGTTCCTTTATACGTTTCCCGTTGACCTCACCCTCGTCCGGCGGCATACCTGTACCATCGGGGCAATCGGTTTGCAGCAACTGTCGGCATCCCTGATCGGGTTCCCCGGAACGATGTGTGACCGTAACTGGGATTCCCCGGGTGATTTTCTCGCCTATCGGGCATTCGGCTTGCGCTCGGACTATTCTTGGCAGTGAATGCATGGCCCGAGGGCACTGGGCCATGGTGTTTCTACTACCAGTCAATCCAAGGAGTTGTAATGTCCAGGGAAACACCCAGTACCGATTTTTCACTACTTGCAGGTTCCGTCATAGCACTTTGCGTAGCCCTGCTGCTCTGGCTTGCTGTGCCGCTGACATGGGCGGCGAATCCGGCTGACCCCAACCCCCATACCCGGGCTTATATTCAAGGTCTCGGTCATCAGGAGCGTGCTGAACTGCAGCAGTCTCTCAGGGAAAACCTGATAAGGAAGTCCAGCCGGGAAGATCTCGACATCATTCCCGCCCATCTGGTTTATCACAGTATTTTTCTGGATATGTTGATGCAACCTGCACTGCGAGCAGCCTTGCCACAGCAGGACCGGCAACTGATCGATTCACTGCCCGCTCACGACCACAGAAAGTTTGCCACCGGCACCCGCAACGCAATGACTGCCGCCTGCACGGTTATAGACCGGTTGTCACAGCACAGCCCTGCGGCAGCATACCAGGCGGTACAGGCCTTCAAGCGCGCGCAACGACAGGTCAGCGAGCGGCTGGATAAACACTACCAGCAGGTATTGAATGAGCTGACAGAGACAGGTCGAAATCTCGTTGTGGAGGAAGCAGAGAAGTTGAGGAATAGCGACCTGCTGGTGCACGCGGAAATTGATCTGGAAACGCTGAGCTTTGCCAGGCCCGAGTTCACACTGGCTTTTCTGCAGGATGCCTGTGATAACAGCAGTCAGTTGCTGGCGAATGGAAATTGGACTTCCAGGACTCTGGGAGATCAGTTGGCTGATGATTACGACCGGGGTGCAGTGCAGATATTCCAACCTCGATAACCCATAGACCAGGGAACTTCTGATTGGTTATGGCACAGTCTCCCGCAGGTCAGTGTCACAATTGGCCATGAGTTCCCCAGCTCAAGGATGAGAATTATGAAACACGTGACAATCTGCCTGTTGGTGGCAGGACTAATGGCGTTCAGCGCGAGTACCCGGGCGCTGGTCAGCCGTTGTGATACCGGGCCTTACACCAACGGCTTTTATCACCGCGCCAGTCTGGGTGCCCTGGAAATGAGTTTTCCCTATGTACGCACATTGATCGATACCCGTGTCAATGGCCCCCTTTCACCCAGTCTCAGGTCTCTGTTTTACAACACCCGGAACTCGTGGCACTTTTTTTTGAATATGCCCCCGGGATCTTACAGCTGGTCGGGATATTCCCAGGCAGAAGTGGGGGATGTGAACTATTTCTGGGAGTTTATTGATTCCAGCCTGTGCACCGCATCGATGACCATTGAATCTGCGTCCTATTGCGAGACGACCGATGTCCAGGTGGAAGGGTCATCAACCCTTACCAGCAGTATCCACGGTTACCTGGTCTCCGCCATCCAGGGAGGTTTTGAAGCGGTGGAAAATCTTGGTGTGTGCGGTGTGAACGGCACACCGACTTTTTCCGGCAGTTTGAAGTTGGAAAGTGTCAGCCAGTGTTGTGAGCAGGCGCAACGGCACGATTCCGCCACCCGTGCCAGTGGCCGTGCGTCTTTTTTTGTCCCTTCGCTTTCCTGCTCCGTCAAACAGATTATTGTTCCCGCCTATGGGATCGTGATTGAAGGGGCAGTGGGGGCCGGCGCAACGGCGACTCTCGCATACTCGGGTATGGACGGGGCCATGTGTGATTCAGAGACGTCCGGAATCACCTTGAGCGGGACCGTTTCCGGTAGCTTCGGCGGAGAAATCGGCGTGGGTGGGATCAGTACCCGTATAATCGGGGCGGGGGTCAGTCTTAGCGACAGTTTCTCTCTCGGTGCAAGCGGTCCCGATGTATTGAATCTGAATGTCACAGGTTGTATAGGTCCGGCTGAGATTACTGGCTGGTTCCGCTTCGCCGGGGCCGAGTTTCGAACTGAAATCGTACCGCGGGAATGGGCTGATGGAACCGAGCTGTGTTTCTGACCGATGGCTGACAGGAGGAAGAATTAATGCGTTTACTTTTGTTTTTTGCCGCCGTGGCTATAGTGATGCCCCTTGCGGCTCAGACCCTGGAGCCTGAATACCAATTCCGGTTTACCCCTGATACGCCCAGCCCCGGCATCTCCGCCGGGGCCGGTAAACTGGAGGTTTCCGCAGTACCTCCAGACCTGGAGTACAGTCAGGTTGACAGCAAACCGCCGGTGCCGGTTGAGTTCACGGTCAGGGCGCGGGTTTATTCCGGGCGCTGGCTGGTGGACAAGGTCTCAGAGGAGGATCTGACAGATGAGGAGCGCTTCGTGCGAGCGAAATTCAACCTTTTCCAGACGGCATTGCAGCCCGAGCAGTACCGCGAATGGCTGGACGCGGAGACATATTCAGTGTTCGAGCGTTCAGTGGCCGATGGCGAAATCAATCTGGCCATGGACCGGGATTTCTACCTGCAGTTCGACAGCATCCGGCTTCTTGGCAGTGTGCAGTACGGTGTTTACATCCTGCTTTATACCCAGTTTCAATCCGTGGAATCGGGTGAACTCATGGTCTCTGTCATGCCCGTCAGGCAACTTGGGAGCCGACTGGTTACCGCTGGAAGCATGCATGCCACCTCCCATGAACTTTATCGGATGCTTGCCTTCGGATCGCTTCAGCGGCAGCTGATGGATTATCTGGAATCTCTGATCAATAATTGAATGAGGGTCGATCTGTGTCAGTGAAAATATCACATGGGACTGTCAGGCTTTGGGTACTGTGTGTTCTCGGCCTGCTGGGAACAGGATGCCTGACTGAAACCTCGCGTCCGCGTATGCCCTCGTCACTGTACGGCAGAGTGATCGACGTCGCCGGCCTGCCGGCGCTTGAAACACAGGGTGCCAGGGTGGCGATCGTTGAGGTAACTGACTATCAGTGTCCGTTCTGCCGCGCTCACTACCTGGAGACTTTTCCGCTTATCAGCGAGGAGTTGGTCGAAACCGGAAAGGTAAGTTATTTTGTCCATAACTATCCGCTTTCGGGAAATCCGACATCCGGGCTTGCTGCAATCGCTGCCTCCTGTGCCAATGACCAGAAACTTTTCTGGGACTATCACCATAGCCTGTTGAGGCAGTCCAATTCACCTGGAGAAACAGTCCTTCCCGGAACAGGTCAATTGCCGGAGCTGGACGAGGAGGAGCTTCGCCAGTGTATCGGCACCAGAAGGGCCGGCCCCTGGCTGGAGCAGCAGCGGTCCCTGGCGCTGGGACTGGGGGTCCGAGGAACTCCAACTTTTTTTATTGGCGTCTTGTCAGGGGACCGGATTGTAACCGATGTGACCGTACTGGCGGGGCGCCAGTCCATCGCTTCGTTTCGCCGGGTCGTCATGGACTACCACAGAAGCCGCTGAATGCATTTCATGATAAATTATGGCAGAACAGTGCCATAATCGATCAGAGGTTCCCTGAGAGGGATTCGGACCGGGACAGGGGCTTTTGCTGGTCTCTGTACCGGGATGTATTCTCCCCGGAGTTTGTCAGCCGGGTCGATGACATGCTGGCGAAGTACCCTGAGCTGGAGCCTGACAAGCCTCATCGGAACTGGCACGAAAAGGCAACCAATGATGAGTACAACAAAACTGGAGTTTAGTCCCATGCGCGTTAAAACACTGTTATCAGTTTTTTTGGTTATTGCTTCCGCAGACCTGGCAGCTCAGTCACCGGTTGCCCCGGCACAGTACATGAGTGGTTCCGAGCTCGCGACCGCCATCGCGCAGTCGGCTGATGACCGGCCCGGAATGGCCGTGGGCAGATTCGTCAACACTGACTACTACCGCATCAATATGATTCACCGCACAGAGGCGGCGGGAGCCATCGTGCACGAGGTGGGCACGGAGCTGCACTATATTACCGATGGTGCCGGAACCCTGGTAACCGGTGGAGTTATCGTCCGGCCGGCTGACGGCGGAAGCGCAACCATTGCGGGTGGCAGGGCGCAGCGTGTGGTGGCGGGAGATGTCGTTCTTATACCTGAGGGGACACCTCACTGGTACAGTGCCGTGGAAGGGTCCGTAACGTACCTGGAGGTTCGATTCCCGGAAACCTCTGAATAATCGCAGCGATACCACCGAAAGCAGTCCCGCGGGAGATGCGGTCTGGCGCCCCGCGCAGGGGGAGGGACATACCCTCGCCAGGCGAGACAGCCACGCGGTGGCGACTGACAGAATTTACCCCTTCAGCTGGACTTGTCGGGCTCGGGATGCTTCTCAGGCTCCCCTCGCTCGCCCCGATTTTCAACCTGATCTATTGGGGATGTGTTTTCCGTGGCGGCTACCGGAGTCATTCTGGGGGGAGACTCAATTGGAACTATATCGCGCACATGCAGGTCCATTTGCGGAAAGGCGATTTCAATGCCCAGCTGCCGGAATCGCGTGATAATCGCGCGGTGTATCTGGCTCGTGGTTTCCAGGCGTTCCCGCAACTGCATGACATAAACGCGTAACTCGAAATTCAGCGTACTGTCGCCGAACATCAGAAAGAAAACGTTTGGAGGTGGCTCTTTCAGCACCAGCGGGTTTTGTTCAGCAATTTCCTGGAGGGTCTGAATCACGAGGTCAACGTCTGAATCGTAACTGACTCCCACCGAAATCACGATGCGGGTCACTGTATCGCTGAGAGTCCAGTTTATCAGTCTTTCCGTAATGAAAGTTTTATTGGGTACCACGATCTCTTTATTGTCCCAGTCCACGATCGTCGTAGCCCGGGTTCGGATGCGACCTACGGTGCCACTGAATTCGCCGATGGTAATAGTGTCCCCAACACGAATGGGTCGCTCGAAGAGTATGATGAGTCCGCTTACGAAATTGGCAACGACTTCCTGCAGTCCGAACCCGAGGCCCAGGGTGAGAGCGGCCACCATCCATTGCAGTTCGCTCCAGCGCAGTCCCATCAGAGAAAAAACAGTGACTATGACAACAACCAGGATAAAGTACCGCAACAGGGTTGTGGCCGTGTAGCGTGCCGCCGCATCCATGGTTGTCGCCCGGGTAAGCAGGATTTCCACCAGGCCCGGGAGGTTGCGGGAAGCCATAGTGAGGATGACGGTCATGAACAGGGCCAGCAGAATGTCCTGCAGACTCACCTGGCTCAGAATTTCCGTGTCACCTTCGACAATACTGCGCGACCAGAGCGTGACGCCGTCCAGCCAGGTAAGGGCCGGCAATACTTCCGCCCAGACCCAGAACAGGGCCAGCACCATCACGCCACCGGTGGTTACCCGCACCAGAGTGCGGGTTTGCTGGTTGATATCCTCAATGCTGAGGCTGGCTTCCGGTATATCGAGCCCTTCACCAATGGGAGCATTGGTTTCAAATGCGGCTGCCTTGGCACGTTCTTCCCTGGCGCGACGTACGCGCAGCCGGATCTCGCTGAGTAACAACATACGGGATGCCAGACGGTAGCCCAGCCACACTACGCCAAATACCACCAGGGTATCCAGGATTCGCAACAACAGTTCCCGCACAGTGAGCAGGTAGCCCATCAGTGACAAAATGATTACTGCGGCAGAAAGCAATATCAGCAACAACCGCGCCATGCGCCGGTTCCGGTCGATGACCGGCGGCGTTCCCGGATCCGGAATCACCCCCAGTACCCGCCACGCGAATGCACCGGAAAACAGTCCGATCGCTACCAGCCCCACTCTTCCGAACACGTCGAACACCAGGTCATTGGGGTGTGAGAGAATTAAGGCCAGGGAAATGATCAGGAGGAACATCACCGGCCCATACCAGGCCAGGTTGCGGCGCAGGCTAACGATAAAGAAAGGCTTCCAGTTGAAGTGAATCGAAGCGATGCCATCCCGGGCGGTAAACAACAGCATGAAATGAGCGGCAAGCCACCACAATGAAGCACTGATCATAGCGCTGGCAAGGAGCTCGGTATTGGGGCTCAGGGACGAAATCCTTTGCAACCGCCAGGAAGTGATGCCAATAAATACCGGTACCGGCGACACCCGCAGCAGCGTCCAGCCAAGAGCCTTGAAAGTATGCATAACGCTGTCGGTGAAGCGATGCTGGGTTTTCTCAGCCAGATGTCGCAGGTGTTGACGCGCATTTCGCCCCACCCGGAAGAGGCCGAGTGAGAATATCAGCGTGAGCAGAAAGCTGACCGGACTGTTCCAGCTGACGTCTACTAGGGCTTGCTGAATATCCCGCCAGGCACTGAAAGTAAGCGCCGCTATGATCGCTTCCGGCACGCGCCTGATCCAGTCCAGTGTGACCGGACGGTGACTGGGCCACCAGAGCAGGGTCTCGGTGAGAATCTGATTGAGCTCATCGACCACGGCAAGCAAGCCACGCAGCTGCACCTCGGTCTGGCGCAACTGGTCGGTGAGTGACTGGCTCGCGGTAACCAGGGCGTTCAGGATATCGTAGCTCAGCCGTTGTAACTCCGCTTCCGGGGCATCACTGACTGCCGAGCTGGCCGGTTCAGGCAGCAGTCCCAGCCGTTCCCTTAAGGTAATGTTTCGCAATCTCGCCTGGGACAGCTCCCGTTCGATCTGCTGCAGGGTTACGCGCCGGTCGTCAAGCACCTGCAGGCGCCGCTGTTCTTCGAGGAACAGCCCGCCCAGGGTTTCTGTCAGGCCGCCGATCTCGAGCCTCTCCTCCACATTGGTCAGTGTCTGATTGAGTTCGTTCTCAAGGCGCTGGTATTGGTCCCGGTCTTCCTGTAACTCGCGGATGCGACCCTGGATCTGCTCCAACTCATCGATTTGCTGGCGTAGCGCTGCCAGCTGAGCAGGATTCTGTTCCGCAAATTCCGGCTCTGTTTCGATCAGTCCCTGAATACCGCTGTTGAGGGCGCGCAGTTCCTCCGTTGAACGTAAATTGAATTCTGACTGCAGGGCGTTGAGGCGTTGCCCCAGCCAGCGTTCCTCAGTTTCCTGGGCACTTACTTCAAGGCGCAGCCGCTCGGCCCTTGCCGGCATCGCCAGTGCATCGAGCTGAGCCGCGATCAGGCGCGCCTGAATACGGCGTTCCTGAGCACTTCGCAAGGCCGCCAGCGCTTCGGCGGAAGCCTCGCTGACACTGGTATCCTGCTCCGCGAGAGCTGCCAGCTCCGCCACTTCGTCCCGACCCAGTTGCTCCAGAGTGGCGGACTGGTTACGCATCTGTTCTTCCAGCTGAGAAAGAATCTGACGCCTTTGGTTGAGTTCTATTGAGACCTGGGTACGGCGCGTATTGAGTGCTGACGTATCCTGTTCGATCTGGCTCAGCGGACGGTCGGGATCGGGGTTGTAGTTCTCGGTACTTTCGATCAGGCTTTCTACCTGCGCCTGAGCCGTCTCCAGGCGCTGAATTCCTGAAGTCGCCAGGCCGGCACGGTTAAGGGCACCACGAATCCGCTCGGTGCCGGCCTGCTCCTGTTCCAATGCCTGCTGCCAGACCGTACGTTCGACGTCAGAAAGGTTTTCCTGTGCCGTTACCTCCTCTCAGTCGCTCCAGTGGACTCTCGGTGATCCAGGCTTCCGCGGGGCCAACGTCGACGGCGTCGATCAGTGGCTGCAGTGCCTCCTGCCCGTTGATCAGGTCTTGACGCAATTGCTGAAGTGCCTCCCGGTCCACCGGTTGTTGCGCTTGAGCGCGCGCTGCCTGTTCCTGGGGTGTCTGCTCCTGATTGACCTGGGCGCCGGCGCCGGACGTGATGACGAGGGTCAGCGCAAACAGCAGCGATGCAGGTCCGGAGCGTAGAAAGCTGAGCATGGAAAGTCTCTTGGTGTGGTTGGTAATAAGAAGGATTTTGCGATACTACAAGCGTAAGGAGGATAAGACCGCAGCTGTCTATTGTCTACCACTGGGAGCCTGTCAGGATTGTCGATTATCCCGTTGCCGCTCCCGATGCGGCCCTGGTTTGTGGACCCGGGGGCAGGTCAACCTACGCCTGGAACCGGAGGCAACGGCCTCGTCTGAAGGTCCCATCGGGCGAGAGGCTGTCTGGTGCTGTCGGGTAGTATCCGCATTTTTGCAGGCAATGACTCTTTCCGGGGCAGACACCTGGCAGCGATGCCCGATCGCCACCCACCGAACATTGCGGGAATTGCTCTGGGATTTCTCGATTGCATGAAGCTTGTTTGTTCCCGCAGGCGGAAACTGGCGACTCAAAAATGCTGATTCAAGCAGCCGGTGCACAGGCACGGTGCGTCGTCGGGTACTACAAGTGTTGACTAAAGCAGTAGGCTGCTTGACTACAGAGAATCCCTGAATTGGCGATTTGCGACAGCCAGTTTCGAAGCCATCATCTGCAATCTCGGCTACTGACCGAACAGTTTATTATAATTGTTTCGCCGGGTTCCAATTTCCCAGCGGATGTTTGCTACCATCTGATACCATGTACAGCTTTATCAGAGTTCCCTGTTCAGAGGTTTCCTGGTCATGATCAGCAATGAGAATATCCAACGTACTTTCTTTATCATTCTGCTGGTATTCATAACCTTCGCTTTCTTCTGGCTGATTCGAGGCTTTGTACAACCGATTTTCTGGGCGGTTGCACTTGCCATAGTTTTCTACCCTGGTCACAAGCTCATTGAAAAGCGTCTGCCCAATCGTCCAAACCTGGCGGCGGGGTTGAGTGTTGTGGCGGTTTTGCTTGTGGTCGTGTTGCCTGTCACCGGAATAGTCGCTGCGGTCACCCGTGAAGCAAGCCTGGTTTATCAGCAACTTCGAAGTGGTCAGTTCAATCTGGCGGAACTATTCGAGAACCTGGCTGAATTTCTGCCTCCACTGGAAAATCTGCTCCAACGCTTTGGAGTGGAACCGGAAGGCTTGACAGAGCAGTTGTCGTCGGCCGCAGCCACTGTCTCCAGTTTCGTTGCCAACTGGGCACTGGAATTTGGCCAGGACACACTGCGCATTGCGATATTTTTTTTCCTGATGCTGTACCTGCTCTACTTCTTCTTGCTGGATGGACATCGGATACTGGACAGTCTGATTCACGCACTGCCATTGGGTGACGACCGGGAGCGTACCCTGCTCGAACGCTTTGGTGAGGTATCCAGGGCCACGATCAAGGGGTCGTTGGTTATCGGCGTGGTGCAGGGTGCCATCGGCGGTCTTGCTTTTGCTATTCTGGGAATTGGAACGCCGGTGCTTTGGGGTGTGGTCATGGCACTGCTGAGTATTGTTCCTGCCGTAGGTCCGGCGCTGGTCTGGGTGCCGGCCGTAGTCTTTCTGATCTTGAGTGATAGAATCATTGCCGGCCTGGTATTGCTGGCGATCGGTTCGGTGATCATCAGCCTGGTGGACAACCTGTTGCGGCCGATTCTGGTTGGGCGTGACACCCGGCTTCCGGATTACCTGATCCTGTTATCGACTCTTGGCGGGCTGACTGCATTCGGCCTCGCCGGTGTCATAATCGGCCCCATCATTGCTTCATTCTTTCTCACTGTCTGGCAGATGGCCATCGACGAATTTGCTGAAATCGACAAAGATTGACTACGACCTTGGGGCCGATGGTGGATTTCGCAACTTTGTGAGGTAAACCTTGTTATGCCCGCGGCTTGTTGTTTCATTGAGTTCGACTGGCGAGGTTGCCATGAACAATTCGAAAGATGGCAGGCAATACCACCAGCGTGAGAAGTGTCGATGAAATGATACCTCCAATCACCACTGTCGCCAGGGGCCGTTGAACTTCGGCGCCCGTGCCGGTGTTGACAGCCATGGGAATAAACCCCAGGCTGGCAACCAGCGCCGTCATCAGTACCGGTCGCAGGCGTGTCATGGCGCCTTCGATGATGGCACCATCCAGGTTGCCGGTTTCCCTCAGCAGATTGCGAATAAAGGAAAGCATGATCAGACCGTTCAGCACCGCCACGCCGGAAAGCGCGATAAATCCGATTCCCGCACTGATGGAGAGCGGCATCTCCCGAACCCAGAGTGCGAACACGCCACCGGTCAGTGCCAGCGGCACACCGGTGAAAATAATCAGTGCGTCGCGAAAAGAGCCGAACGCAGTCAGCAGGATTCCGAAAATCAGAGCCAGGGTGATCGGTACCACCAGGGACAGACGTTGCTGCGCCGATTCGAGCTGTTCGAATGTCCCGCCAAACTCTATCCAGTAGCCCGGTGGTAATTCCAAGCCGCTGTCAAGTCGCTGACGGGCCTCATTGACGAACGAACCCAGGTCACGATTTCGGACATTACTGGTTATCACCACCCGCCGTTTGCCGTTTTCCCGATTGACCTGATTCGGGCCGGTTACAAGATCAATGGAAGCGACTTCCTTGAGAGGCACATAGCCCGGACCTGCTGTGAAACTGTCAGTGGTCACGGGGAGATATTCAAGTTGCCGGACATCGACGCGCTTGGCTTCCGGTAGCCGAACTACCAGATCGAAGCGCCGATCACCTTCAAAAATAAGCCCGGCCTGCTGCCCGCCGATGGCTGTGGTTACCAGGCCCTGAAGATCGCGGATGTTTATTCCATAACGGGACATGGACTCCCGGTCCGGCACAATGGTGAGCATGGGCAGGCCGCTGACCTGCTCAATTCGAACATCAGTCGCCCCTTCAATAGGCTCGACAAGCGATAGAATCTCCCCGGCAAGATTTTCCAGCAATTGCAGGTCGTCGCCAAAGACCTTGATACCGAGGTCCGCCCGCACACCGGAAATGAGCTCATTGAACCTCATTTCGATTGGCTGGGTAAACTCGTAGTTGTTACCCGGGATTTTCATGACTGCATCTTCGAGTTTTCTGATGAAGCCTTCTTTGGTCAGTGTCGGGTCGGGCCACTGGTTTTTCGGCTTCATGATCAGGAACGTGTCTGCTACCCCGGGCGGCATGGGATCGGTTGCCACTTCCGGCGTGCCGATTTTTGAGAAGACCGTGTCCACCTCGTCCAGCTGACCGATCTGCTCCTCCAGCAATTTCTGCATCGCCACGGATTGCTCTAGACCAGTACCGGGTATCCGCAGCGCATGCATGGCGATATCCCCTTCATCAAGCTGGGGGATGAATTCCGACCCCAGGCTGGCAGCCAGCCATAGACAGAAGCCAACCAGGCACAATGCTGTCAGAGATACGGCCCGGCGAAACCTGAGACTGGCCCGCAGGATCGGCCGATACACGGTTTTTAAAGCACGGACTATAAGGTTTTCCTGCTCTGACACTTTTCCGGTCATGAAAATTGCCAGGGCAGCCGGGACCAGGGTTAACGAAAGCACCAGTGCCGTGGAAAGCGCCAGGATTACAGTGATGGCCATGGGGTGAAACATTTTTCCCTCGATTCCGGAGAGGGAAAATATAGGCAGGTAGACAAAGGTGATTATGCAGATACCGAACAGACTGGGTCTGATGACTTCATTGGTGGCACTGCTGACAAGAGCCAGTCTTTCGTCGAGAGCCAGCCTGTCGCCCTTTTCCCTTTGGGCTTCAGACAGCCGACGAATACAGTTTTCGACAATAATTACAGCGCCGTCCACGATCAGTCCGAAATCAAGTGCACCCAGGCTCATCAGGTTGGCGGACACGCCAAACGTTACCATGCCGGTAATGGTTCCCAGCATGGAGACGGGAATGACGACTGCTGTGATCAAGGCAGCCCTGATATTTCCCAGCAGAAGGAACAGGATCACGATAACCAGCAGGGCACCGGTCAACAGATTTTCCCTTACCGTGTCTATGGTTCTGTCGACAAGCCTGGTGCGGTCGTACACAGGATCGGCGACAATTCCGGGGGGCAGCGTGGTATTGATCCGCGACAGTGCACTGGCGACGTTGCTGGCGACGGTACGGGAATTCTCTCCCATCAGCATGAATGCTGTTCCCAACACGGTTTCCTCCCCGTCCCTTGTGGCGGCGCCGGTTCGCAGTTCGTTGCCCAAGCCCACAGTGGCGATGTCGAGGATTCGAATCGGCAGGTCGTTCCGGTTAGCGACCACGACATTCTGAATATCGCTGAAAGACTGCAGCTGACCTGGTGATCGCACCAGCAGTTGCTGCCCATTGGGTTCTATGTAGCCGGCTCCGCGATTGTCATTATTGTTACGTAATGCCCGGGCCACCTGGTCCATGGTGATTCCCCACCTGAGCATAAGCGAGGGGTCTGGAGTCACATGATATTGCTTGTCGAAACCTCCAGTAGTGTTGATTTCGGTGACGCCATCAACCAGGATAAGTTGAGGTCTGATTATCCAGTCCTGAATTTCCCGCAGGTCGGTAGCATCGTAAGGCGTACCGTCCGGTTTCCGGGCATCAGACTGAGCGGACACCGTATACATGAAAATTTCGCCGAGACCCGTGCTGATTGGCCCCATCGCAGGTTCGAGCCCCGCTGGTAACTGGTTCTTGATTACAGACAGGCGTTCGTTTATCAGATTGCGGGCGAAGTAGATATCCGTTCCTTCGTCAAACACCACGGTTACCTGGGACAACCCATAACGGGACAGGGATCGTGTATAAGCCAGATTGGGGAGCCCCGCCAGGCCGGTTTCCACGGGGAAAGTGATGCGTTGCTCGGCTTCCAGCGGAGAGTAGCCGGGAGCCTCTGTATTCACCTGTACCTGCACGTTGGTAATGTCGGGAACCGCGTCGATGGGAAGGCTCCCGTAGTTCCTGATGCCCAGGGCGGCACAAGTCACAATCACTGCCATTACCAGCCACCGACGCAGAATAACGTGTTTCAGAATGAGTTCAATCATGGGGCTTCCCTAATGACTGTGAGTGGCGCCGGACTTCTCCAGGTCGGCTTTCAACAAGTAGCTGTTATCAATGACGTATCGATCTCCGGGCTTCAGGCCGGATAAGACCTCGGAATTCCTGCCATCGCTTCGTCCCAGCTTTACAGGGCGGATCTCATAGGTTTCACCTACCTTGACAAAAACAACCTGCCAGTCCCTGTACTCCTGAAGCGCCAGATTATTGATGAGCAGTGGAATTTCAAACTTGCCGACGGTGACGTCTGCCTCCACCAGCAGACCTGGAGTCCAGACCAGGTCGGCGTTACTGATCGGTACCCGGGCGATGATACTCGGGCTGAGTCCCTCACCAGGGTTCAAATAGCGGATTGTGCTTGAGGTATTCAGGTCTCCCATACGCAGAGTTACTGCCTGGCCGGGTCTGATTCGCTGTGCCGAGCGGGGGAAAACGTTGAGATCCGCCCAGACGCTGCTGTAATCGGCGATGGTCAACAGGTGATCCGAGCCGGCAAATTCGCCGGGGTTGGCGTGGCTGTCCACCACGATGCCGGTAATGGGTGCGTGTATTTGATAGGTCTGGAGGCTGTCGTTGGCTTCAATGGTTGCAATCAGATCACCCTGCTCCACGTGGTCTCCAAGGTCTGGTCTCACAGCCTGAATAAGTCCGGGATAGCGGGCGGTAATGTGGCTGACCTGACGCGGGTCGGGTGAGATCTTACCGAACAGCGTTTCCGTTTGATGGATAATCCCGGCACCTGCGGTAGCAACAGAAATCCCGATTCTTTCCGCCAGTGCATCGGAAAGTTGCACGCGACCTTCGAAGGAATCGTAATGCCAGTTGTATTCACGACCCTCGTATCGGGCCATGACCCTGACTTCGAAAGAGTGGGGCTCCTCGACAGATCCCTGGCTTTTCAGGTAATCATTGGCGGGCACGAATTCAAACAGCTCAACGTCACCTCCCAGCCTGGTCAGCTCGACGGTAAGCGACCATGTCCCGGGGGGCGGATGAGTATCCCCGGTACTCGCCCAGGCACGAAATTCAGGCGCTAAGCCATCCTCAAAGATCGCAAGTTCAAGTGTGAACTCCGCTTCCTGCAGCAGTCTTCCTCCGTGTTCGCCACGGGGAGAATCCGCTCCGCTGCCTTCGATGTGGTCATGGACCACCTGGGCGGAGCCTGGCAGTGACGCCATAAGGCTGAACGTCAATGGCAGCAATCGCAGAATGGGAACTATTACCTTTGTAGCAGCAAGTGTGCTCAATCGTCTCATTGGCTTACCTCGTTCTGTAAATCTGTGACTGATTGCCCACTCAGATACTCCATCTGATTGGTGAGTAGATGCACGCGTTCCGCGGTATCTATCACGCGGAACCGCGCATCCAGAAGAGCCTGTTGGGCGGCACTCAGTTCAAGAAAGCTGTATCGGCCACTTTCGAAAGCGTTTCTGGTCATGTCCAGGGCCGACTGCAGTGCCGGAATCACTTCCTGCCGAAGGGCCTGGAGTTCGACCACTGCCTGGCTGCGTTGCAGTTCCAGTTCTGTCAATTCGGAGCCCAGTCGAAGCAGTGCCTGCTGTCGTTGCGACTCAACCAGTGCCAGGTTTGCCCGGGCTGAAAGAATAGCGCCTTCTGCACGTCTGCGGCTGAAAAGTGGAACGCTGGCCTGGACCACGAGTGCGGTATCATCAAGTTCGGCAAGATGACGTAGGCCCACGCCCAGCTGAATGTTCGCAGACTGAAGACTCCTGGCCACAGTAAGCTGTGCCGCTCGAAGCCGGGCCTCGTCGGCATAAACCAGTAGCGCCGGATTGCTTTCAAGCCGATCCAGAAGTTGATCCAGAGGCAGGGTCTCGTCAATCTGATACAGGTCGCCTTCAGCCAGATCGAAATCAGGATCCAGCTCTCCCCATTGGCTGGACAGCCGGACTTTTAGAACGTTGATACTGGAATATGCTGACTGCTCTTCAAGCTCCGCCAGGCGCAGCCTTGCCGAAGCCTGTTCGCGCTCTGCTTCTGGTGCCCTTCCAGCCTCGGTCCGGGAAATTGTGGTGGCAAGTGTTTCCCTGGCCACCGTAGCGACTGAGCCGAGCAATGCCGCCCTTTGCTGAGTCGCCACGAGTTGAATGAATCGACTGGCGGTTTCAGCTGCCAGCTCAAGCGCGACCACGTCCTTCCTGGCGTTTTCCAGAGCCTGACGACGGCCGGCCACATTCGTTCTGGCTACGCGCTTGCCGCCCAGTTCGATGACCTGCGACATCGTCAGGGCAAATTCTGTCTTCTGAATGCCACTGAGTTCACCGGTACCACCAATATTCTCAAGTTCTGTCGATAACTGGGGTGCGGGCTTCAACCCCGCGGTAAGCTTCTGCCCTGCAAGAGATTGCTGTCGAAACTGAAATTCACTCAGTCGCGGGTTCGAGGCCAGGGTTTTTTCGATTGCATCGCGCAGACTCAGGTAGCTTTGTTGCGCGATCGCAACCTGTGGCGGGCCGATCATGGCAAAAAGGCACGCAAGCCCCGCCAGGACTCCTTTGGCGTTCATCAGATTTACCCCCGGGCACGTAAGCACCCTTTCCTTGTTTCATTGGAATGCACTGCGGCAATTAATCAGAGGTTCCGAAACCGGCAGTGGCAGAGTTGTCAGGCTCTAAACAGAGGAACGGGGAGGTGCCCGAAGAGGGGGCAGAAATGCCGCGGGGGCGGTGGGCTTATCCAGGGACAGGTAAACAATCGGCTGATCGTGGTTGACCCGTGGTAAAATCAGAAACAGGCAGGTTAAGAGAATCTTTGCCAGATCCAAACCAAACACTTTGGGAAGGACATTGTCGGAAAGCGCCTGCCGTTCGAAGTCGTTGTGACTGCTGTCGGTGTCGTGGTCCACATGACCACTGAGATTTTCAAAATGCACGGTTACCGGCGGTTCGATACCATCCAGACAGAAATGCAGCGCGGCGCCACCAGCTGACAGGGAAACCAGCAGCGCCACCAGTGCAATCGCGACAGATTGTCGCATTTTCGTGTATCTTGGATCAGAAAAAACCATGTGTAGACTGTTTAAGTAGCTTCTGATTTATCAAGGATCCTCTGCCTAATCAGAGCTTCCTTAAGTGTGCAAACCTGTGAGTCAACCATACTGACACTATCACATTGCGGCGAATATATCTTGATCAGGGTCACTTCATTTCCGCTATTTTCCTAGGGGCTTCTTCAACCATCCCCCGCTATTGGTTTCCACAGGCTTTTAATCCGGGTACTGAGCACCAGCCCAGAGGAGTCTGAGAACGGAGAGATAGAGACACAGCACCGACCGACCGGGCAAGCGCGTTTTCCAGGGCGACCGAGAGAGGGGACACGGAGGGGTGCAAATTGCGGAGGATCAGACTTACCTGGACCGGTGCGGTTCCAGGAAATAAATCAAACTCCGGTCTGTTGCCGGCCCCGTGTCATTCCCAACAGGCTGTTGAAAAACGTGATGAGCGCAGCCATGGCGAGGCAAAACTGGCGTAAAAAGCGCAGTTTACCGGGTGTAAATGAGCATTTTGAGCCAGTTTTTAACGAAGCACTGGCAAGCGCAATAGTTTTTACAACAGCCTGCTAGTTCATGTCTGGGAGAAATCACGGATACTGGCAGTATCCTGAGCCAGGCCAGCGAATTGAGCCCGGTCATGATTTCGTGGAACAGTAATGGATGACGGAAAAAATCCGGCTCGGTATGACTTTAGAAGTGGCCGCAACTCTCAGCAGGAAGGATCCGTTACTGGCCGCAATTCTGCACTGGCACAAGTCACCTTCTTCTTCAACTCACGCGGCTGTATTACGCCACATTCATTCCCGACAACGAGGATATTCGGCGTTCCGTTCAGCTGTTCAGCCGAAAAAGGGCTGGCAATTCTGATTTATTGGGATAGACTGCATTCTGATACAGTCTCTTCTGAATACAGGAATTGGCACTGTCAGTGTGAGCGGGTCCAGGACTGAGAATACGGATCTACGGGAATCAAAGTGGTATTAATCGAGTAGTTGCCGTTACGGCAGATAGTTGTTAGACAGATGATCCGGGCGAGGAATCGGCCCTTCACGCTGCAGGCCAATGTTTTAAAACACGAATCGGAGGCAGTAGTATTATGGTTGATCTAGTCCAACGACATGATGAACAGCAATTCGAAGATATCAGTCTAAGCCCGTCGGACATCAAGGTACGGCAGATCGGGCTTAACGATCTTTGGGAGTGCCTGCGCAGGGGATACGAGGATTTCAGTGCCAAACCGTTGACTGCATTATATCTTCTGGCGCTCTATTATCCTTTGGGTGCGTTGCTCTTCACCTTGTCTGCATTCGATCAGGAATTGCGTTATCTGCTTTTTCCGCTTGTTGCCGGTTTTACGCTTTTTGGACCGATCGTTGCAATCGTGTTCTTTGGATTCAGTAGATCGCGGGAAAACGGTGAAGCGATGAGTCTTCGCCTTGCGCTTAGGTTTGTGCACTCTTCTTCGTTCGCGCCGATTCTCGCATTGTCAATACTTATGACAGTGCTGTATCTGTTCTGGCTCTATGTGGCTGAGCTCATTTATTTTGGACTATTTGGTACAGTGCCTCTGGGTTCTGTGTCAGAATTTATCGGTGAGCTGTTTGCAACTCAGTCAGGGTGGTTGTTGATAGCCTATGGTAATTTTGTTGGGTTCCTGTTTGCATTCTCTGCCATGGCGTTGTCTGTGGTTTCATTCCCGCTGGCACTGGACAAACCAGTGACGTCCATTACCGCCGCAAGCGTTTCGGTCAGAGCCTTCACAGAAAACAAACTGGTGCTGGGTGTTTGGGGGATTGTGGTTGCAGCTCTCCTGGCGCTGGGCGCCGCGTTGCTCTTCATAGGCCTGGCAGTTGTGCTTCCTGTGCTCGGCCATGCCACCTGGCATCTATACCGGAAGCTCATAGAGTTCTGAGCTGCTGTGGCAATTGGTGGATCTGAAAGACGCCCGCTCCTTACGGAGCGGGCAATAAACATGACACTGGGTAATACCCTGGGGCAGCAGGGACATGAAAGTTGTTGATCCTTTCGGTAACACACTGATCTTCACAGGTGTCGTAATTTCAAATTGATCAGAGATTCCTTGAGAGTACCTGCAAATTGCGGCATCGTTGGTCGGCACTTGTTCAGAAATTTCCTTAACAGCCTGTTAATCTGCACTGAAGTCGTCGTCAACCTGTAAATGGAAGTATGTTTCAGAAGACGCCGAAGTGGCTACACTGGCGTATCCATTGGTTTTCAGTTTGATTGCGGCAAATTTTCAACACAGCGTAATACCTCGGCCTGATACGCTTTGCCGCGTCGGTTTACCAGGTCGAGAACGTGCAGGGCGCTGGGCACGTATCCGAAGCCGATCTGGTATTCCGGGTGCCATTGAAAGACGGAGCCGCCGACCCCCATCCACCCGTAAAATCCTTCGCGGCCATTGTTCATTAGCCGCTCGACATCCGTACTTTCTTCTGTGGTCTGGTTGAACAGTGCCACACCACCTTGTGTGAATGCGGTCGTGGTATAACCCATGTGCGCCCTGACGGGCTCGGCGTGCATGGATTGCCATGCCGATTCACTCAGGATTTCCGTCCCGTTCCACTGGCCACCGGTTGAAAGCATGGAAGCAACCCGGGCCAGTCCGCGTGCCGAGCAGTTTGCGTTTCCAGAGGGAATTTCCGCTCTGGCGATTTCGGGATCACTGAACACACTGACGCTTCTCAAACCCTCGAAAGACCTGGGTGCCTTCATTGTCGTTCCCGTCCTTGCGACAGGCACCAATTGAGCAATCAGCACGATCATTTCAATAAGATTGAATTCCATTCTTCTGCCCAGCCTTCTCGGTATCAGCCCCTGAACCATCTGAAAGCCGGCCCGATGCGGCGCAACGCGGAGTATCCGGGCGAGTTCCCGGTCGCTGACGCCGATGTACACATCGGCGTCCAGCGGGGTCTGGATTTCCTCACGCAGATACTCTCCTATCGTTCTGCCTTCCGGATCAACTCGACGGAACACCTCATTGACGATCCATCCCCGGGTCGTGACGTGGTATTCCCGTCGACTCAGCCCGCTTTTCCGATAGGTTTGGGGTAGGGCCTCGATGATGCGGCCAATACTGTTTTGCTTGATATTTTCCCGGAGCATGTCCTCCCGGGACAAGGTCCGGTTGAACGTCGCAAGTCCGGCCTCATGACGCATAAGCTCTGCAATTGTCAGATCACCTTTCCCGTTTGCGCCGAACTCCGGCCAGTAGTCGGTTATCCTTGCGTGGTAGCTCAGCAGCCCCTTGCCGAACAATGAAGCAATGGCAAGCGATTCGAAATTTTTGCTGCTGCTGAAAACGTTGAAGAGGCTGTTCGCAGTGAAACCGGGATTCTGTGACGTGGTCCCCCACAGATCGACGACCTTCCTTCCCTGATGGTAGACGCAAAGCTGGGTATGCTCTTCCGCCAGGGTTTGCATCATGTGCCTGTAGAGACTTTCTACCGCTTCAAAATCGGGCGATACCGTGCCGTAGATTGCCGGTAGGGGTTTCATGGCTTCTCTCCAGATGCGCCACCAGAAGGATCGAGAATTTCGCTGCTTGAAGGAATCGGCAACATCTGTTCCTTAAGGAACTGAATTTGATGTGGAGAGACTGCATCTGGTTGCAGATCCGCAAATACATCTTCTATTTCAAAAGCAGTTTCTGGGCGCGGGAATTGGAAGTCTCGGCCACATAGATTATATTCTCTGAAGGACAGGCGAGCCCGTGAGCGCCGGAAAACTCACCCGGATTGCGGCCGGAGTTGCCTATGGTTCCCAGCACTTCACCCTGTAACGTCGCCTTGATAATACGCCCTGGAAACGTGGTTTCTCCGACAAATATCACGTTGCTTCCCGGTGGAATGCAAAGGGCATTGGGAGCACCGTTGGCGGTGACATTGTCCAGGTTTGCGGGTGTCGGGCCGTTGACTGCTTTTGAACCTGGCCGGATAGGAGTCGCCACGCTGAATTCACGTAGGTAATTGCCCTCTGTGTCAAACACTTGAATACGGGAATTTGAACGATCACCCACGTAGACATTATCGTCACCATCGACTGCAATGCTGTGGGGCAGGCGGAACTGCCCGGGACCCCGGCCGGGCTCACCCCAGGATTTTACCCAGTCCCCGTTATAGTCGTATTTCGCCACCCGCGAGTTGACATAACCGTCGCTGACATAGATGTTGCCCTCCGAATCGAAGGCCACGTCAGTGGGTTCGCGAAATCGCCCGTCCTCGTGAGGGAGGGGCGTATCCAGGTGTTCAAAAGGACGGGCCGCCTCGATACCGATTCAGTCTCGCGCCCGAATCCCCACACCACCCGACCACGAGGATTCATGCGCACTACCATGTTGGAGCCTTTGTCCACGGTCCAGATGTCATCGTTGGCATCGATGCGCAGACCGTGGGCAAAAGACCAGGCGTACAGGTCGCCGCCGTGCTCCCGAAGGTAGCGCCCTTCGGCATCAAACTCCCATAACCGGGCTGCGGAAATGCCATAGGCCGGCCCGCCGCCTGACGGACTTGAACGGTGAAATACGAATACGTGATCTTCCGAGTTTACGGCGATAGCGGAGACCTCCCCGAAATTCATGTCCTGGGGAAGGCTGAAGAAATCCGGCACCCATTCGAAATCTATCTGTGGCGCATACTGCGCCCATGCAACCGGGACAGCGCTTAGAGCAAGAATCAAAACAGATAACATTCTAGGCATGTGATTTACCTCGGGTGTTATGCAAGAAGCAAGCTAAGTTTAAAGGGTCTAAGCACAGCGACTGCATTATTAATCTTTGTGGGTTTATTAGGGAACCTCTGATTAAGTCCCACCAGGCTCTGCGGGAGTCTGTCGGGTATTGCTGTGAGGCGCCGCGCGCCCGGAATGGTCACTCCCTTGCCAAGTACGGCAATGACTCTGCGACGCCCGACAGGGCCCGCCCGGAAGGGCCTTCGGATGCCGGGAAGCTGACAAACTTGCCGGATCCGCTAAAAGGTACCGGTCACTTTCAGTGAAGTCACCACGCCTCTGGTAGTGCAGCGCTCTTCTATCTCTTCGAGAATTCCTGCAGAACGCCGTCCGACAAAGCGTGTTCGCTCACTGCATTGCCGGTTGTTGGTCAGGTCGCGAACATCGAACCGCCAGCTTGTTCCGCGGGGGCTTATCCATTCGCCAAAAACAGAAATATTGGGCTCACCGACAAAATCCGTGACTTCGTCAATATCGTAGACCTTTTCATTGTTGTCGAAGCGATTACTCCACTGGCCGCCCCAGTTGAGTCTCCACTGCGGCACGTCATGCCGAAAGCTCAGCATCCAACGTCCGCGACCGTAGCGATTAAACCTTCGCTCTTCTCCGGTGAAAGGATCTTCAATTTCTGAATCCTGGACGCTCCAGTTGGATGTGACCAGCAGATTAGGCATGTTCAGCATACGCATTCTCACACTGGCATTGACCCGCAACCCGTACATGATTCCATCGCCAATATTGCCATTGGCGGAGTCCAGGCTGTTCTCGGAAACAGAGACATCAATTCGCTCTATGACATCATGGTGCTGGTGATAGAAAAGTGTTGCATCAACCACACCCGCATCGTCTGGAAGGCGGTATTCAGAGGTCAGATTGTAGGCCCATAACCACTCCTGTCGAAGATTGGCATTGCCCGTAAAGGTATTGGACTCTTCGTCCTGGTCGTCTGTTGCAGCGACGAAATCGCTGAAACTCAGTTGGTTCACGATTTTCTCTACAGACCCCCGCAGCTGCAACAGGGGAGTGACGTTGAAACGCAAATCCGCCTTCGGCTTGAAAAAATCGAATTTGCGCTTGTTGTAGACATCCCCTTTCTGTTCAATTTGAGAATATTCATACAACAACGTGCTTTCCAAAGACAAACGGTCGTTGATCTCCAGATTATGGATCACGAAAGGTTCGTAGCGGGTTTCCTGGACTGTGGAATTGGCATTGGACACGGGCACCGGCACCAGGCCACCGACTGCATCTGACGGGGGTCCCGCCGGGTCGAGGACGCCCAGGGCCAGGGACGAATCAAGTGTCGTTATGGCTCGCTCGGCCCCGAATTCTATGTTCTGGCCGGTAAATATATCCATTGTATAGGAGCCGCGTGTGATGTCCTCTTCGGTTGTACTTGCCGACCCAAGGAACAGGTTTTTTTCAAGCGCGCCAGCGTCAAGGACATCAAATCGCTCACGAATGCTGCTCTGGTTGTCCTGGTTTAATACGAACAGAAACTTGAGACGATCGCCATTGTTCAGGAAGTGTTCGAAATCGCCGCCAATCTCCCAATTGTCCTGTTCCCCCGGGATATCGTTGAACTGGTTCAACACCGTGTTGGGGATGACTGTAAGATCGGTGGTGATCCGGGTCATTTCCGTGGGATTATCGTTCTGAGAATAGAGCGCATTGAAGCGGGCGCTGGTGCGATTGCTGAACTCATAGGCCAGATTGGCAGTCAGATCATAACTGGTCTGTTCTGTAATCCGGTCTTCTGTCACCTGGTCATTGGGAGAAAAATTTCCAAGTATCGCTTTTTCATCGCTTTCCTCATGACGGTAGCGAGGCTCCGCAACACCACTGAGCACCATGTTGAGCCCGCCGATCTGATTGGTAAAGGAAACATTGCCGCCGGGCTGAAAATTGCCGTCCTGGTGGCGGTCGGCATTCAGCTGGTACTGAACAGACGAAGTTGACAGCTCCCCGATGGTAACAATGTTGATTACCTGGCCGCTTCCGCGAACATCAAGCTCACCTGAAGTGCCGCGTATCAACTGGATATAGTCCACCTGGTCAGCCGATATGCGATTGAGGACACTGCTGGTCTGATTGTTCTTTCCGGCGGTCCGTTTGCCATTGATCAGGATCTCGCTGCTTCCGGCGCCACTGCCAAAGCCACGGCCACCGCCGCCGCCTCCGGCTCCCCGAAAGCCACCGCCACTGGGAGGCCCACCACCGGTCGTGGAACCAAGTCCGGGTATCCTGTCGAGCATGTCCTTGGCCGTCACCGGGCCGTATTGATCAAAATAGTCGTTCGGGTAGGTGACGGTTGTTTCGTCTTCCGCAATCTGTCCGGCGGCCCGCCCGACAATGCTCAAAGCTCCGATCAGACACACACTGGATAGCAGGAGATTATGTTTTGTTCTGTTCATTACGCCACCCCTAACAGAGGGTCAAGGAGATCATGGAGCACAATGCGTCCGCCGGATGGAATCTCATCACAAAGTTCGGCTTTTGGCCAGTTTTTGTCAATATTGCTGACAATTTAAGGCCTTGGCCCTGAGGACGGTGAATTCCCATGTTTACCGACAAGCCGGGCGTTGAGAAACGTCGAATAACGGTCCATTGCTGTCCCTCATCTTCAGGATGACCAATGCTCCCGGAAACAGGTCCGCGCTTTCTGCACATTGCCTAGCAGGCTGTTGAACTGTTGAACGTCATGGCGACGTTGACTGGCATTATCCCAGCGGGATCTCAAGTGGCCGGGATCACGGAACGAGCGACTCGGCATGTAGTTGCGGATTTATCGGGTCTCAACAATTCCGGAAGCGAACAGCAACGTCACGGTCCCGGTAGGGTCGGAATTAGACCTGATGAGGAGTATGCTGGCCGGATCGACCGAGGCCCCCTCGATATCGGCGGAGAATCTTACCTGTACGGGAATTATGGAATGCCATGTTCTGTACCTGTAGCCTATACCTGCATCTTTAATTGTGTCAGAGGTTCTCTTGTTCACCCGGCGTCCACCGACAACACAGTATGATCAGATTACTTTTTTTGTTACACAGATACCTGGGTATAGGCGTCGGCCTGGTGATGCTGTTGTGGACGTTGTCGGGCGTTGTCATGATGTACAAATCGTACCCGGAGCTTAACCGTTGGGAATCCCTTGCCCTCCGCGACAGAATTCAGCTCGACGACTGCTGCAACTTACCGGTTTCACGGATTATCCAGGACGACACATTCTCCACTATCAGATTGGAAAAGCTTCAAGATAGCCCTGTACTGAGAATGAACACTGCCGGGCGGGGGTTGGTCAGTTATAACCTTAAAACGGGGCGCTCCTTCATTGAGATCGACGAGTCGGCAGCGTCCTCTGTGGCCCAGGAGTTTGTACAATCCAGATTCGCAGATTACGCGATTGTAACGGGCCAGCTGATCGACAATGACCAGTGGACTGTTTACAGCAGTTATCATCCCCATCGACCACTATACAGGTACCGCATAAATGACCCGGCCGACACGGAGTTCTATGTATCGAGCCGCACAGGCGAAATTGTTCAGCTGACCACAGCGGAGCAACGGTTCTGGGGTTACCTGGGCGCGGTTATTCATTGGTTGTATCCTGCAGCGTTACGTCAACACACAGCTGTTTGGGCTCAGGTGGTAATCTGGTTGAGTGTCGTCGGTATCTTCCTGACGGTTACTGGCATCTATATCGGTCTGCGACAGTTACGACAGCGGACCAGTAGTCGTTTGTCTCCGTATAGAGGATTGCAGCGCTACCATCATTACACCGGGCTGTTATTCGGAATTTTCACACTGACCTGGGTTGCCAGTGGGCTATTGTCCATGAATCCCTGGGGAGCGCTTGAAGGCGAAGGAGTCGGGCTGGAAAGCCGACGCCTCACCGGTGAGTTCCTTCAATGGGAAGAAGTGGAATCCGCACTGCAGAGTCTCAGTGATTCAACTCTGCCCGCCGGTTCCGTGATGCTGGAAATCTTCCCCCAGAAAGGTGCAGCAAACGTGGTTGTGCATACCAGCGGGGGTGACAAGTTTCGACTCGATGCCAGGACCTTGGAGAGGGATACATTGACACCGGAAGAGCTCAGATTCCTGGCTGAATCAATGCGGCCTCTTGAGAGCATACGAACCATGGAGTTGCTGACGGAAGAGGACGCTTATTACTACATCCACCACGAGCCACGTGAATTTCCGGTATACAAGGTCGTATTTGATGATGATCAGAGCAGGCGTTACTATCTCAGTTACGTGGACGGCCGGATTCTGCTCAAAGTCGATGGCAACCTGCGCCTGTACCGTTGGTTGTTTAATGCACTGCACCGGGGCGATTTTTCCGCGCTAACGAGAAGCCGGCCTGTATGGGACTTGTTCATGCTGATTTTGCTGGCTGGTGTGGCAGCCGTTTGCGCTACGGGTACTTACATGGGATGGCAACGACTCAGAATAATCCGACGCGTCAAACAAAGTCGCTTCGGGCGGCTGTCGGTGCCGGAGGAGAACCTGACTGCAGAATAGTCGCAAGTTTGAAGCGAATGGGGAAAAAGAGCAGATAGTGCAAATGTTAAGACCCCCAGAGCATTATGAGTCTTAATCAGCGGTTCCTTAATTTTTGAGCACGCCAGGCCATTATAACAACACATACAGTAGTAGGCGCACTGCCGCGGGATCCATCAATCCGTGGGGAGAACGAAGATGATGAAATCGTTGAAGATTGGCGTAGCGGCGGTTCTCGCCCTTATAGTGGGCACACTCTTGACACTGCGTGTGACGGGGCTGGAGCCGGGACATCCGAGTGCCCGGGAGTACGCCCAAGCCGGACGGTCGGCGAGGCCGGGATTGTGGTTGAAGGGGGAGGTTGTTCGTGAACCGGTGACAAATTGGGACTGGGTCAATCAGTTCGATGACACGTTTGGCGAGAACGCAACCATGCTTGAAACCCGTACCTGGTACGGAATCCCTCATTCCGTCAGGGTCCTGCTGGTTCCGAGTGGAGACAAGCTCTACCTGCAGTCGAGTGCGCAAACATTCAGATTGAACAAAGAGTTCCCCTACGGCAAGGCGTGGTGGAGACACGTTGAGCGTGATCCGCGTGTGCGTCTGAAGATCGGCGGGAAGATCTACGAAATGACAGCGGTATTGATCCAGGACCGGGCCGAGGTTGCCCGGTTGCGAGGAGGGAGAGACCCTATCGTGAAAAAGCTGGATGCAGACGGGAACGAATACATAGCTGAGGAGTGGCACTATTGGCGCGTTTACCAGCGAAACGTGCCGGAATATGGTTCAGTGGAAAGATAGTGGCACCGTAGTTACATCTGAGGCTGGTTTGGCAATGAAGCGATGGCTTTTTTACGGAGTAGCTCATTGTTGTTGGTGGGCCTGGAAGGACTCGAACCTTCGACCAACGGATTATGAGTCCGCTGCTCTAACCAACTGAGCTACAGGCCCTTTAAACTTCGCCAGAATCCCGAATACGTCGTTGGAGGCGGTTCCCGCCTCAGTCACGTACCTGATGCACGCACCTTCGTTGGTAACCGACTCCGCCTCGTCTTCGGACTTCTGGCTGTGTTTAAAAACTTCGCCAGAATCCCGAATACGTCGTTGGAGGCGGTTCCCGCCTCAGTCACGTACCTGATGTACGCTCCTTCGTTGGTAACCGACTCCGCCTCGTCTTCGGACTTCTGGCTGTGTTTAAAAACTTCGCCAGAATCCCGAATACATTGTTGGAGGCGGTTCCCGCCTCGGTCACGTTGGGAATCCTGCGCCTTATTCTTGCCGCGCATGCAACAAGGGGCGCATTATATGCGCCCCTTGGGGTCTTGCCAATCACTTACGGGGTCACCCGATCAGTCGTCGAGAAAGCTGCGTAGATGATCCGAGCGGGTCGGGTGGCGCAGCTTGCGCAGGGCTTTGGCTTCGATCTGGCGGATGCGCTCCCGGGTGACGTCGAACTGCTTGCCGACTTCCTCGAGGGTGTGGTCCGTGTTCATGTCGATGCCGAAACGCATGCGCAGCACTTTGGCTTCGCGAGCGGTAAGGCTGCCCAGCACTTCCCGGGTGGCTTCCCGCAGACCTTCGTCGATGGAAGAATCCACCGGTGAGTCCACAGTGGCGTCTTCGATAAAATCGCCCAGATGTGAATCTTCGTCGTCGCCGATCGGGGTTTCCATGGAGATGGGTTCCTTGGCGATTTTCAGTACACGGCGGACCTTCTCTTCGGACATTTCCATGCGCTCACCCAGTTCTTCCGGGGTGGGATCGCGACCCTTTTCGTGCACCATCTGTCGCGAGATACGGTTGAGCTTGTTGATGGTCTCGATCATATGCACGGGGATACGAATGGTGCGGGCCTGGTCCGCGATGGACCGGGTGATCGCCTGGCGTATCCACCAGGTGGCATAGGTGGAGAACTTGTAACCACGGCGGTATTCGAACTTGTCCACCGCCTTCATCAGGCCGATATTGCCTTCCTGGATCAGGTCGAGGAACTGCAAACCCCGATTGGTGTACTTTTTCGCAATGGAAAACACCAGCCGCAGGTTGGCTTCCACCATCTCTTTCTTGGCACGACGGGACTTGGCTTCGCCAATGGACATCTGGCGGTTGATGTCCTTGATCTCAGCTATGGTCAGGCCGTTTTCCTCTTCCATCAGGCGCAGTTTCTTCTGTGCACGGACTACGTCGTTCTTCACGTTGACCAGCAGTTCGGAGTAGGCTTCGCCGGCCTTGATATGCTGATCGATCCAGGATTCGTTAATTTCGTTGCCGGGAAACGACCCGATGAAAACATTGCGGGGCATCTTGGCATTGCGTACACACAGAGTCATGATCTGCCGTTCATGACGGCGAAGTCTGGTTAACACCGCGCGGATGTGAGCAAGCAGCGGATCGAACTGCTTCGGAGTCAGCTTGAAGCATTTGAAAAGATCGCCCAGTCGGTCCAACTCCTCTATGGATTTCTTGTGACTTCGGCCCTGCTTGGCGACGGTGGTGGCTGCCTTGTCATACTGCCTGCTCAGTTCGCCAAAGCGGACACGGGCCTCCTCCGGGTCGGGACCTGAGGCGTTTTCGTCCTCGTCGTCGGAATCCAGTGAACTGTCGTTGTCATCGTCGTTGTCTTTGGACGAGGTATTGTTGTCCTCCCGCTCGTCAGTGGTCGCGACGGGGATGACATCGTCGTCGCCGGGTTCCTGATAGCCGGTAATGAGTTCGTTCAGACGGCGTTCTTCAGCCTCCACCAGGGCGTATTCGTTGAGCACGTGCTCCACGGTGCCAGGGAAATGGGCCATCGCCTTCATCAGTTCGCGAATGCCTTCCTCGATGCGCTTGGCAATGACGATTTCGCCTTCGCGGGTCAGCAGTTCGACGGTGCCCATTTCGCGCATGTACATGCGCACCGGGTCGGTAGTGCGGCCGGCCTCGCTTTCCACGGCAGCGAGTGCCGCCGCCGCTTCCGCCGCCGCCACTTCATCTTCAGTGCCGACGTCGTTTTCGTCTTCATTCATCAACAGAGCGTCGGCATCGGGCGCGGTCTCGAAGACCTTGATGCCCATGTCGTTTATCATTTGAATGATGTCTTCGACCTGGTCGGGGTCGGAAATTGACTGCGGCAGGTGGTCGTTAACCTCGGCATAGGTCAGGTAGCTCTGCTCCTTTCCTTTGGCTATCAGAGATTTAAGACTGGATTGCGGAGTGTTGGTATCAGACATAGGTTCTCGGGTTCGCGTGTTGTAATAATTCAGGTGGAGGACGGCTGTCCATCCGAAAATCAGCCGGCCATTATACAGGGTTTATTGGCAGACTGGTGAATTCGATTAGACCGCTTTGGCAATTATTTATTTCCGTTCACCCCGGGCAGCAATTCAGACGCTGTTGCCGGGCGGCTTTTCCAGTTTTGCCCGCAGTGTCTGCAGCGTCTTGTCGATAGCAGATTTTTTCTGAATATCTGACAAGGTTCTGTCAATTATTTGCCTGAATTCGTCCTGTATCCCTTCCGCCGGCGTGATTTTCTCGTCACGCATCAGTTGATTCAGCCGGTTCCCAACCGGGGAGTCATAGAAGTAGCCCAGCATGGTGTAGGTAGTGATATTGGGGTTATTGCGCACTAATTCAATAAGGTCAAGCAGCATGCGGGAGTTTTCACCGTCCACTGTCGCCAGGGGCGTCAGGTCCTGATCCATCGCCAGGGCGATCTCCGGCTTGGTCAGGATCAGTTCGATGGCCTTCAGGCTCCAGGATTTCCGGTGGCCGAAAACCGCTTTTTCGGGCCGAGCCGAGGTACCTCGGCCGGCCGACTGCCAGTTGTGGATGTGTTCAGGCATGGAATCGTGGCTGTCCGGAGGTGCGGAGGCACGTCTGTTGCCGCCCAGGCTGTCGAGTTGTTCTTTGCTGACGCCGACCAGGCCGGCCAGTCGGTCCAGCATCAGTTGTCCGTAAACCCCTTTGGGGAACTGGCCAAGCAGTGGGCGCGCCAGCTGCGCCAGCCGGGCTCGACCGGCGATCTCATTCAGGTCGAGATCCGCCGTCAGCTTGTCGAAGAAAAAATCCGCCAGTGGCACTGCCTGGTCCAGGCGCCCGAGAAAGCGCTCTGCGCCTGTCTGACGAACCAGGCTGTCCGGGTCTTCACCCTCCGGCAGGAACAGGAAACTGATTTCCCGGCCGTCCTCCATGAGCGATATGCTCACCTGCAGGGCCCGCCAGGCAGCGGTTCGCCCGGCCTCGTCACCATCGAAGCAGAAGGTCACCTTGTTAACCAGGCGGAAAAGCCGGGCCAGGTGGTGGTCATTACACGCAGTTCCCAGGGTCGCGACGGCATTGGTGATTCCGGCCTGGGCCAGGGCGATGACGTCCATGTAACCTTCCACGATAATCACCCGCTCCAGCCTGCGGTTGGCGCGGCGGGCCTCGAACAGGCCGTACAGTTCCCGGCCCTTGTGAAAAACCGCTGTTTCCGGACTGTTCAGGTACTTGGGTTTGTCATCACCCAGAACCCGGCCTCCGAAGCCGACAACCTGCCCGCGGCTGTTGCGGATGGGAAACATGATGCGGTTGCGGAAGCGATCGTAGTAGTGAGGGCTGTCCGGATCCTGCCGCTTCGCCCCGGACTCTTCACCCTGGGTTTTTTCCTTTTCGATGACCAGTCCGGCATCCAGCAGCAGGCGGCGCTGGTCTTCGCCCGGCCCCAGGGCCGTGAGCAGGTTGTCCCAGCCCGGGGGTGCGTAACCGAGCATGAATTCCCGGGCCACGCTACCGCTCAGTCCACGGGACCTCAGGTAGTTCACGGCAGCCTGGCGGTTGGGGTGCTGGCGCAGTTGCAGCTGATAGAAGTGATTGGCTTTCTCTAACAGCTCGACCAGCAGCGCCGCCCGTGACTGTCGTTGCTGTTGCCCGCGGCTGGTGGTTTCACGCGGGACATCCAGTCCATATTCGGCAGCCAGGGCCGCCACCGCCTGGGGGAAATCCAGGCTTTCGTAGTTCATCAGAAAACCGAGGGCATTTCCGCCGGCACCACAGCCGAAGCAATAGTAAAACTGCTTGTCCGGTTCAACGCTGAAGGAGGGTGATTTTTCCTGATGAAAAGGACACAGCCCGGAGTAATTCTTACCGGATTTGCGCAACTTGACCCGCTTGTCCACGACATCGACGATATCGGCCCGGTCGAGCAGGTCATCGATAAAGCTTTGCGGAATCAGTCCTGCCATACAAAGTCTTGGAAAGCTCTCGAATAGCGAAGGTGCTGGTTCAGCCCGGAGTCCGGCAGACAGTGCCCGCAGCGATGCTTGGGCGGGGCAGGGGTGGCTGCGCTATTGCCGCAGATCCGCCGGTGCTCCTGTCAGCCCAGCAGGGACTTGATTTTATTACTTACTTCACCCATGTCGGCGCGGCCCTGGACCTGGGGTTTCACTACGCCCATGACTTTGCCCATGTCCTGCATGGAAGTGGCTCCGGTTGCAGCGATGGCTGATCGAATGATGGCAGCCAGTTCGGCGTCGTCAAGGGCTTCCGGCATAAATTCCTGCAATACTCCGATTTCCCGGGATTCCTGGTCCACCAGGTCCTGACGCCCACCGGCTTCATACTGGCGCACGGACTCACGCCGCTGCTTGATCATCTTTTCCAGTATAGCCGTTATGCGGGTATCGTCCGGGTCGATGCGTTCGTCCACTTCGACGCGCTTGACTTCGGAAAGTGCCATTCGCAGAGTGCCCAGACGCTCCTTGTTTCTGGCGCGCATGGCATCTTTCATGGCTTCGGTTAGCTGTTGCTTCAAAGGGCTGTCTGCCATGATCGCTCCCGCTGGTCTGACAGCTCCGGCAATGACCCGGTGCTGGACAACATATTGACAGATGACCGCCCAGAACCTTCGGGAGGCCGCTGAGTAACCTGGTGGCATGAGGTATTGGGGGGCCGTGACCGGAAGGTCACCGACCGGCCCGATCAGTACAGGCGCTGGGTCTTGCGATTTTCGCGCTGTACTTTTTTGAGATGGCGCTTGACTGCAGCTGCCGCCTTGCGCTTGCGAACGGAAGTCGGCTTTTCATAGAACTCCCGGCGACGGACTTCGGCCAGGATGCCGGCTTTTTCGCAGGAACGCTTGAAGCGTCTCAGGGCGACGTCAAAAGGCTCATTCTCTTTTAACTTGACTTGTGGCATGTAAAAACTCACCTACTTTTTTGGATTCGGCCAATTTGAAAGGCCGCATATAGTAATGCCCAACACTGGCAAATGCAAAGAAAAACCATGGGATTATGGCGTCGGGCAGGGAAATCGGTCGTTTTCTGCAATCGGTTCAGGGCTCCCCGGTCCCCATGCGGGCCTGCCGTGATAAGCGTTGGCACCCTGCAGCCGGAACAGGGTACACTTTGCGCCCTTATGAGAGTGCTTGGGATAGAGACTTCCTGTGACGAAACCGGGGTCGCCGTGTACGACAGTGACCGGGGTCTGCTGGCGGACTGTCTGTACAGCCAGGTGGAAATCCACGCCCGCTATGGCGGCGTGATACCTGAACTCGCGTCCAGGGATCACGTGCGCAAGACTCTGCCGTTGATAAACGAGGTGCTGGATCAGGCCGGGATAACCCGGAAAGACCTGGATGGCATCGCCTACACCGCCGGCCCCGGCCTGGTCGGTGCATTGCTGGTTGGCGTTGCGATCGGAAGAGCTATGGGGATGGGTCTGGGTATCCCCACTCTGGGTGTGCACCACATGGAAGGACACCTGCTGGCGCCGATGCTGGAGGAAAATCCGCCGCGGTTTCCCTTTGTAGCACTGCTGGTTTCCGGCGGACACACACAGCTGGTGCGGGTGGAAGGCATCGGCCGCTATCAGTTGCTCGGAGAATCCCTTGACGACGCTGCCGGCGAAGCTTTCGACAAGGTGGGGAAAATGCTGGGCCTGCCGTATCCAGGGGGTCCCAGGGTGGCTGCCCTGGCAGAGCAGGGCACCTCGGGTAATTTCGTGTTTCCTCGCCCCATGGTCAACCGGCCGGGGCTGGATTTCAGTTTCAGCGGGCTGAAAACTTTTGTCCGCAATACCATAGAGGCGCACCGGCACCGCGGCGCCGCGCTGGCGCCCCAGGTGGCCGCGGATATCGCACTGGCCTTTGAGGAGGCCGTGGTCGCCACCCTGGTGATCAAATGCCGGCGCGCGCTTGAGCAGACCGGGCTGCGATCGCTGGTCATCGCCGGCGGTGTCAGCGCCAACACACGCCTGCGGGAAGGACTTGGCCGCATGGTCCATGAGCTGGCCGGAAGCCTCTATTACGCCAAACCCCGTTTCTGTACCGACAATGGGGCCATGATCGCCTACGCGGGCTGCCAGCGCCTGCTGGCCGGTGAGCGGGATGGTCTGGAACTCAATGCCCGACCTCGCTGGCCTCTTGAGAGTCTGCCGGCGCTGTCGCCCGCATCCTGAATCAGGAGCTGTTGGCAACCTGCTATGGATATTGTCTACATCAGCGATCTGGAAATAGAAACAGTCATCGGCATCTTTGACTGGGAGCGCGAGCGTCGGCAGGTAGTGAAGCTTAACCTGGAAATGGCAACCGATATTCGGCCTGCCGCCCGGGAGGACGATATCAGGCTGGCCCTCGACTATAAGCGCGTTGCCAAGCGCTTGATCGCCTTCGTGGAGGAGTCCGAGTACTTCCTTGTTGAAACTCTGGCCGAGGAGATCGCCCGCATTGTGCGGGAGGAGTTCAATGTGCCCTGGCTCAGGCTGCAATTGGGCAAGCCGGGCGCAGTAACGGGTTCCCGTGAAGTGGGTGTGGTGATCGAGCGGGGTGAGCGCTCCGCCCGGGTTGCAGACTGACGTCATGGCACTGGTGACCCTGAGCCTCGGCAGCAACATCGACCCAGCTGCCAATATTCGCGAAGCAGTGAACGTGTTGCGCGCCAGTCATGGCCCATTACGTGTATCCCCGGTTTACGAGAGTGAAGCGGTGGGTTTCGAGGGTGATAATTTTCTGAATCTGGTGGTGGCGATGGAAGTCGACACCTGCCTTGAATCCCTGGCAACAGAGCTGAAAGGTCTGGAACAGCGGCAGGGGCGAGACCGCTCAGCAGGAGGCTTTGCCGCCCGCACGCTGGATGTGGATATTCTGACCTACGACGATCTGCAGGGAGAAGTTGCAGGGATGCGGTTGCCGCGCCCGGAAATCACCTGCTACGCATTTGTCCTGCAACCGCTCGCGGATCTGCTGCCCGATACGCGACATCCGGTCCTGGGTAAAACCTATCGGGACCTGTGGGAGGAATTCCGGTGTTCGCAAGGAAGCAGCCAGCGTCTGTGGCAGATTCTTTTCAGCTGGCAGAGTTGAAGCCTGAATCCGGTGATCCGGAGTGCTCCAGTAAATCTGAAGCGCCCCGTTACAGGTTAAGCCAGCGTCCGCCATCCACCCGAACCACTTCGCCAGTCACATAGGAAGCCCGTGCGGCCAGAAAATAAACAGTTTCGGCTATATCTTCCGCTGTGCCGGTAGTGCCAAGTGGCACCTTGCTGAGGATAGCCTGGTGGCTGTCGGAGTCATCCTGCTCCTGCTCCGGCCACAGAATCGCCCCGGGTGCAACGCCGTTGACCCGGACGCTGGGCGCCAGTTCGATGGCCAGCGACCGGGTCATTGCCTGGAGGCCGGCCTTGGCAATGCTGTAAACCGGGTAGTGCGCCAGCGGACGGTCTGCGTAGATATCCAGCAGATTCACGATGGCGCCATGCCGCTCGCTCAGAATCGGGGAAAGGGTCTGGCACAGGAAAAAGGCACCCCGCAGGTTGCTGTCAACCAGTGCGTCCCAGTCACGTCTCGTCACCTTTCCGAAAGGCGTCGGATAGAACGCCGAGGCATTGTTGATAACCACGTCCAGGCGGCCAAACGCCAACGGAGCCCTTTCCGCCAGGGCCTTCACGTCCCGGTCGTTTCCCAGGTCCGCCTGCAGCACTACCGCCGTGTTCTGGCGCAGGCGATTCAATCGGGCCGCCAGTTGTCCGGCTTCCCGAAGCGAATGGTTACAGTGAATGATCACTCCGTACCCCTGGGTGTGAAACTTGCGGGCGATGGTTGCGCCGATACGTTTCGCGGCACCGGTGACCAGCACTGCGGGAAACCCGGTGGCAGTGATGCTCATCGGCTTCTCCCCAGCCGCTCCCGTATCAGTTCACAGCGCTTGCGATGCACCAGTTCCGCGATAGAGCCGCCCTGGCGGGAAGCACTGTCATCGCCGGCCAGCAACCCGGCAACGTCAAGGGATGCTGCCGCCTGAAGTGCGGCGAGCAGCAGTTCCCGCTGAGGGTAGGGCCGGTTCTCCAATCCTGTGCGGCCTCGGGAGTCAGCTTCGCAGGCCAGCAGAAAACGCTGCAGGCGCTGCGGGCGACGGAACGCGTCCAGTGCTTCAAGCAGGTCGAGGAGGGTGCCGCTGCGCATTTCTTCCAGCCGATGCATCCGCGTGTGGTACTGGCAGACCAGAAGCGCCAGGTCCCCGTATTCTTTGGGAATCCGCAGACGAGAGTTGATGTTTCGGACCAGTGGCAGGCCCTGGCTTTCGTGACCGTAGTGATGGGGCCAGTTGTCCCGTGGTGTGACGCCTTTGCCGACATCATGTACCAGGGTTGCGTAACGGACCACCGGATCGTCGGTCAGGAGCGTAGCCTGTTCCATAACCAGCATGACGTGCACTCCAGTATCCACCTCCGGGTGGTACTTCTCCGGCTGGGGCACACCGAACAGCTTGTCGACTTCCGGCAGCAACACGGCCAGGGCGCCACACTGACGTAGCGAGCGGAAAAAAGTTACCGGGCTGGACTCCCTCAGGGCTGTCTCAAACTCCCGCCAGACCCGTTCGCTGACAAGATGATCCAGTTCGCCGGCTGCAACGATCCCGCGCATCAATTGCAGGGTTTCGTCGGCAATCGTGAATCCCAGGTGCGCGAACCTGGCCGCGAACCTGGCCACGCGCAGGACTCGCAAAGGGTCTTCACTGAAGGCCTGCGACACGTGGCGCAAGACGCGATTTTCCAGATCGCCGCGCCCCCCATAGGGGTCTATGAGTCGTCCTTCGGTGTCCTCCGCCATGGCATTGATGGTGAGATCCCGCCGCAGCAGATCCTGTTCCAGTGTGACCGTATCGGAGGCGTCGAAGCTGAAACCCTTGTAACCATGACCGGTCTTGGTTTCCCTGCGGGCGAGGGCATATTCCTCATGGGTTTCGGGATGCAGAAACACCGGGAAATCCTTGCCCACGCGGCGGTATCCCTTATCCAGCAGGTCCCTGTCGCTGGCCCCTACAACTACCCAGTCCCTTTCCCTGGGGGGAATCCCGAGAAATTTGTCACGTACTGCGCCACCAACCAGATAGACCTGCATGATCATGCCTACACGCTGAAAAGTTTTTGATCTTCCAGCCGCATCATGGTCAGTTCGCGACCCCAGACGCAACCGGTATCCAGGGCATGGACATGTTCCCTGCCGGTAAATCCCTCCAGGGCAGCCCAATGTCCGAACAGTATATTGGCCTTCGGTGTGATCTGTTCGAAATCAAACCAGGGTCTGAACCCTTGAGGGGCATAGGCCAGTCCTTCCTTGATACTGAAGTCCATTCGACCCTCCGCGGTACAGAACCGAATCCGAGTCAGTGTGTTGGTGATGGCGCGCAGCCGTTTCATACCCGTCAGCTCATCGCTCCAGCAATCGGGCTGGTCGCCGTACATTTTTTTCAGGAACTTGCGAAAATTGTCGCCTTGCAGGGCCACCTCCACTTCGGCCGCGTAGTCCAGGGTTTTCTGCAGGGTCCATTGTGGCGCCACGCCGGCATGTACCATCAGGTAGTTCTGAATGCCGAACGAAGTCTCCATGCTGTCGAAGTGGGCAAGCGGCTTGTGTCGCAGCCATTCGGTCAGTTGCCCGTTGTCCGGTGCATCCAGCAGTTTTTGCAGGGTATCCTTGTTGCGGGATTCTATGCAGCCGTGGCAGATAGCCAGGTAGTGCAGGTCATGATTGCCAAGCACCACCTGCACCGAGTCATCTATATCGCTCAGGTATCGCAGAGTGTCGAGTGATTTCGGCCCACGGTTGATCAGGTCGCCGACACACCAGAGTTGATCATGGCCGGGCTGGAATGCGGCCAATTTCAGAAGTTTCATCAGTGACTTGTAGCAGCCCTGGATATCGCCGATGGCATAGACGGTCATTGCCGCTCCCGTGAGTAGTAACAGGCCCGGTGGTTCCACCCGCTGTTCCGATTCAGATCTCCAAGTATAGCATCGCCGGCCAGAATTCCGGGTCACGACTCACGTTTCCACCAGCCTGTAGCTCTGATTCAGTCGGTGTTGCCTTGCCGGGCAGTAATGGCATCGGCGATCAGGGCGAATTCCGCCAGCTCCAGATTTTCCGGGCGCAAGGAAAGATCCAGGGGCAACTGCTGGAGTTCGGGTTCGGTAATCAGGTTGCGAAGGCTGTTTTTCAGGGTTTTGCGGCGCTGGGTAAAGGCAGTACGAATCACATTCTCCAGCTCTTTGACATCCTTTACCGATACCGGCGGGTGGTCATGGGGAATCAGCCGCACGATAGCCGAACTGACCTTCGGTTTGGGCGTGAATGCGGCCGACGGTACGTTGAACAGGTGCTCCACGCTGCAGTAGTACTGGGCCATGAGGCCTAATCGGCCGTAGTTTCTGTCGTTTCGCTTTGCGGCCAGCCGGTTGACGACTTCAAGTTGCAGCATAAACGTCATGTCGCTGATCAGTTCCTGTTGCTTGAGCAGGTGAAAGATAACCGGTGTGGAAATGTTGTAGGGAAGATTGCCAACCACCCGGAGCGAGTGGTGTTTATCGCTGATATCCGACAGGTTGAATTTGAGCGCATCCCCCTGGTGAGGATGAAAATTGGTTTCCTGCTGCAGGGATCTGGCGAGATAGTCCGCCAGATCCCGGTCCAGTTCAATAGTGTCCAGTCTCCCACATTTAGTTACCAGCTGACGGGTCAGTGCTCCCTTGCCGGGGCCGATCTCGACGATATGGTCTTCCGGTCTGGGATCAATGCAGTCGATGATGCGATCGATTACCGACTGGTCATGAAGAAAATTCTGACCGAAGCGCTTGCGGGGTGTGTGGCGGAATGCCTCTTGTCTGGCATGAGTGTTCAAGCAGTTGTGCTCCCTTGTGAATTGGATCAGAGGTCTGCCGACAGCGGCTCGCGATTGAAATGTTGTGCCATCTGCCTGGCGGTGTTGATGGCATGGTAAAGACTTCCACATTCTGCCCTGCCGGTTCCGGCCAGGTCCAGGGCCGTTCCATGATCTACCGAGGTACGGATGATCGGCAGGCCCAGGGTTATATTGCTGGCATGGCCGAATCCCTTGTATTTGAGCACCGGAAGACCCTGGTCGTGGTACATGGACAGCACGGCATCGGCACCTTTCAGGTATTTGTCCGTGAACAAGGTGTCGGCAGGCAGAGGGCCAACAAGGTCAATGCCGGTGCTACGCAGCTTTTCAAGGACCGGTTCGATGATATCGATCTCCTCACGTCCCAGGTGGCCGCCTTCTCCGGCGTGGGGATTGAGGCCGCACACCAGTATCTTGGGGTGCGCGATACCGAACTTGTTACGCAGATCCTGATCGAGGATGGTGATGATAGCGGTGAGCCGGTCCGCATTGATGGCCCGCGGTACGTCCGCCAGGGGCAGATGAGTTGTCACCAGGGCAACTCTGAGGCCTTCGGTTGCCAGCATCATCACAGTCAGCGGTCGCTGGCAAAGTTGGGCCAGGAATTCGGTGTGACCGGAAAAGGCTATGCCTGCTTCGTTGATAACTCCTTTGTGGACAGGCCCTGTGACCAGGGCATCGCAGCGACGTTGCCGGCACAGGGAGACAGCTTTTTCCAGGGTTTCCAGAACATAGGTCGCATTGGCCGGGTCGGTGGTACCGGTGGTGCAGGGTACCCGCAGTGGAATTGCGACTATCGCAAGTTCGCCTGGTCTGCTGTTGCGTGTTGGCAGCCCGGCGTGGAATTCAGTCAGCTTCAGCGGCAGCCCCAGCAACCTGGCTCGAGCCTGCATCAGCCCCGGATCCGCCACTACGACCAACTCGCAGTCTATCGGAGGCTGTTGCGCCATCTGGATACAGATATCCGGGCCGATGCCGGCCGGCTCACCCGGTGTGATGACTAGTCGCTGTAGCAAAATTGTTTTCCTGCCCGGACGCAGCGGGCTGAGCCGTGTCGGGTGGTAGACCGGCACCGGGATCGGGGCCTGTTATCCGGCCCTATTCCTTGTACTCAACAAAGGCTGACTCGCGGATTTCGATCAGCCAGTTCTGCAGCTCGAGATCGTATTTACGATTGCGCAGGGCATTCTCCGCCTGAGCCCGGCTGAACTGCTGACTCAGGTCCTGTTCGCGGCGCCCAAGAACTTCGGCAATGTGCCAACCGGTTGCGGTGCGGAAGGGCTCGCTGAGTTCGCCGATCTCCAGTTCATTCACCACCGCTTCCATCTCGGGCGGCATCCCGCCTTCGTTCACCCAGTCCAGATCGCCACCGCCAACAACGGACGAGGCGTCGTCTGAGTTCTGACGGGCCAGTGTTTCGAAATCCTCACCGGCAAGAACTCGTTCCCGCAGTCGTGACACCAGGGCCCTTGACTGTTCTTCAGTGCGGATCTCGTTGGGGGATACCATGATATGGCGAATGTGAGTCTGATTGACAATTCGATCCGTACCGCCGCGCAGATCGGCCAGTTCGATGATGTGAAAACCGTTCCCGGCGCGGATCGGTCCCGCCACTTCGCCTACTTCCATTTCGGGAACCAGTTCAGCGAACAGGCTGGGAATCTGATCCAGACTGCGCCACCCGAGGCTGGTGTTGCCGGCGGCAAAGCGATTGTTGAGGCTGGCCTCGGCCACCAGTTCCTGAAAGTCCGCGCCGCTTTCCGATAACGCTACAAGTTGCGCGGCGAACTGCCGTTTTTCGTTGATGACATCGCGGGAATCACCTTCCCTTATAGGGATGAGCAGGTCCTCCACCAGGTAATCCGGAGCCATCGCTGTCCGGCCCATTTCCGAATTGAGGAAATTCTCGATTTCCTGGTCGGTTATGTTGATTCGGCGATTGACCATCCCGCGCTGCATTTCCTGAAGCGTCAGTTCCCTGCGTAGCCGTTCCCGGGTCTGGTTGTAAACGCCGGCGTTCTGCAACGCTGTCACGTACTGGTCGAAACTCATGTTGTTCTGCTGCGCCACATTGGCCATTACCCGGTTCAGCGTGTCGTCATCGAAACGAATGCTGGCCCGCTCCGCCAACTGCAACTGGATGTTTTCCAGCACCAGAACCTCAAGAAGCTCCTCCCGCAGTTCGTCTATTGGCGGAAGCGGCCTGTTGGCCTGCCTGGCCTGGGCCGTCAGATCGGCAATACGGTTTTCCAGCTCACTTTGCAGGATTACGCCGTCGTCGACGATGGCAATGACTTTGTCCAGACTGACGCGCTGGGCCTGGGCCGGCAGTGAAATTGCCAACAGGCACAGTGTTGCCAGCAGCAGTGCCGCCCGGCGCCAGTCATAGGACTCATAGGACTGCAATAGTTCTCTTTTCATAAATCGATCACTTGGTGGAATGATCAGGGCTGAATCGTGTCTGTGAAGCCCTCAATACTACCACTTAACAGGTTGCTCAGTCCTCCACCGGCGATATTGCCCAGCCCGTGGAGGGTAAGTTGAAAAAAAACGCCGCGGTCAGGCTCAATATCCGGCAGAAACAGCTGGTAGGGCCGCACCCATTCGCGGGCCACAATCCGGATTGTGGTGCAGCAGTTGCTGTATTCGACACCGGCGAAAGTCTCCAGGTTCCGTGAATTGGCATGGTCATAATTCCAACGACCGAGAAGACGCCAACTATTATTCAACGGCACCACGGTCGAGACGTCTGTCTGTTTGATTCGGGGGTCGATACGGGGGTCAAGTAGAAAGTCCGGCAGGGTAATGACGTTCCGGTAGCGATAGGCGATATTGATCAGCAGGTTGTCAGGTGATTCGTAGTTGAACTTGAAACTGCCCTCGATCATCTCCCGCTGGTCCCGGCCCCATTGCAGATCACTCTGCAGGCGCCAGGAATCGCTGAAGGCGTAACTGAATTCGCCAACCAGGGCGGAACTGGAGCTGGTCGTGGGGTACAGGGGCATCCAGGCTTGCAGGGGGTTACTCAAGGTAACCAGTCGATCTTCAAAATAGTTGATCTGACCCAGGCTGAGGCGGGCTCTTTCGCGGCCGGCGCCGTCAAGGATGCGACTGATGACTGCCGTCGTCAGCTGATCGGCGTTGGAGACCCGGTCACCTCCGGCAAAACGGTCGTCGCGGAACAGCTGGTTGAAGCTGAAGCTGAATTCGGTGGTATCGAACAGTGGCAGGTCACTCTGGTCTTCGTAGGCACTGTTCAGGTAGTACAGTCGCGGCTCCAGCGTCTGTATCAGGCCGCCGCCGAGGTTCATTGACCGTTCAAAGATCAGTCCGGTGTCCAGGCTCAGGACGCCGACCCCCAGTTGCGGGTCCGTTTCGGTGTACAGACCCTGGTCCTGCAGATCGTAACCGGTGTACCGGTATTGGGCAGTGGGTCGGAAAAACCAGCCCGGCTTCTCCACATACCAGCTGAACCGGGGCTCCAGGTTCAGCCTGTTTCCAGTTACCAGGGCTCCGGCCTGAATCTGCTCGTGGCTTAGCAAGGACTCGTTGAGATTGCGGTCGAAGTGCGTGAATTCCGCGTCAATGCCGAAGCGAAGGTTGCCAATAACGGGAACATCCGAATTAAGTTGCAACTGGGGCAACCGATCGAAGGGCCGGGTCAGGTCGGCCTGGGCGAAGCGCGGGTCCAGCAGCGGATCCAGCACTTGTGTACGTTGTACATTGAGGCTGGTCTGTACCAGCTCACTGTTGAAGGCCACCTGGCCCTGGCGATTGAGATTGGTGCGGCTGGCGACATTGAGCCCGCTGCTGCCGAAGTCCTGAAAATAGGCATAGTCGCTGACCGCGTTGTAGTCGATGTAGGTGGTCAGGTTGTCACCCAGCAGGCCCCGGTGTTCGAAACCGATAAACCAGCGGTCTTCCCGGGGCGGGGAATCGATACCGGGGACCCCGCCAGCCTGGTTCTCGAACTTCCTGTCGCCGGCCAGATGCGAAACGTTAAGGGTGTTCATGGACCGGTTCGCCAGATAGCGGGCCTCGCCATTGACCAGGACCCCCCGGTCGGAAAGCAGGCGCGGCGACAAAGTGGCATCGTAGTTGGGTGCCAGGTTGAAATAGTAGGGAATCTGCAGGTCGGTACCGCCGTCCCGGGTGGAGCCGGCGCTGGGTGCCAGAAACCCTGACACCCGTTCATTGCTGAGCGGGAACGTCAGGGTGAACGGAAAATAGAATACCGGGAGATCACGAATGCGCAGGCTGGTTCCCCGCGCGTAGCCTCGGCCCGCCTGCTGGTCGATGACGATGCTGGCGGCACTGAGGCGCCAGAAACTGTTCTGCGGCTCGCAGCGGCTGAATTCACCGTTGACAATGGTCAGCTGGTTGCTTTCCGAGGTGAATACCAGGCTCTGGGCAACGCCGTGGGCACCGTATTCATGGAGCACATAGACAGCGTCCTCCAGGCGGGTGCTTGAGGCCTGGGTGTCGACAAAGGCCGAGCTGCCCCGCATCAGGATTCCCGGCTCGCGGAATTCCACGTTGCCGTCCATCAGAATCGAACGGCTGGTGCCGTTGATGGTGGTGGACTGGTCGTTCCTCACTGTCCGGTTACCCTGGCGAACCTGCACCGGGCCGGACAGGTTGAGAGTATTGTCAGGCAGGCGGGTGAAACCCGCCTCGGTGGTGAACAGGATGGGTGCCGCCGCCGGATCCTGGCTGGTATCCGTCGCTTCCTGTTCGGGTTCGATAAAGGCGCCACAGCAGTTGTCCGGCAGTTGCGCCAGCTCTTCGGCAGTCAGGTGTTCGCGGGGTACCCAGTCGAGCTCATCGCCCCTGTCGAGCCACTGCCCGGAACCGGGCCCACTCGCTGTTTCCGACCGGTCCCTGGCCGATGGCGCAGATGGCACGGGCACAATCCCGACACCGGAGCCGCCCGGTGACCGATTGGCGGCAGGCTGTGCCGGAACGGCAGGAACGACACGCTCACAGATCCAGCCGACACCGGCTTCGTCGGGACGGCAGTCGAAAAGGTTGTGGCTCTGTGCGAGTGCAGACTGGTTCGGGTGCAGCAACAGCATCGCCGCCCCAACAAGCAGGGGAAAGCTGGCGCTGGGGCGATATTTCTTCGCTGACATCTTCGCGGTTACGTGCTGGTTTCGGGGGCGGCGGGAATTTCGGCGGGACTACCGGGCGGTCCCGCCCCGGGGTATCCGACGCGATGCGTGATGCATGATACAGAATTTGCAGGGTGCTTTCACCTCGGTTCGGTATCAGGGGTATCAGCGGTTTCGGGGTACTGCACGAACTCTGTTTCCTGCTCCTTTTTGGAGCCACTCTTGGGCTTTCTGTTGCTTCTGCGCTTCTTCGGTCGCGCGGGAAGAGCCGCCCCTGTCTCCCCGGCCAGTGGAGTCGGCAGGGCTGGCGGCTGGCCGGGTGCCGGGAAAACGTGCACGTCGCGCTGCGGAAACGGAATGGAGATGCCATCCTTGTCGAAGCGCAGCTTCACACCCCGGGTGATGTCCCAGTACACATTCCAGTAGTTCTCGGTATTGGTCCAGGGTCGCACAATAAAATTGACCGAAGAGTCGGCCAGCTCGTTGAGCCTGATAACCGGTTCAGGATCGTCCAGGACCAGTTCATGACTTAACACGATGTCATTCAGAATGGATTCCGCTTTTTCAATATCGTCCGAGTAGGCAATGCCGAACACCATGTCTACACGCCTGACTTTCTGCGCGGTTACATTTTTGATTATGCCGCCCCAGATCATTGAGTTGGGCATGATGATGCGTTGATTATCAAAAGTATGAATGGTGGTATTCACCAGGCTCATCTGTGCAACCTTTCCCGCCATGCCGTTAAGCTCGACGACATCTCCCACATCATAGGGGCGGTAGAAAAGAATCATCATTCCAGAAGCAAAGTTTGACAACGAATCCTGCAGGGCAAAACCAATGATAAAACCCGCGATACCCAAGCCGGCGAGCAGCGGGCCGAGGGAGATGCCGATCTGGGCCAGGGCAAACAGTATGCCGAGCACCAGTACCAGATTTCCCGCCGTCGATACGATCATCCGTCGCAACAGCTCCGAGAATCTCAATTTTGACCGCCTGAGGCCACGATCCATCATGTTTCTGGCAACTCTCGACAGCTTGAGAGCGATAATCAGTACAATCAGAAAGATAACGATGCTGATCACCAGATCGGGGCCTTCGTTGATGGCGTACTCAAGAGCCTGTTCGCTCCAGCCGGCTACCAGGTCTGCCAGGATGCGGGTATCAAACGCGTCCGAAGTGATGGCCCCGGTGGTTGTCACCAGCTGTTCCCGAAAATCCGTGGTTTCGGCATCCAATTCATCAAGTTCATTCACGACGTCCCGCAACGAATCGGCGATGGTATTCACCCGGGCGACAGCCAGATTGACCTGAGCTGCGAGGTCCGTGTCATCGGGCAGCGTAGCCGAGACTGCCCGCGTATCCACTACCTGCTGCTGGGCCAGAGACAGATACACGGACAGGCCGACGGCGCGCTGCTGAAGGCTCTCCAGGTAGGTGGTTCGTGCTGCATCGGTGTTGTAGTCCAACTCCACCATAGCCGCCAGGCTGTCGGCAGCCTGGGCCACCAGACGGTCGACGGTTTGCAGGTTGTCGAAGAATCTCCGGTTCGCGGTAGTCTGTTCCACCGCGGTCAGGGCGGCGTCCGGATAGACCGCATTCTGTTCCAACTGCGACCAGGCACTGGTGGCAATTCTCAGGTTGTCGTCCAGAAAGGCCCGGGCGGTGTCCGCATATTCCTCATACAGTTCCGTCTGATCCGCTATCCCGGCTACTGCGCGGGCAAACGCCAGTTGTTGACTGATGAGGTCGATGCGTTCCTGGTTGAGTCTGTTCCGCACGGCGGCATCGATTGCCGGGCTTCCCCCGGGTGGATTGCCGGCTATAGCGTCCAGTAGTGTTTGCTGGCGCTCGATATTGGCCAGACGGTCTTCCAGTCTTTCGCGTTGGCTCTGGTCTTCGGTGGTCGTGGGCTGGCTGTCCTGGGCCTGGGCAGAAACCGCAAATACGGTCCAGAGCAGTGCAGCAGGCAGAAGAACTGTCAATTTCATCATCGTTGGTGTGGCTCCCAAACGTTTCGGAACTTTGCTGGAGGTGTGCAAAGTGTTGCAGGCGAAACCGGGATAGTATTTGGGAGCGGTGCGGTTAGCAAGTTCAGCGCCGTGGACAGGTCCAACATACTGACCGCCTCAACCGTTGCAGGAATGACTGTTCTGGTCCCGGCACCAATGCTGACGGTAGCCATGGAGCGGGAGCCGGAGCAGGAAATCCAGGTTCTGATCAAGGCGGTGGAGGAATGCGGCTGCGTATTTCACTGCAACGGTGACACCCCTGCTTCCCGGGCGGCTGCCGATCACATGCGCTTGAAGCTGAGGTGGGCAAGCGTTGCGCAAAGACTGCCGCAGCGTTTATCGACAACTAGGTGACCGGCAGCAGCTGGACCGGTTGGCTGGTTAAGATAGAATGTCAGGCCAGGGAGTCCGGGCTGCTGAATCCGTGGTTGGTTGCCCGACTCGGGAACTCGCACGGCTCCTGGAAGTAAGACTGTCCCGCAGCTGGCGGCAGACAGTGTTATATCGGTGGAAGAAGTCGGTCGATCAGACAGGTATGGAGCGTGACCCGGGAAGCGGATCTGACAGCGTGGGCCAATAGCGCCATAGCCGGCCTGACCGGGATGCCGGCAACCGATTCAGGGTTGCGAATCCTTAGCGGTGATGCCAGTTTCCGCCGCTACTACCGGCTCCGGACGCCCTCCGCCAGCTACATCGTAGTCGATGCGCCACCCCGGACCGAGGATAACGGGACGTTTGTCAGGATTGCCGATACCCTGCGACAGGCAGGTGTGGTCACGCCACGGATTCTGGCGGTGGATTACGATCGGGGTTTCATGTTGCAGGAGGACTTTGGCGATATCCTCTATCTTCAGTTGCTGCAACAGAACCGACACGCATCCGGGCGTATCCACAGTCTTTACCGACAGGCCATCGACGCACTGGTCACGATGCAGGGAAACGTACCCACAACCGGTTTTCCACCCTATGACAAAGCGCTGCTGCTGCGGGAAATGCAATTATTTCAGGACTGGTTCTGCGAGCGGTTGGGCCTTGACCTGGAGGCTCTCCACGGAAGAGCTCCAGCCTATTTCTTTCCTGCCAGCAAACCCTGGCTCGAAGCCGCCCTAGGGGCAAGCCCGCGTGGTCGTGCATCGTGACTACCATTCCCGCAATCTGATGATCCCCGATCCAGCCCGTTTCGGGGCCGGCGCCGGCCCGGCAGTAATCGACTTTCAGGATGCCGTCGTGGGAGCCTATACCTACGACCTGGTCTCGTTGTTGCGCGACTGCTACATCAGCTGGCCTCCGGAAACAGTGTGGGAACTGGCCCGCTATTACCTGCGACAGGCGGTCGGTCGCGGGATAGTTGCCGAACCGGATGAGACCAAATTCAGAACAGACTTCGACCTGATGGGCCTGCAGCGCAACCTGAAGGTGATCGGTATTTTTTCCCGCCTGTGCATTCGTGACAACAAACCCCAGTTTCTGGCGGATATCCCGCAGACGATCCGCTATTTTACGGCAGTCGCCGCCGGCTACCCTGAGCTCGCGGAATTCCTGGGCTGGTTCAGGACCCGCATTCTGCCATTGGCGGCACAGAGACTTCCTCCGGGACCGTTATGAAAGCGATGATACTGGCAGCAGGGCTGGGTGAACGCATGCGGCCGCTAACGGATGACCTGCCAAAGCCTTTGTTGCAGGTGGCTGGTAAGAGCCTGATAGAGCATCAGATCGAACGGCTGGTTGCCGGTGGTATCAGCGACATCGTGATCAATCATTTCTACCGCGGCGACATGATCGAGGATTGTCTTGGCGACGGTTCGCGGCTGCGCGCCAGCATCCGTTATTCCCGCGAGTCCATTCGGCTGGAGACTGCGGGTGGAATCATCAAGGCATTACCCTTGTTGCGTGACGATTCCTTCCTGGTGGTTAACGCGGATGTCTAGGACTGACTACCCCTTTTCCGAGCTGGCCGCGCTGACACC
>CALOEW010000044.1:0-10696 GCA_942492445.1 uncultured Gammaproteobacteria bacterium
CGTTTTGTATTATCGGCCCGCGCCTGCGAACAGCTTCAAAGGCGCGGGTTTTTCCAGGGTATCATTCTTCTGGGGCGGCTGAATTCCTGGCAGAATCCACGTCACTTGACTCAAGAGGCCTGTGGATGACAATTTTCCCGGCTTCCCGGGAAGGATTTTTCTCCTTTAGCCATCTCTGACGGGATTCACGGAATTGATGCCTGCAGTGTGCTCAAACTCCTTGGGTGATAAGTCAGCAAGTACTGAATTTGTAAATCAGATAGCGTGTAGGTTTGTTTTCGGGGTTGAAGGATTGTCTGTTAGTTGTGGCTTCGAGCGGCGTGGCCGGCAGCGGGTTCCTGCGGCTGCGGACCGCGCTCCTCCGGGTTGCCCTCACTCAGAAAAATGCCCTGGAAAACGGTCATTTTTCCTCCCTCGGCGCTGGTCCTTTTATTGCAGCCCCAGGAACCCCGGAGGGGTGCAAGTTGCGGAGGATCAGACTCCCCTGGGGCGGTGCGATCCCGGAAAATTTATCGCACGCCAATTGATTGTTGGTCGTATAACAAGCTCTCGTTCATGTCTTACAGGGATTAAGAATACAGGAAGTGCCCGGATTCAGGCCGCCGAAAGCCTTCTGGTCATGATTTTGTGGGACAGCAATGTTCCTTTATTATTGGTTTTTTAACTTCCGCAATGAGTCCATCACTTCGGAGAGGCGGTTGTTGTCGGTTTTGCCCATATTTTCCGCCGTGGCAGTGGATTTCTCCTCTTCATCCACTTTCCAGGACTCAAGTATCGCCCGCTTCTGATCAGAGCTAAGCTTCTTATGTTGCAACACCTCGATCGGGTGATTGAAATGATCGGAAGGGTCGCGAATCATGTCGTCAACAGTGACCTTCTTTTCTACCATTGGAACCTCCGATTGTGATATCGTTCCGGGCAGCATAACACAGATCATCGTGACTGCTAAATTACAGACCAGGCATTCAAATAAACTATTATGGTATATCTGGCAGCCTTTCCAGAGCCAACGAGCAGAAGAAACAGCCACAGCCGCACTTTCATGATGCCGGCAATGAACGTGAGCGCATCTCCACCGATCGGGAGCCAGGCAAGCAGTAGTGTCCAGAACCCGTACTTACCATACCACAGCTGAGCCTTTCGCAATTGATCCTGCCTGAAGTAGAACCAGCGCCGATCCCGAAAGTGAAGCAGATAATGCCCCATAACCCAGTTGACAAGTGCTCCCAGGGTATTGCCCAGGGTCGCCACGATCACCAGTGACACCGGTTCACCACCGGCCCTTAGCAGGGCGAACAGTATGACTTCCGAATAAAAGGGCAGAATGGTTGCGGCCAGGAAGGCGCTGCTGAACAACAGCAGATAGGAGCCGATCACCGGGCTTGCCTCACCAGCCAGCGAAACAGGGCCAGTTGAGAAGGGAGGTAGAGAAGATACTCCGGATGCCACTGAACGCCGATAATCGGCGGCGTGAGACAATACTCAATGGCCTGAACAATGCCATCCAGGTCGGTTCCCACGGTCTTCAGGCCCTCGCCGTTTTCGTTTATCGCCTGATTGTGCAGGCTGTTGACCCGGAGTTTCCGCTTTCCGCACACTGTTGCTATCTGGCTGCCTTGCTGCAATGACACCTGTTTTGTGGGCAGCAGGCCCGGTCGGTTACGGGTATGGAAACGAATCGGACGAATGTCCTGGTACAGGGTTCCCCCCAGTACCACGTTGATCAGTTGCGCACCGCGACAGATGCCCAGCAGGGGAATGCTGCTGCTGAGTGCTTTTTCAATCCAGTGGATCTCAAGCCTGTCCCTCTCCGGGTCCGGCTTAACTTTTTCTGTAATATCATGCCCGTAGTGCTCGGGACTGATGTCGTCACCACCCCCTATAACAAGCGCTCGAATGTCGGGGTTTTCAGGTGTATGGTTAACGCTGATTCGATCAGGCGTTGCACCCGCAAGCCTGAGCGCCAGCGCGGTACAGAGCCAGCTGGGCGAAATTCTGCGACTATTGCCAGTTACACCAACCCGGATCTTTTCAGCCATACATCAATCCTGTCGATCCATTCCGATTCGTCAACGCCAAATGCCGGGCGCCAGTACAGTAGAAACTCGTCGCAAAGAGCAGCGAGCGTGTCGGGCCTGGAAGCCAGCTCTTCAACAACACACCAGAGATTCCAGGATTCCGCCAGCGACCAGCCGGTTTCGTCGATCAGGCAGTCTGGCAACCGATAGTGAAATGTAGGCCGTGCCTGAATGCGAAGATCGTCCACCCTGGCTTTGATGCGGTCGGGATCGATTTCCTTGAAGAGGGGCAGCATGTCAAGTGCCCTGTTCCGTGTAGGGTTGAAATGGAGGTAGTCCTCGATAATCCGCTCCAGGGAAGGTTGCCGGGAGGAGATCACCTGTTTCAGATACCGGTCCGGATAGAGGTCCACGTAAGGAGTGATACGCCTGGTGAGATTTACTTTGTGCGCTTTTACCAACCACCATTGCAACAGGCAGAAGGCTTTCAGGTAGGCATCGATGATGGACTCGGACTGTTCGGGAATTTCAGGATTAACGTGAACACCGTAAGCGGCAAACGGTGAGTCGTCTGTTCCCCTGGCGCCGGTTTGTCTGAGTTGCACTATCAGGCAGTCCAGCCGGTACAGTTCAGTGATGTTCAAGGGCGGGCATACTATTTCCACGGGCACAAGCAGGCTGGCGGTATCGCTGAGCAGGCTGAGTTCGTAGTAGTAGTCCTGGTGTTCACGGGCCAGCTTTTTCAGGTAACTCCAGTCGATCTCGACGCGAAAGCTTCCCAGAACCGGAACTTCGATCTGCAACTCGGCGGCGGTCGAGCTGACGAGTTCACCGTCCAGAGACGACAACAGGGCGTCTCCCGCTTTGCCCAGGGTAAGGCCGGTGAATTCCAGCTCGAAGCCGACCCTGCGTTCACGGCCGTCGGTGGTCTCCAGGCAGGGCGGCAACCTGTAGGCCTGTGAGTGCTATCGCTCAATTTCATCCACTCCAAGTACTGTCTACCCTGGCACTTCCCGGATCAGCACTGCGGATGAATCCTGTCAGTTTCACTTTATCCATGGTTTGCAGTTGACGTTACCAGACTGTGAAATTTCGTAGAGTCTACTCCTCACTGATTACTTCCCTCAGTGCCTCGTTCGTGGTGACTACCCGGGCATAGCGGTCGTCTGTGGTCAATAGTGTCGCATCGTGCAACTCCTGGGTTATCGCAGCAGTGGCGTCGCTGATCAAACGGACGTCGAACCCAAGATCGCTGGCGCTTCTCACGGCGCTGCTGATGCACTCGTTGGTATACACGCCACTGACGAATAATTTCTGGACGCCGAGGTTTCGCAGTACGTATTCGAGGTTGGTGGATACGAAAACTCCGCTGGCGGTCTTGTTCACGACAATTTCATTGTCAATGGGAGCTACCTCGGGGAGAAACTCGGCCAGCTCTGAGCCGGGGGCGGCATGTAACCCCAGACGTTTGTGTTCCAGGCTGCGGTCACGACCGTCCTCGGTCAGTGATTGAATTCGACAGTGGATGACTTCGGCTCCAGAATCGCGGAACGCCTTCTGCAGTTTCCTGACATTGGGAATAACCAATGAATCGATTCGTTCGAGGTAGTACTTGATAGACCGTTCTGACACACCCGCTTCCCGATGACTTTCAAAAATCCCGTACCCTTCCCGGCACCCCAGAACCTGCAAATCAATACATAGGAGCGCCTGTTGCCACGGCATCTCAAGCCGAGGTTCGTAACGTGCCAGAGTGCCCGCTATCTGATAGGGCTCGTACCGATCGTTTTTACTCATTGTCAGTCAAGGACGCTGTGCGGGGTATACCCGGGTGCCTGCCTGTAGTTCTAATAAGGAGGATAAATCCTCGAGGGCCCCGACAACAGCAGTATTTCCAGTAGCATCGACAAAGTTACAGGCTGCTGCGGCCTTAGGTCCCATGGTTCCTGGCGCCAGCTCCATTGCCGCAAGACCATCCGCAGTAATACTGTCTATCAATTTTCTGTTGGTGGCTGTCCAATCCTGATAGATGCCGGGTACATCTGTAGCCATCACCAGCAGCCTGGCGTCCAGTTGAATTGCCAGCAGTGCACTGGCCAGATCCTTGTCAATTACGGCTTCTACTCCCTGGAATCTGCCCTGTGGTCCTCGAGCTACAGGTATGCCACCTCCGCCCGCACAGATCACTGCATGGCCGCTCTTCACCAGGTCACGTACCACGGTCGCCTGCAGAATTCTTCGAGGCAGGGGTGAGGGGACGATACGCCTGCAATTGCCGTTTTCCTCGATAAACTCCCAGCCATACCGCTCTGCCAGCTGCATGGCATCGGCCGCGGGAATCCAAGGACCCACAGGTTTTGTTGGGTGCTTGAAGGCCGGATCGGCACCATCCACCTCGATTCTGGTCAGCAGCGTCACCGGGGAGAATTTCTCCGCCAGGCTGTTGCCCAGTTCCTGTTCGATGAGGTAACCAAGCCAACCTTCCACTTCGGCATCCAGAACATCCAGCGGTACTTTGCCAACCTCCGAGTCATTCAGAGAGAGCATGCCGATCTGGGGTCCGCTACCGTGGGTGATCACCAGACCTGCACCGGCGTAACCGGAAAGCGTTGCACAGGCCTTTTTCAGACCGGTTATTTCCATGGAACCCGGTCGGTTCTTCAGGGCGTTTCCACCCAATGCAATTACCAGCGGATTGTTTGCCATTGTTGCCGTTTTCTCTCCTTCAGCAGCAGACTCGCGTTACCGACTTCCCTGGCCTGGTAAACCGCGCCGGGGGCAGATCACTTCTGTTCCGGCCCGGTCGGGAGGAACCTCAACCACAGGTAGCCGATGACCCCTGACAGCAGGGAAGCCGCCATGATTCCGGTTTTGGCAACGATCAGAGGTTCTGAGGCTTCATCGAACCCGAGGCCGGCTATGAATATTGACATGGTAAAACCCATGCCCGCCAGCAGGCCAAGGCCGAAAGTGTGTTTCAGCTCCATGCCTCGCGGCAGCTTTCCCCAGCCCAATCTCACGACGATCGAAGTCGCCAGGAGAATGCCAATTGGTTTACCCACGACAAGACCAAGGACTATTCCCAATGCCAGAGGCTGGTGGAAAAACTCGAGCAGGTTGAAATCCTGCAGTGGGATACCAGCGTTAGCCAGTGCAAACAGGGGTAACACCAGCAGCGCGACCGGATGTTCCAGTGTGCGTTCCCAGAGCTGCAGCGGAGTTGTGGCTTCTTCAGCGGCTTCTTTTACCCGCTCAACCAGAAAATGATGGTCCTGCTCGGCAAGTACAGGATTGTCCTCCTTGCTCTTCTTCACTCGGCGAACGAACTCGTTGATCAGCTTTCGTGTTTTCCGCACGAAGTTCCGTGGACTTCTGGCCGGTCGTGCTGGAACGGTCAGTGCAACAAGTACGCCAGCCAGGGTTGCGTGGACTCCGGACCCCATCATGGCAGCCCACACAAGTCCTCCGCCGCAGAAGAACACGGCCGGGTGGCGGATCCCGGCACGGTTGGCGGCCAGCAAACAGAGGATAAGCAGAGAGGCTGCGATGACGTACTGCAGGTCAAGGCTGCTGGTATAGAAGAGCGCAATGACCAGTACCGCACCCATGTCGTCTATGATGGCAAGTGCCAGCAGAAAAGCGGTGAGCCCATAAGGTATGCGACGCCCGAGCAGAGTCAGCACACCGATGGCAAACGCGGTATCGGTCGCCATGGGAATGGCCCAGCCGCGCAGGCTGGCCTGTCCGTAGTTAAGCAGCATGAACGTCAGGGCTGGAACCAGCATGCCGCCAATTGCGGCAGCTATGACCGGGACGGCCCGGTTGGCCTTGCGCAGTTCTCCAACCAGCAGTTCTCGCTTTATTTCCAACCCGATGACAAAGAAGAACAGGGACATGAACGCATCGTTGAGCCAGTGTCTCAGGCTCATGGTGAATCGATAGTCACCGAAAATCAGACCGACCTGAGCCTCCACCAGCTCTTCGTAAAACGGGTAGGCAGTGGAATTGGCCACCAGCAACGCGATGATTGCGCAGCAAAGCAGGAGCAGGCTTGCGGTTTTCTGGTCGCGGACTATGTACTGCAAAGGCCTGACGATTTTGCCTACACCACGGTAAAAAATGGTGGCAGAAGCCGCTGGTTCATTACTTTTCTGAGACATGGTTTCATTGCCATTGTACAGCCCTGCAGAGAGAAATAAACCGCGCTGAGGGAAATACAGGCTGGCGGCAATTCCGGTATTCTCAAGTCAAAGCTTTGTGACCGGTGATTGTGCAATACGGCTTTCAGGCAATAAACCCGCTACAATACCGTTCTCCTAAACACTAGGGCTGATTGAATTGTTTGGCCGCCGCCGGGTGGGTCTGGAATAGCCGCGATCAGGTTCCGGTTAACTGCTTGATAGGGAATAAGAATGTTAAAAGAATCAAACCTGCTGGAACAAGAAGTGCGGGATTACTACGGTACCGGCCTTCAGAGCAGCAATGACCTGAAAACCAATGCCTGCTGCTCGACGGAGGAGATGCCACCTCAGGTCAGGGAGCGGCTGAAAGATATACACGACGAGGTTCTGGCCCGTTACTACGGCTGCGGATTGACGATTCCAACTTGTCTGCAGGGGCTTCGTGTCCTGGATCTTGGCAGCGGCTCCGGACGGGATTGTTACCTGTTGTCCCAGGTTGTCGGGGAGTCTGGCTTCGTTCTCGGGGTCGATATGACAGACGAACAGCTTGCCGTGGCGAATCGTCATCGTGAATGGCACCGGGAGCGGTTTGGATACAGAAGCTCCAATGTTGAATTTGTCAAGGGCAATATACAGGATCTGCAAAGCGCTGGAATAAAAAGTGCCGATTTCGACGTGATTGTCTCCAACTGTGTAGTGAATCTGGCTGCAGACAAGCGAGCGGTGTTGAGTGAGGCTTTTCGAGTGCTCAAGGAAGGAGGAGAATTCTACTTCTCCGATATCTATTGTGATCGCCGGATTCCCCACGAACTGGTCAATGATCGCGAACTCTACGGCGAGTGCCTGAGTGGCGCGTTATACTGGAACGATTTTTTCAATCTGGCCAGGGAAGTGGGCTTCAGTGATCCCCGCGTTGTCGAATCACGCCGGCTGGCCATTGAAAATGAGTCCGTTGCGCTCAAGACCGAAGGCTATCGCTTTTATTCCGTCACCCATCGCCTGTTCAAACTGCCGGCGCTGGAGCCAGCCTGCGAAGATTACGGGCAGGCATTGAAATATCTTGGCGGAGTCGAGGAACAGCCGGTGACTTTCCACCTCGACGATCACCATCGGTTTGATAAGGGCAGGGTCGTGCCGGTGTGTGGCAATACCTGGATGATGCTGGCCGATACGCGCTACCGCGACTTTTTTGAGTTCTACGGCGGCTTCGGGGCACACTACGGTATTTTTCCGGGCTGCGGTACGGAAATACCTTTTCGGGATGACACGATCGAAGCGCCGACTGTGACAACCAATTCGTCGTGCTGTTAAACTGAGGTCCCTATTGTTATGAGTTCCAATCCCCTGAAATTGAAAGAGATTCGCGACAACGTGGCGCCGTTTTCCGACCCGGAAGTGACAGCCACTGGTGAAGTTCGTGCCTCGGTGGATCCCCGGGAACTGAGGACGCTCTGGATCAATACCGGCAGCCTCTGTAATCTTTCCTGCGACCATTGCTATATCGAATCCACTCCGACCAATGATCGATTGTCATTTGTCAGCGCCGATGACGTCAGGAAACTGCTGGACGAGATTGCGGAACTGAAATTCCCCACTGAGGAAATCGGTTTCACCGGTGGCGAACCTTTTCTCAACAAGGACATAATGCCGATTCTGACCCTGTGTCTGGAACAGGGGTTCAGTGTTCTGGTACTAACCAATGCGATGAATACCATGTATCGCAACAGCCGGGCCCTGGATGCTCTGCGAAATCGGTTTGGGGAAAGGCTTAAATTGCGTGTATCCCTCGATCACTACACGCAATCCCGGCATGCCGGTGAGCGGGGCAGACATTCCTGGAAGCCTGCCATAAAAGGGTTGCGATGGCTTTCGGACCAGGGATTCACGTTCAGTGTGGCGGGTCGAACTTTCTGGGGTGAGGATGAAGCCGATTTAAGGCGCGGCTACGCTGAGCTGTTTGCGCAGGAAAACATTGCTCTTGACGCCTTTGACGCGAGCGAGCTGATATTGTTTCCGGAAATGGACCTGACCGCAAAGGTTCCAGAGATCACTACCAGCTGCTGGGATATCCTGGGAAAGAACCCGGCGGATATCATGTGTGCTTCTTCAAGAATGGTGGTCAAGAATAAGGGTGATGAGCACCTTTCGATAATGGCCTGTACACTATTGCCCTACGATCAGCGATTCAATCTTGGCCGTTCATTACGCGAAGCGTGGCAACCAGTTCGGTTGAATCATCCCCATTGCGCCAAGTTTTGCGTGTTGGGAGGGGGCAGCTGCTCTCAGTAGGCTGGCTGTTGGCGGCCTTGAAAAAATCGCCGCTCAATCGGCTTTTTCTGCTGCAAGGCCAAGCTCCCGCCGGTGTCGGCGAGCGCGCCTGGTCATCATATTCAGGCTTTCAATGAAGGCAGAGAATGCCATGGCAGCATAGATATAGCCTTTGGGCACGTGTGCTCCAAAGCCGTCTGCAATCAGTGTGGTGCCGATCAGCAGCAAAAATCCAAGAGCCAGCATAACGATGGTGGGAGTGGCATGAATAAACTTTGCCAGCGGGTCCGCCGCCAGCAGCATGGTCGTTACAGCAATGATGACCGCGAGTACCATGATGGGAATGTGATCACTCATGCCCACGGCAGTGATGATACTGTCGATGGAAAATACCAGGTCAAGAACCAGTATCTGCCCGACAACTGCAGTGATAGTGGTGGTAATGGCGCCGTCGCCATCAGCATGCTGCTCAGGAAAGGGGTCCACATGCTCGTGGATCTCAGTGGTCGCTTTCCAGACCAGGAACAGCCCGCCAGCGATTAAAATAAGGTCCCGCCAGGAAAAATCGTGTGCAAACAGCGAAAACAACGGATCGGTCAGTTGTACGATGACTGCAATCGTGCCCAGAAGCACCAGGCGCAGCAACAATGCCCCGGCAATTCCGATACGCCTCGCTCTGGCACGCTGGCTTTCCGGCAGTTTGTTCGAGAGAATAGAAATGAAAATCAGGTTGTCGATGCCCAGTACGACTTCCATCAAAGTCAGAGTAGCAAGAGCGGCCCAGGCGGCGGGATCGGCAAGCAAAGTCAACAGGTAGTCCATTGTGTAATGGTAATCGCTACCGTAATCTCTGTCAGCTTTCTTTGCATTGCCCGACCCGACCAGGGATTTGATTTGCAGCTTCCGCTCTGTAATAGTGAGTCCTGCATCTTATGACACAGTCAGCTTTATTTGCCGAGCCCATGACCAGAAAAGCAGCAGTAGCCTCGATCCTTAAGGGCCGTACGGTAGCCTTGCCGGAGAGCCGCCAGCTGGATGTACTGGCGGCCCTGTTCCAGCGTCGCGGTGCTTCGGTAATCCGCATTCCCCTGGTAACCATCCTTGACACTCCCCACACTGCGGCAGTGGAGGCCTGGTTGTCCCGATTCATCGCAGAGCCGCCCGATTACCTTGTAATTCTGACCGGGGAGGGAATTCGACGCCTGGCCGGTTTTGCCCGGCGAACAGGGTGCCAGGAAGAATTTGCCAAGTCGCTTTCGCAGGTGGTGAAGATTTGCCGGGGTCCCAAGCCCGGGCGTGCGCTCAAAGAACTGGGACTGAGCCCGGATCTGCACGGCAGGCATCCTACCACGCCGGGTGTGATCGAGACTCTGGATGAACTCGAGCTGGAGGGAAAGCGGGTGGCGGTGCAATTATACGGCGAAGACCCTAACCGGTCGTTGATAGACTACCTAGAGGTTAGAGGGAGTAGTGTCTCAACAGTGGCGCCATACGTTTATGCTGCCGAGAGTGACGCACAGCGTGTGACCAGTCTCGTAGATGCCCTGGACAGAGGTGAGATCGACCTGATCGCCTTTACCAGCAAACCTCAGCTTGCCCGCCTTGTTGAAGTTTCCCGCTCTGCCGGTCTGGAGAAACGCCTGTTGCGCGGCCTTGAGCGTACCCTGGTGGCGGCTGTGGGACCCGTGGTTGCCGGACAGCTGGCAGACCACGGTGTGCGGGTGGACATCACGCCAAGGGAATCCTATTTTATGAAGCCACTGGTACGCGAAATAGCGTGACAAGTGACAATCGATATGATGCGGAAAGAACTGCCGAGTCTGACGTCACTCGGAGTCGAGAACGCGCGCGTTTCAGGGGATTGGAACTCATAACAAGTGCACGACAGGCGTCATGTCATCCCGAAGTTTTCCGTACCGCAGCGAAACTCGGTATCTCGTAGGTACCATCAACCGATCGTCGGGTGGTGACTCCGCCAAGGTGCCCGTACACCCCAGCTCCAGCTTTTGAGAACTTGACAGCGATAGCCGCCGACAACGAGCTCGTGAAAAATTTCCTGGCCGGATTAGACCAACGCCACTCAAATTCGCGATCATTGACCAGTTCATCCTCGCTGAAAAGCCTCACTCAACCGAATTCATACGCAGTTAGTCACGTGAAATCGACACTTGACATGCGAATCGCCAACATGCCCTTGATAAATTCAACATTGTCAAACCGCTCCATTCG
>CALOEW010000045.1:0-11786 GCA_942492445.1 uncultured Gammaproteobacteria bacterium
TCGCCCTGTCATCAGCGCCTTCGAAATCAAGACTTATGGAATTGACGCAATGACGGACATTTTTTCCAGTAAGCCCTTCGTTAAGAAACACATGACCCAGGTGTGCACCGCAATTGGCACAGAGAATTTCAGTTCTCCTTCCATCTGCATCAGTTTTTCGTGTGACCGCTCCGGGAATTTCATCGTCAAAACTCGGCCATCCGGTCCCGGACTCAAATTTATCAGATGAACGGAACAACGGTGCGTCGCATCGTCTGCAAACGTACGTGCCCTCTTCATGAAAATCAACATACTTGCCACTGAATGGCATTTCGGTCCCCTTTCCGACAATAACCCTCTCCTCTTCAGATGTCAATACTCTGTATCCCATCTCACTCTCCTTTAAACCATTTGTTTGCCTGTTTCATGCTACTATCGTATCCTCTCCTGCTGCTCCCAGGGCACAGGAAATGATGATAAACGAAAACATGCTACACACTTGACTATGACCAGCACTATCTTGAATCCCTTCATGACACACATTTTTTTCAGCATGGAACCTCCCTCTCATTAATAGACCATGAAAGAATAACCAATTCTGAGCATTGAGGGTTTCTTATTAGGACAAAATTAGTCCTTTTTTATTAGCCACTGAAGGCTGAAGGGTTCAGCTGAACTTACCGACGCTCATTCTTGTTGCAATTGCTATGAAAGATCTAAACCCGAATGACGATGAAAGAGAAAAAAAAAGTCCCTAACGCTCTCAGCAAAGAAAAAAGTCCTTATCTGCTCCAGCACGCATACAACCCTGTGCAATGGCTTGCCTGGGGGCCAGTCGCCTTCTATACATCGCTTCGGGAGGATAAACAGTTTTTTCTCTCCGTCGGATATTCCACCTGCCACTGGTGCCATGTTATGGAGCGTGAATCGTTTGAAGAAACCTTTCTGTGGATACAACTACGGCGATTACTGGGCGCATTGGCTAAGTTACGACGAGGGTCCGAGCGGCTCCCCCGGATTTTTCACGTCAATTGGTTCCGCAAGGATGCCAACGGCAAATTGTTCATGTGGCCGGGCTTTTGCGAGAATATGCGCGTTCATGACTGGATAATCAAACGATGTGAAGGCCACGCTGGCTGCATTGAAACCCCGATCGGTAAATTGCCCCGCCCCGGGGACCTGAACCTTGACGGTATCGATGTGCCTGTTGCAACCCTGAATGCCCTTCTTGGCGTGGACGAGGAGCCGCCTGGCGGACAGAAATATCCGAGATAGGCGCCTACCTGGATTCCTTCGGCGATCGAACGCCTGACAAGATCAAGGCCGAACAGGAACGGGTCACGGAAGCTCTTGGCAAAGCCTCGAACAGCATCTATCGGGACAGCGAAATGCACGAATTTCTTCGTTTCGCCGTTAATTCGAAGGTGCCGCGCTCCCAGGTTTCTCCTTCATCACAGGAGAACTTCTAGAGCGTGTGCTTCTGAAACTGTTCCCGGTGATGTCAAAGTAGATTTCCTTGTTGATCGCTTCACCCCGTTGATCCTTTTTCTTACTGGTCACAACCATTTGTCTGTTGCCTGTGTCCCAAACGGATTCCGTTGCCCACCATCCGCGGCCGGGATAGAAGTAGTTGCCCTGCCAGGTATTGGACTTTTTGTTATAGCTGCGAAACTCCGCGCCGGTGGTGTAGGGTCCGCGCCATTCCTGGAAAATGACCAGACCGTCTACGATCCAGATATTGTGAAATTCAGCCTTGTAATTGATCGCGTTTCCATCCGGGCCGTAGTACGTCACCTCAACATCCCAGTTTCCAATCAGGAACTCGAATTGCGCCAGTTCCGCAGCCCCATCAGGATTGCGTTCCCCAACAGGGCTGTCGGGGTTGGGTTGGTAAATGATTTCCTGGCCCTCCTGCGCGAAAGCCGCTTGAAAGCTGGCCATCGCCACGAAACCGGCCACGGCACAAACGGCGATCACCAGGCGGCTCAATTTGATCCGGACATTCATATGGTCTCTCCCGTATTTCGGTGGCTCCAAGGTAAGCTGAATCGCAGTGCCTAAACAGGAGGTTTGACGCAGAGAAGGATCGGTCTATCTCAAATCTTGAAAAAGAAAGCCGAATGTCCTTTAATCGACTTCATCCCCACCAGAACCCCGCCGGGTGTGCCGGTGCATAATAGAGCCTGGGCTCCCTGTTCCTGCAGGAGCATTTAAACCCTTTCAGTCCGGCTTATGTCTAAGTTACACAGGAGGAGCACGTATTGGCATCGTGGGAATCGAAAACCGCAGATCACGATGACGAATCCGGGCTCGTTAAACGGGCTGTCAGCGGCGATCGCCTTGCTTTCGAAAAGCTGTACCGGCGGCACCGTGATCGGATCTTCGGCTTGTTGTGGCGCTTGTGTGGTGGTGATCAGACCCTCGCGGAAGACCTGTTGCAGGAGGCGTTTATCAGGGCCTGGCAAAAGTTGGACAGCTTCAGAGGAGATAGCAAATTTGGTACCTGGTTACACAAGTTGTCGGCAAATGTTGCGCTGAGTGACAGGCGGTCCCAGATCAGACGCATGAAGCGGGAAACCGTTTTGGATGAGGCTATCGAGCGCAGTGCCACGGGAGAAAAGGATGTCCATGCCGGGCAACGGATGGATCTGGAAAAAGCCATCTCCCGCCTGCCGGAAAGGGCCCGAACCGTATTGGTTCTGTATGATATCGAAGGTTACAGCCATGCCGAGATCGCCGAAATTTCCGGCATGGCCGTGGGGTCTTCAAAGGCCCAACTACACCGGGCCCGAAACCTGGTCCGGGAGGAACTGGATAAATGAATTCCAAAATAGGTGAAAAGGAACTGCTGAGCCGCCTGGCTGATCTGCCGCGCGAGATGAGTCCGGGCCGGGATCCCTGGCCTGAAATTTCCGCGGCGATCGATAATGCGCAGGCCGGGCCCGGTTCCAGAACACGCCCGTTTAACGGGTGGCTCATGGCGGCTGCGGCCTCGATAATGCTCGCCATCGCTGCCGGGCTGATATTGAAACCCTGGTTCGAGGAAAGTGTCGTATCGACAGATTCACTGGCTTTAACCGACACCGTCTCCACCCCAATTGAAGTCAACGAGCCTGAAAATCCCGGCATCTTCGGGACACTCGATGTTATCGATGCGGTATATGTCGCGGCGTTCAGGGAATTCATCAATGCCGGCGATCCGGTCAGCGACCTGGCTCCGCAAACCGTCGAGAACATCGAAAAGGGATGGGCCGACCTGAGGATGACCGAAGAGGCGTTGATGGCGGCTCTGGATCAGAATCCAGACAACCTGTTTTTGAACGAAAGGATGGTCGAGCTTCGCGCCCGGCAGCTTGGCTATTTGAAACAACTTGTTTCGCTGGATCGAAATAACCGGAGGTTAACCATATGAAAACCCTCATGAACACTTCACTGAAGCAGTTGTTTGTGCTTGCGCTCGGCTCGGCTGGATTGCAATGGTTTCCATCCGGGCATTCGCCGGTGAAGAAATTGACAAGACGATCGAGATGCCGGCAAATGGTCTCGTGCAGGTTGAGAACCTTGCTGGCCGCATCGAGTTTTCGGCCTGGGACCGGGCGGAGGCTCAGATCCGAGGAGACGCCGGTGACGGCGTGGAAGAAGTGGAAATCACTGCGACTTCAAACGGCGTTCAGATCAGGGTGCATAACCGCAAGGACAACCGCCATGTCGATGGAACCGATCTTTATCTCCGGATTCCGGAAGCCGCCAGCATTGAGGCCGATAGCGTCAGCGCGGATATCTCCGTGAGCGGAAACCAGGGTGAGAGCATCCTGTTGAATACGGTCAGCGGTGATCTTGAAATTGATGCTTCCCCGCAGCAGCTGGAATTACATTCTGTGAGCGGCGATGTGGAATTCGAAGGTTCCGTCGGGCGTTCCTCGGTAGAAACAGTCAGTGGAGAAATTGTCCTGATCGGCCCGTGCCGGCGAAGTCAGCATCAGCACGGTTTCCGGTGATGTTTCTCTGGATGGAGGTGAGGTGGCCAGGGGCAAGTTTGAATCGGTATCAGGTGATTTGACCCTGACACTATCAGTCGGTGATGGCGGTCGCATGAGTTGTGATTCCATGAGCGGAGATGTGCAGCTTCGGCTACCTGCATCACAACAGGCGGAATTTACGGCCCAGAGCTATAGCGGCAATATCAACTCGGACTTCGGGAAATCTGCCAGGGTTTCAAAAGGCCCGGGGGTCATGCTCCGGCATCGTGAAGGCGACAACGGTGCGCAGATCCGTCTCGAAACTTTCAGCGGGGATATCTCGATTCGCACGAAATAGGACACTAGCCCTTTCAGCCGGCTTGACAGATCCTCCCGGGCGGTTCTGAATGACTGAATCCCGGTCCAGTGAAGCAAGGATGGAGCGCGCGGTTTTTCGCGGGCCGGCATTACCCCACGATTTTCCTTTGGAAAACCAGGTTTGCGCCATCTTGCCGGTCAGGTAGGTTGCGTACCAGGCAAGGGCGCCCTGGGCAGTCGCGGTCAGTGCAGTTGAAAGCCCTGCGCTGACGGTTTTGAGGGCGCTGGAGACCAGGTTCATACCCCAGTAGGCCCCCATCAGCGCCACCAGTTGGGCCGAAATGGTGAACAACAGCTTGGTTGCTTCCCTGCGCGACAGCTTGAACCCATAGACTTCGCCCAGGTGGATGACCATGGCCACATCGCTGCCGGCGGCTGCCAGCAGGTCGGTAACCGGTACCGGATTGAGCGCGACCAACAGGCCTTTTCCGATACAGTAATTTCGAATGATTTTTTCTGCTACGGTCCTGCGTGCCTCGACAATCCGTGTAGCAACCTTTTCGTCGAGTTCGCTGGCGAATATGGCGGCATTGAGTGCGGCCAGGGACTGGCCTTCTTTTTCCAGTATCGACCACAGCACATCTTTCAACCGGGTAATATCGGGATGTACGTCCCGGACTTTTTCGTGTTCCCTGCCGGCACTGTCAACGTAGACAACCGTTTCAGGGCGGGGGTCGGCGCTCGCGGGAATGATCCAGTCCAGTGGTAACAAGGGTTCCACAACGCTGGCTCGAGCCGGTCCAGCAGCAGCTCCGTGTTCTGCGGTGCTGTACCGATCAGCCTTGTTGAGGACCAGTAAAACGGTCCGTTGCGCAGCGCACAATTCTTGCAGCGCGATAAATTCAGGATTCGTCAGGTCGCCCTCGCACAGCATCATGGTCACGTCGACCCTGCTGCTGATGCGACGCGCCAGTTCTTCACGTTCCGCACCCTCGAGCTCGTCAATTCCCGGTGTATCGATCAGGACGACGTGTCCCTCCCGAAAAGAGCGCCATTTCTCCCGGTCTTCCATTTTTTGTTTCGCCATGCAAAGGGCTGGTACTGAATGCTTCGCGCTTGCAAGCAGCGCATTGAGCAACGATGATTTTCCGACGCCTACCCGGCCAAATGCGGCGATATGGATTTCGCCGTTACGAAGTGTGTCGGAGATCGCTTCAATTTCTTCAAACTCGGTAGACAGCTCCGCCCGAACCGATTCAGGAATGCTGGGGTCCTCGATCAGTTCCCTGATATTGCGATTGGCGTCCAGCAGGTGCTGTTCAGGATTGATTTCTGCCCTGGCTCCTGGCGTGAGACAGCCAGTTTCGCAAAACGGACTGCACCTGATTCCAGATGGTCATGCAATAAGTCCTCGAAAGCTTCTGCTGCGGGATACGGCCTCAATTCGCCCCGGCTGGCCATGGTTTCTGCCACGGCCTTGCCCAGGCTGTCAAAGATCATGCCATAGGCAACAGCATGTATCACTCCCCCGGAAATGGTTCCCAGGCCCGGGAACGCTTTGAGGGCATTGCCGGCAATAGCAAGCGTCAGGGCTGTCATGTTCCTGATCTTGCTGCCAGCCAGTTCCAGAAAGGACTCAATTTGAATTTCCTTCACGGGAACATCATAAAGATTGGACAATTCCTTGATCAGGCGTGTGGCCAGCACGCCCTGGATCACCAGGTCCGACCCCGGCGCGACAGCGGCCAGAGCGCCGAACACGGCACGCCGGGAGTACTTGTTGACGAGATCATCGGCCTTCTCCGCCCGGTGCCGGTCTTTCGCTTCGTCCAATTTTTCGCTGGCCAAAGTAAGCACGGCAGTGTCGCGAAGGTTTTCCATCAGTTGCCGGTCCTGGTCCAGGTGTCGTTGTACGCAGCGGCGCAGGTCGGCTATTTCCGGTTGGCGTTCACGGGAATCGCGCTGTTCGATGCCTTCTCCCAGCATGCGGATCACTTCTTCCTTGCCGCCGGCCGAGACCGCCACCAGGTCCGATCTCTGCAGTCCGGTCTTTTGACCGATCTGGTCGAGCAGGATCGCGCAACTTCGTCCTTTGAGTACCGGTCTGATTTGTTCAGCGCCAGAATCACCGGCTTATCCAGCGACCGCAGGAATTGCAGTTGTTTTACCTGGCTGCCGGTCAGGTCGCCGTCGCAGAGAAAAATGACCAGGTGGGCGCGGCGGGTTTCCTCCAGTGCTTCCGTGTCGTCTTCAAGGTTGAAGCCGGGAAGGTCGGTAATCACGACGCGATCGCCCGAAGGCTGCCTGCCAGGAATAGTGCCGGATCGTGGGGTTGTGCCGGCCCGCGGGATCGGTTTCGACTTCTGCATCCGGCAGCATCGCTTTCACCAGGCTGCTTTTGCCACTACTCACTTCGCCGTAAACCGCGATGAAGACTTCACCGGTGCTGCGCCGCCTTCGTTGTTCCCGGATCTCCTCGATCGCTGCGGAAACATCAATTCCCTGCCGGGCGGATTCAAGTATCTCGTCCTGAAGAGTTTCCGGGCTCAATTCACGTTTTTCTTGTTTTTTTTGCTTTTTTGTCGGGCGGAACCAGCTCCAGAACAGCACCAGGGTCAGCAAGGGCAACCCGACCAGGATGATCGCGTACCCCAACTGTATCCAGAGCGGTGCCTCTTTCAGGTAATGCCAGACAGAGAGAGCGGTTTCCGATGCAATAAGCACCAGGAACAGCACCAGGAAGGTGATGATCAGGATCGCTATGGAAACAAGTAGGCGCACTGGCATGGCCAAACGAATTTGACGGTTCAGAGCGAAAATATCAAGTGCGGTGAGTCAGTGTGCCTATTGTCAGATGCCGGTTGTCGATGTAGATTAAGATGCATGGGCACCGCGCGCCCCTCGTTTTCCGGCTCCCGGAAAGCGTAACGCGGTGTTGAGGGGTTGATATGAAGGGGCTTGAACGAGGCAATACATCCACTGTTTTTCCTGATGATCATCAATTGGCCATTCTTGGCCATGAACTGTGCAATGTTCTCAATGGGCTTCTCGGCATGGCCGAGTTGCTGGGTAATTCCGGCCTGACGGCGGAACAGGGTCGCTGGTTGAGGGCGATCGTGCATTCCGGCAAGCAAATGGAATCGCTGATCCGGCCCGGCCGATTTTTCAGGACTGCCAATCAAACAGTCTGTCTGCCGCACCCTGCAAGGGTGGACGGTCTGGAGCTGCTTGAACAGGTCATCATCAGTCATACGCCGGCTGCCCGCGTGAGAAAAAACCGTTTGTTCCTGGTGGTGCATCCCGGATCTGCCCAGGCACTGGCCCTGCGATGCCTGTCTGGTCCGGCAATTGCTCGACAACCTGGTGGGGAATGCCATCAAGTTCACCCGGTAAGGTGAGGTTGTCATCGAGGCGGCTGCTGTCGCCAGTCGATGGCAAACCCGGTGGAGGTCGATCCGGTTCAGGATCAGCGACACGGGACCGGGCTTCGGTGACGCCACGCCAGAACAAATCTTCACGGCCTACCATCGGGGTTCTGAAGCCGGCAAAGTCGGATCCGGAAACCGCGGCCTGGGCCTGCATATCTGCCAAAACCTTGTGCTGGCCATGAGAGGCATGATCACCTGCTCGAGCCCGGAAACGGGCGGCGCCCGCTTTGAAGTTGTCTTGCCCGGCGCCTTGCAGAGCAAGGAAACCCGCCCTCCCATGTTGCGCAGTACGTTGCTGGACGCCATGCGGTGTCAGCTGAGGCTGGGGGGCGAGCTTCGACGCAGTGTGGCACATTTCCTGGCCCGGCTGGGTGTGCAATACAGCGACGAGGAACTTGTCCCGCCGGCCCAGGGCCTTGCGCTGTTCATCAGCGAGGCGCCGCCACAATGGACCCGGTACTCTCCGTCTCTGCTTGTCAGGCCTTGCACCCATGTCGGTGCTGCACCAGGCAAAAGGGTCCTCGCGGCGCCACTGCTGGAAGTCGAGCCTGGGCGCGTTGTTGCTGGAAATGGCTCTCGAATGGCGGAGCCTGGCGCTCAGGAATGAAAACCCGGGCTCAATTCCCGGACCGCGCTGACCAGTACGCCCAGGTTGTCAGGATCCACATCGGGTGTGATGCCGTGACCCAGGTTGAACACGTGGCCATTGCCCTGACCGAAGCTGCTCAGGGTTTCGTTGACTTCCCGGCGGATGACCGCTTTGTCTGCCAGAAGGATTGCAGGGTCCAGGTTGCCTTGCAGCGCCACCCGGTCTCCAACGCGGGCACGCGCTTTGTCCAGCGAAATGGTCCAGTCCACGCCCAGCGCGTCGCAGCCGGTGTCGGCCAGGGCCTCAAGCTGGGTATTGCAACCCTTGCTGAACAGGATGACAGGGACTTTTCTGCCCTCATTTTCCCGTTTCAGTCCGGACACAATTTGCGCCATGTAGCGCAGAGAAAACTCCTGGTACGCCTGTGAGGACAACGCGCCGCCCCAGGTGTCAAAAATCTGCACGGCCTGCGCCCCGCTTTCAATTTGCGCATTGAGGTAGTCCGTTACAGTGTCCGCCAGCTTACCCAGTATCTCATGTGCCAACCCGGGCTCCTGGTAGAGGAGTTTCTTTGTCCTCTCGAACGTCCTGCTGGAACCCCCTTCGACCATGTAGGTGGCCAGCGTCCAGGGGCTGCCGCTGAATCCGATCAGTGGCACCTTTCCGTCCAGTTCGCGCCGGGTCAGCGAGATGGCATCCATCACGTAACGAAGTGACTCGTTCACATCCGGGCTGGGCAGCTTCCTGATGTCATCTGCGGAACGCACGGGGTGCTCGAATTTGGGTCCTTCTCCAGCGACGAAATAGAGTTTCAGACCCATCACGTCCGGGATGGTCAGGATGTCAGAAAATATGATGGCTGCATCCAGGTTGAAACGGCGCAGTGGTTGCAACGTGACTTCGCACGCCAGTTCCGGCGTCTGGCACAAATCCATGAAACTTCCAGCCTCGGCACGGGTTTTCCGGTACTCGGGCAGGTATCGGCCTGCCTGACGCATAATCCAGACCGGAGTCCGGTCAACCGGTTGGCGCAACAGAGCCCGCAGCAGGGTATCGTTTTTCAGTTCCATTATTGTTTACTCCTTGGCGCTGGTATGGTTCCGGTCCAGGCTTTGTTCCATCACGGAAATGATTTCAGTCCGGGTGGCTGTCATTGTTGATTATGGCCTGGTCCGATAGCGTTTAAAAGTATCAACCTGAGGCCTGAGGCAAGGGCTTTCTTGTCCAGATCCAGGGCATCGCGCAAGCCTTCAAGCGAGGATTCGGCCGGGAAATGGTCACGGGAAGGCCGAAGCGCGTGAAGCAGGGCTTCGATACGCGCTGGTGGTTCCGGGCGGGCACAAGCCACGTGATTCGCTGAGCCGGGTGGCGGTCACCATGCCAATCGCAACGGCCTCGCCGTGAAGGAATTGCCGAATACGGGTTTCGGCTTCCAGGGCGTGTCCAAAACTGTGTCCGAAATTGAGCAGTGCCCGGACACCTGCTTCTTTTTCATCCCTGGCGACAATTTCGGCCTTGTTCAATACCGATCGGTAAACCAGGTATTCAAGATCGCCCCTGTTGCGGCTGCCAATTTCCCCGGCGTGCTCTTCAAGCCAGGAAAAGAATGATGGATCGCGAATGGCGCCGTACTTAACCACTTCAGCCATGCCGGCATTGAATTCCCTGGCTTGAAGGGAGCGCAAGGTGGATGGTATCGATCATCACGGCTACCGGTTGGTGAAAAGCGCCGATGAGATTTTTCCCTTTCTCGTGGTTGATCCCGGTTTTACCGCCAATCGAAGCATCGACCTGCGCAAGCAGGGTTGTCGGGGCCTGTAAAAATTGGATTCCCCGCATGTAGCAAGCCGCGGCAAAACCGCTGATGTCTCCAACCACGCCACCGCCAAGTGCGATGACATTTGCGTCACGCAGCGCCCGCATCCCCACCAGTTTGTCGATGATGCCGGACCAGGTTCGGGAAGTCTTGAAAGGCTCGCCATCCGGGATGATGTGTACTTCCAGTTCCCTGCCGTTCAGGCCGGATTTCAGCGCATCGAGATACAAGCGGGGCGACAACGTCGTTGCTTACGATCAGCGTTTTGCCTGCACCAAGGTGTCTCTGCCAGAGCGACTGTTCGCGCAGTAGCCCGTGCCCCAGGTAAACGGGATACGCATTGTTCGCTAGTTCGACATTGATCGTTTGCATTTCAGGACTCAATTTTGCCAGGGGTTTCGGAAGGGTCAGCTGTTTCCAGTACGTCATAATTTTCTGATACAGGGCCTCGGTCGCGGCATCCAGGCTGCGACTGCGGGATTGAAAAGTGACATGTGCGCGAGTTCTTCGTACAATGGGTTCCGCTCGTCTGCCAGGCGGATCAACTTTTCCTTACGGTCACCGGATTGTAACAGGGGACGGGTTTTGTCGCGGCTCAATCGCTTGATTTGCTGCGTCACGGAGGTGCGGAGATAAACCACAGTCCCGGTGCTGGTGAGCAGTTCCCGGTTCTCCGGCGCCAATATGGTGCTACCACCCCCCGTGGCCAGCACGACGTTGTTTCGGGCCGTGAGCTGTTTCAACATGGCGGTCTCCCTCTTGCGGAACCCTTCCTCACCCTCAAGGTCGAAAATCAGGCTAACGCTGGCTCCCGTCTGTTCCTGCAGTTCGTGGTCGTTATCCAGGAATTCCCTGCACAGCCTTTTGGCCAGCCGTTGTCCGATTGTGGTTTTGCCGGAACCCATGGGACCGATCAGGTAGATATTGGCGGAGGTATTATTCACCGCGCCACCGGCGAAGCGTGCAACCGGACACGACTTTGGGTAAGATTGCCCGGACTCCGGACAGGCTCCTTGGCTTTTTTCTATGATCCGTTTTTTTATTTTGTTCACAGTTTTGCTGGTTGGGCTTTTCACGCTGGAGATTCTACAGCCGGCAGAAAAGTACGTCATCCTGCCATTCACATCTTTTGTCGCAGACGTCAGTGTCTGGTTCATCCAGTTGTTCGACGACAACGTCATGTCGATGGCGAATGTGATCCGGGACAAAACGACCGGGTTCGGGGTGCGAATTGAACGTGGATGCAACGGCGTCGAAGCGGTGATCATTCTTTTCGCTGCCATATTTTCCTTCCCGGCGCCTTTCAGGAGCAAGGTGGTTGGCTTCGTCATTGGTTTTTTTGCCATCCAGGCGCTCAACCTGGTCAGGATCGTGAGCCTGTTCTACCTGGGGCAATGGAACCAGGTCGCCTTCGAATGGTTCCACCTGTATCTGGGGGAGCCCTGATCATCATGGACGCACTTGTGGTCTGGCTGGTGTGGTTGCGGACTCTGCCGCAAGCCAAGGCGCGCCGAAAGGCGGAAGGCCGAAGCGTCGAAGGCTGATTCCGTGAGCCTCTCCGGCGAAATCATCGACGAATTCAACAAGGCTTTCAAGAAGGCCAGGGTGTGCCGGTGAGCCTGAGCCACAGCCATGGTGCTGGCGACAAGCGATGGCCAGGGGATGGTTACCTCCCGAACCGTTCTTCTGAAAGCGCT
>CALOEW010000046.1:0-9343 GCA_942492445.1 uncultured Gammaproteobacteria bacterium
CTTGTTGTCGACACCAGGAATCACCCTTGACTACCTGAGGAATAACGTCGCCGGCCCGGCGTACTATCACACTGTCACCGATTCGCAGGTTAAGGCGCTGGATTTCATCCATGTTATGCAGAGTGGCATTGCTGACGGTCACGCCACCCACGAATACAGGTTCCAGCCTGGCAACGGGAGTGATGGCCCCGGTTCTGCCTACCTGAAACTCCACATCCAGAACCTGCGTCGACATTTCCTCCGCTGGAAATTTGTAAGCCATGGCCCAGCGTGGTGTCCTGGCATTGGCGCCCAAGGCATCCTGCAATGCCAGTGAATTGACCTTGATTACGGCGCCATCGATCTCATAGTCGAGCTCAGGTCTTTTTTCCAACAACCGTCTGCAGTAATCATGACAGCCACTTATGCCCCTTGCTGTCTGGCGTTCCGGGCTGACCGGCAATCCCCATCTGTCCAGCATGCGAAAAACTTCACTGAGCGAGCGTGGCAGATCGTAGTTTTCAACCACCCCGATACTGTAACAAGTCATCTGCAGAGGTCTGCCGGCGGCTATTCTGGAATCCAGCTGTCGAAGTGTTCCGGCAGCCGCATTGCGCGGATTGACAAATCCTTTCTCACCGCGTTTTCCGGCGGCTTCATTGACCCGCAGAAAGCCGCTTTTACTGAGGAAAATCTCACCGCGAACCTCGAAAACACTGGGCAGATCTTTTACCTTGATAAGCAGAGGAACTGCTCTGATGGTCCTTACGTTATGAGTGATGTCCTCTCCGATTTCACCATTGCCACGGGTCGCCGCCCTGTCCAGTTCACCGTTGCGGTACAGCAGACTGACCGCCACACCATCGACTTTAGGCTCACAGCTGTATTCGAGCTCATCATCGCTGCCCAGCCGCTTCTTGATCCGCACGTCAAACTGGGTCAGGTCTTCGGCACTGAATACCTTGTCCAGCGACAACATGGGAATTTCATGGCGTACCTGCTTGAATCCGGCAACCGGCGTACCACTGACTCTCTGGGTTGGAGAATCGGGAGTGATCAGGGCGGGAAATTGCTCCTCAAGCGCTACAAGCCGCGCAAACAGGCCGTCATAGTCTTTGTCGGGAATTTCCGGGCGGTCCTGTTCAAAATACAGACGGTCGTGATAGCGAATCTGCTCACGCAGACGCCCCACCTCTCGGGTTACGGAAGCGGGGACTTTTTCCGGGTCGTCAGTACCTGAAGCAGACATGGCTGCCTTTTTGAAATCGCATCACCCAAAGTCTATCAGGACTGCGCCTGAGCGGCCTTCAGTTTACGCAATTCGTAGTCCTGGATGCGCTGGCGATAGTGTTCGATAGTCTGCGCGGTCATGACGCTGCGACGGTCGTCGCAAAGTTCTCCATCCAGTGCCGCCCGTATCTGCTGTGCAGTTCTCAGCATGTTTTCAAATGCCTCGCGATTGCTGATCACTGCCGGCATGGCCAGAAACAGACTGACACCACGGGTCTCGAGTTGCTCCATGATCTCCAGGTCGAACGTGCCCGGATTGAGGATGTTGGCTACGCTGAAGACGATGGGGCTGTCGCCCCTGTTGTCCAGATGCCTATGAAAAATATTCATTTCACCGTGCTTCAAGCCTGCCGCCAGCATGACCTGAAGCAGATCCGGGCCGTGGAACATGTAGCCTTCACGGCTCATAACATTGACAACCAGCACTTCGGAAGGTTCGAATTCCTGACGCCGGGGGGTGCTGGCGGTACCGGATGAATTGTTGGCATGGCTACTGTTGGGGGCTGACGGACGTCTGGAATTGCGGGCCTGGTTAAAGTCGGTCACTCCCCCGTTCGCGGAAGTCGATCGGCAAATGTCAGGGAATTAGCCAGCAGCCTCCCTGCGACTGGATTTTGTCACTTGATTGGTCGCAGTCTCCAGTTCCGGCCTGCCATCTGAAGCCGAAGAATTGTCGCTGCCTTCTCGATGTGTCTGCTGCAAATCGTCCTGTTCGTCAGTAAACGGCACAGTATCGTTGTTATCTCCAGCCCTGGGTCCGTTGTTACCCCGATCCGCCGTTCTGGTGTCAGTGTGGTTGGACTCTTTCCTGCCCAGACGGGAAAACAATGAGCCCTTTCTGCGATCGCTACCGGGCGCAGTAGTCGGTTCATCTTCGGCACCACTGTCAATTTCTGATTCCGGTGCCCCGATGCGATCACCCGCGGTCAGTGAAAAATCGCCGAACTCGTCGTCAAAGGCTTCATCCGGATCGAATCCCGACTCCTGTCGGGCACCGTCTTCCTGCCAGTCAGCGTCATCTTGCTGTTCATCAGAATCAGTCAGGTCATCCTCTTCCTCATCACCCCAATCCCCGGCTCGGGTAGCTGGCGCCACCGACCGCGGACTGTCGGCAGCAACCCTATTGCCGTCATCATCAGCCAGTGCCTCATCCAGGTCGGAATCGGCAACGGCATCCTGGTCGTTCGCCGGCGACTCGAACTGTTCCTCGACGCCAGTCTCGAAAGCCTCCGATTCGATCTCGCCGAACTCAGGATCCCGCTTCTCCCTGACAGTCCAGGCGGGCTTCCCTTCGGCCCCCTGATGCTGTGGTTCCTTGCGCAGTTCCACGCTGTCCAGCAGGATCGGAACAGCCTGTTCCCTGGCACCGGAATCGACACCGAGGTCTAGCTCATTCTGCAGTGAATTCTGCCGGTTGACCCGCGCCAGGGACCGTCTAACCACCCTCGCACCGCCACTTGGCAACTCGGACATCTCCAGTTCCTCCAGGTCGAGGTCCTGGGGAATGTTCTTGTCTATGGCCAGGCGGATCTGTCTGCGTCGGGCATGTATTGCCACGTACAGACCACGAAGTATTACGGCGACTACCGCCAGACCCAGGATAAGAATCAACAATTCTCGTGTGCCCATGGTTTTAAAGTCTCTTGAGGTTGCCCAGATAACAAAATTTCAGATAAATTTTATTAAGTTATCTCACACCATGCAGAATTTCTTTAGCACAAAACCGGTTATTTTTGTGGGCTGATGTCGACCTTGAAGGTCACATCGCGGCCAGTTCGGCGGCTTCCTCAATATCGACCGCGACAATTCTGGAAACACCTGGCTCGTGCATGGTTACGCCAAGCAGCTGGTTGGCCATTTCCATGGTGATCTTGTTGTGGGTAATAAAGATAAACTGCACATTGGTGGACATTTCCCGAACCAGATTGGCATAGCGCCCTACGTTGGCGTCATCCAGAGGAGCATCGACCTCGTCAAGCATACAGAATGGCGACGGGTTCAGCTGAAAGATGGAAAATACCAGGGCGATGGCAGTCATGGCCTTCTCCCCCCCGGAAAGCAGATGTATGGTGCTGTTGCGCTTACCGGGAGGTCGCGCCATTATAGCCACGCCGGTGTCAAGGAGGTCTTCTCCGGTCATGTCAAGGTAGGCATGCCCACCCCCGAAAACCCGCGGGAACAGGCTCTGAAGTCCACTGTTGATCTGATCGAAAGTCGCCTTGAAACGCGACCTGGTTTCCTTGTCTATCTTGCGTATGGCATTTTGCAGGGTTACCAGCGCCTTGGTTAGATCCTCGTGCTGCTTATCAAGATATTCCTTCCGTTCCGACTGCTGTTTGAACTCGTCGATAGCAGCCAGATTGATAGGCCCGAGCCGCTGGATCCGGTTTGCCAATTTCTGCAGTTCCTCTTCACAAGCCGACTCGCTCAATTCTTCGGGCAATCCGGCCAGTACCTCGGGCAGATCAAAATTGGCCTGCCGCAGCTGATCCAGCAACGATTGCTGCCGTACCGATGATCCCTCGGTCTTGATCCGGTTCTGCATCAACGCTTCCCGCAATTCACTCGCCTTGAGCTCAATCTCACCGCGCTGTTGCTCCAGAGCCCGGATTGTGTGTTCGTTTTCATCGACCTTCCCCTTGGCCTCGGCGAGCTCTTTCTCCACCCCAAGCCGCGATTCCAGCATTCCTTCCAGATCGGTCCGCATTTTCTGTAACGGGTCTTCAGAATGCTCTATCTGAGTTCTGAGGGAATCGATCCGCTCCCGGGAACGCTGCACCTGAGTGGCCATTCGATCCATGGATTCCCGGGTGGAACGGAGCTGGGCGATGAGCGCCTGATGGCGCAATTCCAGCTGATGGGCATTCTCTTTATTTCGGGTAGCCTCCAGCTTGCAACTATCTGCGGTCGTGCGTCGAATTTCCCGCTCCCGTTCCAGTCCCTGACGCCGGACAGAGTCCTGCTCCATGGCATCAAGCGCCGTCTGCAGGCGCGCCCGTGCGCTGGCGGTGTTCTCCTCCTCCTGGGCAAGTTGCCTGACAAGCTCGTCCAGGTCACGAGCGACACGCTGACGCCGTAATACTGTCTGCTCAACTTTCGCCAGCCTGCCGCTTAACTCCGCCTTGAGCTCCGTAAGCGAGCGGCTTTTAGTTGCGACCTGCTGCTGCACTTCTTCACGTTTGGATTCTGCACTGGAAATACTGCGCCGGGTCGTTGTCTGAATCTGCAGCAGCTTGTCAACTATGTCGCCCAACTCGTTGGTAGTGTCTTCCAGTGCCGCGATTTTCCCTTTGCGTGCCAGGATCCCTGCTTCGTTATCCACCTTGCCCTTGACCCGTATCCATTGCCGGCTCAGCCAGATCCCGTTGCGGGTCACCAGAGACTCCCGGGGCGCAAGGAGGTTACGTCGGGAAAGTGCTTCTGAGAGAGACTCGCAGACGTAAATGCCGTCCAACATCCGGGCGACATCCCAGCTGGCATTCAGGGTAGCCGACAGCGGCCGCCAGTCCCCGTGGGCGGCGTTGGAATCGGCTGCGTAACCGACACTGGTGTCAACCAGCGATACCATCCCTTGCGGCAGATTGGAAAACAACGATTCAATGTCACTGCCTGCGTCAATACAGATGCTCTGTAATGAATCTCCCAGAACCACCTCTACGGCGGATTCCCAGCCCTCATCGACCTGTAGCGTCTCACCAAGCCGTTGCTTCTGATCGAGCCCCTTTTCTCCCAGCCAATGGTTGACCGCCGAGTCATCGCGCCCCAGTGCGGCCTGTTGCAGGGCGTCCAGGGACGCGAGCCGGCCTTTCGCAGCCTGCAGATCACTCCGCTTGCGATCCAGTTCGCCGCTGTACCGTTGGTCCTGCTGCCTCAGTGAGTCGATCTGAACGTTGAGACTGCGGTTTTCCTCCTGCAATCTGCCGATTGATTCTTCAAGAATGGCGATCTCCCCGGACAGCCTGTCGGTGTCCTGGTCGACCGTGTCTTCCTGTTGCAGTGTCGCCAGCTCCAGTTGCAGCCTTTCTTTTCGTTCCAGCCCCCGCGCCACGATAGACTCAAGCTGCTGGATTCGGGAGTGCTCGACTTCAGCGATCTGGCGAGGCTCCTCGGAACGATGGCTGAAATCATCCCAGGATTGCTGCCAGGCTTGCATCGCCGCTTCGGCCTCCTCCTGTGCTGCACTGGAACTGGCCACTTCCTCCCGGGCCAGTTCCAGTTCAGGTTCAATTTCCTTCAGCTCTTCGTCCAGCCTGATCACTCTCTGCAGGTCGACATCCATTTCTTCCCGGGTCTGCTCCCAGGCTTCTTCAGTTTCCTGCAGGTCCTGCTGCAATTGATCGGTGCGTTCCAGGTGATGTTCAATGGACTGCTCGAGCCGGGCAATGTCGTTCCCCAAACTATAAAATCGGGCCTGAACCTCACCAAGGTTTTCCGTGAGCTCAGTATTGTCTGACAAGTGCCTTTCAACACGTGCGTCAATGCTGCGCTGCTCCGCTACGGTCTTTTCTATTTTCAGCTCCAAATCACCGGCCTGTTCTCTCTGCACTTTCAGATCCTGGTCGATTGCTCGCCATCGAAGGGCATTGAGGTTGGCCTGGGTCTGGCGCTCCTGCTGCTTCAATTCTCCATATTTTTCCGCAGCCACGGACTGACGCTGCAGATGCGTTAGCTGCTTCTGCAGTTCGTCACGAATATCAGTAAGTCGCTCAATGTTGTCTCGGGTGCGCTTGATGCGATTTTCAGTTTCCTTACGCCGCTCTTTATAGCGGGAAATACCCGCGGCCTCTTCGATGAAAATGCGCAGGTCTTCGGGTTTTGATTCGATAAGCCGTGAAATCATCCCCTGCTCGATAATTGAGTAACTGCGTGGCCCGAGGCCCGTGCCCAGAAATATGTCCGTAATGTCCTTACGGCGACACTTGGAGCCATTGAGGAAGTAGCTGGACTGTGCATCCCGGTCCACCCTTCTCTTAATAGAGACTTCCGTGAAGTTGGCGTATTCGCCCCGGAGGCGATGATCGTCATTATCAAAAAGCAGCTCGACACTTGCCTGGCCGACAGGTTTCCTGGTTCCCGAACCATTGAAAATGACGTCGGTCATGTGCTCGCCCCGAAGGTTCTTTGCCGACGATTCTCCCATTACCCAGCGTACGGCATCGATGACATTGGACTTGCCGCATCCATTGGGGCCCACGACGGCACACAAGTCGGAGGGGAACTGGACGGTGGTAGGATCTACGAACGATTTAAATCCAGATAACTTAATACATTTCAATCTCATGGAAGGTCTTGTAGCCCTGCTGTCCTGTCCGTTTTTTAGTGCACGATCCGTACCAGATGAATTGGCGAAGTTTATCTGATTTACCGGGGCAATTACACCTGATTAGCGCCCCGTCGATGCCGACTTCAGCCTGCTGCATACCACGGCTCCCCAGCGAAATCCGCTATGCAGGACTCCGCGACCTGCGCTTTCCGACGGCTGCCGATCGATAAGCCTTGGGAAAAACTAAATAGCCTCAATTAAACATTTTTAGCCTTATTGACAGGCCGTCCATCTGCCACAATCATGGTCCCAGGAGGACAGCTCCTGGTTCTGAAATCCGCCGGCAGTATGCGATAATCCCGACCCGGTTCATTAGGACAGGCTCTGGACACCATGACAAACCTTACTCCAGGGGCACGATTTCGCCGTGCTCTCGCAGAAAACAAACCCCTGCAGATCCTTGGCGCCATCAACGCCTATTGTGCCATGCTGGCAGAAGATGCCGGTCACAAGGCAATCTACCTTTCCGGCGGCGGAGTCGCCAATGCCTCCTATGGACTGCCCGATCTGGGTATTACCAGCCTCCATGACGTGATCACTGATGTAGAACGCATTACCAACGCCAGCACGCTCCCGCTGCTGGTGGATATTGATACCGGCTGGGGTGGAGCATTCAATATATCCCGGACAATCAGGGCAATGGAGAAAGCCGGTGCCGCAGCGGTTCATATCGAAGATCAGGTGTCCCAGAAACGCTGTGGTCATCGACCCAATAAAGCAATCGTCAGTCAGGAGGAAATGGTCGACCGCGTCAAGGCTGCGGTCGATGCTCGCACGGACGACGATTTTGTAATTATGGCGCGAACCGATGCGCTGGCAGTGGAAGGTATGGATTCGGCTATGGAACGGGCCATAGCCTGCGTCGATGCCGGGGCAGATGCCATCTTCCCTGAGGCCATTATAGAACTTGAACAGTACAGGGCTTTTGCGGACGCGGTAAACGTTCCGATTCTCGCCAATATTACTGAATTCGGCGCCACACCACTTTACAATTGCCGGGAACTCGCCGCAGCCGGCGTCGCAATGGTGCTGTATCCGCTCAGTGCATTCCGCGCCATGAGCAAGGCCGCACTGAAGGTTTATCAGACAATCGCGCTGGACGGAGATCAGAAAGCCGTTCTTGCCACGATGCAAACCCGGGCTGAACTGTACGAGGTTCTCGGATACCACGTCTATGAGGAAAAACTGGACAGGCTGTTTGAGCGTGCAGACGGATCAAACGCCTGATTACCAATAACACTTCAATCGCACAAGCAGGAATGAAATTTATGGCTGACAAGAAACTCGGAGGAGCGGGCCTGAGAGGCCAGGTGGCGGGAGAAACAGCACTTTGTACTGTAGGGAAAACCGGCACCGGGCTTACCTATCGGGGCTTCGACATCAGTGTCCTGGCAGAACAGGCCCGATTCGAGGAAGTAGCCCATCTCCTGTTACGCGGCAACTTACCGACCCGTAATGAACTTGACTCCTATTGTGCAAAACTCAAATCCCTGCGCGAACTTCCCCGGGCACTGAAAGAAGTTCTGGAACGGATTCCCGCTACTGCTCACCCCATGGATGTAATGCGTACCGGATGTTCTATGCTGGGAAACCTGGAAACTGAAACCGACTTCAGCCAGCAGAACGATGTCGCAGACAGACTTCTGGCCGCCCTGCCCTCGGTTATCTGCTACTGGTACCAGTTCAGCCACAACGGCAAGCGCATCGAAACGGCCCTGGAGGATGACTCCATCGGCGCCCACTTCCTGCACATGCTGGCTGGAGAAAAACCAGTCCCGCTGTTTGATCGGGTTATGAATGTTTCATTGATCCTGTACGCAGAACACGAGTTCAACGCTTCCACATTTACAGCCCGGGTGTGTGCCTCGACGTTGTCCGATATGCACAGTTGTGTCACAGCGGCAATAGGATCTCTGCGCGGTTCTCTTCACGGCGGAGCTAACGAAGCAGCCATGGCCATGATTGAAAACTGGCAATCCCCAGAACAGGCAGAGCGGGAAATTCTGGAGATGCTGGAACGAAAAGAGAAAATCATGGGTTTCGGACATGCCATTTACCGTGATTCCGATCCCCGGAACACAATCATCAAGGATTGGTCCCGACAACTGGCCGAGTACGTGGGAGATAAGACCCTGTACCCGGTATCGGTGCGCTGTGAAGAAGTGATGTGGCGGGAAAAGAAACTCTTCTGTAACGCCGACTTTTTCCATGCTTCCGCTTACCATTTCATGGGCATACCCACAAAGCTGTTCACACCAATCTTCGTGATGTCACGGGTAACTGGCTGGGCTGCTCATATCAAAGAACAGCGAGCCAATAATCGCATTATCAGGCCCAGTGCACAGTACACGGGTCCGGAATCCGCGAAATGGGTAGCGCTGGATGATCGCCAGGTAGATGCCAATAATTGACGGGCAGCGAAACCACTAAACCAAATGCAATAAGGGAATAACGAGTTGACTATGAGCGCAAATGTAGATCTGAACCAGCGACCGCAGCCGGACAAGGAACTGGTGGATATCGCCGACTACGTCATGAATTACGAAATTGATTCCGCGGAGGCTTACGACACAGCCCGGAATTGCCTGATGGATACACTGGGCTGCGGCTTTCTGGCGCTGCGATTTCCCGAATGCACCAAGCTGATCGGTCCCCTGGTGGAAGGCACCGTGGTCCCGAATGGAGCCCGAGTGCCTGGTACTCAATTTCTACTTGACCCTGTTAAGGCGGCCTGGGATATCGGCTGCATTA
>CALOEW010000047.1:0-65642 GCA_942492445.1 uncultured Gammaproteobacteria bacterium
GATTCTTAGTGTTTAGGTGTTGTTATGTTGTACAACACCTAGCATGAGACCTGCTGTGCAAATTTCCTGGAACGACAAAGAGCCGATTTACCTGCAATTGCGGGATCGGCTGGTGGAGTTGATTCTGGACGGAGCATTGACCGAGGGGGAAGCGTTACCTCTCAGTCCGCCGGATTTCCAGTGAACAGCGTATCAATCCAATTACTGTTTCAAAGGCCTTCCAGTCGATGGTGGATCAAGGTCTTGTGGGAAAAGCGGAAGGGGGCGTGGGGATGTATGTTGTTACCGGAGGGAAAGCAGGACTTACCGATCTGGAAAGGACAGCAGTTTCTGGAAGTGGAGTGGCTGGCAATTTCCCGCCGGATTGCACGACTCGGGCTGGCGGTTGATGAACTACCTGGCCGCGCGGCAATTGACTCTGACCCGATTTCTGATCGCGACTGAAGAGAAAGCATGATGGAAGCCATTGTCAAAGCAAGTGCATTGACCAAGTATTACGGAAGGTTCAAAGCCCTGGACGGGATTGATCTCGAAATACCCAGCGGCGCCATTATCGGCCTTATTGGACCCAACGGTGCGGGGAAAACCACAACCCTGAAGGCGCTGTTGGGTCTGTGTGATTTCGAGGGCGAACTTTCAGTAGTGGGTCGTAACCCGCGGGTTGCCAGACACCGTCTGATGGAGGAGGTCTGTTTCATTGCTGATGTCGGGATCCTGCCCCGATGGATGAAGGTCTGGCAGGCCCTGAATACGTCGAGAGCATCCACGTTTCAACCGGCAAAAGCCGAAACGTTTCTCGCGACTACACAGATCAACCCTCGCAGCAGGATAAAGTCACTTTCCAAAGGAATGGTTACCCAGCTTCATCTGGCCCTGGTTATGGCCATCGATGTACGGTTGCTGGTGCTCGATGAGCCAACGCAGGGATTGGATATTATTTACCGCAAGGAATTCTATGATCGCCTGCTGAATGATTACTACGACGGCAAGCGGACAGTGATCATCAGCACGCATCAGGTCGAGGAAATTGAAACGCTGCTTACCCACCTGGTGTTCATCGATCGAGGGCGAATTGTTCTGGACTTGCCGATGTCTGGCATAGCCGACCGGTTTGCAGAAGTTCTGGTCCGGGGGGAGGATCTGGAGGACGCCATGAGGCTGAGACCAATCTATACCAGAAACCTGTTGGGTAAGAAGGCCTGTCTGTTTGAAAATTGCACCCGGCAAGAACTGGCTCGCTTCGGTGAATTGCATACGCCGGGAGTATCTGACCTGTTCGTAGCAAAACTGAGATCACTCAATGTTCCGGCGGAGGCGGCAGTCGATGAATGAAGACCTTCTTTAGAGGCAGTTTCCAATGCTCCTCAGGCGCGAGATGTGGGAGAGCCGCCATCTGTTTGTGGCATCGCCACTGGTCCTGGCCGGATTGATGCTGATCGGTATGCTCTGGGCGTTGTTGCAGGTGCCTGAAGAAATGAAAGCAGGGGCAACCGAACTGGGAAGCCTTTTGCAAAGCGTAGAACCGCACCGACTCTTCATGACGGCCGCAATCCCGTTTGTGGTCGTGCTGTATATCTGTGCATTGATCTATCTGGTCAATGCACTTTACAACGATCGTCGGGATGCCAGTATCCTGTTCTGGCAGACCATGCCGGTTTCCAATCTGGCGACCGTCCTTTCCAAAGTGGTAACGGTCGGCTTTGTGGCGCCGGTGTTTGCCACCGCCGCGAGCGGCGTGTTGATTCTGTTTTCAATAGTGGCGGTATCCATGCTGGGAGTCAGCTACGACACGGAAGTCGCGAGCCTCGGGACTCTTGTTACTGCCGGGCTGTACAGCATATTGCTCATCTATCTGACCTCGGTACTTGGTGCTCTGTGGTTGTTCCCTACAATCGGCTGGATTCTCCTGTTTTCTGCTTATGTCCGCAGTCTGCCATATCTGTGGATTTTCGGGGCATTCATCCTGTTGCTTTTCCTGGAAGAATTTATTTTTGGAACGCAATTTCTTGGTAACTGGGTACAAAGCCGAACCAACAATTACAGTTATATCGTGGGCAGTCTGGGAGATTTTTTTCAGCGTCTTTTCAGTTATGACATGTTGGTCGGAATAGCGTTCGGTTCGGCTTCTGCTCGCTGGTGCCGTGAACATGCGTCGTTTTGCGGATTGATAGGAGGTTTTCGAGGAGTGTCTGAGAAATGAGTACGGGAAAGAACAGAATCCGCGGAGTTCTACTGAAGAGCCGACACAGTCTGTTGTTGGCGACAATTACGGCTTATATTGTCCTGGTGGTTCTGGAAGGTCTGGTAATGGACCGGCAACCCAGAATATTCACGTTTGAGAATCCTTATTTTGAATTGAAGATTAAGGAACCTCTGAATAATCAGTCAGAGATTCCTCGATAAGAACCTCCTTGATCAATCTCTCAGAGTGCTTACGCTGTTCATGCATGAAGTCTCAACTGGCGGATTTCAATGAACCGAAGCATGCACTGTGCTCAACCTCTCAGGTGGACGAGATTCAGACGGGGTTCTGCAGGACCGGTAATCTGTTTGCCGTAGAACATGGCGATACTGAAGTTGAGGCAGATTTTATGTCCATGGGTAAGGGCATGGCCGGGGGCGTGCCGATGGCGGCTCTGGCGGTAAGTCATCAGATTGCGCAACAGATTCAGACAGGGGATCACGGGGGGACATACTGTGGAAATCCATTGGGCTGCGCTGTGGCCGGTGCAGTTGTCGAGTTTCTGACAACTCACAGCATTGGTGCACGCGTTCGTACACGGGGCGCGGAGTTATTACAGGGGCTGAAAACTCTGCAACGGCGTTACCCAAACCTGATAAGGGAAGCAAGAGGGATCGGATTGCTGACTGCCCTCGAGCTTCATGATGATCGCAACGTCCCGGGGCTGACGCTGGCATGTCAGCAACTGGGTCTGCTGGTGACACCGACCCGTAACGGTATCATCAGATTCATACCGGATCTGCTGGTAAGCAGTGGCCATATCGACGAGGCCTTGCACATATTGAATCGGGCGCTCCTCAGTTTCAAACCGCGGGTTGCTGCCGCTTCCTAAGCTGGGATAGACTCGTAACGAAACTTCAAATTGGTAGTGAGAATAATGAAAAACACCCGCGTGCTCCTGGCCAAGAGGCCCGTCGGCGAACCCGATGACAGCTGTTTCCGGATTGAGCAGGTTGACGTACCCCAGCTTAAGGATAACCAGGTTCTGATCAAAGTCCTCTGGCTGTCGCTGGATCCCTACATGCGCGGTCGCATGAATGATGTAAAGTCCTATGCGGATCCCTTGCGGATTGGCGACGTTATGACAGGTGAAAGCGCAGGTGTAGTGTTGCAGTCCACCTCTTCCAGATTTTCCGTCGGTGACTATGTCTGTGCCCACGAAGGCTGGCAGACCATGCTGGTAATCGATGATGATGCCCCAGGTCTTATGAAGGTGGACCTGAATAACGGGACACTTTCGGCACACCTGGGGGTCGTGGGAATGCCGGGCAGAACCGCTTATTTCGGACTCCTGGAAGTGGGCAAAGCCAGGGCGGGGGAAACCCTGGTGGTGTCGGCTGCCTCCGGAGCTGTCGGTTCCGTTGTTGGCCAGATCGCCAGAATAAAGGGTTTGCGCGTTGTAGGGATCGCCGGTGGTCCCGAGAAATGCCGCTATGTACGTGAAGAACTGAAGTTTGACGACTGTATTGATTACAAGTCGGAGAACTGGCAGGAGCAACTCGGAAAAGCCTGTCCGGATGGAGTCGACATTTACTTTGAAAATGTAGGGGGTGACGTGACGCGTGCAGTTGCTCCACTTTTGAATGAGGGGGCAAGAGTACCAATTTGTGGTTTTATTTCCCATTACAATGATGAGGATATCACCGCCTCCGAGACTCCCTTCGACATACTGAAACAGCTCGATCCGGTTCCGGAGCATCGCTTTTTTGTGGTAACAGAGTGGGTTGACCGCTGGGTTCAGGCAACCAGGCAGCTTGGTACCTGGGTCAGTGAAGGTAAAATCAAATACCGCGAGTCTATCGGTGTCGGCATAGAGAACGCACCGGAATTGTTGCGAGGCTTATTGAAGGGAAGGAATTTCGGTAAACAGCTGGTCAAGATCGCTGAAGAGTAAACGCCATGCCGGACAACTTCAGTATTGAAAATCTATTTTCAGTAGCAGGGAAAAGGGCTCTGATTACCGGTGGTTCCAGCGGCCTTGGATTAACCATGGCAAGGGGCCTGTTGCAGAACGGTGCACTTGTGACTATCTCCTCCCGCAGCCAGAAGAAGTGCGATCAGGCACTGGCTGAGCTGCAGGAATTTGGCAGTTGTGTGGCGATCTGTGCGGATGTAACCGACGCTGCCCAGAGGCAACGGCTGGTTTCCCAGGTCAGTGAGCTCAATGCTGGCAACGGGCTGGATATTCTGGTCAACAATGCGGGCACAAACTGGGGAGCGAGGCTTGAAGAATATCCCGATCAGGGCTTTGAAAAGGTTGTCAGTACCAATCTCAACGCGGTGTTTTCATTGACTAGAGATCTGGTGCCATTACTGGAGAAGGCGGGTAAGCCGGAAGACCCGTCACGGATAATCAATATCGGGTCCATGGATGGTCTCCAGGTCCCTGTGGTGCAGCGATTGCCAACATTTGCCTACGCGGCCAGCAAGGCAGCCCTGCATCACCTGACCAGGTTGCTTGCCGTGGATCTGGCCTGTCGACATATCACCGTCAACGCTGTGGCGCCTGGATTTTTTGAATCAAAAATGACGGACCAGGTTCTTGCCAATTACCGGCACGATATCGAGGCAGAGTGTCCGTTGGGCCGGATCGGTCAGCCAGCCGAGATAGTCGGCGTGGTGATCTATCTTGTTTCCCGTGCCGGAAACTATACCAACGGCACAGTGATACCGGTCGATGGCGGCACCAGCATCAGCAAGGGCGCCAAACCCTGGTCGGTTTCGGCCGATTGAACTTCATGTGAATTTTCCGGCCCGGAAATCTGGAATGGACAACACAAAAAAGTGTGGCCATGGATCTTTTTGATCTGACAGGAAAGGTCGCATTGATTACCGGTTCGACAAAAGGGATCGGCAAGGCGATAGCGGTTCGAATGGCCCAATACGGTGCCAGTGTGGTGATATCCAGCCGCAATCAGGATGCCTGTGAAGTCGTGGCGGAAGAAATTCGGCGGCAGGGTGGGGTTGCGGTCGCTGTCGCCTGTAATATCAACAGCAATGCACAGCTGGAATACCTTGTTTCAAGATCCGTTGAACTGCTGGGGGCCGTCGATATTCTCGTCTGCAATGCGGCATTGAATCCCCATTATGGTCCTGTCCAGGAGATTCCTGATTCCGCCTTTGACAAGGTAATGACTGCCAACATCGGCAGTGTTCACCGACTGTGCCGGCTTGTTATACCTCCGATGGCGAAACGGGGTGAGGGCTCCGTCATCATTATTTCATCCATCGCCGGTCTGAAAGGCACCGATAGACTGGGTGCCTACGCCATCTCCAAGGCGGCAGATATGCAGATCGCCCGTAATCTGGCGGTTGAGTGGGGGCCGAGCAATGTTCGCGTGAACTGCATAGCTCCCGGGCTGGTCCGAACCGATTTTGCCAGAGCCTTGTGGGAGAATCCGGAAACCTACGCGGCTACTGTCAGCCACTATCCGCTGCGTCGCATCGGTGAGCCTGATGAAATTGCCGGTGCCGCCATCTACCTGGCTTCGGCGGCCGGAAGTTTTACTACTGGTCAAACGCTGGTCATAGATGGTGGTGGTACAATAGCCAGCTGAATGCAAAATTGCTATGGTAAAAGATATTGAGGTAATACGACATGATGAATCTTGGGCTTGTCCGATGAAATGACGCAGATCAGGGACAAAATCCGAACTTTCGTCGATGAAAAAGTCGAACCGGTCGAGCAGGAGTACCACGACCAGGTGAGTGTGGGCGATCGCTGGTCTCACACGCCACGCCAGGATGAAATACTCAATGGCTTGAAAGATGAGGCTCGAGCGATGGGTCTGTGGAATTTCTTTTTGCCCGAAAGTCAGGGTGGAGCAGGCGTCACCAACCTGGAGTATGCTCATCTGGCCGAAATCATGGGACGAAGTCGGCTTGCCTCTGAAGCCTTTAATTGCAGCGCTCCGGACACCGGCAATATGGAAGTTTTGGAACGTTATGGTCCGACGAGCAAAAAGAGCAATGGCTGGAGCCGCTGCTGGCCGGCGAGATTCGTTCCGCCTTTGCCATGACCGAGCCAGGACGTGGCCTCGTCTGATGCTACAAACATTGCTACGTCGCGCGGTCCTGGATGGCGATGAATGGGTAATCAATGGTGAGAAATTTTACATTTCCGGAGCAGGTGATGCGCGCTGCAAAATTATGATTGTCATGGTGGTTACTGATCCAGATGCGCCCAAGCATAATCGCCAGTCGCAAATTCTTGTGCCCATGGATGCGGAAGGTGTTGAAGTCGTTCGTCCTATGGAAGTGTTTGGAAAAGACGATGCCCCTCACGGGCATATGCATATTAAATTCCATAACGTGCGTGTTCCGGAATCCAATATCATTCTGGGGCGCGGGCGGGGTTTCGAAATTTCCCAAGGACGTCCTGGGTCCAGGGCGTATTCACCATTGCATGCGCTCTATTGGCGCCGCGGAAAAGGCTCTGGAATTGATGTGTAAGCGCGCCCTTAGCCGTGAAGCGTTTGGCAAGGCCCCTGGCAGAACTGGGTGGCAACTACGATATCATCGCCGACAGCCGCATTGAGATCGACATGTGCCGTCTGCTGGTGTTACGGGCAGCCTATCTAATGGACACTATCGGGAACAAAGCCGCTCGTGATGCCATTTCTCAAATCAAGGTAGCTGTACCCAATATGGCATTACGGGTGATCGACCGCGCTATCCAGATGCACGGCGCAGCGGGCATATCTCAGGATTTTCCGTTGGCCGCGCTGTGGACCAGTCAGCGCACTCTACGTCTGGCTGACGGGCCAGATGAAGTGCATCGCCGGGTGGTCGCCCGCAAGGAGCTGGCCAGATATGCCGGCTGATTCTCAGTAAACTGCGGTTAGGGCCTGGTAACTTGCTGAACCCGGGTATAGTCTTTGAACCACAGCGTAAGCGTGATAATACCCACCTACAATAGGGCCAGTGTGCTCGGCAGGGCACTGGATTCTGTTCTTGGCCAGACACTTCCGGCCTCGGAAGTCCTCGTGGTCGATGATGGTTCCACAGACGCCACCTGGGAATTGATGGGTAACACCTACCCGACGGTCAGCTACCTGTACCAGCCGCATAGAGGGGTCAGTGCGGCACGCAATCTTGGGATCAGCAGGAGCAGCGGTGACTGGATTGCGTTTCTTGACTCTGACGATGAGTGGCTGCCCCGGAAGCTGGAAACGCAGATGAGCAGGCTGGCTTCGGAGCCGGACAGTGTTATCTGTCATACCGATGAGATCTGGATTCGCAACGGACGACGGGTCAATCCGAGGCAAAAACACGCCAAGAGCGGCGGTCAGTTGTTTGAAAAGTGTCTTCCGCTCTGCGTCATCTCGCCTTCGTCAGTAATACTGCGGCGTGAGTTGTTTGAACAGCTAGGCGCGTTTGATGAAACCCTGCCTGCTTGCGAAGACTACGAGCTGTGGCTCAGAGTCTGCGCACGTTACCCGGTACTTTTCGTAAGCGAGCCATTGCTGCGAAAGTACGGTGGGCATGCCGATCAACTGTCGAGGCAGCATTGGGGCATGGATCGTTTCCGAATTGCCGCCCTGGAGAAAATTCTGGGAGCCGGTATTCTTGATAAATTCCAGAGTCGTGCCGCGCGCGATATCCTGCTGGCCAAGTGCGCGGTCATGGTCAATGGCGCGTTGAAGCGGGGCAATCGAAAGCGTGCGGAAACCTATAGGCGCATCATTGCTGCCCACAATTATGCGCAGTCCCCGGATTCCCTCCGTGCCGGTTAATTATCCATCCGCAGCGGTCAACCTGGTGGTCGCCCTAGGTTGCGAAGCTCGACCGCTGATCCGGCATTTCAGGTTACGCTTTTGCAAGGCACTTGGTGGCATGCGCATCTATGGTAACGATCAGAATATCAGCCTCCTGGTTGCCGGGGTCGGGAAGCCGGCCATCTCCGGTGCCTGTGGATTCCTGGCTGGAATGCAACACCAGAGTGGGGGAAGGCAGCAGGCTGCATGGCTGAATATCGGAATCGCAGGACACGGCAGTCGACCTGCGGGCGAAGGCATTCTTGTCAACAGGGTGACCGATCAGGCCACCGGCAGGAACAGTTATCCGCCTGTGATTTTCAACCCCGGGGTCCCACTGTCAGGTCTCGTCACCGTGGAGAAGCCGGAAAAAGCCTACAGCGATGCTGTTGCCTACGACATGGAAGCCAGCGAATTTGTTGCCACAGTGACACGTTTCGTTACCTCAGAACTGTGTCAGGTTTTCAAGATAGTCTCAGATGGTCCCGGGTTTCCCGTGCATAGAATCAATGAAGAAAAAGTCGCTGAATGGATGGAGGGGCAGTTGCACATTATTGACCACCTGGTTCAGGAATTGTCAGAGTTGTCATCGGAGGTCAATACCATCTACGGTCTGCCAGATGAGTTTCACCGGCTCGCCGGTCTGCAAAGACTGACTGTAAACCAGCGTTCACAGTTTGAATCCCTGTTCCGACGATATTATGCCCTGGGGGGAAGCAACCTGTCGGCAGAACTTGAAGCTGCTGAGATTACGGACGGTCGGAGATTGCTGCGGCGGGTTGAGGAGCTGCTGCCTGGGTTATGAAGTTCTCCTGCGTCTATGTGGAAGAGGAAGTGGCGAATTCTCCCAGGACCGGGGAGATTCTCTCACGCGTTGCAGATACGCCGGTCGTGGTCATTGAACGATACGGTGAGGTATTCAACCGCAAAGCCCAGAATTTCCGGCTGCAGAAGCGCAATCCGGCGCTGATACTGGCCAGAAAGCATGGAAGGCTGGTTATACCGGCGCCTTCCGGGTATGGCTTTGATGGGGGTGCCGGCTTTTACTTTTCCCACATGTATAACTGCATTTACGATTGCAGATACTGCTTTCTGCAGGGAATGTACCGCTCCGCGAACTATGTATTGTTCACAAATTTTGAAGATTTCGCCAGGGAGATTGACACTGCCGGCAAGGGCCGGAAACAACCAGTATTCTACAGTGGTTACGATTGCGACAGCCTGGCGCTGGAACCGGTCAGTGGTTTCATCGACTATTTTCTGGGCTGGTTTTCCAAGCATCCGGGTCTGACCATGGAGGTTCGCACCAAAAGCACACAGGTGCGGGGTCTACTGCAGCGGAGCCCTCTGGAAAACTGTATTGTGGCCATGAGCTTCACACCGGAATCCACTCATCGTTACTGGGAGCGCGGTGTTCCTTCGATCGCCAAGCGACTGGATGCATTAGCCCGGTTGCAGCGCCAGGGCTGGCCAATTGCCCTGCGGTTTGAGCCGCTAATCTATTCCGTGGATTTCAGGAAAGGAGTACGAACAGCTGTTTAGGCAGGTTTTCGAAAGTCTTGATGCTGATTCCCTGCATTCTGTCAGTGTCGGGCTGTTCAGAATGCCAAAGACGTATTTTGCGGACATTGCGGCGCTTTATCCCGATGAGCCCCTGTTTGCCAGGGTTTATCAGCAGCAGGATGGCCAGGTTGTGCAACTGCGCGACCAGCAGGATGAGTTGCTGGAGCAGTTGGAGAAACTGCTGTTTCGGTATATTGATAAAAACCAGTATTATCACTGTGCCTGAATGCTGAATGGAAATATGTCATGGGTCGTGCGATAGAGAAAATTGAATTCGGTAAAGTGGATTACCAGCGATTTGCGCGGCGGCTGAGGGAAAACCTCGATGCCTTGCGGTTACTGCTCGAGCGCCCGGGCTTTGGTCTCGGGCCGGCCTCATTCGGAGCGGAGCTGGAAATGTACCTGATCGACAACGACGGCAATGCGTTGTGTAAGAACCGGGAGGTTCAGGTTGCAATGGACAATCCGCAACTGACGCTGGAGCTGAACCGTTTCAACCTTGAGTATAACCTGACGCCTTTTCCGATGAAGGACAGGCCGTTTTCGAGCAGCGAGCAGGAACTCCTCAATGCCATGGCCCGAATGCGGGAATGCGCTACGGGTGTTGGCGGCAGGATAGTCCCGATTGGCATTCTGCCTACCCTGCGTACGGCAGACTTCAATGAGAACACAATGACCGATGTGCCGCGTTACCATGCCCTGGCAAACCGGCTAAAGCAGGATCTGGCAGGCCGTTTTAAAATTAACATAAAAGGCCAGGATGAGCTTTTTCTGGCCAGCGACGACATCACGCTTGAAGGTGCCAACACCTCGTTCCAGGCACACTACCGTGTCAACCCCGATGCTTACGCCGACACATTCAATGCACTTCAGCTGGTTACGCCTCTGGTACTGGCGATCGCCAGTAATTCACCGATAGTATTTGGCGAACGATTGTGGCACGAAACGCGGATTCCACTGTTCAAGAAATCCATCGACACCCGAAAGGATCAACTGTTGATGAATGCACCCTGGCACCAGTTGCCGAGGGTGAACTTCGGTAACGGCTGGGTTCGACAAGGAATCCTTGAGCTGTTCGCCGAGACTGTACATCTTTATCCCGTGCTCCTGCCGATCCTTGACGATGAGGACAGCCTTGCTGTGGTCAGGAACGGTGGTATACCGAAGCTGTCAGAGTTGCGGCTGCAACAGAGTACAGTGTGGTTGTGGAACAGGCCAATTTACGATGACGGGTTTGACGGTCACCTGCGCATCGAATTGAGGGCTCTGCCTTCTGGGCCCAGTGTCGTGGACATGATGGCAAACGCGGCACTTGCCATAGGCCTGACCGAAGGCCTGCGAGGAGACATCAACCGCCTTATCACGGCATTGCCTTTTTCCTATGCCAACTACAATTTCTATCGTGCCGCAGAGTTTGGAATTCACAGCCGTATCCTCTGGCCGAACCCGGATGCCTCAGAATTGAATGACTATCCAGTGCTGGAATTGTTGCAGGATCTGCTGCCCGTTGCAGAAAGCGGTCTCCGATCGATTGGGGTAGAGCCTGAGGAAGTAAGCCATTACCTGGGGGTGATCGAACACCGTATCGAGCGTGGTATAAGCGGTGCCGAGTGGCAGTTGCAGAATTATGATGCGCTGCGGCGGAAACACGACAGCAGTACTGCCTGCCGCCTGTTGCTCGAGCGATACTATGAGCAGAGTGCAGCCAACAGGCCGGTTGCAGAGTGGGATTGAAAATCAGAGGTTCCCCGGATGCTTCTACAACAGGATAAAAAATCCCTGATTACCCATTTTGATGACTCTGTCAGTCATTATATCGGCGATAATATCGAGGACTTCCTGGCCTTTCTGCCCGGGCCCAGCCGTATCCGCCTGAAAGGCAGGGATTCGACCCGCTGTCGGGTCCTGGTTACTCTGTTACATGGTAATGAGCCGTCCGGAATCAGGGCCTTGCACACGCTTCTGAAAATGAATTTCGAGCCGGCAGTTGATGTTTATTGTTATCTTATCGCCACCGAAGCTGCGGGCTTGCCCCCTCGATTCACTTATCGTCAGGTTCCAGGCAAAAGAGATTACAATCGCTGCTTTCTTCCTCCTTTCGAGGTTGATGATCAGGGGCCCGTGTGTTTGCAACTGCTTGAGGAAATCCGGGAGCTCAACCCTGAAGCTGTTGTGGATATGCACAATACTTCGGGGGAGGGGCCCTCTTTCGGGGTGACGACCAGGTACGATGAAAGGCACGATCAGATCGTTTCGTTATTTACCGATCGGTTGGTCGTTACAGAGCTAAGGCTCGGCGCGATAATGGAAACGAGCACTGAAAACGTGCCGGTTGTCACCATAGAGTGCGGAGGGTCGTTTGAAGCCGTTGCTGACCGGATAGCATTTGAAGGACTGCAACGTTATTTCGGTGAGGTCAGGCTGTTTGTCGAGGAAGATAGGGATTACTCCATCGAGATGTTTTTCAATCCGATGCGTATAGAAATGCATGAGGCATCGATAATCGCCTGTGCAGAGGGCTATGTGCCCGGTTCTGACATTACTCTGGTACACGACATCGAACACCATAACTTCGGCCTGGTGACGCCGGATACGTTGCTGGGATGGGTGGCACCTGAAGCCCTGGACAGGATGGCGGCTTTCGACGCGCAGCGCACCAACCATTTCAAGGCGCTTTATCGGCAGGTGGATGGGGAACTCTTTCCGCGGTGCAACCAGAAGTTGTTCATGATCACCTCCAACCTTGCCATCGCACGCAGCGATTGCCTCTGGTACGCCGCTGTTTCGGAATAGCAGAATAGCAGGGCCACTGAGTGTGCCCGAAATTCTGCAGCGCAGTCAATTCCGGCTGTTGCTCAGATCCTGGCGCCATTTCAAAGTCGGATCGGGGCTGTCCCTGTAGGCGATACGACCGTCAAAATGCATGCGGTCCATGCCGTAGACTTCATAGAGTACTTCGAGACTTGGTGAGTATTCAGCCTGCAGCAGTTCGAGTTCTGCCAGCGAATTCGGGTCGGATAGTGCCAAAGCCGTATACATCAGGCCGGGGTCACGCATGCCGCCAATGACAATCACCTGGTTTTCGCTGCTGGCTGGAAAGGTGGAGAAGAATCCGAAGTCGCGAAACTGCTGACCTTCCTCCGGGAGGCCGGCGTCACTGGTGTAGTACCCGCCGCTTTGAATGTTCAGTAGTTCGTCGTAACTGCGGCCCACCCGCAGCTTGGAAGCGGCGAATACCATTTCGCTCAGTTTGTCCAACGCGCTGATATAGCCAATGTAGATGATGTGATTTTCCCGCAGATCTACGGTAGAGAGATCGGACATCATGGCGACATGGAAACGCTTGCCGCTGGCGCTGAGAATCGGGATGATTCTGGATAGCGCGTAGGCACTCCCTTCGGGAATGTAACTCAGGTCAAGGTCCTGGTAATTGTGAGTAGTCTCCCAATCACTGAAGTGCCGGTCTTCCAGGTCATCCTGGGAGTTGATATTGAAATCGCGCACCATGCGCCCGATGTTTCCCCGGTCGTTCAGCTCGCCGAATATGTAATAGTCACCCATAACCAGCATAATTGGCAGGTCGTCATCCAGTATCGTCCCCCAGATTGAGGAGTCGCGATATAACGGCTGCAGCGGGTTTGAGCCGGCGTTGTTTCCGAACGTGATGAGCAACAGGTTGGCCGCCAACAGGATGATGATAGACAGTGCCAGGGCCAGAACTGCAGGCTGCTTCCACCGTCTGGGTTGTTCGACGGCACCTGGCTCATCACCTTTGACACGAGTGGCTGCTAGTGCATATTGCCCCCTGGGAATGACGATGCGGTGAGGGGCATCAGCTTCCTGAGTGGCATAGTAATTGTCGAGCTTCTTCCGCAGCTGGTGAATATAAACCCGCACGGATGAATCCCGGGATACGTCGTAATCAGCCCCCTTGCCGAGCACCTCCGCGGCGATGTCGAATTCCTTTGGCGCCTTGCCCTCCAGCGAACAGTCGAGCAGATAGTCCAGAAGCGCCCCGTAGATTCTCGAACGGCCCAATTCGCCACTGGACTTGATGCGCTGAACCAGCAGTTTGAGAGCGGCCGGTGAAAATACCTGTTCCGGTTGCAGGTATAAACTTTCTTCTGATTCTGATTGATTCAGTGCCATTACAAAATGCCAGGACTTCAGTGCTGCGATTGCTGCTTGAGTTATGTAAAGCTAAGGCCTGCACGAGAATAAATCAACCGATACTCCGGGCCGGGTGCAGTTGCCCATGGCAACACTTCATGGCAATGCGGCAAATTGTCGCACTTGATACACAAGCCAGGCATGCCCTGGACTCCAAGAATGGCAGCCCGTGCTGCCTGCGGACTGCAGCAGGCTGCTCTGTATCCTTCGAACCTTCCAGGTGTCATAATAGGTCACAAGTTTATTTTGCAGGATTAATTCCGGAGGTAGTCGCTATGAACCATCTGAACCACTGGCGAGATGTCGTGCGCGTGTTACTGTTGGCAGTCACGTTTTTTGGGTTCGTTGTCACGGCTCAGGCCCATACCGGGCTGAAGGAATCCACCCCAGGCGATGGCGCGGTTGTAAAAACCGCTCCGGAGCAGATCAACCTGCAGTTTACCGAGGCGGTCAGCCTGATGAAGTTCGTGCTGCATGGGCAGGATGGTAACCAGGTAGACCTGGGATTTCAGCCCCAGACAAGCCCCAGAACCGAGTACCTGTTACCTGTCAGCCTCATGGCGGGGGCCTACCATGTGGAGTGGGCGGTCGTCGGTGCTGACGGGCATACGGTTTCCGGAGAGTTCGGCTTCACCGTGGATCCGTCCGGCGAGATGGAACACGCCGGGCAGCATGCCGATAGCGCGGACCACCACGCCCACTGACAGCCGGTATCGGGCAGCGCACGACGGGCACCAGGTAGCCGCTGGTTATGGAACTCTCCACCTGGGATCTGGTCAGCCTGATTGCCAAGTTAAGCTGGTATCTTGGCGTGATCGCGGCGGCAGGTGGCACCCTTTCCGTTTGGCTGCTTGCCGACCACAGCCGGCGTAGCTTGCGCTGGGGGGCATTTTACAGCCTAGCAGGTGCTCTCCTCGGCTTTCATGGAGTCATTCTCTACTTTCTTACCCAGGTAGGGGCGGCTAACGATTCCGGTCTGGCCGGCATGCTTGACTGGGGTATGATCACCTTTTTCCTGGACCTCGGGGTCGGGGAAGCAAGCCTGCTGAGAATGGGAGTGCTGCTGCTGCTCATCGTGGGCCAGGTCGTTACACTAGCCCACCTGGGCAGGCTTTCAAGCCCGCCGGGACAAGGGTTTTTCCAACTGTTCTTTCGTCTCAATGCTGCCGCACTGTTTATCCTGTTGTTGTCCTTTCAGGCAACCGGACACATTACGCCGCTTTCCTTGACAGCTCGACTTGCCCTTGTGTTGCATGTGCTCTGTGTTGTGCTCTGGCTGGGCTCTCTGGTTCCCCTTTGGCGTTCCACCCGTCTCTTTGAACCTGAACAGGTTCAAGTGATAATGTACCGGTTCAGCAGCAGAGCTTCCGTATTGGTGGCAGTGCTTCTGTTAGCAGCCCTGTTACTGGTGGTTCAGCTCTTCGACTCGCCGGCTCAACTGACTTCTTCGGTCTATGGGCTGGTGTTGATGCTCAAAGCAGCACTGGTGATGCTGATGCTGGCGTTGGCGGCGCTGAATCGCTGGTGGCTGGTGCCGATGCTGGGCAAGCCTGGGGGTCTCTTCCTTTTACGTCGCAGCCTGACCCTGGAAGTTGCGGCAGGCTTGTTGGTGTTGGCGACAACGGTTTTTCTCTCCACGGTTGTCGGGCCCCCTTCTCACGGTTAAATTCCGCAAGTGCCTGCTAAACGGACGCCGAAGGTTCCCGGCTATCCGGCGTGGAGTCAATCAGCACTGTCACGGCGAGGGTTTCCAGATCCAGCATCAGCAGGTCTGCCGGTCTGGGGTCGGCAGCGTGGAGCAGGGTGGTGACCACCGCAGCAGGCTCGCGCGCAAACAGCAGGGCATTTCCCAGCGGCGACCATTGCAGATTGTAAAGCCGGTCATTACTGCTGAAAATTGCTTTGGGGCCGGCCTCGGAATCGACCTTGACCAGGTACAGACGCGATTGTCCGTACTCCTGGCGTAGCAATGCGAGAGCTGAGCCGTCGGGTGAAACTGCTGTGAATGCGGGTGCTACCCAAGAGGCTGACGCGGATGCGGTATGCCCCAGGGAACTCAGGCTCAGCCTGCCAGCGGTAAGGGCATTATCGCCTTCGTTCAATACCTGGTCGAAAGCCGGGGCCGGAACGGCTGCGACCATTGTGGAGCCACCCGTCAGGGCACTGTTCCACCAGCCGAGCCCCAGGATCAACGACAGGGTAAAGGCCGCCACCAGCCCAGAACGGGAAGGGCTGCCGAACGGTGCCCGTGGTCCATCCTGATGTGTCACTGGGAAATGCGGGATCGGATTGGGTTTCCGGTGAATTCCCGCACGGCAGTACCGGTAGCGCCAGCCGGTAACCCTTCTTTGGGATCGTCACCAGATACTGCCGGTTACCTATCTCCACATCCTGTAACTGCTTGCGCAGGGCACTGACTGCCCGGGTGAGGGAGTTGTCATTGACTATGACGCGGGGCCACAGCTCATTGCTCAATTGGTCACGGCTGACGACCCGGCCCGGGTTTGCTGCCAGGTAGCAGAGTAATCGCATCAATCGGGGCTCCAGCCTGCGTTCGCAGTACGGATCGGTCCGGCAGGACAGGCGGTTCAGCTGGGGCTCCACAGACCAGTCCCCAATCACGAAGTTGCTTTCAAGGGCGGGATTCAATGCCACGCCCGATTGCTTTTCCTGGTAACTGCTCCTGGTTGAATCGGATTCTAACATTTTCGCTTTATCCTTTTGAAATAAAACAGAATAATCGAAAATTCATGCAGCAAAAGCCACGGCTCAACTGCAACGTCGCTCACACCCTATCTTAATCACAGCAACCGGTGATTTTCCAGGCCGGCCATCGGCTTGCCGGTAATCTTCAGCTTTTCTGGAGTATTTCTTCCGCTTTCAATCAGGATTTTTTGTATTGCCGCGGGCAATCTGCCTGTTACTTGACGGAAATTGCGGTATCGACCGCTATCCGCGAGCCGCACAAACCTTGAATTGAATCAGGAGCAGAATATGAACATAAGAAATTTTATCAGTGGTTTTGTAATCGTCCTGGCCATGCTGACCGCAGCGAGTCAGTTGCCCCTGACCAGTGCCCTGAGTGCGTCGGCGCAGGAGCAGGGAGTTCCGTCCCTGGCCCCGATGTTGCGGGAAGTCACTCCGGCAGTGGTCAGTATCAGAGTTGTCGAGCGGGCCGGAGCCGACTTTGGCCTGTCTCCTGGAGTTAAATTGCCGGAGGGGCTGCAGCGCTATTTCGACTTCGATAAACTGCCAGCGCTTCCCCGGGAACAGATGGCACCGAGTCGCCAGGGCGCCGGTTCCGGTGTCATCATCGATGCCGGGGAGGGCCTGATTGTAACCAACCAGCACGTTGTCGCCAACGCCGGTACTGTCAATGTCATCCTCAAGGACGGTCGCAACTATCAGGCCGAGTTGTTGGGAAGTGACGCCGCTACCGATATTGCGTTGTTGAAAATCGATGCGCCGGATCTGGTAGAGCTGGATTTTGCTGACAGCGAGAGCGCCGAGGTCGGTGACTTTGTGGTGGCAATCGGTAATCCCTTCGGTATTGGCCAGACTGTCACCTCCGGCATCATCAGCGCCCTCGGCAGAGCCGGCCTGGACAATGACAAGTACGAAGACTTTATTCAGACCGACGCAGCCATCAACAGGGGCAATTCCGGCGGTGCCCTGGTAGACATGCAGGGCAGGCTGATGGGTATCAATACGGCGATCATCAGCGCCAATGGTGGTGGCAGTGACGGCATCGGTTTTGCCGTGCCCGCCAACATGGTGGCTGCGGTAGTGGCACTTCTCGAACGTGATGGCGAAGTTCGCCGTGGCATGCTGGGAATACAGATCAGCGATATAACTGACGCATTGGCTGAAGCGTTGAGCCTGGAGGCCCGCACCGGTGCCCTGGTGGCCAGTGTAATGACAGGAAGTGCTGCAGAGGCTGCCGGCCTTCAGGTTTACGATGTCATCGTCAGTCTCAATGGCAGGGCTGTTGCAAGCGGGCGGGATCTGCGTAACCAGGTTGGTCTGATCCGCCGCGGTGAATCGGTACGCCTGGGAATTCTGCGGGAAGGCCGGGAATTGAACCTGACGGCGACCCTGGACAATGGTGACGGCAGCGTTGTTGCTGATGGTTCGCGACCGGCGGATGCCAACGTGTTTGCCGGCGCTTCTCTGCAGACCCGGGAGGCTGATGTCGACGGTGTCGAAGTCGTCGAGGTGGCCCCCAGCAGTCCGGCCTGGCGGGCAGGTCTGCGCAGAGGCGACATTATTGTAGAATTGAACAGGAAGTCGGTCAGCAGTCTTCGGGACTTCAATGAGAAACTGGCAGCTGCCGGTGCATTGGTTGCCCTGACTGTAGAGCGTGATAAACGACGTCTGCTGGTGATGGTTTACTGAGGCCTTCCCACGCGATTGTAACGTGCCTGTTGCGTCTACGTTTGCTGCCATCTCCGAGGGCACACCGGCCGGTCCGCTGCAGTATTCACCGGGCCGGCCTTTCCCTGGAAACCGCTGATAAATTCTGACACTGCCCTGCGGGAGATTTTCGGAAACGGTTGCCGGCGCATGCATCGACCGGGCTTTGTGAAGACCTCAGGCGCGTGTATCATTGGCCGGTGTTGCCGCCGCCCGGGTTGGCGCGGCAGGTGAGGAACTCCACGGCGATCAATCAGGTAGAAGGCTGTTGCATCTCAATAGAATACGTCAGGTCCTGCACGGAATTGTGCTGCTGACCTCAGCAACAACCCTGCCGGTACTGCCACTCACAGCCCAGGAGCAGATCTATAAGATTTATCGTGAGGGGCAGACGGTCGAGACGGGGCAGACTACGCCAGTCGATGCTTATCTGGCCTGGCTCGACGCCCGGATCATCGAACAACACCTGCCCGGCGCGGCTGTGGCGTTGGTAACCAGAGATCAGGTAATCGCGGTGCGGACCTGGGGAGTGCGCAGTACTGACGACCCGCAATTGCTGACTGAAGATTCCCTGTTCCGTATTGCATCGGTTTCCAAAACGTTCGCCGGCACCGTGGCTTCCCTGGTAGTGAACCGCAATCTGCAGAGCTGGGAAACGCCTATCACTGATGTATTACCACAGCTTCAAATCGGCACCGGAAGTGCGTCCCGAGCCATCACGCTGAAGAATATCGTCAGTCATACATCGGGCCTGATGCCCCACGCCTATTCGAACATGCTGGATGCTGGCGTGGCCTATGAGAAAATCGTGGAGAAATTCCATGAGATACCCACGGTGTGTGATCCCGGACGCTGCTATGGCTATCAGAATGTGGTGTTTTCCCTGATCGCGGATGTAGTGGAAATTTCCACTCAGAAAAGTTATGAAGAGTTTCTGGTCGATGAACTGTTCAGGCCGCTGGGTATGGATCATGCTTCGACGGGCCTGGGGAACTTTATCGCCAGCAGCAACGCCACCAGCCCCCACCGCCAGGTACGCGGCAACTGGAAAACCACCACCCACAATCCGGCCTACTATTCGGTGGCGCCGGCAGCAGGAATCAACGCCAGTGTCACGGATATGGCGATCTGGGCGCGGGCAAATCTTGGGGGATTCCCTGAAGTTCTGTCGGAGTCATTCCTCAGGCAGCAGCACGATCCGGTAGTGGAAACTCCGAGAGGAAACTATTTCAATCGCTGGGAGGGATTGCAGAAAGCGTATTATGCACTTGGTTGGCGAGTCTTCGACTACCGCGGACTGCGCGTTGTTCACCACGGTGGCGGAGTTCGGGGTTTTCGCTCGGAAGTGGCGTTGCTACCGGACCGCAACCTCGGGCTGGTGGTGCTGCTCAACGAAGAGACCAAACTGGCTAATGATGTCGTACCGGCGTTTCTGGATACACTGCTGCAATAAAAAGTTTACCCTTTCACTCGACTATTCATCCGTACAATGGGACAACCCGGAGAAAGAGCGTTATGAGTTCAGTCATAGAATTGCTGAAATCCCATCGCAGCATTCGCAAATTCACGTCACAACCCATCGAGGAAGATCTATTCCGCCAACTCGTGGAGGCTGGACAGGGAGCAGCGACATCAAGTTTTCTGCAGGGAGGCACACTCATCCGCGTGCGCAAACCCGAGGCACGTTCACAGCTCGCCACCCTGGCAGGAAATCAGCCCTATGTGGAGTCTGCAGCTGAGTTCCTGGTTTTCTGTGCCGACCTGAAGCGAGCCGGCAACTACTGCCGTGAGTACGGCAAACCCTTTGAGGGTGACTATACCGAGCACTTCATCATCGCCACGGTCGATGCAGCCCTGATGGCACAAAGCCTGGTGACGGCGGCAGAATCTGTGGGCCTGGGAATCTGTTACATTGGGGGTATTCGCAACAACCCGCGGGAGGTCAGCGATCTGTTGAAATTGCCGCGTGGCGTTTACCCGGTTTTCGGTCTGTGCCTGGGGTATCCCGATCAGATGCCGGAGTTGAAACCAAGACTGCCGGTATCAGTGATACTAAAAGACGAAGTCTACAATGAGGAGGGCGATGCCCAGGCAATCAGAGACTACGACGACACGATTCGTAATTACTATCAGACCCGGACCGGTGGCGGGCACGGTATCAGTTGGAGTGAACAGGTTGCAGTGTTGTTGTCAGAAAAATCAAGGCCGCACATGAAAGCGTTCCTTGCGGAACAGGGGTTCACTTTTCGCTAGCCCGCGAAGCAACGACTCGGGTTTCTCGTGCTCCGGAGCTCGGAAACTGCCTCCTGGGGCAGTAAGTGGCTGACTGCAGCACCGGGTTCGGCAGTGGGTCGAGGGTCCCTGGAGCGACTTGTCAGACGGTGCGTTTCCGCATTGGCCGATCGGCGCTACTATGAGTCCCTCGGAGATTTCTTAAACAGCTGTCAGGCAATTTGCGGAGCTATGCCATGGTGAGAAACAGAATGCCCGATTCGGGTCGCGGCCGGCTCTTCAGGCCGGAACTGCTCGCTCTCCTGGCTTTATTCGTCAGTATGAAGTCCGTTGACGCGCAGCACCCTGGCCACGGTGGGCCGCAATTCGGAGTCAGCGCCTCAGCGGCAGGTATTGAGGCAGAAACCGTCCCGGCGGACGATTCCGTGCTTTCCTCGTCGCCCACCCAGGTTCTGTTGAATTTCAACCAGCCTGTCAGACTTGTCAAATTGGTGATCTATAGCCACCAGCGCGATTGGGTGGACATTGGCTTTCGCTACCAGCCGCGGTCGCTATCAACCTATGCCTGGCCGGTTCCCGCTCTGCTGCCGGCGGATTACTACTCGGTAAACTGGGCGATTCTGGAAGCCAATAACCGGCTGGTTAAAGGCAGTTTCAGCTTTTCTTTCGGTTCAGGCGCGGAAACTCCCTCGATCGTTATGGCGCGAGAGAGGAAGCAGAGTGAGAACGGCTTACTGCCGTCAGAATTGCGGGGTACCGGGACTGTGCCGGGGAGCATTCGCTTCAGTGATAAGCCTGCACCCCGATTCGAACCGCCGTTCGCCCCTGTGCTTGGCCAACCACGCTGATTGGGCGGTCCTGGCCTTGCCACGCCTGCTGCGAAGGCCCGGTGTCGCCGGGCAAGCTCAGTCTCGGGGCACTTCAAAAAGCCAACAGGCGCAGGGCGCTACCGCGAAGCCCTGCGCCGCGCCAGGCTGGCAGTGCTGCTGCCACAGTGGTCAATTGGCGGCCAGGTTGTCCGCCGGATCGTCACTGGACGCGGGAATCGGCGACACCAGCGGTGCCAGGCATAACGGACAACCGATTACATGATCGTTGGGGCCGAGGCCCAGCACTTCGCGACGTGTTGCCATTTCTTCAAAGAATTGGTCTTCGGTCAGCTTAACCCGGATACCCAGGTCGATGAACATGTTGGTCACCGAGCGATTGCCGGAGCCCTGCCAGTTGCGCGGATCCGGGACATTGGGATTACTATCAGTGTTGTTCATGTAACCGGTAATGTGCAGGATCGTGCCTTTTGGCAACAAAGGCTGGTGGTTGTCCGCGAAAGGATAGCCGCGCACCCAGTTGTGGTCATAGCCCACACAGGAAAGCGTTTCGACGGTATAGCCCCAGATCGCCTCCAGGCACATGCGCTCTCCCGGGGCGTGCAGGTGCGGCTCAAAGGTAACAAGTTTGGTGTGGTTCTCCAGAACGGTATAGGCATGCAACTCCTGATCTTTTTCATTGCCGGCAATACTGATATCCACACCATTCCCCAGGCCGAAACGGACCGTTTGAAACTTCGGTTCGTAGCCTACAGGGTGGAAGCGAAAGCCGATTTCCAGATGGCCGGTGGTATTGCGTCCATTGGAATGCATATGCACGGAATCGGTAGCGAAAACCGACCCGGCTGGCAGCAGGCGGCCATTTTCCGGATCGAAAATGTCCGGATTCCGGCCGACTTCGTGTACCGGCCAGCCGACGGTGCCACCGGCCTGAGGTTCGCCGTTTTCGTCATGCACCTCCGTCCGCCAGATCATGTGGTGGAAAATGTATCTGCCGCCGACAGTTTCCCTGCCGGTGCCGGCACTGGGTACGTCATTGACTTCTACGATCTCCACCGATTTTACGTAACGGTCCTGTTCCAGCCCTAGAGGCACGCGGGCCAGTTCGCCCCACCAGTCTGGGCGGCCCGCTTCCATAAAGAAGTCCTGGGTTGTAACCACCAGATCTGGCTCGCCGAGGCTCCATTTCAAGCTGTCATCGAATACCAGGGGCTCCGGGGCAGCGGCCGGATCACCCTTGGCTGCACCGGTGCGGGCCCAAGTGGAAATCGCTGCGATTTCGTCGTCGCTCAGGGAAGGATCGTTTTTGAAGTGCTGGATGCCGATGTTCTTTTCCACGTACCAGGGAGGCATGGCGCCGGCACGGTCACGCAGCCCGGTCTTGTATTCGATCAGCCCGGCGAATGGAGCCACCTGTTCGTAAGTGACCAGTGGCATGGGGGCCACTCCCCCCTCGCGGTGGCAATGCTGGCAACTGCGTTGCAGAATCGGTTCGATATCCTGGTGAAATGTCACCTGCCCGGCACTCTGGGCCGTGCCCGACGCGGGCCAGAGCAAGGCACCGGTGAGCGCCACCAGGCCAGTCAACTTCAGGAGGGCGAAGATTCTCATGGGTTGATCTCCCCGTAATAGATTGGCTGTGAAAAAATAGCTTCTGCGCATTGTGTCACCATAACGGTTCCTGTTTTCCAGGACCGGGGCCAACCTGGCATGCAGGCTGCAGACCCGACTTCGAAAGGTAGGTTAGCGCAGAACGACGGTATGGGGAAGAGCAATTGAAAACGTCAGGGCGGTGCACTTCCCAAGTCTGCCGGCATTGCCAACGGAACTCGTGGGATTGCCCTGAAACAAATTCCGGCAGTTTCGTAACTGACTGCTATTCATGGAATTTTTGTTCTTCCGGGTCACGAAGCAGCGCAATCAGGTTGCTGCTGGCGAGCAGGGCGACTGTAGCCACAAGGAATGCGAAGGTAAACCACTGCAGGGCGTAGGACAGATGCGTGTCTATGTCGACATTGGTTTCGGGCCAGTGTCTGACCAGCATGCCTGGCTGACCCTCCGTCAGCCGGACCAGGTAGGGAAATAACGGTTCTGCGAAGATGCGATCCAAAACTTCGATTTCCACACTTCTCACTCTCAGAGGCCAGATGCGCGCGTCAACCTGGCTGGACAGCACCGGTTGGTCGGCATCCGGCACGTGAATCTGTGCTGTGAGCGCTACCGGACCCTCTACCGGGCGTGTGCTGGGAGGTGTGTCGGGAGGCAGAATGCCACTGGTCCAGCCGCGACTGACAAGCACCAGTGACCCATTGCCGGCAATACGAAACGGGGTGACGACTTCATAGCCGATCTGACCGTTAAAGAACTGGGCAAGCACCAGGATCGTGTGTGCGTTGTCATAACTCCCAGCCAGTGAAACATGCAGATTTTTTAATTCTGAAGGCTGTGTTCCGGTCAGGTCGATAGTCTCAATCGGGCTGGCATTCTGCAATTGTTGCTGGTCGAAGGCCGCCTGGGCTGCCAGTTTTTCTCCGGCACGATCCAGTTGCCAGGTGCCGAGCCTGACAAGACCGAAAACGGCAAACAGCACAGAAGCCAGAATCAACCAGTTGATGCGGATCCGCAGCCGGCGCAAAGACCAGGTGTAAGTGGGGCCCATAGAATTAACCAGTACTTCCGTCAGGCCAGCAGGGGGTCGATGTAAATTTCCATCTCCCGGCGCAAGGCGGTGTCCGGCAATCTTCCCACGGCAGCCCGAAGGTTGTCCTCCGCGTGGTGGGGCTTGGTGGTCCCCGGTATCGGAATAATGGCGCCGGGATGTGAATAGACATACTTCAGGAAAACCTGAGCCCAGCTGGTGGCGTCGATTTCCCGGGCCCAGTCTGGGAGCGGATGGTCGCCGACAGCGGTAAACAGCCTGCCACGACCAAAGGGCAGGTTTACCAGCACTGCGATTCCCCGATCCTGCGCCAGGGGCAGCAATCGCTCCGCCGCTCCCCGGTTTCCCAGCGAATAGTCCACCTGGATAAAATCCAGCGGATGATCCCGCATGATGCGCTCCAGTTCTGCGTACTGCCTGTCATTTGAAGTGGTCACGCCGATATGTCGAAACCGTCCCTGCGCTTTCCAGGCCTCCATTGTCGGCAGTTGCGCCTGGACGCCCCGAAGGTTATGGACCTGCATGAGGTCGAACTGATCGCCACCGAGACGCCCGAAAGACTCCTCCATCCGTGCTGCTCCCCGGTCACGGGACTCCCGGTCCACCTTTGTGGCTACCCAGAGGTCCTCGCGGATGCCAAGGCGCCGCATTATGTTGCCGATTACTTCTTCGGAGTTGCCATAATTTGGAGAAGTATCGATCACTTTTCCTCCCAGCCGGTGGAAAGTGGCGAATGTCTGCTGAAATTCGTCAGCCTGAGTGGCATTGTCAGGTCCGCGATAGTTGCGGCAACCTATGCCGACGCTGGGAAGACGCTGGCCGGATGAGGGAATGGTGGTCATGTTATAAGTGCTTCTCTGGGCCAAAACTGGGCTGCAGGGGAAACTGCCGGCCAGGCTGGCCACAGCACCCGCCTTGATGAGTTGTCTTCTGGTTAACGTCATTTCTGGGTACCTTCAGAAGCTACCGGAATTGTTGCCACCATGATACTGCCAGGGGCACCAAAAATCATGTCCGGTAACGTGTCGAGCGTATATGCTGCTGAGGCAGGGTGGCAGACAGCATAGGTTCCTTAGTGAAGTCGTGAGAAGCCGTTTTCCTTTCCGGGATAGACGCACAGAATGACTGTGTTAGAATCGGTCGACGGTTGTTACTCGACGAGAAACACCTCAAGCCACATCTGACGCACGGTCGGATCCGAAACGATGAATAATAAAAGGGTGGTTGCAATGAACCTTTTCAACATACGGCGCAAGGCGCTGACACTTCTAACCTCAGGTTTACTAGCCTTTACGGCTCACGCAGCGGAAGATTTTTCACCGCCGATGCTTGCTGATGGCACGCCGGATTTTAACGGAATCTGGCAGGCATTGGGCTCGGCTAACTGGGATATCGAGCCTCATGCGGCAGATTTCCCGCCAATACCGGATCTTGGTGCCTGGGGTTCTGTGCCGGCCGGGCTCGGCGTGGTGATCGGAGGGGAAATTCCCTATACCCCGGCAGCGCGGGCTCAACAGCAGGAAAATAAAAGCAACTGGCTGGAGCAGGACCCCTACGTCAAATGCTACATGCCTGGCATACCGAGGGCCAATTATCTGCCCTTTCCATTCCAGATCGTGCAGTCTCCCGGTCACATTATTATGGCTTATGAGTTTGCCAGTGCCAGCCGGATAGTCTATATGAACAGGCCCGATTTCGAAGCGCCGGTTTACAGCTGGATGGGCCACTCAAGGGGACACTTCGAGGGTAACACCCTGGTTATCGATGTGACAGATCAGATGCCGGATTCCTGGCTGGACCACGCTGGTAACCACCATACCGAGGCATTACGGGTTACCGAGCGATACACTCACATGGGACCCAACACGCTGATGTACGAGGCGACCCTTGAAGATCCCAATGTGTACACGCGACCCTGGACGATCAGAATGCCGCTGTACCGTCGACTTGAGGAGAACATGCAGCTATTGGAATTCAAGTGTGTAGAGTTCGTTGAAGAAATGATGTACGGACACCTGCGCAGGGTTACCGATGAGGATGATCAACGACCAAACAATTGATTCTCATTCTCCACCGCAAAAAAAAACCCGCTTTCAAGCGGGTTTTTTTTGCTGTAACGCCAGTCATTGCAGTTGAAGGTCAGTCAATCGGGGCAGGGCCTCCATTACAGGCCTACCACTCTACGTGCCCGCATTGAGTTGCCTGTATTGCTGGTGTGCTGCAGGCCGAAGTCGTAGTCCTGTTCGAATTCTTCTACGGAAAGTGAGCTATATACTTTCATCTCGTAGCCCATGTCCTGGTTTTTTACCAATGGTTCCATGCAAACACCGGACAGAGAGATGGTTTTCTGGTTGTCAGTCGATGAAATAGTGGCGCTTCGTCCTTTGCGAAAAGTCTCGCCAGGCGCGGGCGGGAATACGTTGTCCAATACGAAAATCTTGTGATCGCGATTGAATGCGGTTACACGACTGGAGTAACAGCGACTATCTCCGTCAAACTTTACCGTAACTGGTTTTCCGGAATTACGAAGTCTCTCCAGTGCCGTAGCGACATCATTGTAGTCACGCTTGCCGGACGTTATTTCACCTAGTTTCTGAAATATATTCATAGCGTCGTCACTCTCAAATTCCGTTTATTTAGACTTAACATCGTTGTCGCTACGTTATTCTTTAACGAATAGTTCAATTGCGCAATTCATCTGGATTGACGGATCAATTGGTGAAAAGCGATTCCGTAACTCACGGAAACAATAATATGTGTTCCAGTGCCGGTTGCGCTGTGACTTGTTTCACAATCCCGCTCATATCGCTGAAAGGTGCGGAAACAGGGCCTCTCAGGCGATTTTTCCGGTTCTGGAATAGTTCTTTCGGACACCGATTGTGATGCCGGTCACGCTTTGGCTGCCCTTGGCCAGCGATGCTTGTTCCCGGTTTCGGCCTGGATCAGGCTGTGTCCGGGAGCTTTTATGAATCTGCCAGAACACGGGTATTCCCAGTTCGAGTCGCGAAGGTAAAGGCTTTCCCGCTGTGCATGGTGCTTCGCGGCAATGCCCGGCAGACTTCTGCTCAGCGTTAGGGGATTTGATCAGCGCTTCCTTATCTGTTGGAATCCAAAAAAGCGATCCTTGCCGTGTGCCCAGGCTCTTAGGGTTAAGTGTCGGAGATCGATTTTTAGCTAGCGTGGTGTTCTGCTTTCAAGGGGTTGGAGGGTTGTCTGGTATTCGTGTATTCGTGGAATTGTGATATTGAGGCTTCGAGCGGCGCGCCCGGCAGGGGTATCCTGTGGCTGCGGACCGCGCCCCTCCGGGGTGCCCTCACTCAGAAAAATGCCCTGGAAAGCGGTCATTTTTCCTCCCTCGGCGCTGGTCCTTTTATTGCAGCCCCAGGACACCCCTGCCGGCCACGCCTTGGTTGAGTGCGGGTTTCCTCGTTCAGCGACCTCGATTCCTGCGATCAGTTAATGCATGACGCACGGCAGATTCATTTGTGGTTTCTTCAACCCCACCGGCTATTGGTTGCCACAGGATTTGACCTCTGGCACTGAGCACCGGTCCAGGGGAGTCTGAGGACGGAGCAATAAAAACGCAGCACCGATCGACCGAGGGAGACCGTTTTCCAGGGCTCCCGACCGAGTGAGGGAACCCCGGAGGGGTGCAAGTTGCGGAGGATCAGACTCCCCTGGGGCGGTGCGGCCTGCCGGTAACAGAAAATCCCGATAGGATACGACCACCCAATGGGCAGACTCTACTGAGTTTCTTATACCTCGTACCGGCGTTAACTGGCATTGCTGTTGCGAGTTCTCAACCGTCGGATTTCACAGAATCGATGCTTGCATTGTGCTCAAGCTCTTATGGTGAAAAATCCGGGAGAACTGAATGGGAAAATCAGCAAGTGTGCAGTTTTGCATTCAAGGGGTTGAAGGATTGTCGTGTATTCGTGTATTCGTGGAAGTGTGGCTTTGAGCGGCGCGCCCGGCAGGGGTGTCCTGTGGCTGCGGACCGCGCCCCTCCGGGGTGCCCTCACTCAGAAAAATGCCCTGGAAAACGGTCATTTTTCCTCCCTCGGCGCTGGTCCTTTTATTGCAGCCCCAGGATACCCCTGCCGGCCACGCCTTGGTTGAGTGAGGGATTCCTTGTTCAGTGACCTCGATTCCTGCCATCAGTTATTGCCTTAGGCACGACTGCTTTAATGACGCTAGAAACGGTTTCCCTAAAGGTACTCCCTAAAGGTATTTGTCAGTGACTGCGCCTTCCGATGCAGAAGATACAGTTTTCGCATACTTGGCCAGTACCCCCCGCTGATATCGCGGTTCGGGGCGTTGCCAATTGGCCAGCCTGGCGCTGATCTGGGCGTTGTCCAGGTGCAGTGTAAGTTCATTGGCCTCGGCATCGATGGTAATACGGTCTCCATTTTCAACAACCCCGATGGGCCCGCCTTCAATGGCTTCCGGGGTGACATGGCCAACCACGAAACCGTGGCTGCCGCCGGAAAACCGGCCATCGGTAATCAGGGCAACATCCTTGCCGAGTCCCTTGCCCATGATTGCAGAAGTAGGGCTTAGCATCTCGCGCATGCCTGGTGCGCCTTTCGGCCCTTCGTAGCGGATAACAATGACGTCGCCGGCCACCACGGTTCCACCCAGAATTCCCTTAAGGCATTCTTCTTCGGAATTGAACACTCGCGCCGTTCCGGTGAATTTCAGACCTTCTTTCCCGGTAATTTTGGCCACCGACCCCTCGGGTGCCAGGTTGCCCCTGAGAATTACCAGATGACTGTCTTTCTTTATGGGATTCTCGAAGGGATAGACGATATCCTGGCCTTGTGGATAGGGATTCACGCTCTCCAGATTTTCCGCGAGTGTCCTGCCTGTCACGGTAAGGCAGCTGCCATCAAGCATGCCCCGATCCAGCATGGTTTTCATCAGCGGCTGGATACCGCCTATTTTGATCAGCTCCGACATCAGATACTTGCCACTGGGACGCAGATCGGCAACCACCGGTGTGGATTTTCCAATTCGCGAAAAGTCGTCCAGGTTCAGTTCAATGCCGATCGAGTGGGCCATGGCGAGCAGATGCAGCACTGCATTGGTGGACCCTCCCAGGGCGATCACTACTTTTATTGCATTTTCGAAGGCCGGTCCGGTCATGATATCGGACGGCTTGATGTCGCTTTCTATCAACTGCATGATGGCGGCGCCGGCCCTGCGACAATCATTCTGCTTTTCCTCGGAGACGGCATCCTGTGCCGAGCTGTTGGGAAGGCTCATGCCCAGCGCCTCAATCGCTGAAGCCATCGTGTTGGCAGTATACATGCCGCCACAGGAACCAGGACCCGGAATCGCGGTCTCCTCTATCTCCTTGAGTTCGATATCTGACACCGTACCCCTGGCATGGCCGCCGACCGCTTCAAACACTGATATGATGTCGGTATGGTTTTTTCCCGGCTGGATCGTCCCACCATATATAAACAGGGAAGGGCGGTTGAGCCTCGCCATACCGATCAGGCAACCTGGCATATTCTTGTCACAACCGCCGATAGTGATAATCCCGTCATGCCCCATGCAGCCGGAAACTGTCTCGATGGAGTCGGCGATCACCTCCCTGGAAACCAGCGAGTACTTCATGCCCTCGGTTCCCATGGATATGCCGTCTGATATGGTTATCGTGTTATATATGACGCCTTTTCCGTTGGCGGCGTCGACGGCAGAATTGACACTTTCGGCGAGTCTGTTGATGTGCATATTGCAGGGAGTGACCATGCTCCAGGTAGAAGCGATCCCCACCTGTGGTTTTTTGAAATCCGCATCGTTGAACCCAACCGCACGCAACATGGCCCGGCTTGGTGCCTGCTCCACTCCGTCAACGACGATGTGAGAATATTTTCTTGGGTCTTTTTTGCTCATAGAATCTTACTTGGTCTGAACTGGTTTTTAAGCATCGACTCCAGACTGCAAAGAACCTTGGACGCAGTGTTGCGGGCCGGGCAGTTTCCAGCGGGTCGATGACGTCGTGCACTATACAACAAAGTCGCTGTAGATGGCCATTGCAAGCAGTCGGGGGGTGACGATTACGACTGGAAATTGGTTGTTGATGAGGTCCGAAAATGGCCAGAATCCACACGTGCCTTGCTGTAGACTTTAACGGAGAATTAACGCTGAATCGGAAACCCGGAGTTACGTGGTGGTAAGCGACAATGAAGTGTTCGAGATGGCGCGACAGGCCCGCGACCCGCGATTCGACGGTCGTTTTTTCGTAGGTGTCGTCAGCACCGGCATTTACTGTCGGCCGGTGTGCCCGGTTCGTATTCCAAAACGGGAGAATGTCATTCTCTACCCGACCGCAGCGGCGGCGGCGCAAGCAGGCCTGCGGCCCTGCTTGCGCTGTCGTCCGGAAACGTCGCCGGGTACTCCGGCGTGGCTGGGGTCGTCCTACACGGTCTCACGGGCGCTGCAGTTGATCAATCAGGGTGAGCCTCGCCATGACTCGGCAGCTATGCTGGCTTCAGAGCTTGGTATAACCTCAAGGCAGCTGTGCAGGTTATTCAGAAAACATCTGGGTGCGTCACCGAAGGCGGTAATGCTGACCCGCCGCCTGCATTTTGCCAAACAGTTACTGGACGAGACCGACCTGCCGATCTCCGAAATCTGCTTTGCTTCGGGTTTCGGCAGTATCCGGAGGTTCAACGATGTGATCAGAACCAGTTACGGGACCTCGCCAACCCGGCTTCGGCGGGGAGGCAAGTCACAGTCCGGGCAGGAAGGAATCTGTATCAGATTGAATTACCGGCCGCCCTTCGACTGGCGCACGATGTTGAAATTTTTCGCCCTGCGCGCGATCCCGGGGGTGGAATCGGTTGCTGCGACCGGTTACCGGCGCTCATTCGGGCTGGAAGGTGTGTCCGGGCACCTGCAGTTGGAGTTTGCCGGGCCGGGGAACAGTGCCCGTCTGCGAATTTTTTATCCAGATTCCAGCCGTCTGCTGCAGATTGTCGAACGGGTCCGGCAGCAATTCGATCTCAGGGCAGACAGCGCCCGGATCGATTCGTATCTCAGCTCCGCTGATCCGCAGCTGGCGGCGATCATTGCCTCCTGTCCGGGGATCCGTGTGCCTGGTAGTTGGGACGGACTGGAAATTGCCGTCAGGGCAATTGTCGGTCAGCAGGTCTCTGTGCAGGCCGCTACCACGCTAATGGGCCGCCTGGTGGCACGTACCGGAGTCGAATTCCCGGAGGCCGTACCACAGAGTGGTGGCGTAATCTGCAGGCTGTTTCCGGGTGCCGCGCGTCTTGCAGATGCCGACTTGACAGGGTTGGGCATCACCGCTCAAAGGATTGCGGCCATTCAATCATTGGCCCGGTCGGTAGCGGACGGGGAACTGGAATTCGATGGCATCGTTGATCCTGGCGGATTCAGTCGGAAACTCTGCCTGGTCAGAGGAATCGGCGAGTGGACAGCGCAGTACATAGCACTTCGAGCCCTGCGGGATCCTGATGCGTTTCCCCATGGTGATCTGATTCTGCGCCGGGCACTGACTGCCGGAGCAGCCCCGCTGAGCCCGCGCAGGTTGCTGACGAGGGCGGAGCCCTGGCGCCCCTGGCGTGCCTATGCGGTCATGTTGCTATGGCGGCATTATCAACGTGAAACTCATCGACACCCGACGGACGCTTGCACAGCAGTTCCATAATCAATCAGAGGGTCCTTGGGATGGAAAGTATGCAGAATCTTTACTACGACTATATGGCCTCACCCATCGGCAATCTGCTGCTGGCGGGGGATGGCGAGAGCCTGGTGCAAATCGGGTTTCCAGCAGGGAAGGCGGCACTGCGGCACCAGCCGGACTGGGTGCATGATCGTTCCTTGTTCCTTCAGGTAAAAGAGCAGTTGCGTGAATATTTCGCAGGTGAACTCCGTGAGTTCACGGTGCCGCTGGCCCCCCGGGGAACAGACTTCCAGTTACAGGTCTGGATTGCGCTGCGCTCCATACCTTATGGAGAGAGGATAAGCTACGGTGAACTTGCCAGTCAGATAGGCAGGCCGAAGGCCAGTCGTGCGGTCGGTTCAGCGAATGGCAGAAATCCGCTTCCCATAATAATTCCCTGCCACAGGGTGGTTGGTAGCAGTGGGGCTCTTGTGGGGTTCGGTGGTGGCTTGGAAGCCAAGCAGGCCCTGCTAGAACTGGAACGAAAAGTTGTAGAAGGCAGGCGCTTTTCGGGCCAGGCAGAAAAGCCGTCAATCCAGTAATTCCCTGACAGCCGCAATCACCGCGTCAGGTCGCTGAACCGGAAGGTCATGACCGGCGCCTGTTACAATGTGCCTGGCAACCAGGTTGCTGAAATTTCTCTGATCTGAAGCAGGGTTCGTTGAAGGCGGACCAAACCCGCTCGCTGCTGCACGCAGCACTACCGTAGGAACTTCAATCGGTGGGCGCCCGGCCAGGAACTGCTCCAGCTGCAGAAATCTTTCCTCCCCCGGAGCATTGGCATGACGGTGGCGATACGAGTGGACTACAACGTCGACGAAATCAGGGTTGTCGAATGAGGAAGCGGAGCGTTGGTAATCAGCATCGCTGTAACTCCATTGCGGAGACCAGGTCTCCCACAGATACCTGATGATGTCATGGCGATTGTTCTCGAGTCCCGCTCTTCCCCTTTCGGTATTGAAATACCATTGATACCACAGCAGCGCTTCCAGCGCTGCCGGCGCAGGTGGTCCCTCCCGGGTGGTGTCCTGGACCGAGTAACCACCGATCGAAACGAGGCCCAGAATACGATCCGGGTCCGTGATCGCAGCAATACAGGCTGCCCGATTACCCCAGTCGAAACCGGCAATAACAGCTCGGTCTAATCCCGCGGCTGCGCAAAAATCCACCAGGTCCTGTGCCAGAGCCGCCTGTTCCGCCATTCTTGGCGTTGTGCTATCTACAAAGCGGGTAGGACCATAGCCCCGTAAATAGGGCATCAGGACATTGAAGCCCTGATCAGTCAGGCCCGGAACCACGCCATCGAAGGAGCGTACATCGTAGGGAAAGCCGTGTAGCAGTATCACGGGCTGGCCGGCTGGATCACCGTATTGCTCAAAGCCAACATCCAGTACCGGAGTTCTCAGCTGGTAAAGATTGCCAGCTTGCGCTGTTATCGGACTGGATTCAGAAAGCCTGTCGCCCAGTGTTGCCGCCCCCAGCAAAATTCCTGTTCGTAAGAAGTCGCGTCTACTGCTGCTCATCGTGCAGATTTTCCGGGAGACTTGATCAGAAGTTCCATAAGGTAGTGCAACCCGGATTCAAGGTCAATTCCGTACCTGATTGGCAGCGGCCGGAAAGTGGCCGGAAAGAAGCACCTGCGGCTGGACCGGACGGTCAAGCTTGGTCATGGCATGTTCAAGAAGCCTGTCAGAACGCCGACGGGCGCCGAAACCGGTCAGTGCTTGTAACACCGGCCGGTTTCCTTCTATTCCCGGGCCGTGACTACAGACGCCTGTGCCCGATCCGCTGATTTGCTGCTATCCCCGGCTTCTGTCTTGTTGACCATAACACTGAGAATTCCTACCAGAACCATTATGGCAACCACGTTCAATAACAGAATGAACATATCGATGCTTTTATCTTTCGTCATTACTTTGCCCTCCCTGCAAGATAATCAACGCTGCACAGATAAATCTTGCAAGATCCGTACCCGTCAAAAATAACTAATAAAAACAGATAGATATGGAAAAGGCACTGAACAGAATGTTAAAAATATTGACGAAATATGGGGTCGGTCCAGAATTCGAGTAAGGCAGACTGACAGTGTGTCAGGCGGTTACAATCGCGTATAGGCTATGCCGAACGACCATTTGATCGGCGTTCTTTAATACATCAGTTGCTGACTGAAACCGGACGATCACCGTAGGTTGAGACTACGCCTCTGTTGTCGGTGAGCCTGATGGCCAGTGTGTACCTTCCGTTAGCTAATGAACGGGTATCCAGTTCGTAGTCAAAGCCGAGATCCGGGGCGTTGGGGTCACTGTCAACCTCCATCACGCGGACCACGTCAGGTCTGGTGATGCCGTAGTTCAGCTGGGCAACTTCTATTCCATCGAGCAACAGGTGCACGGAATCAATTCCAATATCCTCCTCGTAGGCCCAGCCTTCGATGTGTGCAATACCACTGAGAACAGCACCCGAAACGGGGGGCTCGATCCAGGCTCTGGCGGGGAATGGGCACTGATTGGACGCGAGCGCGGATGACTTATCGTCAGTCACGAAACTCTTCGCCTTATAGAAACTGAACTGCTTGTCCCCGGCATAGAGGGATAGCGTTGACAGATAATTCAGGTCAGCCACTTGCCGGCACATGGCACCGATGGCAATTTCTTTGTCCGGGACTGTCAGAGTACTGTCTTCGGTAATAAAGAGCACGGGTTGGCCGTCGTGGTCCGGCAGGTCGGAGACAATCATGCCCCACAGTTCCAGTTGTACGCGACGGCCGTCTCTTCGCGATTTGTCATTGTCGAGAGTCCAGGTCTGCCTGCTGACACCCCAGAACATGAGCTGGGCGGCAGTGTAGTAGTTGTCCGTGACAATTAAGGGAGCCTGGTTATAAAAGTTACGTTCCAGTACTGTCCCGGTGTGCGATGAAAATTCTGACCATCCCGCCATTTTATTGGACAGAACACCACTCCCTGTGAGGATCTGCAGCGGTGTCTGAAAAGCCTGGGAGCCGATTGCAGCCAGTGCCAGCAGTGAACCGCAATAGCCCAGGCCGGGTATACTTTTTATCAGGAAACCGGCGAGGGCAGGGTTCCAGTGGTTCTTTGCCCAGCGGGCTGTCCCTTCAAGCGCGGCCGGAGTGTAAACCAGTAGGGGGAAATAGCCCGAAAGGGGCCAGTGGACGGATGTGCTGGATGAGTCGGTCCATGGCGCAAGTAACAGGTATACCAGCAAATTCACGAGGGCGATACTGAGCAGTAGTGCCGCGCTTCGATTACCGCTTCTGGCCAGCTTGAACATGTGCCATGAGGTGACGCCGAACAGGAAATACAGGGGTGGCGTGACCAGACCTGCCTGCTTGAACACATGCAACAGCCCGCTCGCCTGAAACGACCAGGGATGTCGTTCTACAAGGTAGAAGCTGGCACTTGCCAGCTGGTGACTCAGGTTGAACCAGATGACGGGAACCAGTCCGACACTTGCCATACTGCAAGCGAACCAGAACCATGGGTTTAGCCATTGCTTTCGTTCGGTTTTGAAAATCAGCAGAAATAGCAGGGCGGCTGCCGGATAAAGTAGAAACCGGTAATGAGTGCAGAGGCCCAGTGCCACGAACAGCCCGGTGGCCAACCAGTAGCGCGGTAGATTGGTACGCAGTGCGCGTTCAAAAAAGCCCGTTGACAGCAAACCGAAAAACAGCAGTGGTACATCGGGTACAGCCAGCAGTCCCAGAAAACCTCCCAGAGGGATACACAGAGACAGCCCTGCTGACAATTGTGCCCTTAGGGTGTTGTTTGTAATCGGTCGGGCCAGCCAGTAGACAAGCAGAGGCACGCTGCTGCCCATCAGCAGGAACAGAGACCGGGCCGCCAGTGTACTGCCGGGTTGAAGTGCTGAGCCCAGTCCTACCAGTAGAGACGTCATGAACGGCAGGTCGCTGTAGGCCAGAGCCGGTTTTGTGGAGGCGAGCCAGTAGAAGACTTCATCGCTGTAAAGATCGAGCCTGCTGGCCAGGAACAGTTTTATCAACGCCAACAGGGTTGCGCCACAGAACAGCAGTACAGGGACGGGCTGAGATTTGAATGTGTAATTCATGTTCCTGTGTTGAACTGAGGTTCCTTGATTTTTTCCGGGAGTGAATTGTTACAGCAGCTACGCGCCATGACAATGGCCCACTGGGGATTACCGACGGCTTTCTGCTGGCAAGCGGTAGAGAGAATTTCGGATAGCGCGGTCCAACAGCGCCGCGGCGTGCTCCGGGTCCGGATAATGGAGTGCGGAACCGCCGTTGCTCTGCCAGGATCGGATTCCATCAATCAGCCGCGCCCTCTCGCTGTGCAGATTGCCGAGATAGTAGAAAGAAGCGAGGTAAAGCGCTGCGAATGCCAGCAGCAACCCCAGGCGGGCCTGTCGGATTCCCAGCCTGCGATCGATACCCGACTGCAGGGCGGAAACCGCTGCCAGCCCAGCGATCAGAAGGGTGTAAACCTGGTACCGGGATGCGATCAACTGACGGGTCCCCAACTCGTATCGGTACAAGGCAACCAGCATCATTGACATCAGCAGGAACAGCAGGGTGTAGAACACGACCCGATTCTTTTCCCCGTAACCGCTGGCAGCCAGGAACAGGAAGCAGCCGTTGAGGAAGAGGCCTCCCAGCAGTGCCAGTGGCGCAAAGTGAAGGTAGCCGGCACAGGCAATCAGGTAACCTGTCGCCACCTGAGCCAGGGTGGGAAATGTGGGCTCCGTAACCAGTTCCGGGAGCACAGTACCGGGTCTGGTTGGCAATAGGAAAAAATACACGGTAAAACTCACCAGGCAAGCTGCTACCAGCACTCCGGTAGTGATCCTCCTCTGCTGCCGGTGGCCGGAACCGGTAACAGTCCACCATGACAGTAATGGCAGCAGAAGCAGGCCATTGCTGTTGATATAAGGTGCCGCCAGAGCCACCGTGATTGCCAGTGCCCGGCTGGTTGGCGTTTCCCGGTTGTACAGGTAAAAACACACTACCGCGGCCAGCAATGAGGCATAGTTCTGGATCGCTGCTGTGGCCCAGGCCATGTTGGACCAGTGGAACAGAGAAAAAACACACAGGCACAGCAGTAACAACAAACTCCTGTCCGCCTGCCCCCGAAGCGAGCGGTAGAGCAGGAATACCGCCCCGGTCAGGCAAAGACTTCCCGCGAAGATCAACAGCCTGAAGTCGACGCCTTGTCCCGTAAGCAGCGTTGCACCGGCCAACAGGCGGGTAAATGCCAGCCTGTGGCTGACGTGCAGGTCGAACAGGCCATTGCTGAAATTTTCTCGGGAACCAAGCAGATAGAAAAGAATGCTGTCGTAATCGTCCTGCTGGGGGATATTGACGGCGAAGTGTGCCACCAGTCCGTAGAAAACGGCAGCTACCAGCAGCGAAAGGCACAGGAGGACAGATTGCTTGGGCACGTTCAGCGGCTCGGTGAAGAAAAGTCTGGCTGGGATGATACCGGCACCACGACAGAACATACCAGCTCTCGTCGCTTCAGTGCTTACGCTGTTAGGTTCCTTAGAGCCTGATGCCGGGTTTTTGCGTTGCTTACGGGTGCGGTGTAGGATGCGGATGAACTGTAGTGAAGAGGACAGGTTGAAATGAGAAAGTTACTGTTTGGCAGTTTGTGCGCCTTCGTCGCATTTTCTTCAACAGGCGCAGTGGCACAGTCTTTGTCGTCTGTCGGCGTGTCGAGTGGCGATATTCAGCGGTTCTGCACCAGTGTCTGGCTGGACGGGGATCAACCGGACCGGCGCATGTACTCGGCCTGCCAGCAGGAACAGCAGCAGGCTCTGCTCCGGCTGCGGGGGTTGTCCAGCCGCTATTCCGGGCAGGATTTTTTCAACGGAATCGCCATTTCCCACTGCCGGGAAGCGCAAGGGCAGGGTGAGGCGTTGAACCTGGTGCAATTTTCTTTCTGCCTCGATGACGAGGTGGAAGGCTACCGGGATATCCAGTACCTGCGACGCCTTTACGGTGCCAGGCGGGTGGATTCGGAAACCCGCAACGCCCTGGGAGCTTCCGGTTCCTGGGCAGCGGCAGCGGGCCTGGTGAAGCGGAACGCAGGACTGAAGCTCATCAGGCGTGGCGGTACAAGCTGATTTCGAGGAACGCCACACAGCAACACCCGACTGACTCCCGCAGAGCAGTGTGGGACTTGTTCAGAGGTTACCCAGGGAACCTCTGAACAAAGTTCCGGTCCAATGAGTGTAAACAGTTTCCCGGAAGCATCTGGAAAGGGATACCTGCCACCTGGGTTATATAACACTTTACTGCTAATGCTGACTACCCGGTCCGATTACGAATGCACGTCAGAGTTGCAGCTCAATCGGCAGAGTCGCCTGCCTCTTGCTCTGCTGGTTAGCAGTCTGCTGCACGGCGGGTTGCTGATCGCAATGATCTGGCCGGGAGCCCAAAGCGGGCGACAACCGCGGATGCAATCGACGCCGCCTGCTTCCCTGGTTATTACTCTGCGGACGTCTTCAATTCCGCTTCAATCCAATGATCTGGAACAAGGGGTTCGGGAGTCCCTGAGTGCCATGCATTCCGAAGCAGTTATAGAAGATGCAGGTCATAACCAGGAGCCCGATAGAATTGCTCGAGTTGACGAGCCTGTCCGTACGCCGGTGCCCGTCGACGGGCATACGGATTCCACGCATCGCCGGTCCGAGGTTCCGATTCCGCCTCGATCCGGTAACGGACCGGAGACCCTGCGTGCACCCCAGGCACCCTCCGTCCTTGCTCTGCGGCAGGCTGTGCGCGACCTGACAACCAGCCAAAGCAACAGACCTGTTGGAACTGACTGCACGGCAGCACAATCCCGGAGTAAGTTGCTCGAATGCAACGGAATTGCCGAACCTGAAGCTGAATTTACACTCCGCGCCAGAGTCCCATTGAAATTCATTCAGGTCGATCCGGTCGATGAGCAAGGACAAACCCGTCGGATCATGGCCACTGTTGCCCGAAACCGGCAAACCCTGCAACGGGGAATCGAGGCGGCAGTGATTGACTCAGTCGGTGAAAACTTTCTGAAACAGGAGTTGAACCAGGCTATCGAAGTCTACGCGAATACTGGCAATACGCCGCTGCTACGTATGGAGCAGCAGATTTACCGGAACGACGTAACGTATCAACAGGCGCGTAGGATTCTTAATCCGCGCTGATTTTCCCGGCAAGTGACTCCGGTCACTCGAAACGGCTTTTCCAGGGGACAGCCCGTCACCTCCGCTATATAATCCCGCCACTTTCCAAGACAGACAGTACGTTCCGATGAAATTTATCTAGGGAACCTCTGATTAAGTCCCGCAACGCTCTGCGGGAGTCTGTCGGGTGTTGCTGTAAGGCGCCGTGCGCCGGGATTGGTCACTCCCTTGCCAAGCACGGCAACGAAGCAGCGACGCCCGACAGGCCCCGCCCGAAGGGGCCTTCAGGCAAGCCCGCTGGCTTCGTTGCATTGCCTTGACAGGCCGACGCATGCCGGCGGCAATGCGCCTCGCCAGCAGACTCGCCTGAAGACCAGAGCGTTGCGGGACTTAATCAGAGGTTCCCTAGGAAACCGCTAATCAGGTCCCGTGGTACCGCGGCCTTCAGCCAACGCTGTTGGCGAAGCGTCCTGTTGCGGAATTTTTACCCGTCTGGAAATCAACATGTCTGAACAACACAACGAAAATGCCTGGGCACTTTTCAAGCAGGCGCTCACCGGAAATATCGCAGTCGACTATACGCGGGGCTCCATCGGCAGGGCCACGTTTCTGCTGGCTGTGCCTATGATTATTGAAATGGCGATGGAGTCTATTTTTGCCATCGTGGATATTTTTTTCGTAGCCGGTGTGGGCGTCGATGCGGTTGCCACCGTGGGTCTCACGGAAGCAGTCATTACTCTTTTGTATGCCCTGGCCATGGGACTGTCCATGGGCACGACGGCGCTAGTAGCGAGGCGAATCGGAGAGAAGAATCGCGAGGCTGCAAGTGTAACGGCAGCTCAGGCACTGTGGCTGGCTGGACTCCTGTCGCTGGCAGTCGGTGCCACCGGCCTGTTGTTCGCCGACGACATCCTGCGTCTGATGGGCGCCGAGCCGGCTGTAATCGAAACCGGCCGAGTCTACACGACCATCATGTTTGCCAGTTCGTTCACGATATTTTTCCTGTTCCTCAATAACGCGATATTTCGCGGTACCGGTGATGCCAGCCTGGCCATGCGAACACTGGTCCTGGCAAACCTTATCAATATACTGCTGGATCCCTGTCTGATTTATGGCCTCGGGCCCTTTCCGGAAATGGGGGTGACCGGCGCGGCAGTGGCCACCAATATCGGTCGGGGTTGCGGCGTGCTGGTCGGGCTTTATTATCTTTGCGCCAGGGACCACAGAATCAGACTGTTATGGCAACACGCTGCGCTGCAGGCCGGTGTTCTGTGGACGATTCTGCGTATTTCGTTTGGCGGTGTCGCCCAGTTGCTGATCGCCACAGCCAGTTGGGTATTCCTGATGCGAATCGTTTCGGAATTCGGTGGGTCCGCCGTAGCGGGCTATACCATCGCAGTACGTATCATCCTGTTTATCATTCTTCCGGCCTTCGGACTCAGCAATGCCGCGGCTACGCTGGTAGGCCAGAACCTGGGGGCACAACTGCCGCAGCGGGCGGAGGCAACGGTCTGGAAAGTCATGCAGTATGTCAGCTGCTACATGCTGACAGCCGCTGTGATCGCACTGTTGCTCGATGACGAGCTCATCGGGCTGTTCAGTACCGAACCGGAGGTACTGGGCTACGGTGTGACCTGCCTGAGAATTTTCAGTTTCGGGCTGATTTTCTTCGGTATCAGCGGTACCGCTGTTCAGGCATTCAACGGGGCGGGAGACACGATGACGCCAACCTGGATCAATTTTTTCAGTTTCTGGATCGTACAGGTGCCGCTGGCCTACATTCTGGCCCTGGTGGCCGGCCTCGGTCCCGAAGGCGTATTCTGGGCGGTGTTTGTTTCCGATGTGCTCGCTGGTATATTAGGCGTCTTCTTTTTTCGCCGTGGAATCTGGAAGTCCAAGGTGGTCTGAAGCCGGCATTTACCTGGGAAGCCGGAAGTTCTCTAAATCGATAGCCGGGGGGTAAGTCAGAACCGATCATGCTTAGCAGTCAACAGAATATCATCAGCCGGGTTGCGAACTGGCTCAATGGCGGTAAATCCGTCTGGTTGTGTACTATATTGAAGACCTGGGGTTCATCACCACGCCCGGTCGGGGCAATGATGGCCTGTACTCTGGACGGAGACTTGGTGGGCTCCATTTCCGGCGGCTGTATCGAAGAGGATTTTCTCGAGCAACTGCGGGACGGCAGCCTGAAGGCGCGTTATCAGGGCGAAGGAAAACCGTTTGTCGTCAAGTATGGGATCACGGCCGAAGAACAGGCACGGCTGAAATTGCCCTGTGGCGGCCAGCTTCATGTTCTACTCGAATATTTCGATCCCGGCCCGGAGGCTGCCCGGGTATTCACCCACATCAGCAATGCCCTGGAAACACACAGGAAAATAAGCCGGACGGTCAATCTGGAGTCGGGGGCTATTGACTTTGCCGAGGAGTCTACCGAAGAAGCGGTCACGGTCGAAGGAGACCGCCTGATTCATAGTTTGAGCCCGCATTATCGGTTGTTACTGCTCGGAGCCGGAGACGTGGCGCGCTATGTTGCCGAACTTGCTCTAGCGCTTGAATACGATGTGTCACTGTGTGATCCGAGGCCGAAATACCTTGAAAACTGGCACGTGGACGGCGTTACAACAACTTCCAGGCTGCCGGATGACGTGGTAAGAGAACAGTACAGCAATCCCTACAGCGGGATCATCGCGCTGGCTCATGACCCCCGGGTGGACGATATGGCGTTAATGGAAGCCCTGAAAACCGATGCGTTTTACATCGGCGCCATGGGCTCCGACAGAACCTCTGCCAAACGCCGGGAAAGGTTGCCGGAACTCGGCTTGAGCGGCGCGGAAATCGCGCGTCTGCATGCTCCCATAGGATTTCAGATCGGCAGCAAAATACCGGCAGAAATTGCCATTTCTATCATGGCGCAAGTCACCGCAGTGAGACGAGGCATAGCTACTAAGTCCGTTGCGGACCAGGATCGTGCCGGGCACAATGCACTGCCAGGGCAATCGGCGACAGCAACCGGCCCGGCATCGTGAATTAACCGACCCTGAGCCATGGATCCCCGGAAATACGACGACTGGTATCAGACACGGCGGGGGCGCTGGATTGGAGAACGCGAGGCGCGGCTTGTTCTCGACTCGCTGAAACCGGGTGTCGGTGAGTCGCTGCTGGATGTGGGTTGCGGCACCGGATATTTCACCCGCACATTTGCAGCTTCCCTGTCGGGCCAGGTGGTCGGTGTCGACATCAATCCCGAATGGGTCGATTTTGCCCGGCGTATCAATCCCGGTGCCGCCGAGTTTCTGGTTGCCGATGCCCTGGCGCTGCCGTTCGATGACGCAAGTTTTGATCTGGTCGTCTCAGTGGCGGCAGTGTGCTTCATGGAGGAGGAAGCTGCCGCTTTAGAGGAAATGGTGCGTGTTTCCCGGCGTCGGATCGCCGTTGGACTTTTCAATGTAAACAGCCTTCTTTATCTGCGTAAAGGAAGGAATGGGGGCAGCGGCGGGTATACCGGAGCGCGCTGGCACTCGGTGCGGCGGGTCAAACAGCTTTTTAAGGACCTTCCGGTACGCAACTTGCAAATTGTTACAGCAATCCAGTTGCCCGGCGGAGGGAGGCTGGCGGACCTGGTTGAGCGATTATGGCCGGAGTCTTTATCGACCGGGGGGTTTATTCTGGCAATTGCCGATATTTGAGGAACCCACAATCAATTTTGCCGTGCCGCATTCAGAAACTGAACGCGGGTATCGAAGCCACTGAATGCTGCTGAATCCCGCACTCAACCAATGTGGGACTGCGATGACGCAGGACTCAAAAGCGACGTTCGTCTTTGGAAACCAGGGACAGGATGCCGCTGTTTTCCTCCTCTTCTTCGAAGTGTGTGGAGTTGTCCTGGTTGTCCTCTTCAGAAAGCTGAATTCTGAGACGCAGGTTGTTACGTGAGTCGGCATTCCTGAGCGCTTCCTCGTGGCTGATTTTTCCCCTCTTGTAGAGATCATAGAGAGCGGCATCGAAAGTCTTCATGCCCTGTTGCTCGGATTTTTCCATGACTTCTTTCAATTCTTCGATCTTGCCCTGCTTGATCAGATCGCAGATTCGTGGTGTCCCGATCATTATTTCAACTGCTGCGGTCCGCTTGCCCTCCGGCGTTGGAATCAGACGTTGAGAAATAAACGCTCGCAGGTTCAACGACAGATCCAGCAACAGTTGTTTGTGCCGGTCCTCCGGGAAAAAATTGATTATTCGGTCCAGGGCCTGGTTGGCATTGTTGGCATGCAGTGTTGACAGACAAAGATGGCCGGTTTCAGCAAATGCTATTGCATGCTCCATGGTTTCGCGGCTGCGGATTTCGCCGATCAGGATCACGTCCGGCGCCTGGCGCAGGGTATTTTTAAGTGCTTCCTCATAGCTGTGGGTGTCCATGCCCACTTCGCGTTGATTGACGATAGACTTCTTGTGGCGATGAATAAATTCCACCGGGTCTTCAATCGTGATGATATGACCATCGCTGCTCATATTGCGATGGTCGATCAGAGCTGCGAGGGATGTGGATTTACCGGAGCCGGTACCACCGACGAACAGGATAATGCCGCGTTTGGACGTCACCAGATCCTTCAGAACCGGGGGCAGCCCCAGGGCGTCCAGTTGTGGAATATCGGTTTTGATGTGACGGGCGACGATGCCAATCTCGCCCCGTTGCTGGAATATATTGACCCGGAATCGGCCCACGTCCTTTTCCTGGATGGCCAGGTTCATTTCAGGATTTCTTTCGAATTCCTTGATCTGCTCCTCGCTCATGATCTGATAGGCGATTTTCTTCGCGGCTCCCGGAGGCAGACGTTTGTCGGTTACCGGCACCAGCTTGCCGTGCGCCTTGATGGTTGGCGGTGCATTGGTGGTCAGGAACAGATCCGACCCCTCTTTCTCAATAAGCAATTTCAGCAGTTCTTTGAAACCCATAGTTTATAACCTTGGCATAACCGATTGTTTTGGCTATACAAATTTGAACCTTCGGTCAGTATACCAGCCGACATCAGAGGAAGTATGGTCAATTTTGTGAACCACATCTAATATCAACGCAAATAATGCCATGCGAATGAGCACACCGTTGTCCGTCTGGCGGAATATTGCCAGGCCGGGATTCTGGTTCAGGTCATTGTCGAGCTCGTTGGCCTCGGCGCGTGAGTCTCTCGGCAGAGGGTGCATGATCACGGTCTTGGGCTGACAGTAGCGAGTGTAGACAGCCTGATTGAGGCGGAAGCGACCACGATAGATATCGGCCTCCATCCGGTTGGTAAAGCGCTCCTCCTGAATGCGGGTGAGGTATACAATGTCATTGCCGGTTAAACCTTTCTCCATGGCCTCTGTTTCCACCACGCGGTGTCCTCTTTCGGTCAGAGTGGACACTATCTCCGCAGGCATGCGCAGTTCGGCGGGAGAGATCAGGGTAATTTCCACGTCATCGTAGAGCAGCAGCAGTTGAGAGAGGGAATGCACGGTCCTGCCGTGTTTGAGATCGCCTACCATGGCAATCTTCATCCCCTCAATGCCGCGCTCCTGGCCGGCCAGTTCCTTTTTGATGGTATACAGGTCGAGCAGCGCCTGGCTGGGATGTTCATTGGGTCCGTCGCCGCCGTTGATAACCGGAACTCTGCTGGCCCGGGCGAATTCCTCGACGGAACCGGCCTGGGAATGGCGCATGACAATCACATCGCTGTAGCCGCTGATCACCCGGGCAGTGTCATAGAGTGATTCCCCCTTGGTGATTGATGAGGCTTTGACATCGGTTGTTTCCCGCACATGACCACCCAGCAGGTTGAACGCACAGCCAAAGCTGACGCGTGTGCGGGTGCTGGGTTCGAAAAACATGTTGCCCAGGATTGCACCATCCAGAACCTTGGTCAGGCGTTCGCGTTTCGCATAGGGGCGCATGCTGTCGGCAACGTCAAAGACTGTTTCCACATCTTCCCGAACAAACTGCCTGACGCTGAGAATATGAGAGCCGGGGAATTCCATGAAGTTGCTTGCCTGATCGAATTGACACTTACCCGGAACGGGGACCGGACCGGTTCACCAAAGGTCCCTGACGCCTTTCGGAGCCCATGCCGAACGCCCTGCTGGCGTACCGTCGTAGCCGCTCATACTACACCATTTACAGGGTGGTTAGGGAACCTCTGATCAAGTCCGATAACGCTCTGCGGGAGTCTGTCAGTTGTTGCTGTGAGGCGCCGTGCGCCACTCCCTTGCCAAGCATGGCAACGACCCAGAGGCGCCCGACAGGTGCCGCCCTAAGGGGCATTCAGACAAGCCCGCTGGCATCGTTGCATTGCCTTGACAGGCCGATGCCTGCCGGCGGCAATGCGCCTCGCCAGCCGATTTGTCCGAAGGCCATAGCATTGTGGGACTTAATCAGAGGTTCCTTAGAACTCGCCATCCTCTCGTGTTACATTGCCCGTATCCTGTGTTGGCGCAGTTTTTTTCACGAATCAAAGGTTCTGCCGTGTCCACAAAAACCCTCTACTGGTACGATTACGAAACCTTCGGCAGAGACCCGCGACGGGACAGGGTCGCCCAGTTTGCCGGATTACGAACGGACGAAAACCTGAACGTCATAGACGAGCCGCTGGTACTCTATTGCCGTCCGACCGATGATTTTCTGCCATCGCCACAGGCTTGCCTGGTAACCGGAATCACACCACAGGAGGCCCTGGAGAAAGGTATTACGGAAGCGGCTTTCATTGCCCGGATCCATGCCGAATTCTCCAGGCCAAATACCTGTGTAGCCGGGTATAACAGTATCCGCTTCGATGACGAAATGACCAGGCAACTTCTTTACCGAAATTTCATTGATCCCTATGAACGGGAGTGGAAGGACGGGAATACCCGCTGGGATATCATCGACATGGTGCGGCTGTGCGCAGCCGTGCGGCCGCAGGGCATCGCCTGGCCCAGGGGAGAGGACGGCAATCCCAGTTTCCGCCTTGAGGCGCTCACGGCGGCGAATGGTATAACCCATACCGGGGCACACGATGCCCGTGCCGATGTGCTGGCCACCATCGATATGGCTCGACTGGTACGTGAGAGTCAGCCCCGTCTGTATGAATACGTATACCAGTTACGAACAAAGAAGAATGTCGAACAGGCATTGGACCTGACCCACAGAAAGCCGGTGATTCATGTATCAGCCATGTACCCGGCGGCGAGGGGATGCCTGGCTCTGGTCGCGCCTGTCTGTCGCCACCCTCAGGACCAGAATGGCGTTCTGGTCTACGACCTGCGCGAGGATCCGGAAAGCTGGATTCACGCCGATGTCGAGGAAATTCGCCAGCGCCTGTTCACCCGTAATGAAGATCTGCCGGTTGGGAGCAGGCGGATTCCCCTCAAAACCCTGCATGTCAATCGCTGCCCTGTAGTGGCACCAGCAGGGATTCTCAGCGCGGAAAGGGCACGTGAGTATGAGATCGATCTTGAAAAGTGCAATCGGCATTGGCAGGTATTGGCCGGCATGAAAGAGTTAGCGGGTAAACTCAGGCAAGCGCTGCAGTCGGATCGGGACGACCGTGAGCAGGACCCAGACTATTCGATTTACAGTGGGGGATTTTTCAGCACTGGAGATCGCAAGCTGATGGATGTTGTCAGGGAAAGTTCAGCGCAACAACTGGCCATGCTCAATCTGCCATTCCGGGACCGGCGTCTTCCGGAAATGCTGTTTCGCTACCGGGCAAGGAATTTTCCTGAAACCCTGACTGATGAGGAGCGGGATCGGTGGATGAGGTTCCGCCGCACCCGCCTCGATGCCGGCCGGTGGGAGACCTTCTATGGGGATTTGGCTGAAGCCCGAGATTGCTGCCGGAGCGCAGAAGACCGGAAAGTTCTGACCGATCTGGCCGCTTACGCCGAACAACTCAAGATGGATGTCACAGCGCCTTGACCGCTTTGCTGAGGCGCCGTAGGCAGAGTCCTTGCCCGCTCTGGGCGCTGAATACAACTTTCTGAAAAATAAAGAAAAGTGGGGGAATTTACAGACTGGACCGCGGTTGTCAACGGCAGGCAATGGAGCTAGAATTGCCGGCCATTCCTGCTGGCTGCAGTGGCAGGCTTTTTCCCTGCCAGGATTGTTACCGGCAATGCGGAGTCTTTACCCGGATGGATGAATTCAAAGAGATCAGACCCTATCTGGATGCTGAGATTCGACCTGTAGTCGATGACTTGCTGACCAACCGGGAATTCATCCGCAGCGTGACCCGCTTTTATTTTCCCCGGCTTTCCCGCGTCCTGCTTCCCTTATTGGAGCTGGTAGTCAGCAGGCGGCTGCGTTCGCAGGTGGCGGACGTAAACAATGTTGCCACCATGCAGGATGTGATCGCCCATTACATGAAGAAAATGATCCGTGATACCACTTCGGAGCTGACCCAATCCGGTCTAGAGCGGCTCGATCATGACCGCGCCCACGTATTCATCAGCAATCACCGTGATATCGCCATGGATCCAGCTTTCGTCAACTATGCCCTGTATCTGGAAGGGCGGGATACCTGCCAGATCGCCATTGGCGACAATCTGCTGAAAAAGCCCTTCGTCACTGATCTGATGCGCCTGAACAAGAGTTTCATAGTGCATCGATCATTGAAGGGGCGGGAACTACTAAAATCCCTGGATCAATTGTCGCGTTACATTTATCACTGCATCGAAATCGGACAAAGTGTCTGGATTGCACAACGAGAGGGACGGGCAAAAAACGGCATCGATGAAACGGAACCGGCACTGATCAAGATGCTGGCCATGGGTCAGCGAAAGGTTCCATTGCGTGAAAGCCTTGGCAAGTTACACCTGGTACCCGTGGCGATTTCTTACGAGTTCGACGCCTGTGACGAACTCAAGGCGGACGAACTGTTCCAATTGGAATCCCGGGGAAAATTCGAGAAGAACGACCAGAGCGATATTCACAGCATCGTGACCGGAATTATCGGCCAGAAGGGCCACGTACATCTTGGATTCGGAGAAGAACTGAGTATCGAGACCGACGATCCTGATGAGGTGGCTGCCCTCATCGATGCCCAGATACTCGCCAATTACCGCTTGCATGATACCAATTTTCTGGCCTTGCGGTTATTGCGGGAAGGGGGGCTGGTCGACCTGCCGGAGCTTGCGGAAGAGGCATGGAAGAGTGAAATCGATGCGCAGATTAACAAATTATTCCATGACCGCCTGGCTCAAATCGACCCGGGCCTCCACAAACATTTTCTGCTCATGTATGCCAACCCGGTTATCCGGCGCTTTGCCTGCCAGCGAACCTCTGATTAGGGAGGTTCCCTAGTTACTGCAATACTTTGCAATATTCGATCAGCAGTTCCTTGAGCAGAATTCCCCTAAAGCAACTTGTCCAGTATTCGTTCCACTCGCTGCTGAAATTCGCCACGCATGGGTTCAGACAGTGGCCCCGTGCACAGCTGCTGCAATTGAAATTCCCGACCGAACCGCTGCCTGTCGCCGCTCTCGTCGAGGGACGCCCTGCCAAAGCTGTTCTGCAACTGGCTCAGTTGAAGTTCCATGCGCAGAGGCCGATCCAGTTCAGGTGAGTCCAGGTGAGCGCGGATTTCGGCTTCCACCAGCTGCCTGCGCGCCTGCTGTTCGCAATCCTGCAGCGGTTTCTGAAATGCATCAAGTCCTGACAGGCCGAGGAGCATTTCAATACGAAGGTCCATCTGCCTGTCACATCCCGGGATGCCACTGGTCTGCAGCTGGTTCCAGGCGTCCCTGTTGAAACTGTCCAGGATGTTGCGCATTGACTGGTCGTCGCTGCAGGACAACAGTTGTTTTTCCAGAGCGAGGCACTGGGATGAGCGCGCCTCCAGAGCAGCGAGAGCCGCAAGCTGCTTTTTATCGGGCAATCTTCGGAAGCGTGCTTCGATCTTACGTGTCAGAACGGTGAAGTGATCCTGTAGCTGGCGACTGTCTTTTCTGATTCTCGGATTCAGCGTCTGGTGAAAATCCCGCTGCAGCGAATCAAAAAGCTTGCGCGATTCGCGCAATTCCTCGTCATTTTGTTCCAGCAGGCTCTCGAGTCTTTTCAATATGTCAGTGCTTGCCTGCAAAGTGTTTTCAGACGCCGAACGGGCAGCCTTCTTGGCTTCATCACGGTCCCGGAAAAGGGCATCGCAGGCGGCACGGAACTCCTCCCAGTACCTGCGATCATCTCTGAATTGGGCTGGTCCGATTGTTTTCCATTCCGCCTGCAGAGCTTTAGCCTGCTCCATGGCGTCGCGGCGATCCTCGAGTTCCTGCAACTGCCTGGCTTTCCCGACAAGTGCCTGTTTCAGCGCCCCATTGGCTTTTGCAGTCGTGCGACGAATTTCGCGGACCTTGTCCAGCAGGCCATAAAAACGCTTCTGAATAGTCTTTATTTTTGACTGTTCGATCGGCGCGTACTTCTTCCAGTCTTCCTGTGCCTGTTTTTCAAAGTCTCGAAGTTCGGCAAGTTTGGGGGCTTCGCGATTGACGGTTTCCAGGAATGCCTCCACCCGTTCACAGATCCCATTTCTTTGCTTCAGGTTTTCTGCCATCACGGCTTTTCTCTGCTGGTAGAACTCCTTACAGGGGGCATAAGCACGATCGGAAATTTCCTTGAATTGCTGCCACAGCTCTTCATTCTGTTCAGAGTAACCCAGCTGCTTCCAGTTTTCGTGTAGCTTGCGAATTCGAGCCGCTCTCTGTGGTGGCTGCAGACTGGTATCACACAGAACCTGCATTTCGCCGATCAGTTCCTTCTTTTTTTCCGCAGCGGCGAATTTCTTCCACTCCCGTAATTCATTGACCTGGGTTCTAAGCTCTGATATCTGCTCCTTGAGTTCGTGTTGAGTTCTGCCACTCAGATTGCCGATATTTCCCTGGATTTTGTCCCAGATAGCGCCGGCCTCGGTGCTGTTTCCGGACTCCAGGGCCAGACGCAGGTTGGTCACCAGTTCATTGGTGGCGGTCAGCAGGCCACTCTGGAACTCCCGGTTGCTGATGACGATTTCTTCAAGGGCCTGTTCTGCATCGAGAAGCCTGCTGTAGGCTTGTGCAACCGGTGCGTCCTGTGGCCAGCCTATTTCACTTTTCAGGCGGCGAACCAGCTTCTGTGCATTGACGATTTCGGCGGTATTGCGAGGGCTGAGTCTGGATATCTCGACCAGGCAGTCGTCGAGCATCTGCTGTCGTTCTTGCAGCAGTGTCACTGCCTTGACCAGGCGGGCCAGGGTCAGAAGTTCTCCAGAAAGGCCGGCGCTTTTGTTTCTGCTTACCTGCAGGATTGTCTCCGGCAGTGATTTACCAAGTTCGTGCAACTCAACTTCCTGCTGCTCTGTCAATGGATTCTGCAGGGCAACGAGTAACTGCAGATGCCCCTGCAGCGCACCGGTAAGTTCCTTGTCTGCTTCGGCCCGGACCTCATCCGTCTGTTTTTCTTCCCCGGCTCCTGAGCTGTCCGCCAGTTCCCTGGTGGGCTCGGGGGTGGGGGTATCGTCCTTGATTTCACCAGGTGGAGCAGGGGTATCGTCGGGCTCGATGTTGGGGTCGATCGGCGTCTCGTCGCTGTTCATGGGATTCCGGTTATTGACTCGCTGCAGCTGTAGCACAAGTGTACCAGAAGTTGTTTCGTCCGTAACAATAGCCTGGTCCGGCGCAGGAGGCCCATGCCGTCGCCACAACTGTCATGATTATCCACATTCACTATCGGGGAAGACTATAATGACAGCAATGAATCCACCGAGTCCGATGGAGTTTATTTTTGGCCGTTCCCGAACCCAGCAGACCCCTTAGCCCGCTTCCCGATGAAGTGAGGCAGTGTATCCAGTCAGCCTACTCGAAATTAATAGAGACGAATTCGTTCACACCCCGAATGGGTCAGCGGCAAATGATCGCGGAAATCGCCAATTGTCTGGCCGCCGTTGCGCCGCAGAACCGGGAACGGGACGCAGCAACCGACTACCGGCCACCTGTGTGCGTGGTGGAAGCGGGTACCGGCACCGGCAAGACTCTCGCCTACGTGCTGGCAGTCATGCCCCTGGCCCGGCATCTCAATTGTAAAGTGGTACTGGCAACGGCCACGATTGCCTTGCAGGAACAGGTAATAGTCAAGGATCTGCCCGACATACTGGCCGGTTCCGGACTCGACTTCAGCTATGCCATGGCCAAGGGCAGGGGCCGCTATCTGTGCCTTTCGCGTCTGGACAGCGTGCTTCAGGACAATGCCAGTTTTGATGCGATATCAGATCTGTACGGTGAACAACTCCCGACCACCGGTCTGGATGATCGGCCGCTGTTTCAGAGCATGCTGGATGCCATAGCGTCAGGGCAGTGGCAGGGCGATCGCGACGAGTGGGAGGATCCAATCAGCGACGCGTCCTGGCACCAGGTAACCGTCGACAATAACCAGTGCATGGGTGGACGCTGCAGTTATTTCAAGCAGTGCTGTTTCTTCAGGGCTCGAGAACGGCTCGATAAAGTGGATTGCATCGTCACCAACCACGACCTGGTGCTGGCCGACCTCGCCCTGGGGGGCGGAGTCATTCTTCCGGATCCCGGGGAGACTATTTTCATCTTTGACGAAGCGCATCATCTTCCGATCAAAAGCAATAACCATTTTGCCGCCTTTACCCGCATCAAGGGCAGTATTCAATGGCTACAGCAGGCGGACCGGGCCATATCGCAGCTGGCCGGGGAGTCACTGCTTACTGAAGGTTTCACTGGCACACTGGACCTGGATGCGATCAGAGAAGTGGTGGCTGATAGCGCTGACCGCCTCAGAGAGGTTCTGCTGTTGCTCGAGCGCCTGACCGAAACGCTGGATTCCCTGGAAGCTTACGGAAACAGCCGTCAGCACACGTTTGCTCTGGGCATTGTGCCGGAAGTCCTGCGCGAGTCCGCGGAAGTGCTGGAGATGCACTATGGGCAACTGTACAACCATTTCCATGAACTGCGGGAAGCGCTGAAGCAGTTGATGGAAGAAGGAAGCGACCTGCAGATTCGACTTCTGGCCGAACAGTGGTACCCTCTGGCAGGTGGGCTGGCCGCCCGTTCGGAAGGCGGTCTGAAGCTGTGGTCAAGTTTCGCCCGTTCCGACCCTCAGACAGTGGCCCCGTCAGCCCGCTGGTTGACCTTGACGGAATACAACGGTGATTTCGATATAAGCCTCGGATCGAGTCCGGTCCTGGCAGCTGACAACCTGGCCGGGCGCCTTTGGAGTCAGTGCAGTGGCGCGGTTCTTACTTCTGCGACACTTTCTGCGCTGGGAAATTTCGAAGTTCTGAAAATGCGCGCCGGATTACCTGAGCAGGCCCGCTATCTGAGTATCCCCAGCCCTTTCAATTTTACCGCGAATGCAGTGTTGAGCATTCCCCGCATGCACTGTGAACCTTCCGATGCGCAGCGTCACACCAGCCTGATAGTGGCGTCGCTGCCCCAACTGTTGAAGGATGATCAGGCGGCACTATTGTTATTTTCCAGCAGGCGTCAGATGCAGGATGTGCTGCAGGAACTGGAGCCTGAGTGGCGGGAGCGGGTGTTGTGTCAGGATGACTACCAGAAATCACAGTTGCTGCAGTTGCACAGGGATCGAATCGACAGTGGGCAACGGAGCGTGATCTGTGGTCTGGCGAGTTTTGCGGAAGGGATCGATCTGCCGGGAGCGTACTGTACCCACGTGCTGATTGCGAAGATACCGTTCTCGGTACCCAATGACCCGATTGAAGCCACGCTGTCCCAATGGATCGAATCTCGCGGTGAAAACTCATTTACCACCCTGGCCGTACCCGAAGCGGCATTCAGGCTGGTACAGGCCTGCGGGCGCCTGCTCCGCAATGAAACTGATACCGGCAGGGTTACGCTGTTCGACGAACGCCTGGTCACGCGATCTTACGGCAAGGCGATACTGGCCTCTTTGCCCCCTTATAGGCGGGAGATTTTTCAGCACGACCTTGGGAGCCCCTGATTCATTCCCACAACGCTCCGCGGGAGTCTCTCGCGTGCCGGTCAGTGATGGTGGCGATGGTGACTGTGCCGGTTTTTTTTACGGGTAACGAGATACGCCACTACGGCGCCCACCGCGCCGCCGGTCACAACCATCACCACCAGGTTACCCATAACGGGACTGAGGCCCAGCCCCACGACCAGGCCTACGGTAATACAGAGAGCATAAACTTCGGTAGTGGTGGCCTGTCGTCTGTTTTTCTTCTTGCTCATGGGAAGCCTCCTGAATACTGGGACCAGCGGGATTTAATCATTAGTACCGGACGGAAATTTCAGTCATAGGGGCTGAACGCTGTATATGGGAGTGGCACGGCGTCTGCCGGGTCGAGTTCCCTGACGTTGATTGATGCGTTCCACGACATCGATACCCTCGACGATGCGCCCGATAACCGTATAGCGTCCACTCAGCCAGTCTGCTGGAGACAGAGCGATAAAAAATTCCGGGCCGTTGCTGTCCGGTCCGGAATTCGCAAGCGCCACTGTACCACGGCTTATGGGGCGGGTAGGGTGGCTGTCGGTGTAGCGGTAACCCAGATTCTCGTAGACCTGTTTTACCGTAAGCTCGCGCAATCGCCGGTCGATTTCAAATTGGCGGTCATTGATTTCTGCTGGAGACCTGATGCCCATGTTCCGGTACAGCGGGATCAGCACGGTTTCCTCGAGGTCCTTTCTGGTGCCTACCTGCAGGACCGGGTTGAAAGAACCGTCTGGCAGTACCGCCGGCATCCTGTTCAGTCCGAGTGAATCGGCATTGATTTCATCGGCAAGCTGTTCGAGGGGTACGCCAAAGGCGTTCTCCGCGGGGCTGCCCCCCTGAATAAGGAGACCCGGAATCACCCGATGGAATGACATACCGTCAAAATAGTGTGGGTAGAAAGACTGCCCTGAGTTGCGATCTACAATTTCCCGTTCGCCTGTCGCCAGGGCCAGAAAGTTCTGTACATTGGCAGGGGCCTCAGCTTCCAGCAGCTCAATGTAGAAACTGCCTGCGCCGGTGGCAACCAGCAGCAGTGGATTTCCGGGGTTCTCCATGGCGGCGCGGGCGCTGGATTCGTCTGCGGTCGCCGGCAGCCAGACCAGCAGCAGGAGCAGTAAGTGCAGAGGAGACAGGTTGGCAAGTGCGGAAACCCGGATCATACGTTGGTCCGATCTACTTCAGCAGTTGGTGGTCGTCGGGAAGATTCCTGGCGATCCAGAAGGCCAGTTTGTGTTTCATGTTCGGTACCGATTCGTCCTTTTTTGCCAGTGGCTGAATGACCTTGTCTTTGACCAGCAGCAGGTAAATGGCCCTAACCTTGGTATCCACATGATCAGTACCCTCAAACTTGCCGGCCCCCCGGGCTTCAAAATAGCGGGTGCCTACACGGATCGCTTCTTTAACAAGTTCGTTTTCATTCTTGATTTTTTTCACGTTCCAGTTCCCTGGCTTCCTGATCCCCAGGACTGCTGTTGGAGCATCGCTAAGCGTGGCTGAATGCGTTCATGACATTCTAGGAGGTATGGCCGCTGTGGTGCAACTGCATCCGTTCTGCGGGTGGCCGGAGGCGTTATTCCGGCCCTTGGAAATTCTGAAACCGGACCAGGTCGTGCGGTGTATCGATGTCCTGCAGGATAGCGGGATCCAGTAGTTCTACCCGCAGCACGGCATCAGGGTATTGCTGCAACAGGCTGCGACCACCCTGATCCCCTGAAAGGGCAGCCAACCGGGGAAAGAAATCCCGTCCGAAGCCTACGGGATTGCCACTGCGTTGGCCGAAACAGGGGATAACGATAGAGTGCCGCGTCAGGGCATCGCGGATCTGTCGGTAACTTTGTGGCCTGATAAAAGGCATGTCCCCCAGGCAGACCAGACATCCGTCCCAGTCGTATTGCTCTGCCGCGGTCTGTACACCGTAAGCCAGGGAGGTACCCATGCCGTTTTCTGCTTCACGACAAACGGCGATATCGGCTTCCAATACAGCGACCAGAGGCTGGAGATCAGGCCGCGTGACTATCAGAATCTGCTGAATCGAAGCCTGAATGTTGTCGAGGGTCTGTTGCAGTACAGTGCGCCCCGACGCAAGTCGGGCGCACAATTTTACGTCGCCGAAGCGAGTGCTGAATCCTGCTGCCAGGACGATTGCTCCGATATTCAGGCTCACGGGACCGGATCAGCAATCAGTGGAGGGTTTTTTCGTCCGCCAGTTCCTCCACCTCCGGTTCGGGCTGCGAAATCTCCACCACGGCACCTCGTCCCCGTGAGCGCCCGCTGCCCTTTCCGGAGGACAGCAACGGCTCGAGATTGTCCTGTTCAGCCTGCTCGAGCCGCGCCTGCTCCAGATCCTCGATTTCGCGTCGCGCCGTGATCTGATCGCTGAGGTGTTGTCGAAGGCGGTTTACCACACTGGTCATTACCTCAATAGTCTGACTGAGCTGGTCGAGAGTGATCAGAGTCCGTTCCGGGTCATTTGCTGAGTACTTCTTGTCACTCATAGTAGGTTCTCCTGTTGAATGTCTTCCCTGAGTGAGTGTCAGTCCCAGTTCAGTGCGCCGCCGGTTTTGTATTCGGTTACCCGTGTTTCAAAAAAGTTTTTCTCCTTCCGCAGGTCCATAATTTCAGACATCCACGGAAACGGGTTTTTCACACCCTTGAACTGTTCGGGCAGGCCGATCTGAACCAGCCTGCGATTGGCGATAAACTGAAGATATTCTTCCATCATCGCCGCATTCATGCCAAGGACGCCGCGAGGCATGGTGTCTCTGGCGTATTCGATCTCCAACTGGGTAGCCTGAAGGATCATCTGCGTGACCTGCTCTTTCACGCTATCGGACCACAGATGCGGGTTTTCCAGCTTTATCTGGTTGATCATGTCGATTCCGAAATTCAGGTGCATGGACTCGTCGCGCAGAATGTACTGGAACTGTTCTGAGGTACCGGTCATCTTGTTGCGTCTGCCCATGGACAGGATCTGGGTGAAGCCACAATAAAAGAATATCCCCTCGAGACAGCAGTAAAAGGCAACCAGATTGCGCAGCAGCTGTTGATCCGATTCAACGGTTCCGGTTCTGAAGGCGGGGTCGGTGATTTCTTTGGTGTACTTAAGCCCCCAGGCGGCTTTTTTCGCTACCGAGGGAATCTCGTGATACATATTGAAAATCTCTCCTTCATCCATTCCCAGTGATTCAATACAGTACTGGTAGGCATGGGTATGGATAGCCTCCTCAAATGCCTGACGAAGAATGTACTGACGGCACTCCGGGTTGGTAATAAGGCGATAGATTGCCAGTACCAGATTGTTGGCTACCAGAGAATCGGCGGTGGAAAAGAAGCCGAGACTGCGCTTGACAATCAGACGTTCATCGGTAGTCAGGCCGTTATTACTTTTCCACAAGGCAATGTCCGCGTTCATGTTGACTTCCTGCGGCATCCAGTGATTTGCGCAACCATCAAGGTATTTCTGCCATGCCCAGTCATACTTGAAAGGAACCAGTTGATTAAGATCCGCGCGGCAGTTGATCATCCGCTTGTCGTCAACCTTGACGCGGGCGGCGGTACCTTCCAGTTCCTCGATGCCTGCCTGTACGTCGAGGTCTTCAAGGGCGTTGATAGCCTTTTCCAGCGCTTTGTCATTGGCTGCGGCATCGGCTGCATCCACCGCGTCGTGCTGGTAGGCGCCATCTTCTTCTTCTTTTTCTTCTTCCACCGGCTTTACCGGTTGCTGAACGGCCACCGGTTCCCGTACTGTCTGCGGGGACGGAGTCAGGTCTTTCACTTTATTCCGAGCTGCCGGCTCGATGACAACAGACTTTTCGTCGCTATCAAAATCTTCCCATGACAACATAGTTGTATTTCCTCTATCTCGTGTTCCGTATTTTCCACCTACAGTGGCTTACTCTGCGCTCGATCGCCCGACGTCTGTGTTGCAACGTCTGCTCTCAGTCACTGGCAGGCTTCGCAGTCCGGATCGTCGATGGAACAGGCCATAGGCAGCGTCGCGGGTTCCACCGCCACCTTGTTAAGCGACGAATCGGAAATCGTTGATTTTTCGGTGGTTGTTGCTGCCAGTGCGCGCAGGTAATAGGTGGTCTTCAAACCGCGAAGCCACGCCATCCGGTAGGTAATGTCCAGCTTCTTGCCGCTTGCGCCCGCAATGTAGAGATTCAGCGACTGCGCCTGATCAATCCACTTCTGGCGACGGCTGGCGGCATCCACCAGCCAGCGGGGATCAACCTCAAAGGCCGTGGCATACAACTGTTTGACTGATGGTGGCACCCGGTCAATCTTCTGGACGCTGCCCTCGAAGTATTTCAGGTCGTTTGCCATGACATTGTCCCACATCCCCAGAGACTTCAGATCCTTGACGAGGTAAGGGTTGACCACGGTGAATTCACCGGACAGGTTGGATTTGACATAAAGGTTCTGGTACGTGGGTTCAATGGACTGCGAGACTCCGCTGATATTGGCAATTGTGGCTGTTGGCGCGATCGCCATGACATTGGAATTGCGCATGCCCTGTTCCCGGATACGCTGGCGCAGGATTTCCCAGTCCAGGCGCTGTTCCATATTGACATCCAGGTAGGCGTCGCCGCGCTCCTGTTGCAACAGTCGTAACGAGTCGATCGGCAGAATGCCCCTGTCCCACAGGGAGCCCGGGTAAGTGTCATAGCTGCCGCGTTCAGCCGCCAGTTTGCTGGAAGCCTGCAGGGCGTAGTAACTGATCAACTCCATGGAGACATCGGCGAACTCCACTGCCTGATCAGAGGCGTAAGGAATTTTCTGAAGATACAGGGCGTCCTGGAATCCCATGATGCCCATCCCGATGGGACGATGCTTCAGGTTGGAGTTTTTCGCTTCCTCTACCGAGTAGTAGTTGATGTCAATGACATTGTCCAACATGCGTACCGCGGTTGTGATGGTATTCTGCAGCTTGTCCCGGTTCAGACCGTTTTCATCCACATGGTTGACCAGGTTGATGGAGCCCAGGTTGCAGACTGCCACTTCGTCCTTGCTGGTGTTGAGAGTGATCTCGGTGCACAGGTTGGACGAATGGATGGTGCCCACGTGCTGTTGGGGAGAGCGGACGTTACAGGCATCCTTGAACGTCATCCATGGGTGGCCGGTTTCGAACAGCATGGACAGCATTTTTCTCCACAGGTCGCGGGCCTTGACGGTTTTGTAGATTTCCATTTCGCCGGCCGCGGCGCGACGCTCGTACTCCTGATATGCCTCCTCGAAATCCCTGCCGTGCAGGTCATGAAGATCCGGCACGTTATTGGGCGAGAAAAGTGTCCAATCCTGGTCGTTGAACACCCGCTTCATGAACAGGTCCGGAATCCAGTTGGCGGTATTCATGTCATGGGCGCGCCGGCGGTCGTCTCCCGTGTTTTTACGCAGTTCCAGGAATTCCTCGATATCCAGATGCCAGGTTTCCAGATAGGAACATACGGCACCCTTACGCTTGCCACCCTGGTTGACTGCGACGGCGGTGTCGTTTACCACTTTGAGGAACGGCACCACGCCCTGGGATTTGCCGTTGGTGCCCTTGATGTAGGCACCCAGGGCCCGCACAGGAGTCCAGTCGTTACCAAGACCTCCGGCCCACTTTGACAACATGGCATTGTCGCGGATAGCGGTGTAGATCCCGTACAGATCGTCCGGCACTGTAGTCAGAAAGCAAGACGACAATTGCGGGCGCAGGGTACCTGAATTGAACAGCTGTGGTGTTGACACCATGTAGTCGAAGCTGGAAATCAGGTCATAGAACTCGATCGCCCGTGCCTCGCGATTTTCCTCGTTGCTGGCAAGACCCATTGCCACCCGCATAAAAAACACCTGGGGCAATTCGAACCGAACGCCGTTACTGTGGATGAAGTAACGGTCGTACAGCGTCTGCAATCCCAGGTAAGTGAACTGTTGGTCACGTTCCGCCTTGAGCGCCCGACCCAGTATCTCCAGGTCATAGTCGAGCAGGTGGGGAGACAGGAGGCCCAGTTCGACGCCTTTCTCCACGTACGGTCGAAGCACCGAGGCATAGCGGTAATGCATTTCCGACTGGGTTGCCTTGTCGGCAACACCGAGAAAACCCAGCGCTTCGCTGCGCAGGGCATCCATCAGCAGTCGCGCCGTAACATAAGAATAATTGGGGTCTTTCTCCACCATGGTTCGCGCTGTCATCACCAGGGATGTGCGCACATCTTCCATTTTGACGCCCGGGTAAAGATTTTTCAGAGTCTCCTTATAGATTTCGTCGCCGGAGACGTCCTCAAGGCCTTCGCAGGCTTCCCGGATCACGGTCTGTAAACGCCCGGTATCCAGTGGACCGCGGGTACCGTCTTCTAACGTGACTTCCAGCGCCGTTCGGGCGGAAGCCTGCTTTTTCTGCCGCTGTTCGCGCTGGCGTGCGCGTTCGGCCCGGTACAATACGTAACTGCGGGCGACATTGTGGTCACCGCTTCGCATCAGGGCCAGTTCCACCTGATCCTGAATATCCTCGATATGGATCGTGCCGCCGGAAGGCATGCGCCGCTTGAAGGTATCTGTAATCTGCCTGCCAAGAGACTGCACCTGATCGTGGATCCGGCTGGATGCAGCCGCATTGCCACCCTCTACGGCAAGGTACGCCTTGGTGATGGCAACAATTATTTTTGATTCGTCGTAGGCTACCACTGCGCCGTTTCGCTTGATTACCCGCAGTTGTCCTGGAGCCGTGCCGGCCACGCTGCTGGTGCCGGCGGGTTTGTTTGACGGAGTGGACCGGTTGGTCTCCCCGGGAGTTGGAACGTCAGTTTGCATTGCGATCTCCGGTGTATTCTTGTGACTGCGACCTGTGATTGGAGTTTCTTGTTTCCAGTTCGCGTTGCTTGTTTTTATTGCGATCTGCCCGGCTGCCCGGTTCCGGCAGCCACTGCCTGTCGTTGTATCTGGCGGCAGTCCGCCTGACAATTGTCAGTCAGCCCTGGTCAGGCGAAGCTCATCGATTTGTTCAGTGGCTGTACAAGCCGGAGCGATGACTCCACAGCAGCCATATACTATATATTGTGTTTTCACGGCGGGACTTTAGCTCTTTTCACTGTCTATTTTCGAAGTTGCCGAAAGCCGGATCTGAAACCCGGTCCCGAATGCGGTGAACCTGCTGAAGGCAATGAAACTGTCGCTCGACTGAATCTCCAAGCGCTGGCAATCCCGGGTATTTTCTCGATGTTCCAGACTGCTGGCCGGCCTGGGTGTCACCCAGTGTTTTTACAATATATAGGCAAGCTGAAAACTACCAGCACAAGATAATGCGGTTAGAGGGCTAATGCAAGAAGTTTTTCTGTGTAGTTCCTGTTAGCAAGTTGTTAGTAGTTACAGAGGGTTGGCTGATAATGTTGCGGTGCCCTGTAAAGGTGCCCGAAAGGAAAGTTGACGGTGCGCGCAGCGGGCATTCCGGACTTCGGATGGCCGTTGCCTGGCAATCGCGACAGGTTCCGGTGTAAAACCCGTCAAACACTATATATTGTGTCCGGGAATCGGCTAATTAAGCAGATTGCTGATGCACAGATGCTCCAGCAGTGCTCTTTGGGAGTGCATGCGATTCTCGGCTTCCTCCCAGACCACGCTGCCAACGGCATCAATGATCTCGGCGCTGACTTCCTCACCCCGGTGTGCCGGCAGGCAATGCATGAACAGCGCGTCACTGTGAGCCAGCGACATCAGTTCGGCGTTGACCTGGTAAGGGGTGAAAATGGTCTGCCGCTGCTGCTGTTCGGCTTCCTGGCCCATGGACGCCCAGACGTCCGTGACCACCAGATCCACGTCACTGACGGCTTCCCGTGGGTTGCTGCAGAGCTTCACCCGATGCCGATGCCGGTCCACCAGCTCCGGGTCGGGCCCGTAGCCATCCGGCGCTGCGATACGCAGCTCGAAATCGAATACTTCCGATGCATTGATGTAGGACTGACACATATTATTGCCGTCGCCGACCCAGGCCACGGATCTGCCGGCAATCGGCCCACGGTGTTCCTGAAAGGTCTGCACGTCGGCGAGCAACTGGCAGGGATGGAAGGAATCTGTCAGGGCATTGATAACCGGCACCAGGGAATGGCGGGCGAAGCGCTCCAGCATGCTGTGTTTGAAGGTACGAATGGCAATACAGTCCACCATCCGCGACAGGACCTTGGCACTGTCTTCCGGCGTTTCGCCGCGGCCAAGCTGGGAATCCTTGTTGGACAGGAATATTGAGCTGCCACCGAGGCGGTTCATCGCCACCTCGAACGCCACCCGGGTGCGGGTTGAGGACTTGTCAAACAGCAGTGCCAGAGTCCGCCCGGCCAGTGGAGTGCTGGGGTCGTCGGCCTGTTTCAGATCGCTGGCTCGCTGGACAATGGCGAGAATGTCTTTGCGGGGGAGATCCTTCAGCGTCAGAAAGTGTTGAACTGCCATGATGTTTCCTGATCCTGCAAACAAGGAGTTGGTTGTTCGTCGAGCTCCGGCCCTGGTCGCCTTGCACAATAACGTCGGCAAAAAAGCCGGTACAAAATAAAAAAGGCAGCAACAGCTGCCTGGAGGTGAAATTCTAACGTAACTGGGGCGTTGCGGGCAATTGTCTGATTTTCCGGTTAAAAACACTGACTGTTCACGGGCTGCAGAAGCTGACGGCCCAGGCTTTAACTACGCACGTGCCCGGTGTACTCTGAACCAGGGTGTCAATGATCGGGATCCCTTATTGAGGAAGCGTACTACCGCCGACGAGGGATAGCCGGTCAGGGCAGTTACAACGCAGAGAACGTCCCGATAAACAATCAGTACCGCTTTCGCGGAGTACAGAGTATGAATCCGGTTGCATTGAATTTATTTCACAGCCGACTGAGCGCCGTCTGTGATGAAATGGGAACGGTCCTGCGACGGACCGCATTTTCTCCGAATATCAAGGACCGACTGGATTTTTCCTGTGCCGTCTTCGATCCAGCCGGGAAACTCTGCGCCCAGGCCGCCCACATTCCTGTACACCTTGGAAGCATGGCCTATGCAATGCGCTCGATTGTCAACAATCTGGACTGGAGCGCCGGTGACGTGCTGGTTGTCAACGACCCCTACCTTGGCGGGACGCACCTGCCGGACGTCACCGTCATCGCTCCGGTATTCGAGCCGGGAGGTGGCCGCCTGGTCGGTTTTGTCGCCAATCGCGCTCATCACGCGGATATCGGTTGCGAATCCCCGGGGTCCATGCCGATTTCGCGAAGTCTGCAGGAGGAAGGCCGAATTATTCCACCGACCTTTCTGTTTCGGGGTGGAGCTCTGCAGTCCGCCGCGCTGCAGCTGCTGAGCGGCAGACCCGGTGAGGAATTGGATACCGATTTCGCAGCCCAGTGCAGTGCCAGTCGGAGTGGGGTCCAGCGCCTGCTTGAATTCATTGACAGGCTGGGCCCTGCCGCTTACGCAGAGGGACTGGAGGAGCTGAACGACTATGCTGACCGGGTGGCCGCCGGAGTGCTTGGCCGGTTGCAGCCAGGCACCTACAGTTTCCGCGACCTGATGGATGATGACGGAGCGGGCCAGCAGGATATCCCTGTGCAGGTGGAACTGACCATCGGCTCAGGTCGGGTGGTGCTCGATTTTTCCGCCACTTCGGACCAGGTTCCCGGCAATCTCAATTGTCCTGAGTCGGTGGCCGCGGCTGCGGCATTCTATGCGTTTCGTTGCCTCATGCCGGATTACACGCCTGCCTGTGAAGGCGCCTTCAGACGTATCCACCTGGTTACCCGGTCCGGATCCCTGGTAAACGCCCAGCGACCCGCAGCCGTTGCGGCGGGTAATGTGGAGACATCCACCCGCCTGGTGGACGTAATCTTTGGAGCATTGGCTCAGGCAATGCCGGACCAGATACCCGCGGCCAGTCAGGGGAGTATGAACAACGTGGCCATGGGGTACATCGACCGCGTTACGGGCAGCCGCTGGGATTACTACGAAACACTGGCCGGCGGTATCGGTGCAGGGCCTCATTACCCCGGGCTGCATGCCGCCCACAGCCACATGACCAATACTCTGAACACCCCGGTTGAGAGCCTGGAACTGCATTATCCTCTCCGTGTCAGGCGCTACGCCCTGAGAGAGGGTAGTGGAGGAGGTGGGGCACGAGCCGGTGGCGACGGCCTGATTCGCGAATACGAATTTCTTGCTGATGCCAGAGTGAGCCTGCTGACAGAACGACGGCGCCATCGTCCCTGGGGTCTGTCCGGTGGGGATTCGGGTGAGTCCGGCAGGAATCTGCTGAACGGTGAGGAGCTGGAGCCCAAGTGTTCCTTTGTTGCCCGGGCCGGGGATAGACTTGTAATTGCCACCCCCGGAGGTGGCGGGCACGGTGCTGACACCGATGAGGCATCTGTGTAGAATAGCGGCCCGCGAATCTCACGGATGTTCCTGCCAGACCGTGACATTGCGGTTACAGATGTCCGAATCCACTGCAAGACACAGGTAGCTTACGATGAGTGTTGAAGAAACCATCAGAGATCAGATCAGTTCACACGATATACTGCTGTACATGAAAGGCAGTCCCGAACAGCCCCAGTGCGGCTTTTCAGCCCAGGTTTCCCAGATTCTAATGGCCTGCGGCAGGAAATTCGCCTACGTGGATGTGCTGAGCAATCCGGATATCCGCGCGACGCTGCCGAAAGTCGCCAACTGGCCCACGTTTCCCCAGCTATGGGTGGACGGAGAGTTGGTCGGGGGCTGCGATATCGTTGTGGAGATGTTCGAAAAAGGTGAGCTGAAGCCGCTGATCGAGAGTGCCGGTTCCGACGAAACTGCCGGGTCCTGATTCTACCGGGCTGCAGGGTGCCTGACAGGCGCATACTCAAGGCCAGCCACAGCCCTTGCCCTTCCCGGTCAGGGAGCCAGGTCTATTAGATAAGGTTGTCCTGATCGGCGCCCTACAGAGGCCACCCCCCGAGGTCCAGCCACTTGTTGACAATGTGACAGAACAGCACGGCAGTGCGCTCTGCATCATACCGGGCCGAGTGAGCCAGATCATTGTTGAAATCGATGTTTGCTGCCTCACAGGCCCGGGACAGGACCGTCTGGCCAAATGCCAGGCCGCTGAGGGTGGCTGTATCGAAACTTGAGAAAGGATGGAACGGATTTCGATTGAGGTTGTGTCGTTGTGCTGCCGCATTGATAAATCCGTGGTCGAAATGGGAATTATGGGCGACCAGAATTGCGCGTCTGCATTGGTGGGCCTTGATGCTGCTGCGGATTATGCTGAACATATCCCGGAACACTTCTTTTTCTTCTCTGGCGATCCGCAGCGGGTGATACGGATCGATGCCGGTGAATTTCAACGCCGCTTCCTCGATATTGGCGCCCGGAAAAGGCTTCACACGGTGGAAGAAAGTCTGCTCTATTTCCAGCCTGCCCTCACCGTTCATGGCTAACAGGACGGCAGAGATTTCCAGAATGGCATCAGTCGCTGAGTTAAATCCCCCTGTTTCGACATCCACGACGACAGGAAGAAACGTTCGAAAGCGATTGGCGATAGGGGAGTAGTCGTTTTCAGCCTCGGATTCGCCATCCATTACGAATACTCCGATACACGCCAGCTGATTTTTTCACCGGCTCGCAAGGGTACGACCGCGGATTTGCCCAGTTTGTAACTCCGTGGCACCTGCCATTCGGTTCTGGTCAGAGTGATTTTTCCCGTATTGCGGGGAAGGCCATAAAATGCCGCTCCATTGCGACTGGCAAAAATTTCCAGCTTGTCCAGGGCGTCAGCACGATCGAATGCCTCCGTGTATAGTTCCAGAGCGGCGTGAGCGCTGAATATGCCGGCGCAACCGCAACCTGACTCTTTTGCCTCAACCGGGTGCGGCGCCGAGTCTGTGCCCAGGAAAAACCTGGCGTCGCCGCTGGTAGCCGCTTCTACCAGCGCCTGCTGGTGAGAGTCGCGCTTGAGAACAGGCAGGCAATAAAAGTGAGGCCTGATTCCTCCAATCAGCATATGGTTACGGTTGTACAGCAGATGGTGGGCGGTGATAGTGGCGCCAATAACAGTAGCCGATTGCGCCAGGACAAACTGCACGGCATCACGTGTAGTGATGTGCTCGAGTACGACTTTAAGGCTGGGATAGCGGTGCAACAGCGGGTCGAGAATGGTATCGATAAATAACTTTTCCCGATCGAAAACGTCTATGGAGGGATCAGTGACCTCCCCATGGAAAAGCAGGGGTATTCCCAGCTCAGCCATCGCTTCCAGGGCCGCGTAGACCTTCTCTATTTGAGTGACACCATTGTCGGAGTTCGTCGTGGCTCCGGCGGGATAATACTTCACTGCATGAACAAACCCGCTCTGGTGCGCAGCGTGGATTTCCTGTGGTGCCAGTTTGTCGGTCAGATAGAGGGTCATGAGGGGTTCAAAGTCGTGACCTGCAGGGACCTGCTGTAAGATCCGATGCCGATAGGCACTGGCCGCGGAAAAGTTGGAAATGGGTGGAACCAGGTTGGGCATAACGATTGCCCGTCTGAATACCCTGGCGCTGTGCGCGACCGTATGAGTGAGGAAATCCTCGTCCCGCAGGTGCAGGTGCCAGTCGTCCGGTCGGGTAATGGTGATACTGTCGATGCTCATAAGACTCTCGTCCTTGGGAGCGGTATTGTAGCTGAATAGACCGGCCGGGAGAAACGGCGCCACTCCTATTGAACGAATTCTTTTCTCTTTCACCTGATCAGAGGATACGCTCAAGCCGCTTTCTAGCTTTGCGTATTCTCGTTATTCTGCGAGTTTCGGTGCTACAATACGCGACTTTTTTTTGCAGGATCAGATTGCGATCCGGTTTACACAGTTTACTACTTGCAGGAGTCTGCCAATGTCCGGTATCAACAAAGTCGTGCTTGCCTATTCCGGTGGTCTTGATACTTCCGTAATCGCAAAATGGCTGCAGGAAACCTAGCAATACGCAACTGAACGGGGTTACGCTGAGT
>CALOEW010000048.1:0-7556 GCA_942492445.1 uncultured Gammaproteobacteria bacterium
TTGCCCTCAGCAGTCTGAAAATTTTCCATGATCGCCACCAGTGTTCGTCCTACCGCCAGACCGGACCCGTTCAGCGTATGGACCAGTTCCGGCTTGCCGCTTTGCCGGTTTCGGTAGCGTGCCTGCATTCGCCGGGCCTGAAAATCCGTAAAAGTGCTGCAGGAGGAGATTTCCCGATAGCAGTCCTGGGAGGGTAACCAGACTTCCAGGTCATAGGTTTTGTGTGAGCCGAACCCCAGGTCGCCACCACAGAGAATGACCTTGCGATAAGGAAGCTGCAGCTTCTGAAGAATCGCCTCCGCATGCCCCGTAAGCTCCTCAAGAGCCTGCTCTGAATGATCCGGATGGACCACCTGTACCAGTTCCACTTTTTCAAATTGATGCTGGCGAATCATGCCCCGGGTGTCCTTGCCATAAGATCCTGCCTCGCTTCGGAAACAGGGAGTGTGGGCGGCGTATTTGAGCGGCAGCGCCTCGGCTTCGATGATCTCGTTCCGCGCCAGGTTGGTAACCGGCACTTCTGCCGTGGGTATCAGATAGAAAGCATGTTCCCCGGCAATTTTGAACAGGTCGTCACCAAACTTGGGCAGCTGTGAGGTGCCGAACAGGGAGTCGGCATTGACCAGGTAAGGCACGTAGACTTCCGTGTACCCGTGTTCCGCCGTATGAGTGTCCAGCATAAACTGGATCAATGCCCGATGCAGTCGCGCCAGCGGACCGCGCATGACCGTGAAGCGGGCGCCGGCTATCTTGGTTGCAGCAGCAAAATCCATGGCCTTGTCGATGGGAACGCCGGCGCTCAGGTTCTCCCCCAGCTCGACATGATCCCTTGCTTTGAATTCAAACGCCACCGGTTCACCCCAGGTGCCGACAACTTTGTTGGCGGATTCGTCAGCGCCTTCAGGTACCGACTCATGGGGTATATTGGGAACTGCCGTGAGGATTTCGTTCAAGGCATTCTGAACGCCGGCGAGCGATCCCTTGAGGGAATCGAGCTGTTCATTAATGCTGCCCACTGCCTGCATCAGATCACCGGCATCCTCACCGGCCGCCTTGGCCTTTCCTATTAATTTGGAACGACTGGTTCTTTCTCCCTGAAGCCGCTCGGTTTCCAGCTGCAGGTCCCTGCGCCGGCTGTCCAGCTCCTGAATTTTCGCCAGGTCCAGAACAAAGCATTTTTTCGTTAACAGTTCGGCCAGCTTTTCCGGTTCGGCCCGCAACCATTTAGGGTCTAACATGAAGTGCATTTTCCTTGATTGAGTGATTTGGGATCCAACGGAATCGGAAACCTAGAGAATGAATCGCATCACCCCAATGCCTGCCCAGGCTGCCAGGATGCAGGTCACAACACTGAGTGCGACATAACTTAGCGCCGGGAGAATCAGGCCCTGCTGCATGAGCAGAAGGGTGTCCAGAGAGAACGTCGAGAACGTGGTGAAAGCCCCTAGAAAACCGATCACCAGCAGGGGGCGGAGGTAGGCCGCCGTCTGAATCTTTTCTGTCAACAGCACAAACAGAATGCCGATCAGCAGTGAACCCAGTACATTGACAGCCAGGGTTCCCACAGGGAACAGGCCCTCATTGTGCTGCTCCGCCAGGGTGATCAGCCAGTAGCGGCAGACAGCGCCCAGTGCCCCGCCCAGCGCAATTGCCAGATAGTAACTCATGCTTTTCCCGGTTCTCCCTGTGCGCTCCGGTAGCGCTGCTTTTCACTTGCCCGGTTCAGTTTTTTGAGGTGATTGAGCTTTTCCCGGATTCTGCTTTCCAGCCCCGCATCCCTGGGGAAATAGAACTCAAGGTCCTGCAATGATTCGGGGAAATAGTTTTCGCCCGCCGCGAAGCCCCCGGCCTCGTCGTGAGCATAGCGATACCCCTCTCCATGACCAAGACCCCGGGTCAGATTGGTGACCGGGTTACGCAGGTGCAGCGGGACTTCGAGACTGCCGGTCCGCCTGACAGTGTCCCTGGCACTGTTCGCGGCCTGGTAGACAGCATTGCTCTTTGGCGCACAGGCAAGGTAAATGACAACCTGGGCGAGGGCCAGGTCGCCTTCCGGACTTCCCAGCCGTTCATAGGTTTCCCATCCCGCCAGCGCCAGCCGCAACGCCCTGGGGTCAGCGTTTCCCACGTCTTCACTGGCCATCCGCAGCATGCGGCGCGCAATATATAACGGATCACAGCCCCCGTCCAACATGCGGGTGAACCAATACAGCGCCGCATCCGGTGTACTGCCGCGAACCGCTTTGTGCAGGGCCGAGATCTGCTCATAAAACAGGTCTCCGCCCTTGTCGAAGCGCTGCAGACTTTCCTGCGTGACCCGGGCGACCGTTTCCCTGTTGATCAGCGGTGGGCCTTCATCGCTCGCGATTGCCAGCTCGGCAGCTATCTCCAGCAGATTCAGAAGCCGGCGGGCATCGCCGTCACTGGCCCTGGCGAGGGTCCTGCGTGCCTCTTCCTCCACCTCCAGCTCCAGGTTTCCCAGGCCCCGCTCCCGGTCTGTCAATGCCATGTCGAGCAGCCTCATCAGCTGTTCGTCAGTGAGGCTCTCGAGTACGTAGACCCGGGCTCGGGACAACAGCGCATTGTTCAGTTCAAAAGCCGGGTTTTCGGTGGTGGCGCCGATAAAAATGATGGTGCCGTCTTCGATATGCGGGAGAAATGCATCCTGCTGGGATTTATTGAAACGATGCACCTCGTCAACGAACAGCAACGTCTGACGCCCCCTGCCCTGGCGGTGGTGCCTGGCCCGCTCCACTGCCTCCCGGATATCCTTGACTCCCGACAGTACCGCCGGGAGACTTTCGAAGCGGCTGTCCGTAGTGGCGGCTACGATGCGGGCCAGCGTGGTTTTTCCGACCCCGGGTGGCCCCCAGAACACCATGGAGTGCATATTGCCCTGGCGGATTGCCTGATACAGTGCCTTGCCCGGGGCAAGGATGTGATCCTGGCCGATAAACTGGTCGAGATTTCGCGGGCGCATGCGGGCGGCCAGCGGCTGGTACTGTTCCGGCGTTTCTTCCTGTAACAACGATTCAGCCATGCTTTCCCGGGCGCAGGCAGCCGATCAAATGCTATTGAACGTAGGTATTTTCAATCACTTCAACGGCATCAGGCGGCTCAAACACGAATTCCTGGTCAGCAAGGGGCTCGTTCAACACGATATTGCTGAACTGCCAGACGGTTTTCTGACCGTTACTGTTGTCCACGTAAATCTGATCCAGCTGCCGCCGGTTGAACGTCAGGACTATCTGGCGATAGACATTCTCGGGATCAAGTGGTTGCAGAACAAATTCGATGAATTCCGAGTCGCCGGTGTCACGTTGACTGAGTTGGTATTCCCCGGTCAGATTGGCGGTGTTGCCACTGAGCAACTGCGCCGCCAGTTCAGAACGGCTGGCATCCCAGTTTTCCACCACCACCTGCTCAAGGTCCGGCTGGTAATTCCACAGCAGGTTGCCGTCGGTAACGAGCAATTCCGGAAACGGTTCGATCGTCTCCCAGTAGAAACCGTCCGGCCGCTTCAGCTTCATGCGGATGGCGCTTTGCTCCAGCACACCGCCATCCGATTCAACGATCAACTGGTTTACATCTGCGCTCATGGTTCTGATTTCCGACAGCAGATCGTCCAGCCGGGCCAGGGTATCGGTATCGGTCTGAGCCAGTGGCGACAGCCCCGTAAGCGACAGGGTCAGGATCGAGAGAGTTCTGGTCAGGAATTGGGAAGTCATCGTTTCAGGTTGTTACGACAGAAGCTGCTAATTCGCGTTTTTGGCGGGAATGGTCAGTCTTGAACCAGGCCCTAGTTTAACCGGTTGTTACCCACGACTGAAGGAGGCAACAGGACAGCTGGAGCAGAAAGCCGGACCAAAGGCCAGCCAACTCAATCTCTGGGTGGTGGTGGCGCGATGACCTCGCGGCTGCCGTTGCTGCCCATCTCCGACACCACCCCGGCGGCCTCCATGGTTTCGATCATCCTCGCAGCACGATTGTAGCCCACGCGCAGTTTACGCTGCACGGCTGAAATGGATGCCTTGCGGCTTTCCGTGACAAACCTTACCGCTTCGTCGTAAAGCGCATCGTCTTCTTCGCCTTCTCCGGCGAAGGCTCCACCACCCATACCCAGATCCTGTTCATCCACACCCTGGGTAATCTCGTTGACGTAAACCGGGTCGCCGCGCTGCTTCCAGTCAGCGACGACGCGGTGAACCTCTTCATCGCTGACGAAGGCGCCGTGGACCCGGGTTGCCACGCCTCCACCCGGAGGCAACAGCAGCATGTCGCCATGACCCAGCAACTGCTCGGCACCACCCTCGCCGAGAATGGTTCTGGAGTCAACCTTGGACTGCACCATGAACGACAGGCGAGTTGGAATATTGGCCTTTATCAGACCCGTAAGCACATCCACCGACGGACGCTGGGTCGCCAGGATCAGGTGAATTCCGGCAGCCCGGGCTTTCTGGGCAATTCGGGCGATCAGCTCTTCCACCTTTTTGCCGACCACCATCATCATATCGGCCAGCTCGTCAACCACCACGACGATGCAGGGTAGCGGTTCAAGTTCTGCGGGCGATTGTTCCTCCTCGAGCAGCAGGGGATCAGGCTGCCACAGCGGGTCCAGTATCGGTTTGCCAATCCTGGCAGCCTCCGTTACCTTTTTATTGAATCCGGCCAGATTGCGGACCCCGAGTGCCGACATCAGCTTGTAGCGCCGCTCCATTTCCGCGACGCACCAGCGCAGCCCGTTGGCCGCGTCCTTCATGTCGGTGATCACCGGGGTGAGCAAGTGGGGAATGCCGTCGTAGACCGACAGCTCCAGCATTTTGGGATCGATCATGATCATGCGCACCTGCTCCGGCGTGGACTTGAACAGCATGCTCAGGATCATGGCGTTGATGCCTACCGATTTACCGGAACCCGTGGTACCGGCCACCAGCAGGTGTGGCATCTTGGCCAGGTCCACGATTACCGGCCTGCCGACGATGTCATGGCCGAGGGCCAGGCTCAGTGGTGAATGGGCCTTGTCGAACTCGGCGGAGGCAAGCACCTGGCTGAACAGGATGATTTCACGGTTCTCGTTTGGTATCTCAATTCCGATAACGGTTTTCCCGGGAATGACCTCCACCACCCGAACGCTGACGACTGCCAGTGACCTGGCCAGGTCCTTCACCAGGTTGGAAATCCGACTCACCTTGACGCCGGGAGCCGGTTGAACTTCGAACCGGGTGATTACCGGCCCCGGATTGACTGCGCTCACTTCAATATCGATGCCGAAGTCCTTCAACTTGATTTCCAGCAGCTTTGACATGGCTTCCAGGGAATCCTTGGAATAACCGCTTTCGGGATTTTCCTGCCAGGGGTCCAGCAGGCTCAGCCCGGGCAGTTCCTTGACCGAACTGGCAGGAAACAACCGCCCCTGCTTTTCCTTTTCCACGCGCCTGCTGGGCTCGATTTTTTTCGGTGCGGGAGTCTGAATCGTCGGGGGCACCCGCTTCTTTTCTCTGGCCATGTGCGTATTCAGGTGCCGCTTTCGTTCCTCCACCCGGTTGCGGACCACGGAGCGTTGCCTGCGCTCATCCTGCCAGTTCCGCAGGAAGGCGGTGACCGAGGCAAGCCCGCCGAGGGTCAGGGCGCCCAGGCCATCGATCACCTGAAGCCAGGAGATTTCCGCGGTGACGGTCAGCCCGAACAGAAATACCGCGATAAACAACAGTGTGGCGCCCAATACGGCGAACACCGGTACCGACAGGTCAGCAACGAGCGAGCCGATGATGCCACCGGCATTGAATGAATCAGGCGCTGCGGTAGCCATGTGAAGGGTGGCCAGTCCGCAGGCGGACGGAATCACCAGCAGGAACCCGACAATCTTGAGAGCGAAAAGCGACCAGGAAAACTCTTTTTCCAATTCGGCCTCGCGAAACGACCGGTAAGCCTGATAAGCAAGGAATGCTGGAAACAGGTAGGCAAAATAACCGAACAGATAAAGCAGGAAATCCGCCAGCCAGGCACCGTAGGTGCCAACTGCATTGTAGATGTCCTCACCGTTACCGGTGGTGGTGAACCCGGGATCGTTGGGTGAATAGGTCAACAGGGCTATCAGCAGGAACAACCCGGTGAGTAAATAAACGATCAGCATCCCCTCACGCATCAGTCGCTGAGTCAGGTGGAGAGCTTCATCCTGCTGTTTCACGGTTTTCATAAATAGAAAGTTTTCAATCAGTTAGCTAAAGACAACGTGACCCTTTTCGGCGCCCCCACATTGTATCAAAAGTTAGCGGCTGCAGCCTGGGGAACTTGGTAGCCGAAAACAACCAGGCCGAGTCTGCCATGAGCGGGAAAACAGGTAGAATAGGCGCGCCTCCTGGCCGCAAGTCTGCGCTGTCAGGGCTTACGCAACCACTGAAGCCGGCTGCCTGACCTGTACCGGGCAACACCGGCCCTGACCCGGCACATGGCGGGCCTGACTGGCACCAGGCTTCACCCGTGAGCCAGTACTACAGGAAACTTAAATGACTGACGACACCCAACACCACCGCCTCATTATTCTCGGTTCCGGCCCAGCCGGTTACACGGCTTCCATCTATGCCGCCAGAGCCAACCTGGATCCGGTCGTTATCACCGGTCTGCAACAGGGTGGGCAGCTCACCACCACCACCGATGTGGACAACTGGCCGGGTGACGTGGAGGGCCTGCAGGGCCCGGACCTGATGGAGCGCATGAAAAACCATGCGGAACGCTTTGAATCAAAGATCATTTTTGATCATATCAATAAAGTCGATCTGAGCCAACGGCCATTTGTACTGAAAGGCGACAGTGGTGCCTACAGCTGCGACGCCCTGATTATCGCCACCGGCGCATCGGCCCAGTACCTGGGGCTGCCATCCGAGCAGGCATTCATGGGCCGCGGCGTCAGCGCCTGTGCTACCTGTGATGGATTTTTCTACCGCAGCAAGCCAGTTGCCGTGATCGGCGGCGGCAACACCGCGGTCGAAGAAGCACTGTACCTGTCCAATATCGCCTGCCACGTCACCCTGGTGCATCGCCGCGACAGCCTGCGGGCGGAAAAATTCTGCAGGACAAGCTGTTGGAAAAGGCCGAAACCGGCAATATCAGCCTGCTGTGGAACCACGTACTCGAGGAGGTCCTCGGTGACAACATGGGGGTCACCGGAATTCAGATCCAACAGGTGAACAGCAAGGAAATCACCTCTCTGACTGTAGACGGGGTTTTTATTGCCATCGGTCACGTTCCCAACTCCGAAATCTTCCAGGGGCAACTGGAAATGAGCAACGGCTACGTGAAGATTCGCAGCGGCACCAATGGTGACGCGACCCGGACCAGCGTGGAAGGCGTATTCGCCGCCGGCGATATTGCCGACCATGTGTACCGTCAGGCGGTGACCAGCGCCGGTTTCGGCTGCATGGCGGCCCTGGATGCTGAAAAATTTCTCGACAGCCAGTAACGCGAAGCCGGCTGCATCCCATGGTATTTACCTGGCTGGACCCTGATTTTATCGATTTCCCGGACGTGGAAACCGCGCTGAGTGATCCCAATGGGCT